>JADJZU010000018.1 GCA_016715625.1 Bacteroidota bacterium
AAAGACGCCCACGCGCGCCTCAAAAGAAGGGGGTCATAGTGCCCAATGTCATGATGCTCTTTATACTAAGGCTCGGTTTAAAAAAGGCTACCACGCCCGAGAAGTTGCTGGCGCGTTTGCGCATGCACATTCAAATGCTCACCGGCAATGCCAACTTCACTACACCGGAGCCCACACTCCCGGTGTTGCAGGCAGCAGCCGATGAACTGGAGCAGGCCATAGACGATGTCAACAGCGGCAACAAGGCCAAAATACCGCACCGCAATGCGGTGGTGGCGCAGGTGGAGGAGTATATCCGCACCCTCAGCTATTATGTGCAGCTCACCAGCAATGGCGATGCCGAAAAGATTCAGAGCGCAGGCTTTGAGCTGCGCAAAGAACCTTCGGCTCCTCAGTTACCTGTGCAGGTGGCTAATCTGCGGGCCGAGGCCTTGGGCAATGGCAAAATAAAGCTGCGCTGGAAGGCAGTCAGCAATGCCGACATCTATGTGGTGCAGGCTTCTAAAGACATCTACAACTTTAAGGAAGCCATCATGGACAAAACCACCCGCAGCAGTTTTGTCTTTGAGAATCTGGAACCCGGCACCATGTATTACATGAAGGTGTTTGCCATCAACAGTGTGGGCGATGGCAACCCGAGCGATGTGGTGGAGCAGCGGGTACTATAGTGTTTTTTAATGGTTAGAAATTTGGTGTTTCATCAGAGCCTCCGCAAGGGGGCTTTGGTGTTTTGGGGTAAAAACTATCGGATGTTCCCCATTTTTATGCCGGGCGGATGTCCGCATTCGTTTATGTTCTAATCCTGTAATCTTTACCCTTTGTGATGCAAGGTCCCTGATAGCAGGGGCCTTTTTGCTGATAGCCGCTATAAAATGCCCTGCCCTGATATTGCAAAATACCCTCCCGGTGCCTATGCCTGCAAAAAACAAGGCATGCTTACCCAAAAATGCATGTAACTTAGCCCGTAAAATATACCGGATATGAAACATCTAAATGCCATTGGGCTTGATAAAAAGAAATCTTCTCAACTGGCCGACCGCCTCAACGAGCTACTGGCCAACTATTCCATTTTTTATCAAAATGCCAGAGGATACCACTGGAACATTAAAGGCGAAAAGTTTTTTGAACTGCATCTTAAGTTTGAGGAGTTATACAACGATTTGCTGCTGAAAATAGACGAGGTGGCGGAGCGTATTTTAACGCTGGGTCATGCCCCCAAGCATACCTATTCCGAGTATCGTAAACTTTCAAAAATTGCGGAAAGCAACCATGTGTCCGATGGCACAAAGGCGGTAGAAGACGTATTGGGTTCCTTCAAAATTATAATTACGCTGCAGCGCGACCTGCTTGAAAGATCTGCCGAAATAGGAGACGAGGGTACCAATGCGCTGATGAGCGACTACATCCGGGCTCAGGAAAAACTGGTGTGGATGTATTCGGCTTATCTCAAAAAATAGTGCAGGGTGAATAGCCTGCATATGCTCCGAATTTAGAAAGGCATTCTTTTGTTTTTACTATTGCTGCCATAAATGAAGCGGCAACAATATCTATGAGCTTTTAATAGCCGGACTCGGCAACATTGGAGAGGAATACGAAAACACGCGCCACAACATTGGTTTTAAAATTGCCGATGAACTGGCCGCACTCCACAAAACTTCCTTTACGTTGGAGCGCCTGGCTTTTTTGGCTGAATACAGAAGCCGCGGCAAAAAGGTCTACCTCATAAAGCCTACCACCTACATGAACTTATCGGGCAAGGCGGTGCGCTACTGGATGAATGAACTGAAAATACCGCAGCAGAATATTTTGGTAGTGCTTGATGACTTAGCTATACCGTTTGGCAGCATCCGCATCCGTATGAAAGGCAGCGATGGAGGGCATAACGGCCTCAAGGATATAGATGCCACCCTCGGCAATGGTAATTATACGCGCCTGCGCTTTGGAATTGGCAGCGAGTTTGCCAAAGGAAGGCAGGTAGACTATGTGCTGGGCAAGTGGACAGCCGATGAAGCCAAACTGCTGCCGGAGCGGATGAAGCTGGCCTGCGATGCGGTCAACAGTTTTATGTTTGAAGGAGTAGAACGAGCGATGACGAAATACAATAAGAGTTAGCGCAACTGATTATTTCATCAGCGTTACGCTTCCCTTATAAAGTTTTTCAGGTCCATCACTCTGAATAAACGCAACTGAAATTTGATATACGAATACTGCAGGCATCATAGGTTTGCCTTTGAATGTACCATCCCATTTGAAGTTGTGGTCGTTGCTTTCAAAAACTTTTTCACCCCACCGATCGAAAATCTCTACCGACAAATATTTTATCTGTCCTAGGTTTCCGAATACTTCAAAGAAGTCGTTTGCACCATCACCATTAGGCGTGAATACGTTCGGAATAAAGATTACAGGTCCTCGCACAAAAATAGGCACAAGCACAGTATCGCTACATCCGTTGGTGTCTACGCCAATCACGATATAACGTGTATCTCCGGCAGGCGATACTACAGACAAAGGACAATCTGCACAACTCAATCCTTCCGAAGGAATCCAGGTGTAAGTAAGATTTCCTGATGCAGCATTGCTCACAATCTGAACTGTAATGCTATCACCAAGGAGCAGCTTAGCTGTTCCAGGTTGAGCGCTCAGGTTCAAATCGGGAAGTACGGAAAGATTAAAACTAACTACACTATCGCACCCTGCTGTAGACTGTAGCGTATCGCTGTAATTGCCGGCATTGCTGTAATAAACTCCGTTGTAAAAGAACCATTGTCCGAAGCAAATCGTTTGGTTAAACTGCGATTGAAACTCGCTTATGAAAGATAGGTTGGTGGACAGAACGCTGTCGCATCCGGTGGCGGCTGTAAGGGTATCTATATACACCCCGGGCGCAGTTTGATATGCACCACCCACAAAGAAACTGTCTGAGATACAAACGCTGACCTGTCTGCTTCCGGTAATTTGCGGAGGTTCATTGATGAGCGCGGTGTCTGCTGCAGTGCAATTGTTATTATCTGTTACCAAAAGAGTGTATGTACCTGCCGCTACATTTTGTAAATCTTCGCTGTTGAACTGACCATTGTTCCAATTGAATTGAGATGGCATTGCAGCACCGGTCACAGTTAAATCTACACTGCCACTTGCTTCCCCGAAACATGCCGCATCGGTTGACAAGTGAGAGAGGGTCATCGCCTGAGGTTGCGTAACGATTGCAGAATCAGTAATTGTGCATCCATTCGAATCAGTAACCAATACGCTATAACTACCTCCGCCTATCGCAGTAAGATCTTCGGTAATGTATGTTCCACTATTCCAATCAAATGCGTAGGGTACAGTTCCACCACCCACGGTTATATCTATGCTTCCGTTGTTTAGTCCGGCACACGTAGCATTAACAACAGTATGAGTGATGCTGAGAGGAGTAGGCTGAGTAATGGTTACGGTGTCCAGTCGCAGGCAGAATACAGAGTCAAAAACATAAACTACATAGGTTCCGGTGTCAATATTGGTGAGCGGAGAATTAAACTCAGTGGTATCCACATTCCAGTAATAAATGTAAGGCGGTACTCCACCCACCGGTAGCACATTGGCAATGCCTGAGCTGTCGGCATGACAACGCAAATTTTGTGCGTTTATGCTGATGCTAAATGGAGGAGGTATCAGGTTTAACATCACACTATCCGGTTTCTGACAACCATTGGCATCCGTTACGGTCACATAATAGGTGCCCGGAGGAAGTCCATAAATCGAATCTGAAGTTGACGCGGCAGAATCGCTCCATAAATAAGTATACGGAGGCAGACCTCCGGTTACATCCAGCACTACTTCACCATCAACCCCTCCAAAACATTTAAAGTGGTACCCATTGTATAGGTGGGGTGTTATAGTAGTGGTCATCAAGGGTAAAAGCGTGAAGGTTACCGAATCGTTTTTTATGCAGCCGTTAAGGTCAGTAATTTGCACACTAAAAGTGCCTGAAGAGAGTCCGTTAATATCTTCGGTGTTGTAGGCACCGCTGTTCCAGCTAAATGTGTAAGGATTTGTTCCGCCAAAAGGAGTCAGGTCGATTGCGCCTTGCCCCCCTGCACAATACGGGTCAATCACTACAATGGAATCAGACAACAGAGCTGGTTGCCCAACCACTACAGGAATAAACGGAGTAGTGCATTGCAGGCTGTCAGTTATCTGAACGGCATATCCACCGGCACAAAGCGCGCTGACACTACTACCTGTTCCAAGAAGTGTTCCTACGCCATTCCTCCACTCGTAAGTATAAGGCGAATTGCCGCCACTTACATTTACAAGTGCACTACCGTTGCATGCGCCAAAGCAAAGCGCATCGGTTGGTAAAGTAACAGCACTTAAAGCCGCAGGTTCCGATACACTGATCGGGTTACTAACGGTGCATCCTCCGGCATCAGTGGCATTCAGCGTGTAATTGCCTGCACATAGGTTAGCCATAATAAAACTGCTTCCTGAATAGACTAAGCCGCCAGATGCGTTCAACAAGGTGTAGCTGTATGGAGTAGTACCTGCACTGCTAACCGCGGTGATTATGCCGCTGCAGTTGCCGTTGCATGCAACAGGAGAGGAGGAGGCAGAAGATACAAACGGATTTCCGTAAATACTTACCGGAGTGGTAACTACACATCCGTTCAAATCAGTAATGCGGGAAAAGTAATTTCCCGTACATAAGTTGAAAATGGTTGCTCCGCTTTGTCCGGCAATAGGAACTCCACCGGCATCGAGCCAGGCGAAGCTATATGGCGGAGTTCCACCTGAAGGTGCAGCAGTAATGCTACCATTGCAGTTGCTCCCGCAACTGTTTACAGTGGTAGTTAAATTGGGAACAATTGGATTTGGTACGCTCACACTCACCTGAGCGTAAGAGTTGCAACCAATTCCGTTGATGACATGAACCAGATAGCTTCCATGGCATAAGCCGGTCGCAGTAGTGCCGGATTGACCGAGTGGTGTCCCCATTGAATCTAACCACTGCACCGTACATGGCGGATCGAGACAACCGCCTATGAAATTGACCGTAGCAGTACCATCGCAAAGATTGCTGCACGTGGCATTTGTAGCTGTAGCAGTAATAGGTTGTGCACCGTTTTCATTGATTAATGCCGACACCGTATCCAGACACCCGGGCACAGTGGCATCCTCCACTTCCACCAGATAAACTCCAGCGCAAAGGTTGCCTATATACGCAGTAGATTGTTGTGGTGTAGTCAACCAGGTGTAATTGAAAAGGTAGTGACCTCCGGTGCCTTCAGCATTGGCGCTTCCGTTGCACAAACCGCATGCTGCATTTGTGGTAGTAATGTTGGCACCAATTTCATCGGGCTGCCATATAAAAGCGGTTCCTACAAAAACACATCCGTGTCCGTCTGTGGCAGTCACATTTGTGTTTCCTCCCTGTAGCCCGGTTACACTGCTGTCGGTTACACCATTAGCCCAGAAGAAGGCATAAGGCAAAGTTCCACCGGTCATGTTCAGCACAGCAGATCCTCCATAGTCGCCATAGCAAAGGATGGTGCTTCCGGCAGATATGGTTCCTATGAAAGGGAATGCGAAATCGGTAACTAAAACCGGATTTGGAGTGGCGGTGCAACCATTGCCGTCAGTTACAGTTACAGTATAGTTGCCGGGGCAAAGGTTTATCGCAGTGGCAGTAGTTTGTGATTGCGGGTCGCTCCATTGCACAGTATAGGGAGGCGTGCCTCCTGAAAGTGTAGTGGTAGCGGTAGCGCTGCATTGTCCGGTGCATAGGGGCTCTGTATAACTTAATCCGATATTGCTCGGGCAAAATATGCCGGTGACGGAGTCAATTATACCAAGGCATCCCTGGTCGGTCCAAAGATTGACAGTGGTGTAGTTTATGGCAGGTGGACAATCGTAATACACAAAAGAAGGTGTAGCAGAAGTGCTGGTGGTACTGTCAGGAAAGTTCCATTGCCAGTTTATGATGGGGCCGCTTGGTGTAAGTAAAAAATTGGTGGTATCTCCTGCACAGGTTCCGGCAAGCACATCGATGGTGGCAAAGCTCTCCACAATATAAGGCTCTGTTTCTCCCAGCGCATTGGACTGAGCAAAAGGGGTACAGTCAACAAACACGCGCTGAATAATCGTGTCGCTGCCAACAACACTGCAACAAGGAGTTTGGTTCTGCACAATGAGCATCACATCAAATGCACCACAACTGTCAAATGCATAAAATGGACTTACTGCATTACTGGTGGAGCCATCAGGAAAAACCCATGTATATGTGTTATTACCTCCGGGCCCAACTGTCGTATTAGTGAACTGAGTGGCAGTACCGAAGCAGGTAGTGTCTGAAGTAAAATTTGCGGTAAGTGGAATATTGTTGACCGGCACCACCACCTGTTGAGTAATGTGGCATGTGCTGGTAAATAAATTGAAAAACGAATTATGGCAATATGCCACAATAGTCATGGTAACAGTGTAAGTGCCCGGTCCGGGAAACTGATGACAAGGATTTTCTCCTTGAGCAGTTGTGCCGTCCCCGAAATTCCAACTGATGCTTACCACTTCATCGCAGTCACTGATGTAGTTGCCACATACTTGCCAGCAATTGCACCAAGGCGAATAGACCATGCTAAACCAGGAACCGGTACAACCATTGGCCGATACAGATTGCGAGGCTGCCAAAAGCAACACAGAAAACAGAAACTTTTTTATGGTTTCGCGCATGGCGCGTATTTTTTACTTACAAAGACCAATACCGGTCATCTCTCTTCCGGTGTTTGATATATTTTGCACTTCCGGCTTTTTCATATTTGGAGGATAAACCCCCTGTTCAATTTTCTCCGACTTCGCATTGTCAGGAACCAGAGATTTTGCCCCAAGCGCTTTTACCGATAACGTGGCATCTCTTGAAAAGCAAGTTCCGGAACCATCCAATGCAGTTTTATACAGGAGCACATCAAAACTTCGTGTGCCGTTGCTTCCGGTACTGCCAGCGGTAAAAATGGAATTACCTCTTATCGCCATCCTGGAAGGATATTCTTCGTTCGCTCCACCATAGGTTTTCGCCCAGAGGAGAGCTCCGTTATCGTCAGTCTTAAATGTGAGCACATCACTTATACCATTGGCGGTGCTATACGTAATACCCGTAACAATCCATCCACCTCCCGGTGCGGCCACCATGTCGGCTACGGATTCAAACTTGGTGCCGCCATAAGTCTTCGCCCAGATAACATTTCCATTTTTGTCGAGGTGCATCAATACGATATCGATGCTTCCTGCACCGGCAGTTGTGTTGCCTGCCAGCATGATGCTGCCATCCTTTTTTTCTAATACCGTATAACCCATCATTATCTTAGCACCTGATATCTCTCGCGCCCAAAGAAGGTTTCCGTTTGGCGATATCTTGGCGAGCAGAAGGTTTCGCTGATCGTCTGTATTTACCTGACGTGCCGGCTGTTCTATCTTCTTATCGGTTTTGCCCTTTCTGGTTACGTTTCCGCTCAGCAAAATGGAAGCATCGGCACACACTGTCAATGCAGCAGCTGTTGTGCTCACATCGTTTTCACCGTATGTAATACAACGGCTAAACTGCTTATTCCCTTTGCGGTCTACCTTGAGCAGATAGGCACATTGCTCCTCGCTGCGCATAGCAAAAAATGCATCGCTTACCATGCTCGATTTTTTCAGCATGCCTGCAATCAGAATTTGATTATCAGGTGTAGGGGCTATTTGAAATCCTTCTGTTTCATGTCCACCTTCATCAAATATTTTTTTCCATATCAGATTGCCATTCTTATCGGTTTCAATCAGCGTTAAGTTCTCACCCTCCGCTTTGTTTGGCTGATACTTTTCCGCGGCAAACAACAAATTTCCCGAAGGAAGAGGCAATACATCGTTCACGGTTTCGCGTTCCGGCCCACCGTAAGAATTACTCCATATCACCTGACCATTGCTGTCAGTTTTCATCAGCAACATGTCGCGCTCTTGCAAGCCGAAGCTTTCGGTTTCGCCAGTTATGATAATGTTTCCGTCAGCCAATAACTTAACTGCAGATGCCTTTTCAAAGCCTGTGGCACCAATAGACTTTTCAAATGAGTAGGATTGCGCTTTTACATCAGCAATGCCGGGCAAAACCCCAAAACACAAAATGTAAATGCTCTTTATCGAAAAAATAGTATGACGAAAATATCTCATCTGTTCGGGAAGCTACATCTAAAAACTGAAATACAGAAGAGAGAGGAAAAAAAATTTGTCACATTTGCCGGAATGGAACTATTCCAAAGAGTCAAAGTATGGTTAATGGAAAATACGGTGTTGTTTTTCCGCATCATTCTGGCATTGACGTTTTCCGGGCATGGATTGGTGTCCTTAGGTTTTAGCCCGGGGTATGAACTGCACTACCGTATCTTTTCTGCTGTTAATTACTTTGATTTTCCGGCTGAGTTAGCATTAAAGGCTTTAGGGGTTTTCGATTTGAGCATGGCTTTGTGCTGCTTGTTTGGGATTGCGCTTCGATACTCACTTGCTTTAGCAATATTCTATCTATTAATGGTGGCTGGTGCGGGCTGGGTATTTTTTAATCACAAAACCGGATTGGTTTTTGGATTTGCAGAATCTTTCAGGAGGTTCGCATGGATATTTTATGCGCTGTTTTTGTGGATATATACGTTCAGAGGAAAGAAATATTACACACTGCTAAGAATGGGAATTGCTTTCGCTTTTCTTGCACATGGCTTGGCCTCGTTGGGTTTGTTTGGTTTAAAAGGCGGGCATATTGAGCTGGCTTCGCAAATTTTATCTGAAGATGTGGCAAACAAAATGGTCTTCTATAGCGGATATACCGACACCCTATTGGGCTCTTTGCTCCTGATTGGTTTTTTCTCACGTCAGGCGGCAACGATTGGTGCACTTTGGTTGGTAGTGGTAGTCGTTCTTTCATTTATGATTGCCGTGCCGGATGGAATTTTTAGAACCGGATTTTTACTTTCCTGTGTTTATGTGGCGGTTGACAGTCGTTGTCATGATAAGGGAATCATATATTACATTACTACCCTATTTAAATCTCAGAAATAAAACTTAATGAAAATAATCTGTATTGGCCGCAACTATAGCGAGCACGCTAAAGAGTTGAAAAATGAAATACCCGACAAGCCCGTGGTATTTCTAAAACCGCAGACTGCGCTGTTGAAAGACAACAAACCATTTTATTATCCGGAGTGGACGAAGGATTTGCATTATGAAGCGGAAGTGGTGCTCAAAGTGTGCAAGCAAGGCAAGTATGTAGATGAAAAGTTTGCACACAAATACTTTGAAGAAGTAACGGTGGGCATAGACTTTACGGCCCGCGATCTGCAAAGCCAGCAAAAGGCCAAAGGCTTGCCTTGGGAGATTGCCAAGGCATTTGATCACTCTGCGGTAATAGGCAGTTTTAAAAAACTAACCGATGTGCAGCCGGCAGATTCAGGCGTTGCATTCTCTTTGCAATTGAATGGTAAAACGGTGCAGCAAGGCAACACAGCCGACATGATGTTTTCGTTCTCCCAAATCATTGCCTATGCATCGCAGTTCTTTACGCTGCAGACTGGCGATTTGATTTTTACCGGCACGCCTGCCGGAGTGGGTCCTGTAAACATCGGTGACCGCCTGCAGGGTTTTATAGATACAGAATGCTTGTTTGATTTTGAAGTAAAGTAAGTCTACTTCAACCGGTTCAGCAGGTTTTTATTCGTAATAGCACTGGCAGTAATCAATCCACTAAAGAGGGCACCGCCTACTCCACAACTCACAATATCCTGTCCGGTGAGGTAAAAGTTTTTGATGGCGGTTCTGGGTTTCAAGAAACGTTGATCAAAGCGCTGTGTGGTGTGGTCTATACCGTAAATCTCGCCTTGCTCATAGTTTACAAAATGGGCGGTACTGAGCGGTGTAGACAATTCGTAGTAATCAATTTTGCCGCGCAGTTCCGGGTGTTTGTCAAACAAGGCTTCCAGCAAACGCTGACTCATTTTTTCTTTCCAGGCTTTGTATTCTTCGCCCCGCTTCATCCATCGGCCGTTTTTCCATTTTTCAAACCAGGCATACGGAGCCAGGGTAATAATCTCAATGGTAGTTTTGCCCGGGAAGCGGTTATCCCAGTCAGGGTCTTTGGTAGAAGGGAAGGAAATATACACCACCGGCAATTCGGCCTCCGGATTCGCCAGGTAGTTTTCTATGTTTTGATCATGGTCGTAATTGTCCGGAAAAATCCAATAGTTCGATTTGCCGAGTTTTAATGTCCGGTTAGATTCTTTGATGCCTATATACAGGCATACGTGTGCTACAGAAGGTCTCACCTTTTGCAGCAAGGCTGCTGTGCCGGTCTGTTGTTGTGTGGCAGCATCCAGTAGTTTAGTATAGGTATTAAATACACCGGTGCTGCTGACCACCAGCGGAGCAAAAATTTCTTTGCCGTCTGCCATTTGCACGCCTACTGCTTTCCCGTTTTTAACCAATACCTGTTTCACCTCTGCATTAGTAAAAATCTGTCCACCGGCCTGCAGCACCGTAGGCGCTACGGTTCGGAATATCTCCTGTGCTCCACCAACGGGGTAGCAGGCTCCTTTCATGTAGTGCTTAATGAGTGCCGCATGCATGAGAAAACTGCTCTGGGCAGGTGGCAAACCATAATCGCCATACTGCCCGGAGAGCACGGCAATCAACTTATTATTTTTTGTCAGCGATTGTAAAACCTCCAGCGTGGTTTTGTTGCCCTGCAAGCCACTCTTTCGCATCAGGTTACCAAAGAGGGCACTCAAAAAGTTGGGTAGAATCTTTTCGGCAAAGAAGAAGCGCTGCTTTTTCTGGGTGTTGTAAATCAGGTCTACATACGCATCAATAGCGGCCTCCTCTCCCGGAAAATATGATTTCATGGTGGACTTGAACTCCTCGGTGCCTGCCACAAAATGGTATTGGTCTTTGCCAAAAAACATTTTGTCGTATACCGGGCCCATTTCTTCCCATTTCATTTTTCCATCGGTGATGTAATTAAACATCTTGTGCAATTCGGTGGTTTCGCGATGCACATCGCCCACGTAATGCACGCCCACATCCCATTCATATTCTTTACGGGTAAACACATGGGTAAATCCGCCCGGAGTATAGTGCCGCTCCAATACCAGCACGCGTTTGTTTTCTTTAGCCAGAAAAGCCGCGGTGGCCATGCCACCCATACCCGAGCCAATAACAATAACATCAAAACGGCCTTCTACTTTTTCTTGTTTGTATGATTTGGTTAGTGCTTGCATGTTTCAATTATGATTTTCTAAAAATAGAAATCATCCAATAGCAGAGCCGGAAAATATTCCGATGCGGCTAAGCCACCGCCTCTACTAAATACGATTTACCATGAAAGGCTACAGAATCATTCTTTTGCTTTCCCAGCAAATGCAGCGCCATAGGCGAGGCTGCAGAAATACATTGTACGGTGCCCTTGGCTGTTGCACAAGCACCGGCAGCAATGGCAATAAAGAAATTGCCGGCACTCGTTTGCACATAACTTCCCGGGGCCACCTGTTCATGGGTTTTGTCGGGCGATATACTCCGCAGCAATTGTAGTTGCTTACGCGCCTCCGCCAATTGTGTAGCGTTGTTTTCAATCTCCTGCGTCATCATTTCGCGGCTGGTTTCATATTTATCGCCTGCGCTGCTCTTGGTGTCGTCCTGCTGTGCGGCACGGGCATTTTCGATAGCCTGTTCTATGTTGCCAATCCGTTCTTGAACAAACTGCAGGCAATGCTCATACAGCATCTTCTTGAGTGTAGCATGCTCCATTACTGCTGCGGTTAGCGTTTTTTCCGGAAGGCAGGCTTACCTCTAAATCCCTTGTTTTTGTTTTTCTCCGGGTCGTATTCGGGTCCTGTTCCCAACTGCGGAGGCAGAGGGAGTTTATTGATTTCGGAGCCGATGAGGTCCTCAATCTTTTTGAACTTGTACTGGTCTTCGGGATTAATGAAGGTGAGCGCCACACCGGTTTGTTCGGCACGGGCTGTGCGGCCCACGCGGTGTATGTAATCTTCGGCATCGCGCGGCACATCATAGTTTATCACCAGTCCAATGCTATCAATATCAATCCCTCTGGAAAGGATATCGGTAGCCACCAGTATTTGGATGCTGCGGTTTTTGAAATTGCGCATCACCTCATTGCGTTCTTCTTGCTCCAGATCAGAGTGGATAGCAGATGCATTAAAATTGTATTTGCGCAGCATGCGGTGCAGTTCTTTCACCTTATCTTTAGTGGAAGAGAAGATGATAATGCTCGAAATGTTTTTACCGGTCAGTAAACTCTTCAGCAGCTCCGGCTTTTGATTATCGAAGGCGGAGTAGGCCGCTTGCATTACACCAGCAGCCGGCTTGGACACGGCAATGTTTATCTGTTCGGGCTCATGAAGAATACGTTTGGCCAGGTCGCGGATTTTGGAAGGCATAGTAGCACTGAAGAGCAGGGTTTGTCGCTTCTTCGGCAGGTAACTCACTATCTTGTTGATGTCGTCACTAAAGCCCATGTCGAGCATGCGGTCTGCTTCGTCTAATATGAGGTGCTCAATGTGATTGAATTTCACGTAGCCCATATTGAGGTGCGCTATCAGGCGACCCGGAGTGGCTATCACAATATTGGCTCCCTGTGTAAGCGCTTTTTTCTCCTGCTCAAATGAAATACCATCCTTGCCACCAAAAATAGCGATTGCACTCACCGAGGTAAAGTAACCAAAGCCCTGCATGGCTTCATCAATCTGTATGGCTAATTCGCGGGTAGGCACAATAATGAGCGTGTTGACCGTGTCCTTGTGCGTCTTCACAATTTTATTGACTACCGGCAGCAGAAAGGCCGCTGTTTTGCCCGTGCCTGTTTGTGCGCAGGCAATAATGTCTTTCCCCGCCTGAATAATGGGAATGGCCTGCTGCTGAATAGGAGTCGCATTTTCGAAGCCCATGGAACGGAGGCCTTCCAGTAGTTCCGGTTCAAAATTAAAGTCTGAAAATTTCAATGTGCTGTCTTTTGTGATGAGTTTGGTAAACAAAAAATGTTTCTGATTTCGCAGAAACATTTTTGGGTGATAGTGGTTTATTTCTTCTTTTTCTTCGCCACCGGTTTTGCCTTTGGCTTTCCTTTGGCAGGGGCCGGCTTTTTGGTAACTGCTTTTGGATTTTTCGGTGCGGGCTTCGCTACTTTTTTAGCGGCCTCCTTTTTAGCTTTTACCGGTTTTGTTGTCTTCGCTGCTTTTTTTGGAGCCTTAGCCGGCTTCGGTGCTTTCTTTTCCTTTGGCGCTTTCCCGGCTTTCACTTTCGGTGCTTTTTCTGCTTTTACTTTAGGCGCTTTGGGTGCTTTTTCCCCTTTGGGGGCCTTCGGTGCTTTGCCTTCTTCCAGCGCTTTCATATCGGCTTCGCTCAGTTCGTCCGGCAATTCAAAATCCAATACATCTTCATCCACGGGTGGTTTTACTTTCTTTTTGCGACCCCGCTGTGCAGGCTCTTCCTGCGGTTGGTCTACCCATATTCCCTTTTTGTGCTCGCCCAGTATGTTCACATGCTTTTTGGCCGCTGCATACATGGCTGCATTGCGCTCCATCTCTTCGCGGCTGTCGCTGCGGAGTTTCATGGTTTGGCTCATGCCACGGTTCACTATCTCAATGTAAAATCCGTCTCTGAAGCCTTTGGGTCTGGTAGGTGGTCTTCCCATACTGATATTTTTCGTTTACTGCAATGATAAATAAATCGTACACTTTTGCAACTCACAGTTGTGGATGTAGGCATCTCCCCTATATTCGCCACTCGCTTTATCACCAACATCACTCAAAACTTTCATATGAATTTTTCACTCACCGAAGAACACGAAATGATTCGCCAGGCGGCACGCGATTTTGCACAAAACGAATGCAAACCCGGAGTCATTGAACGCGACACCCACATGACCTTCCCCAAAGAGCAGGTAAAAAAACTGGGAGAACTGGGTTTCCTGGGCATGATGGTGCCGCAGGAATATGGTGGTGCAGGGCTCGATACCTTGAGCTACGCTATAGCCATGGAGGAAATTTCTAAAATAGATGCATCCACCTCGGTAGCCATGAGTGTCAATAACTCATTAGTGTGCTATGGTCTGGAGGCTTTTGGCACCGAAGAGCAGAAAAGAAAGTACCTGGTGCCCTTAGCCAAGGGGGAAATTCTAGGCGCTTTTTGTCTGAGCGAACCGGAGGCCGGCAGTGATGCTACTTCACAAAAAACTACCGCCATAGACAAAGGCGACCATTATCTGCTCAACGGCACCAAGAACTGGATTACCAATGGAGGCAGTGCATCTGTCTATCTGGTTATTGCGCAAACGGATATCGCCAAAGGTCATCGGGGGATTAATGTATTGATAGTAGAAAAGGGAATGCCGGGTTTTGAAGTAGCCAAGAAGGAAGACAAACTGGGGATACGGGCCAGCGACACGCACACCTTGCTTTTCAGCGATGTAAAAGTGCCGAAGGAAAATAGAATTGGTGAAGATGGCTTCGGATTTAAGTTCGCTATGAAAACCCTGAGCGGAGGAAGAATCGGTATTGCTGCGCAGGCTTTGGGTATTGCAGCGGGGGCTTATGAAATGGCTGCAGCGTATGCACAACAACGCAAGGCATTTGGCAAAGAAATTATCCATCACCAGGCGGTTGCCTTTAAACTGGCCGACATGGCTACCCGCATTGAAGCAGCACGTTTGCTGGTTTATAAAGCAGCGCGCATTAAAGATGCCGGAGGCAATTATGATCAGGCATCGGCCATGGCAAAGGTGTTCGCATCAGAAACAGCTATGTGGGTGACTACTGAAGCCGTGCAGATTCACGGTGGTTATGGCTATGTAAAAGAATATCACGTAGAGCGCCTGATGCGCGATGCAAAAATTACACAGATTTATGAGGGCACCAGCGAAGTGCAGCGCATTGTTATATCGCGCGGTGTCTTAGCTTAATCAGGGCCTTGATATATGACGAGCGCCACCGGCTAGCCGGTGGCGCTCGTGCATTATATGGAAGGTGATTTTCTTAATTTTTATCTCCGCCAAAAAACTTTTCCTCTATGATATCGGCATTCACCGCTACCTCATAGATAATTTCGTTTAATAGTTCAGGACTGGTCATGGCGAGTGCCGGTACTGCTTGTGTAATAATAGTTTCGCAAGGCACACCATCAGCGTTTTGGTCGGTGGTGATGGTCACGGTGCAATAATTGCCGTAAGCAGCTTCTTTTAAAATGTTGTAAAGATTAAGTTGCGGAGTGTAGGTGCCACAGCGACTGTTCATGTATATCCGCTCCCGGCCACTGGGTTCTTGTATTTTCCAGATGTAAACAAATTGATAACGAAACTTACCATCCTTCAGGGGCACTGCAATATCCATTCGGAAAGTGCCGGGTTTAATCTCATCGAGTTTGTAATTGTAGCGGGTCGCTATCTGTTGCAGGGTTGCTTGCAGTTCCATGTGTTCGATTGTTTTCCCAAAAATAGAAATATTGCAAAACCCCGTTTTCAAATTCTATATTCGAAAAATGAAGCAATGCTTATTGTTTGTTATGGTACTTGTGCATCTTGCGGGTCTGGCCCAACGCGTTACCACCCTCAGTAATGGGTATTGGAGCAATCCGGCCATTTGGAGTACAGGAGTAGTGCCTGCCTCTTCTGATTCGGTAATCATTGACGATTATGTATTGCTCGATACCAACATTGCTGTCAGCAGTACCGGGCTGTTGTTTATAGATGGCTGTGGAGTGTTGTGTGGCGATTTTTCGCTCAGTGGCAGTTTTACTAACTATGGAGAACTAAGGATTAAAACAGGTGAACTGTATGATACCAGCTATAACTATTCACTTTATACCTGCTCCGAATTCAATATCATTTATACCGCGCAAGGTGGTTGGCTGGAAAATTGTTGTGGCGGAACCGTCTATGTCAGTTACCCGGTTAATTGCAGTGGTTTCCCCCGGAGTTGCAACAATGTTTTGTCGTTGAAAACTAACGAAGACGAACAGCTTACCTACTTTACATTAGCTGCGCCAAATGCGCATACTTGGTTGATTCAATCAGACGATTCTGGACAGGTTCATCTGCTTTCGGTGTTTGATGTATACGGGCAAAAGGTTTTTGAAAGTCATTTGCAATCGGGCCGGTTGACGATAGACCACACCATCTGGCCCTCCGGCATTTACTTACTCCAGGCAGGAGGAATGGTGCGCAAAGTAGTTAAGCGCTAACCGCCCTTTTTTGATCCATTCCCAGGTAAAACAGATACAGCAAAGTAATTGCAGCGAGCCCTTCTTGCGGAGCCATCACATGATAGAAGCGCTGATGCGCCACATGAAACCGCCAAAACGGTTCCGCAGTGCTTCGCTCATTCATCACGAGCCAGGCTGCATCGTTGGCGTAAGCGGAAATAAAACCGGAGGCCGCACCAAACAAAATTAGTAATAGCAACACCGCCAGGCCATACACCTCTGTCCTTTTCCAAAACCGGGGTAGCGGTTTATTTTTTACTCCCAAGAGCATCAGCAAAACCATCATCAGGCCACATCCATACGTATCCATTAAAATATCGTTCAAGTCGAAGTAATCATTGAACTCCGGATACAGAAGTATATATTGATACCATTCGTCCAGGAGCATAAACGGAAGGGTGAGGCATATGGCTGCGCTGTAACGGTTGGCCAGCGGAAAAAGGAGAAATACCAGCCAGGTAAACTCTAAAGCATGAATCACCTCTATGTTGGAATCAAACATAAACTGCGCATGCGTAGCCAGCAGCACAAGCGTAACGAATCCATAAAAATAGGCAGTGCCTCGCTGCTCGTTTTGGGCAGGCATTTTTCGTACGATTAACCGCGCGCCAATGGCCAGCAGAAATACGAAGATGACCGCCACCACCGTATCGTAATGCCCAATGCCAAGCAGCTGTTCCACATGCACCGATAACAGCACCAGCGGATGATGCATAAAAACGATGAATCAAAAGTAAATCAATACCAATAGCAGGTTGATAGCCCGGTGCTGCCGCAGCCATTCTGTAGCATTCACCAAAAGGGGAGGAGTAGCCTGTTTCATTCGTGCAGCATATTAGTTTTACGCATTTTTGGGTTTAGGTGCGGAAAGCGTGCCGACATCATGCGTGAATATAGAAAACCTCAATGTAGGCTCGATGCACGTGGTTTCCTTTTCATCCTAAATAAAAAAAAGCTGCCCGAGGGCAGCTTTTTATCTTGTAGAACGAGATTAATACTTTTTGATGTAGGAATTGTCTTCTACAATCGTTTTCAGCTCTTTGAATTTGCGCTTCACACTGCTGTCAATCATTTTGTCGCTATAGCGCAACACAAATCCACCTATCAGTGATTCGTCCACTTCTTCTGTCAGGTCAATCGTGTCTAATTTTTCTTCTCGTTTTAAACCGGCTATCAGTGACTGCACAATAGCCGCATCTAGTTTTACAGCCGTTGAAATTTTTACGGGTGTAATGCCTTTAATGACGTTGTATTGCGTCACAAACGAATTCACCACTTCATGCAGGTGCGCTTCGCGGCCCTTTTTAATCAGCAGAATCATAAACTGATACACTAATGGCGAAAGCTTGCCATCAAACAGCTTTTGGGCGATGGCCAGTTTTTTATCACTCGGTATAATGGGGCTTCTGAAGAGCATCCGCAATTCAGCACTGTTTTCAAATGCATTATCTACGGATAAGATATCTTTCGAGGTCTCTTCCAACAGCCCTTTTTCCTGAGCCAGTTGTATCAGCGCTTTTGCATATCGGGACGATAGTCTGTAAGAACTCATATTAGTTCAGGTTAGATTCTTTGGCTAGTTTGTTTACAAAATCCACTTGGTCGCTGCTGCCTTTTAATTCTTTGCGCACCACCTTTTCAGCAATTTCCAAAGCCATTAAACCCACTGAGTTTTTAACCTCGGTCAATGCGGCCATTTTTTGCACTTCAATTTCGCGGATGGCTTGTTTCAGTTTTTCTTCCGCTTCTTTTCCGGCACGGGCTACAATGTCTGCTTTTACTTTCTCAGCTGCTTCGCGCGCTTCGTGCAAAATCTGATTGCGCTCTTCTTTTGCCTGATTCAGCAATTCTTCATTTTTAGCAACTAACTGGCTCATTTCGGCACGAGCTTTCTCGGCCTGGCGCAGCGACTCTTCAATACTCTGTTCCCGTTCTTTCAGAGCCGACATAATAGGCTTCCAGGCAAACTTGCTGAGGATGAAAAACAACAATCCAAAGCCTACCAGCATCCAGAAAATGAGTCCTATCGAGGGTTTGAGCAAATCCATACTATATTGATTTTATTTTTTCAAATGTTCATGAAAGAAAAAAATCAGGCAACGCAGCCAACCGCTTTTGCTGCCTGAAATGTTTTGTGTGGCATTACTTGGTGAATACCACCAACATACCTACGAGGATAGCAACGATAGCGGCTCCCTCTACAAGTGCTGCAGTCAGAATCATGTTGGCACGGATGTCGTTGGTAGCTTCCGGCTGACGAGCAATAGACTCGAGAGCGCCTTTACCAATTTGTCCGATACCTACACCTGCACCCAATGCAGCAAGACCTGCACCGATACCGGCTAATCCGTAACCTGAAGTGTCAACTGCTGCTTGCAATAAAACTGAATCTAACATGGTTTTTGGTTTTGTGCCTGCCTTTCGGCAAACGGTTAATGAATAGAGTTGAATATTTTAATTAATGATGTTCTTCGTGATGTCCTTCTTCAATCGCGCTGCCAAAATAAATAGCGCTCAGCAGGGTAAATACATACGCTTGCAAAAAGGCTACCAGCAACTCCAGCAAACTCATGAACACTACCAGCAGCATCGAGAAAATGGAAATACCATATCCGGCTGTGGCACTCATGGCTCCGAAAATAAATATCAGTGATATGAAGGATAAGATAACGATGTGGCCTGCAGTGATGTTGGCGAATAAACGCATCATCAATACAAACGGACGAATCACAAAGCCCAGAATCTCGATGGGAGTAAGAATCAACAACACCGGTTTTGGAACACCCGGCATGGCCAGTATGTGTTGCCAGTAGTGTTTGTTCGAAGTAACAATCACAATAATGAGAACGATAGCGGCCAGCGTAAGGGTAACGGAAATGTTTCCGGTTACGTTGGCGCCACCCGGAGCCAGTGGAATAAGCCCCATCAGGTTATTGGTCAGGATAAAGAAAAACACTGTAAGCAAAAAAGGCATGTATTTCTCATACTTCTTTTTGCCAATGTTGGGAATAGCAATGTTGTCTTGAATAAAAAGGATGATAGGCTCTATCAGCGACTGCATGCCGGATGGTGCGCGGTTCGCATTTTCTTTGTAGCGAGCGGCAATCGGCAAAAACACCAGCAACATGATGATAATGCTGATAAACAGAGCCGCCACATTCTTGGTAATGGAGAAATCTTTGATGGCATGGGTAGCAGCGGCATCTTCATTTCCCGCTTCGTCCACTACAATTACATGGCCTTCGTGCAACTGATAGTGATAGTGCTGGCCATGCACGGTGGCGTGTCCGTGCTCAAACGCGCTCGACATAAAAACATCCACCCCTTTATCGGTATATAAGATAACCGGCAGCGGAATAGCTGTGTGGCCCCACAGATGCCAGTCGTGGGCATCCAGAATGTGCTCCATGATCATTTTACCGGCATCAAACTTCTCTTCATGATGTTCGGTGGTTGCAGCATGGGTTTCGGCACCTTCGTGCGCGTGCTCTTCGGCTGCTGCATTTAAGCCCATCAACAGGGCGAAAACCAGTGCCGTAAGCGTGTATTTTTTAGAGGAAAATAGGGTTGAAATCATGGCCGTTTTTCAAAAAGCGGTGCAAACATAAAAGAATATGGCAATCGGAAAAGTAAATATACGGGGCGGTGTCCTTTGTAGTAATGGACACTATTTCATTTCCCGGTACAGGAAAAATACCTCGATGGCCGTAAACCCAACGTAATACAGCAGAAAATGTGCAATAAGTGCCCGCGGATTTTCGTTTGCCAGAAAGAAGAATAGCACAATGGCTATAATGTAGATAAAGAATTTGAGGGTGGCCACCAGCAGAAACTTGCGTACAAAAGCAGTCGGTTTACCATCGTTGCCGCTGACCAAAAACAAATGGAAACCCACCACGCAGGCAGTGATAAACCCCAGCAAAGCATACCCCGTCCTGAGTTGTAAATCTTCGGCAGCATGTTGGTTGATGTACTGTTGAAACAGCACACATCCGGCCACGAATACAATCACTGCCGCAAAAAATCGAACCAAGGAGGTTTTCATAAACTATGATTTAAATCACGAATCAATGAAATGTTCGCTCATTCGCAGATAGTGATAGTGCTTTAATCCTATTTTCGCCTAAAATACCGTGCATGAAAAGATTATTACTCCCTTTGTTACTGGTGATGCATGTAGCCGCTTCGGCTCAGTTTTTTCAAGGTTTGCGCAATAGCCCTTTTGGGGGCGTTACCAATGTGAGCACCAACCCCGTCATTGCCAACGGACGGTTTATAGCCGATGTCAACCTGCTGGCTGTTGGGTTCAATACAAGCAACAATTACGTTGGCATTAATCGCAAGGTTTTTTTTAATCAGGATTTATTCAGCGACCCCGATTTTCAGGCCAATCAACTGAAAGAACGGGTGAACGGGCGAGAGAAATATGCCTACGTAGGGATGCAGGCGCAGTTGCCCCTTTCGTTTATGTGCACCTGGAAAAAGAAAACCAATAAGTATGCCTTTGCCTTTACCTCGCATTTCAACAGCATTACCAACGTAGACAACCTCAGTGAATCGCTGGCGAGGGTATCTTACTACGGGGTGGGATACAAGGCGCAGGAAATTCTCTCCTTCCTGGACAAAGGGGTGGAGGATAAATCGGTATCGGTAAAGCACATGGACTGGATTGATTACGGCTTAACCTACTCGCAAACCGTGTATGAAAAAGAAGAACACCTCATTACTGTGGGCGGTACCTTTAAGCTCATTCAGGGCATTGCCGGAGGCTACCTGCATGCTAAGGATTTAAAATATAAGTGGGACGATTATGACACCCTCGACATTCTGCGCACCGAGGTCAACTACAAATATTCTCAGGGTTCCATCTCTTCCAGGGGGTATCCTGTGGGCGAAATCAGCGACTATGTGAAAGACCTCTTTGCCTTTAAATACGCCCGCCCATCCTTTGCCGTAGACCTGGGTGTTACCTACGAGTGGAGCCCCGACAAGCGCGAGAAATACAAGTATGAAATGGACTGCGAAGAGTGGTGGCGCTTCGACCGCAACCGCTACACGCTAGCAGCCGGATTTTCTATCCTTGATTTTGGGGCGGTTAGTTTTAAGCAGGGCGAATACAGCGGCAACTTTGTGGCTGATATTGACGATTGGTATGTCAAAGGCTCAAAGTATCCCGAAGGTCTGGAGAGCATAGACGATACTATCAGTGCGCGCTTTCAGGTAATACCGAGCGATAAACGCTATTTTACCATGTGGCTGCCTACGCGCTTTAACCTCTTTCTCGATTACCATATCTGGAAAGGCTTCGGGCTCAATTTTACTTCCATCATTTCGCCCAATATGGCTCCTAAGAGAAACATGGTGCACCACACCACCACCTTCACCCTTACGCCTAAATACGACCACTCCTGGTTTGGCTTTTACCTGCCGGTGAGTGTAGATGTGCTGGGCAATGTGAGCATGGGAACTACCCTGCGCATGGGGCCGCTATTAGTGGGAACGCAGGATTTACTGGGGCTCTTTGCCAAGAAGAATGTCTACAATGCCGATTTTCATGTGGCGCTCAAGATTCCGATTCCGTATGGCCGTAAGCACGACCGCGACAAAGACGGGGTGAGCAACCGCAAAGACCAGTGCAAGAAAGAACAGGGCACCTGCGCCACAAAGGGCTGTCCCGACCGCGATGGCGATGGCATCACCGATGTGGAGGACGACTGTGTGGATGTGCCCGGACCGGTGGCACTCAAAGGCTGCCCCGACACCGATAAAGACGGCATTCTGGATAAAAATGATTCCTGCGTTACTGAACCCGGCCTGGCTGAGTTCTATGGCTGCCCCGACCGCGATAGCGATAAAATTCCGGATAAGCTGGACCTTTGCCCCGATATTCCGGGTCTGGCCAAGTTCAAGGGCTGCCCCGATAAAGATGGCGATGGCGTAGAAGACCGTTTTGATAAATGCCCCGATATACCGGGGGACACCGCCCACTTCGGCTGCCCCGATACCGATGGCGATGGCCTCTACGACTATGAGGACAACTGCATACAGGTAAAAGGTCCGCGCGAAAACAAAGGCTGCCCTTACCCCGACAGAGATGGCGATGGCGTATATGACCGGGACGATGCCTGCATAGATGTGTTTGGCGTGGCCGAAAACAAAGGCTGCCCGATGCTCGAAAAGAAAGAGATAGAGACAGTGAAAACCGCCTTCGAAAACCTGGAGTTTGAAACCGGAAAAGACATTATTCGCACCTCCAGCTATGCCTCTTTAAACTCGCTGGCTATGCTGCTGGTGAAAAAGGCCAACTACGGCCTGCGCATCGAAGGCCACACCGACAATGTGGGCTCCGATAGCAATAACCTCATCTTATCGCAAAAGCGCGCCACAGCCGTTAAAAACTATCTGAAGAAAAAAGGGGTGGAGGGCAATAAGCTCGAAGACTTCGGCTATGGCGAAAGCAAACCGATAGCCACCAACGATACCCCGGAGGGCCGGCAAAAAAACCGAAGGGTGGAAATGACCATCACCTTCCGCTAAAGATTCCAAACAGGCAGCCACCGGCTGCCTGTTTGGTTTTTATGGTGGGGCTTAGGCCCAAAACTGAAAGTAGAGCAGCAGCACCACAGCAGCACTCATCAGCAGCAAAGCCGCCAGGCCCAGCACATTCATCAGCGGGCTGTTGGTATACTCGCCCATAATGGCCCTGTTGTTGGAGATGTGAAGTATCATTGCTATGAGCACCGGAGCCGTGAGGCCATACAGCACGGCTGTATACAGCAGCGATTGAATGGGCGACAGCCCGATATAATTCAGCGATAAACCTAGCAGGAGCGAGAGCGCAATAATCACATAGAAACCCCGCGCTTCATGAAACTTCTTATCCAGCCCCTGCTCCCAGCCAAAGGTTTCGGTAAAAATGTAGGACAAAGAACCGCTCAGCACCGGTATGGCTATCAATCCCGTGCCAATGACCCCCACGGCAAACAACCCATAGGCCAGGTCGCCCGCCAGAGGCTTCAGCGCCAGCGCAGCCTGCTCCACGGTTTCAATGTTGTGCACCCCACCTTTATATAACACGGTGCCGGTGGTCAGGATTATAAAATACATCACCAGCCCCGAAAAGCCCATGCCCAGGTCTACATCGCCTTTCATGGCCTGTATAATTTTCTTGTTCACCACCAGGTGTTTTTTGCCGTGCTTCATTTCCTCCACCTCCACCGAGGCCTGCCAGAAAAACAGATACGGAGAAATAGTGGTGCCTAATATGCCCACCAGAATCACCATAAACTCTTTATCGAACCGAAGGGTAGGAATAAACGTGGCCTTCAGAATTTCGGCCGGATGCTGCTGATACATAAACGGAACAATCAAATACACCAGCATCACCACACACAGATACTTGAGCGTGGCCGCTATCTTTTGATACGGCAGATAAACCATGAGCCCCAGCAGCAGCAGGGTAAAAAAAACACTGAAGAAGCCCGCATCCACAGCCGGAAACAGCAGGTTGCCCACCGCGCCCATGCCGGCAATATCGGCTCCTATGTTCATTACAATAGCCGGAGCGCTCAAGAGCAGCATGGCATACAAGACCGGGCGGGGATAATGTTTTTTGAGGGTGCCCGTGAGGCCCTGTGTGGTCACCAGCCCTATGCGTGCACACATTTGCTGTATGGCGGCCATGAGCGGAAAGGCCACAATGGCTGTCCAGAGCGTGGCCAGGCCAAAGGTGGCCCCCGCCTGCGAGTAGGTGGCTATGCCCGAGGGGTCGTCATCGCTGGCGCCTGTTACCAGGCCCGGGCCAAGGGCCTTCCACAGGCGCTTAAAGGTTCCGGTTTTGGGTTTTGGCTTGCTCATTGTTGGGTGCTGATGGTCCAAATAAAGTCATTTGCCGCAAGAGTGCCGGACCATTTTTGGCAAAACAGGCCCACCTCCCATCCATTTAGGCCTGTTTTTGTGCCAAAAAAGCGAAAAGGTATACGGGTGACCCTTTCCGCTATAGCGGTGACGCTTTCCGATACACCGGTGACGCTTTCCGATACAGCGGTAACCCTTTCCGATATAGCGGAACGGGCAAAGGGTATAGCGGTGACACTTTCCGATACAGCGAAAAGCATGATTGCTGTATTCAGTCGGGGACATTGCGTTCCTAAAATGCAGTTCTGTGTTCAGAATCGGGGCAACCACATACAATCTTCCTATTACGCAAAATGAGACCGTCAAATAGTCCATTCGAACCTTTGCAGCGGAGTATTGTTTAACTATTCATACATAAATATTAAACAAAAAAACATGAGCATGCAAACAGACACATACATGGAAGAAATAGGCGACCAACACCTGATGACCAATCCCGACACACCCTTGCGCGAAGACGCTTTTGCGCTGGACGATGACCTGAAGATTGAATTGATTGAAGAAAAATTTCGCGACATCATGCACATTCTCGGCCTCGACCTGGAGGATGACAGCCTCAAAGGCACTCCGCACCGCGTGGCTAAAATGTATGTAAAAGAAATTTTCAGTGGGCTGAATCCCGCTAACAAGCCCCAAATTGCCCTCTTTGAAAACAAATACCGATACAGTGAAATGCTGGTGGAAAAAGACATTACGTTTTACAGCAACTGCGAGCACCATTTTGTGCCCATTATCGGCAAAGCACATGTGGCTTACATCAGCAATGGCTCGGTGATAGGCCTTTCGAAAATTAACCGGATTGTGCAGTATTATGCCAAGCGCCCGCAGGTGCAGGAAAGGCTTACCATTCAAATAGCGAATGCACTGAAAGAGGCTCTGAAAACCGAGGATGTGGCCGTGGTGATAGATGCACATCACCTCTGTGTATCGTCCAGAGGGGTGCAGGATAATCAGTCTTCAACCGTAACCAGTAGCTACAGCGGGCAGTTTGAAAAGGAGGCGGTGCGCAAGGAGTTTTTGTGCTACAAAGGACTATCTAAATAATTTAAGAACAGCATCAAAAAACAAAACGCATTCTATGTTAAAGAAATTCAAGATTTCCGAACTGGTCATCTTTCTGTTGGTCATCCTTTTGATTTTTATATCCGAGTATGACTACCTCATTGCCAACAATCCCACCCGAGCCATTTTTATTGGTCTTTGGCCACCCACCATCATGACCTTGCTGATTTATGTAAACATGAAAAGAAAACAATAGAAGCCATGGAAAACCTACACATCATCGTTTTATCGGCCATCGTTTCTATACTTTTCCTCGTGTTCATACTGGCTACTTATAAAGAAATACAGGAAATGGATCAAATACCCTTTGACGGCAACAAAGAAGGAGGACCAAGAGCCGAACTCCTTAACCTGATTGGCCATTTGATAGATGAAAAACTGGAGCGAAAGGAGAAATAAAACAAAGCTCCTATTGTCCCAAAAAGAAAACGGAATTCCTCCTGTAAAAGGGAATTCCGTTTTTTCTTGTAGCCCCGAGCAGAATCGAACTGCTATCAAAAGTTTAGGAAACTTCTATTCTATCCGTTGAACTACGGGACCTTTTGCGAGGCGCTAAAATAAAAAGTCCCGCACTTGCCGGGCGGGACTTTTTAGAAACCTCTCTCTTTTTATTGCTTGAGGCGCGGGTCGAGTGCATCGGTCAATCCATCGCCAATCAGATTAAATACCGTTACATTAATAAAGATGGCAAAGCCGGGGAAAATGGCCAGCCACCAAGCCTGCGGTATCTGGCGGGCATAGGATAGCAACTGCCCCCAGGTAACCGTGTCGGCCGGGCCGAGGCCCAAGAACGATAGCGTAGACTCGGTGAGAATGGCACCGGCTATACCAAAAGCTATGGAAATAAGCACAGGAGACAAAGCATTGGGAATGGCGTGCTTAAACAGGATTTGAAAGTTCGAAAAGCCCAGCGATTGGGCAGCTTCAATGTATTCGAGATTGCGCACCTTCAGCAGTTCGGCCCGAATAAACCTGGCCACACCTGTCCAGCTGGTAGCACCTATAATCAGCATGATTACATACAAATTAGGTTTGCGCACTATGGAGATAATAAGGAGGATGAGAAACAAAGTGGGAATGGAGTTGAGCACTTCGATGATACGCATAATCACAAGGTCGAAAGGCACATTCACCTGCTTGCCCAGTGCCGGTATCTTCTTGAGCACGGTAGCCAGCAGATTGGCTAACACCATCACAGCTGCAAAGATGCCTATGCTAAGGAGCAACTGCACCAATCCTTTGCCCAGCGATTCGCCCAAGGCATCCGTGATGGCATAGGAGCGCACGCCAAAGCCATAGAAAAATCCGAAAAACAGAAAGAGAAGATTCATCCAGATACGGATGCGTGATACCTGAAAATTGTTGTCGCCAAAGAAACCGGCCAGCGCGCCCATAAAAATTCCAATCACCGAAGCGATAGACATGGATACAATACCCACCGTCATGGCGATGCGGGTACCGTGAATCATACCCGAAAGCACATCGCGCCCCAGTTCATCGGTGCCAAACCAGTGTTTCCACCGGGTAGACGGAATCACCTGCTCATCGAAAGGCCCTTTGGAGTGGATGTTGTCGTTGTCCTGGTTCATGGGCAGGTAAGGCACCGGAGGAAAGATTACAAAATCGTAGCTCAGGTTTTTCCAGTCGGCATTTTGCAATTCGCGTGGAAATTCACCCAGGCCGAAGCCCACGGCTAACTCTTTAAACACCGGGAAATAAAGATGGCCGTTGTATTTGCAGACCAGTGGTTTTTCGTTGGCCAAAAAAGGAGCCAGCAGCGCTACGGCTACAAAGAAGTAAACCACGTATAGCGAATACAGGGCGGTCTTCTTTTTGCGAAACTGCCTTTTTACATAGGCCCAATAGCTCTGGTCATTATTTTGCTGAACTGCTGCCATTTACTTTTTGTTGTATGAAATTCGGGGGTCTACTACTGCATATAAAATGTCGGACACCAGATAGCCCACCAAGGTGAGAATGGCGGCAAACATGGTATTGGTTAATATCATAGGATAGTCTTTCTGAATCACCGCGGCATAGGTGATTTGGCCCAGCCCCGGAATGGTGAACAGAAATTCCAGAATGATGGAACCACCTATAAGGGCCGGAAAGAAAGAAGCAAAAATGGTGATGATGGGCAACAGCGAGTTGCGTAGCGCATGGCGCCAGATGACTACATTTTCGGCCAGGCCTTTGGCGCGAGCGGTACGGATATAATCTTGACGGAGCACCGCAAGCATGGAACCGCGCATTTGTCGGCTCAAATAAGCAAAGCTGGAGTAAGTAGCAATGATTAAAGGTAAAGCCAGGTGGTAAGCCAGGTCGCCCAGTTTATAGAAAAAGCCATCGTCCCAGGTGGCGTAGCCTAAACCAAAAGGAGGGAAGATGTCGAGGTAATCGGGGCTGCATAAAAAGAAGATAGCCATGGTGCCTATCCAGAATACCGGCAAGGAATAGGTAATGAACAGCGCCACCGTAACGGACGAGTCATACAAACTGTCTTTTCTCACTGCTAATGAAATACCCAGCGGAATAGAGATGACATATTCAATTACAATCACCAATAAGCTGATGAGCATGGTAATCCAGAGTCCGTCCCAAATCATGCTTTTAACGGGGCGCTTGCTAAAGAAGGAAACACCGAAATCACCTCTTAAAAAACCTTTGGTTTTGGTAGGGTCCGATTCTTCGCCAAACCATTTAGCATCGCCAAAGAGCCAGCGGTGATACTGATTTTGGCTGCCACTCCAGTGCATCACCGGTACATAACGCTTCCATACGGTCTCTTCCTTTTTTACCAGTTCGTAGGCCGCCTGTGTTTGCTGCACCGCTCCGCTCACGGTAGCCAGGCTGGGGGTGGCGGCTGCATTTTTTTGCAGGCCGGTCAACAAGTCGGCAATGACAACGTCTTTGCTGTTAATGTAAAGTTTATTGACAAGGTTGCGCAATTCAATGAGGGCATCGGCATTGGTGGAGTCGCGCGGGGTAGTAAGCACCGACATTTCCAATGCATTCACCTGTTGGTAATAGGTGGAAATTTGTGGCCAGTTGCCGTAGTCGTAGATGAGGCGGTCGAGCGTTTCGCGGTGGTCTTTTTTGGCAATGCGGTTAAAAGTGTCGCACTCGGCCATGTTGCCAAAACTGAAGTAGAAGATGGGTAAATCGAGCCCCAGTTTGTGACGCAAATCGCGATAGGCTTTATCGGTAGATAGTTTGTTTGAAGCCTGTCCGTCTCCACTGCTGCGGTTGAGCATGGTTTCGGCCGGGTCGCCCGGAGCAATAGAGATTAGGATAAAGGTGAGCAGCGAAATGATAAACAGCGTAGGGATAAAAATCAAAATCCGCTTAAGCACGTATCCAAAAAGAGGAAACGAAATTTTAGCGGCCACGAATTTCTTTCCGCTATCGGTTGTGCCGCTGGCTGTTTTTACTTCCACAGGTTTCATGCTCCGGTGCTGTTTGTCTACGTTTGAAAATTACTTCTGCACCAGTTTAAATCCGGCTTCGTTAAAGCCCGGACGTACAATGAAGGTTTCAATGTTTTCAAAGCGCTTGCTGATGGCAATTTTCTCCATGGGGCTCCAGATAAAGATGTAAGGCACTTGCTCGTGCACAATCACCTGGAATTTTCTGTAGAGGTCGTTCCTTTTTTCCTCGTCCAGTTCCGAGCGGATAGCTTCAATCAGTTTGTCGGTTTCTGCATTGCCAAAATATACGTAGTTGCTGCCACCGTTAATAGATTCAGTGTGCCAGATTTGCTTAGGGTCATCGGGGTTTACAGAACCAATCCAGGCACCATAAAACATTTCGAAGTCGTGTTTCTTTTGGTTCTCGATATAGATGCTCCACTCTTGAGGCACCACATCTACATTGATACCAGCCTGGCGACAAGATTCTTTGAAGATAAGTGCAGCATCTCTGCGGGTGTCGTTACCGGCATTGTAAGTAAAGGTGATATTGAACTCTGTTTGCACGCCACCCAGTTTTTTGTCGAGGGTGCCGTCTCCGTTGCTATCCTTCCATCCGGCTTCGGCTAAGAGTGCTTTGGCTTTGTCGATGTTGTATTCAAACGGAGTGATGGTATCGTTGAAAGCTCCTTTTTTGTAAGGGTTGATGGGGCCGTTTACGCGCTTGCCCAAATCGTAACCAATCACTTTGATGATTTTTTCTACATCGGTAAGGTGAGCCAGGGCTGTGCGGGTTTTGGCATCCTCAAACTTGGGGTTGCGCATGTTTATGCCAAAATAGGTATAAGCCATCGACAGGGGAGTAGACAGGTTGAAGTTCTTGTTTACTTCTTCGTTGGGCTTTAATTGCTCTACGTAGTCTTTGCTCTTGATGCCGGCCATCACATCGAGCTTTTTGCCTTTCAGGGCAGTGAGCGCAGCTGTTTGGTCTTTAATCACCTGATAAATCAGTTTGTCGGGGTTAGCCCAGTAGGCATATTCGCTGCTATACTTTTCGCCCCACCAGTTTTTCTTTTTGCTTAATACAATACGCTGACCAGGCACCCACTCGGTAAATTCGTAAGGGCCTGAACCGGAGATAAATCCTTTTTCGCGCTGATATTTTTCACTGTTGTACTCAGTGGCAAATTCTTTCATCACCGGACTGTTGGCCACCTCTTCGGTTTTTTTCTGAATGTCGGCTATGCTGATTTGGTCCATCAGTTTCTTCGGGTCATAAATGTATTGCGGCATAACCAAAAAAGAACCGCAGATAGACTCGGCCAGAATGTATTTTTCATTGCATACAATGGTCAACTTGCGCGGGTTTTCAGGATATTCCACTACATCGCTAATAAGTTCAAAGTAAGGGCGGTTCCCTTCGTTATTAATCACCGGAGCTTTGTAACATTTTACCGAGAACGCCACATCGTGAGCCGTAATCGGTGAGCCGTTGTCCCACTTGGCTTCTTCGCGGATTTCGCAAGTGTAGGTCAGCAAGCCAGTAGCGCTGTCATACTTTTCTTCGGGCAATGCTTTGGCCAGTATAGGAGTCATTTCCAGGGTGCGAGGGTCGTTTCCCCACAGGGATTGAAACATCTGCGATAAGTAATAGCCGGCATCCGCACTCTGATAATTCGTGGGGTTCAGCATATCGGTGTCGCTCAGCTCGTGCACCGTTACCTCATTCTTTTCTTTCTTTTGGCTGCAACCGTATAATACTAAACAAGCCAGCGCAATTGCTGTTATCTTACTGGAAAAGCTCTTCAACATGGTTTTGAGTTTTGATGGATGTTTTTTTTTAAAAAAGAGTGACAAATATAGAAGAATACCTTACACCCCCATTTGACAATGAAAACACGCAAAATATTGGTGACCGGAGCCAGCGGATTGGTCGGCACACGAATCACAGACCTCTTATTGAAAAGGGGTTATGAAGTGCATGCACTCGGTCGAAAAAAGCAAAACGACACTGCCGGGGTAAAGCATTTTGTTTGGAATATACCCCGACAAGAAATGGACCCGGCTGCCTTGAAAGAGGTGGTGGGTATTATTCATCTGGCAGGTGCCGGTGTGGCGGATGAACGATGGAGTGCTGAGCGCAAGAAGGAGATTCTGGAAAGCAGAACGCAGAGCACTCAACTGCTGTATCAGTCTTTGCAGAAGCACAAAACGAATGTTCGGGTAATTGTGTCGGCATCTGCTGTGGGATACTATGGTGACTGCGGTGCCGGTTGGGTTAGCGAAGAGCAGGCCCCTGCGGATACTTTTCTGGCGCAGGTATGCCGCGATTGGGAAGCCGGTGTAGTGAAGATGCAAAAACTGGGACTGCGCGAAGTGCGATGTCGCATTGGCATTGTGCTGTCGCAGCGCGGAGGTGCACTACCCGAACTCACCCGTACAATTCCTTTGGGCCTGGCTCCGTATTTTGCCAAGCCCAACCTGTATTATCCATGGATTCACATAGATGATGTGTGCGGTATTCTGCTGCATGCGCTTGAGCACGATTCGGTGAAAGGTGCCGTGAACACCACAGCCCCCGCTCCCGTCAAAATTCGGACGCTGATGGAAGAAATACTAGAGGCTAAAAAATCGAGTGCCGTATTGGTGCCGGTGCCTTCACTTGCCTTAAAGATAGCCATGGGCGAAATGAGCGATATGCTGCTGAGTAGCCAACGTTGTAGTGCTTCTAAAATCACGGAAGCGGGCTATCAATTTCTTTATCCTGATTTAAAAAAAGCCTTGGCCGCTATCTACACCCGTTAATCGTATCTACCCAGTTTTGAATCATAGAAAGCCCATGTTCGGTCAATATAGATTCGGGGTGAAATTGTAGTCCTGTGAGAGGAAGGGTTTCATGTGCTATGCCCATGATTTCGCCCTGCTGCGTTTGTGCTATCACCCGTAGCGGAGTGTTTTCCAACTTTTTTAAGATGAGCGAATGATAACGCATCACTTGAAACTGTGCCGGAAGATACCGGAAGATGGGATGCGATTGAGTGCTGATAAGGGATGTTTTGCCGTGCATGGGTTGCAGCGCTTTTTCGAGCGAAGCGCCAAAAAACAAACCTAATGCCTGATGCCCCAGACATATACCTAAGATAGGGATACGCGTGTGATACTTTTCTATCAATTCCATAGTTACTCCTGCCTCGTTCGGTGTCTTGGGCCCGGGCGATAGAATTAAAGCCTTGAATGGCAGGGTGGAAATTTGCTGCAGCGTTTTTTCATCATTTCGTATCACCATGCATTCGCAGCCACATTGCAGCACATAATCGCGCAGGTTATAAGTAAAGGAATCGTAATTATCGAGCAGGAGTACCACTTCGCAAGATTACATAAAGCAAAACAGCAAATGCAATATTTATTCGACTGTTTCCGATTGCTGTGGTGTAAGGTGTGTGCCTAGCAATTCATCGAAACGCTCAAAAGTATCACGCACCAGCGGCACTACTTTGCCGGTCGCTTTGATAACGCGAGGTGCCAAATCTTCCACATATTCGTAGGCGTGAGAGTCGCGCTTCAAGTCCTTCGGAAATACATCCATTCGGTTCAGAAACCAAACAAAAATGGTAAACACAAACAAGCCGATAAGTCCGTGCAGTATGCCTCCGGCAATTTGATTGGGCAAATTGAGCGAGAAACTTTTCAATACCTGCTCCAGGAACCAGGCTATGAGTTTCAGCAGTAGTAACACCAGCAAGAACATCAGCACAAACGATACAATAGCCAGTGTTTTGGGCTCCATGTGCGTGATTCCTTTCAAGGCATGAACCATCATGTATGAAAACCGCAGTGCAGCAATGAGCCCCAGCAGCCAACCTGCCAGCGAAAATATGGAATAGATGATGCCGTTTTTATAGCCTTGGTAAAAACCGATGCCAAAAAACAGGAGCAATACAATATCAAATATCATGATGCGAAATAAAGCGATAAGCCCGAAGGCCTATTCTGTTTAACCACAGGTATTGGTGCAGGCTGTCTATTTCTATCTTCATTGCAAGGACATCTACAGGTTGCTTTGGTCGAAGGAGCGCCTGCCATCAGAAGTTGTAGTCCACTACCAGATTCCAGTTAAACATATTTACCTTGTTGAAACTGTATTTGTATTCATTGTAGGTATTGCCTATAGCCCCTTTGTAAACGAGCAGCCCCTGCACCGATAGCCCTTTTAAATATTTTGGAAACGTATACCGGATGTCTGCATTGATCTGGTTATAGGAGGGCATGCCATACTTATTGAGCCGAACATTTTTTACATCCGGCAAAAAGTAATGGCCGTAGCCTATTGCGGTTTTCAATGTTCCTTTCAAAAATGCATAAGCGATTTTGGCGGTGAAGGCATGCACCCGGCCGGCACCTTCGTTGCGTTCGCGTGGCATAAAGGTGTAAAACGGCTCGCGTCCCCATTCGCGCGGCATGGTAAATCGTCCATCTTCTGTAATGTGGGTGTAATTTACGGAGGCATCGAGCGCGCGCCAGGTAATACCGAGTTTGGCACTCATCGTATTGGACTGTTGTTTTCTGGCGAAATAGGTGAGTGAAGAGTCACAGTTACCACCACAGTGAACCGCATCTTGCCGCACATACATCATGCCAGCCTGCAAATGAGTGTTTTTGTTGACCGGTATTTTTGCATCGGCTTGCAGCAACACGGTATTGAAAACATTTTCTGTAAACTGATTCCATGCCTGCAATTGCAATTGTTTCACAGGACTGTAAGTAATGCCCAGTAAACCAACTCCGGCAGAGCGAATGTGGCCGGCATAATTGTTTTTGGCTCCCCACTCATTCAGCCCCTGCGGATAAATGCCCATCGAGTTGCCTACGGTATACCATTTGACGGTAGAGCGAGGCGAGATGCGCCAAATCCATCCGCCTTGCAACTTTAAGTTCTTCACTTCATTTACTTCCACCCATGCTCCTTCTTCCATGGTGCTGCGCATGCGGCCATCTTGTGCGTTGATAAACGGAGTGTTTAACTCAAAACGACCTACTTCTATTTTCGAAGCGCGAAAACGGTAACGGATAAACAGATTTTCAAGTCGGTGAAGTTCCCATCGATTCGATGGGTCAGATAAATCGAACAGACCACTCTCGTATCGATTAGCGCTGTTGGCGAGTGTATCCTTTCTACCTAAGTCGGACGACACAACATTAAAAATGAAGAATCCGCTTATCCCGAACTGCAAGCCCTTCCACGCAGGGCTTTCGTAACCTATTCCGGCACCCAAACCCCATGCCACATAATCAGTGAGTGGTTTTTGGTTGTCGGTAGCCATGAAAAAAGAGCGGGCATGTGCATGAAATGTTCCAAACCGCTGGAGTTTGCTTTTAAGCGTTTGCGTATCGGTGGGGGCGCTTTCGGCTGTGCTATGCTGTGCATGAGCCGGAGCAAGAGCGATGAAAAGGAAGAGCAGACTTAGGCTTAAAATCCTGTTTTTATATAGGTCCATCCCTCTTCTTGTTTTTGCACTATTTCAGCCAGGCCAAACTTTACAAAACCGACCTGCGGCAGCATTTCTTCTTTACTGATTTTTCGCGCCTTCATGGTGTTTTCGCAGGCGTAAAACTGAACTCCATTGGCTATTACTTTTTGAATGTTTTCTCTTTGTGTGGATTTTGCTGTCATCAGGAAATCCACACCGGGGCCATGCACTACCACTTCGATAGCCACACTGTCCCCAAACGCTTCCCGCAGTCCGTTTAACTGATTAATGAGGCCCTTGTGAGCGGAAGAATCGCTGGTAGCCAGATGGAGCAATACTTGATGGTGTGTTTTGGCTGCCACCGTGCAGCATTCCTTTTGCTTCGCTTTGCTTTGTTTTTGCGCAAAGGTGTGTAAAGAGGTCAGGGAAAACAGGAGTGTGAAAAGGAGAGTTTTTTCCATGGTCATAAGGTTTTTGTTACGTTTTAAATATTCTTTTTCTTTATCAATTCTGCCTTCTGCTTGGCTTCGGTCGCAACTTTTTTTATTGGGGCAAAGGGCCCGTATTTGTGTTGTTTTTCACTGAAGGTATCGCTATACGGCCCAAAAGGATGGTCGATTGGTTTTTTAGAAATATCGGGCCAGTCTTTACTTAAATCTTTGCCGGGCCGGGATTGAGTATTGATATACGCGGCCACATCCCAAGCCTCTTCATCGCTGAGTTGCGGATTGGTATGATTGGTTCCCAACGGCATGTTTGCTTTTACATATCCCGCCAGACGCGATAGGCGATATAAGCCAGCTCCCTGATTGTAACTGTGGTTTCCCCAAAGTGGTGGATACGTATAGGCTGTTTTATCAGCGTTGAACACCCCCTCGCCATCGGCTTGATGGCAGCTCATGCATTTTGCATCATATACCAACTTTCCCTTTGCAGGGTCTGCCGCTCTATCCAGGAAAGCCACCTCCACCAAACCGGAGCCTTTCGGACTTTCACCTTTGGGGACATCCTTTCCCAGCCATTTTATATAGGCGACAATAGCCTTGAGTTCTCTGCTATCCGTGGAGAGTGCAGTGCCGTTCAGGCTTCTTTCCATACAGTCGTTCACTCTTTTTTCAATGCTTTCTTCTGTGCCCGATCTGGCTCTGAATTTAGGATATGTGTACGCTACTGCACTGTAATTATTGCCGTATATTTTTGTGCCGGCATCCAAATGGCAGTTCTGGCAGTTCATGCCGTTTGTTATTTTCTGCACACTGCCTGCAGGACCCAGATATTCTGCGGTGCGCATGATTAACGCTTTACCATAATTTACTTCCTCGGGTGCGGTGCTCTCGTCCGGTGCCTCCCAGAATTCGGATTTTGGTTTTGCACCCACAGACAAAGCAACGGTAGTGGTGGCAGATTGCCCTGCCGAGGTATCGGTGCTGGTAAAATCCGGCAAGCCGAAAAAAGACACATACAGCAGGAACAGCAGAAATAAAAGGAACCACACAATAACCCACAGCAGTTGCTGAATGATTTTTATGAGTCGTGCATTTATTTTTTCCGGTGCTTGTTTCATCTCTTTGTGCGTTTGCTGCATTTAGCGAAACTCATAGGTAGTGCCTTGCAATTGGGTGAGCAGGGTAGGCGGAAAATCGGTGGCTGTAGCCCTGTTTTCCAGTTGGGGTGATACATCGGGATGAGCAGCCAGGTATTCTTCTATCACTTGATGCATGAAGGTTCCCAGTTTTTGAGGAGATTTTACTTTTTCGATACGGCACAAAACATCTTCCGGGTCGCCTTCGCGTTCGCAAGCTACGATGGAATATTCTTTGGTCATGTCTAACGGCTCATCATGCACTTTTACCCAGTTGACCCGTTTGCCCATTTCCTGATTGATAGTGAAGTTTACCTGCATTCCGGCAAACCGGACAAACCAACCGCCAAAGCGCTTAGACGGATTTTTGGCAAAGGCATTTTCTAATTCTTTTTCCAGCCAATCCCAAATTTGCTTACCGGTCACCTTGCCGGTTTTGGCTTCGCTGTCAACAGGGAGCATATTCCACAAAAACTCTTTCGTAATTTCTGCTTTCCCTAGCTTAGCATCCACGGCTAAAGGCTGACAAAACCGGAATCCATTGCTGAGTGCTATATCCGGTTTAAACTTCCACATAATCGCATTCGTAAGCAGATTGTCCATAGGTGTTTCCATAACAAAATAGCGAACCAGCGGAGTGGTAGTAGTGCCTACCACACGTTTCATTTCTTTTTCGTAGGGAGCGGCAGCTATCTGAATCAATGCCTGAAGTTCCTTGTCTGCTTTATATTTTGCGGGGTCTACATCCAGCAATTGATAATCATACGATTTCAGTTTGTTGGATTCGATTTCCAATTCTAGTTTGCCCAAAAAAGAACCAAAGGCACCGCACTCTACCACTTTGGTGTACTTGCATTGAATGGCCTCGCGTACCCGTTCATGTGTGTCTGCTCCCAATATAAAATCGACCCCTTCGCAGACCGGGTTGTTGCCGAGCCCTACCTGTTGTGCCAGGCCCATGTGAGTCACCAATAAGACCACCGCACAGCCTTCCACCTCGCGCAGCATTTTTACGTAGCGCGCCACATTTTTATCGGCATGGTCAAACCGAATGCCTTCGCTGTAGGCCGGAGATTGGCGTTTGGGAATCAGATGGTCGGTGTAGCCGATAAATCCGATTTTTACACCCTCGATAACTTTTATCCAATACGGTGGGTAAATGAGTTCACCATTGTTGTCGTCTTTGGTGTTGTGCCACATATTGGCGCAAATTTTTGCGGCATTGGCATGTCCCATATCGAAGAGCATTTTCTTTTTCTTATACACCACTTCCCAGTTTCCGGGCAACATCAAATCGTAACCAATGTTGTTGAATAGAGGTATCAGTGCTTCGCCTTCGGTCAGGGATGCTACTCCGTGTCCATGGAAGTAATCGCCTCCATCAATCAAGATGGTATGGTCGGGAGCCTTTTTGCGAAAACTATTTATCATCGTTTTCAGCACTGCAAGACCACCACGCTTTTTATACACACCGGCACCATTTTCCCAAAAAAATTCATCATGAGTGTGCAGCTGTGCATGAATGTCGGAGGTATACAATATGGTCACCTTGGTGCTGCCGGGTTCGTTACTTGCCTTGTGGTGATTCGTGCTCTGCTCCTGGTTTTCGGCCTGCAGCGATGACAGGGGAGCCATGCTCATTCCCATACCCAGCACGGCTGTTTTGCGCAAAAAATCTTTGCGCGATGTGCCGTTCATTTTTTCTTCCAATTTTTCTTTCATCGCTGATGCGTTTTTAGTGAGGCAATTTTTCTCTTACTAAGCCATAGACCCAGGTACCGGCTGTGGCGCTCAGCAGCGTAATGGCAACAGCTACTCCGCCACTGCCAATTTGCGCAAACAAAGGCCCGGGGCATGCACCGGTAATAGCCCATCCAAAACCGAAAAGAAGACCTCCGAAAATTTGTCCTTTGTTAAATGTTTTGGGATGGAATTCAATAGTTTCACCGTAAATGGTCTTGATGTTGAATTGGCGGATGAGCCAAACCGAAAGTGCGCCCACCAGCACGGCACTGCCGATAACTCCAAACATATGAAACGACTGTAGGCGAAACATTTCTTGTATGCGAAACCAGCTGATGATTTCAGCCTTTACGAACACAATACCGAAGGCAATTCCCACTGCCATATATTTAAAATTATGCCACCATTGGTGTTCCAGATGACTCTCGTTCACGCACATGGTATCCAGTGAGCGAACTTCAAAGTCTGTATTTAACTCTACGGGAGCGGCAGCTGTGTTGTTATTGGTTGTGCTCATATGATTACAATTTTAAAATGAATGGAAGAATAAGATTGGCCATAATAAAGCCGCCCGCCATAAAGCAGCAGGTAGCTACCAGCGATGGCCATTGCAAAGTGGAAAGTCCCATAATGGAATGCCCGCTGGTGCAGCCCCCAGCATAACGGGTGCCAAAACCAACTATAAAACCTCCTACTACCATCATTAAAAAGCCTTTTAACGTCAGTATGTTCTCCAGTGTGAAAAGTTGCTGAGGTATCATGGAAGAATAATCGGTGATACCGTAAGTGGCTAATTCTTCTGCCAGCTTGGGGTGAATAACCACAGGGTCCGGGTTGGCAAGCCAATAGGCTCCCACAAATCCACCCAGTATGATTCCGGCAACAAAAAACAGATTCCAAACTTCTTTTTTCCATTCATATTTAAAAAACGGAATACCTGCCGGTAAACAGGCTGCACACATATGGCGAAGCGAGGAACTAATTCCAAATGCCTTGTTTCCAATAAGCAGTAAAATGGGTACGGTAAGTCCGATTAGCGGACCGGCTACGTACCAGGGCCATGGTTGTAAAATTGTTTCCATCATGTTGTTTGATTTTGTTGTGTATGTATTGGGTGTTTAGGATAGCTGCTGTTTTTTAATTTTTCGAATGACTCGCGGTTTAGTTCCGCCATTTACAACGGGTTTTATTCCATTGTGTATCAATATTCCTTTGGCAAACATGGCGCGTATACCGCTGTGGCAAAAAACTACTACTTGTTTTTTGTCACTGAATGCGTTCAGGTTGTGTTTAATAGTCCCTAAAGGAATGTTGACTGCACCGGGCACAGAGCCTTGGGCAAATTCTTTGGGCGTTCTTACATCTACCAAAAACGAATCGGCAAATGGCAAACGTCTACTCGTTTGCGCTAAGGTAGAAAAGTGGAACACTGCCACACCCCATACCAGTAAGATAGATCTAAAATGAACTGTATTCATGAACTACAATTACACGAGTTCAGCAACATCTTGCCAGGTACCACCATTGGTTACATTTTTGAAGCCATTGCTCTCCAATATGCTTTTGGCCTGACCGGAGCGGTTTCCGCTACGGCAGAAAACCACAATGTGACTTTTGCCTTCAAAGTGTTTTAGATTTTGCATTACTATGTCTAATGGAATGTTGACAGCCCCTTTTGCACTCCCCGACTTAAATTCTTCCGGTGTACGCACATCCACTAAGAATGCACCATCCGCTATCTGTTTTTTAAGCACTTCATTCTGACCCGATGATTTTCCGAAAAAATTAAACATGTCTTGTTTTTTTAATTGATAATGGTGATTAAACTCCCTCTGCACACAGGGCAGAGGGAGTATTTTTAGTGTTTCAGTAACAAAAGGCAATTAGGCTTTCAGCACTTTGCTTTGGCAAACGAAATTTGTTTTTGGGATATTTGTTTTGGCAATGGCATTGAATCCTCCATCTACTTCGGTGAAGTTTCGGTAGCCGCGAGCCTGCAAAATGCTGGCTGCAATCATACTGCGATAACCGCCCGCACAATGCAGGTAGAAATGTTGGGCCGGATTGATGTCTTTTATCCAATCATTAATATAAGCCAGCGGTTTGCTATAGGCATCTTCCACATGTTCGGCCGCATATTCTGTTTCTTTACGCACGTCTATAATCAGGTCTGTTTTTACATCTGCTTTAGTGGCAAATTCTTCGGGGGTAATTCGGTTTACGGTGTCTACTTCCTTGCCCGAAGCTTTCCAGGTTTCGAATCCACCTTTTAAATGGCCAAGCACGTTGTCAAAGCCTACACGGCTGAGTCGGGTGATGGTTTCTGCTTCTTTACCTTCATCAGTAACTAAAAGAATAGGTTGCTTCACATCTACTATCAATGCGCCCACCCAAGGGGCAAAGTCGCCATCGATACCTATGTTGATAGATTGCGGAATGTATCCTTTGCAGAAATTTTTAGCGGAACGGGCATCTAAAATCAATGCTCCGGTTTCTTCAGCGGCCACTTCAAATTCAGCCGGTGTGAGTCCACGCATTCCGTGGTTCATTACTTCCTCAAAACTTTCGTAGCCCTTCTTGTTCATAGCAACGTTCATTCCAAAATAGCCCGGAGGAGGAGTGAGCCCATCGGTCACTGCCTTAATAAAGGCTTCTCTGCTGGGCTGATTCAGCGCATAGTTCATCTTCTTTTGATTACCGAGCGTGTCCACGGTTTCTTTCATCATGTTTTTGCCACAAGCACTACCCGCACCATGAGCCGGATACACAATTAAATCATCGGCCAGAGGCATTATTTTGTTGTTCAAGCTATCATAAAGTAATCCGGCTAACTGCTCTTGGGTCATGTGTGCCGCCTTTTGTGCCAGATCCGGGCGGCCTACATCCCCAAGAAAGAGGGTGTCGCCAGAGAAAATTGCATGATTTTTTCCCGTCTTCGTCAATTAACAGATACGTGGTGCTTTCCATCGTGTGGCCGGGTGTGTGCAGCACTTTGATTTTTACATCCCCTACTTCGAATATCTGTTCGTCAGTAGCAACTATAGATTCAAACTCAGGTTGTGCGGTAGGGCCATATATAATAGGTGCACCGGTTTTGCGGCTCAAATCCAAATGACCTGATACAAAGTCAGCGTGGAAGTGAGTCTCAAAAATGTATTTAAGCTTTACCTGGTCTTTCTCCAGTCGTTCCATGTACGGTAAGGTTTCGCGAAGCGGGTCAATGATGGCTGCCTCGCCATTGCTGGTGATGTAATAGGCACCTTGTGCCAAACATCCGGTATAAATCTGTTCTACTGTCATAAGTGATTAATTTGAATTGTGGTTTAATATAATTGAATAATTGTTTTTATGATTTAATGCCCACTGCCGGTTGGGAAGTATAGCTCTTTAACGATGATGTAAATTCCCATCACAAGCACAAACCATCCAAATCCTTTCTTCAGTTTTGAGCCATCTATTTTTTTGCTGAGATAGTCACCTGCAAATATTCCCACTACGGCTACTGCCGTTACACTCAACAATAAATTCCAGTCTATTTGCAGGTGTCCCAAGTCTCCTGTAAAACCAATCAAGGACTTGGCTGCAATAATGAGCAGCGATGTGCCCACGGCCTGCTTCATCGGCAATTTACTGAGGACAACCAGCGCAGGTATAATCAGAAATCCTCCCCCGGCTCCCACCAATCCTGTCAGCACTCCAACAATAAGGCCTTCCAGCAAAATCAAAGGAATATTAAATTTCTGAGGTCCTGCATCGCCCTCCTCTGTTGTTTTTTTCGGATCGCGAATCATAGACACGGAAGCTGCCACCATCAATATGGCAAACAGCAACATCATCAGAATGTTTTTTGTAACCACAAACTCGCCAACCGTGAAAACTTCTTTAGGTATCAGCGGCACCAGATAGGCGCGTGTAGCAAACACGGCTATAATAGAAGGAATACCAAAAATGATAGCCGTTTTAAGGTTTACCATTCCTTGTTTGAACTTAGGGTATGCGCCTACCAGTGCAGTAGCCCCCACAATAAAAAGCGAATAGGCAGTAGCCACCACCGGTTCTACACCAAACAGATACACCAACACGGGAACCGTAAGAATTGAGCCCCCACCTCCGATAAGTCCGAGCGACAAACCTATGAGTGCAGCCGCCATGTATGAGAATATCAGCATCTGTCTGTGTTTTTGATTTCGGATGCAAATGTAAACGGCAGGAGGGTTGTGTATTGTAACAATTGTTACAAACACCGAATAAGCGAGAATGTCGTTCTTTTAAAAGAAAAAGCCTGTTCTGTTTGAACAGGCTTTCTTGTCTGGGTGAGAAGATTCGAACTTCCGACCTCTTGCACCCCATGCAAGTGCGCTACCAGGCTGCGCTACACCCAGAGAAACCGCCACGAAAAAAAACGGGGCGAATCCTCCGGTATGTCTGCATGTGAGGTTGGTACACCACAAACGGTGGCGAATTTCAAATTTTTGCTCAAATGAGAAAAGAATATTTTCGACCATGCAATTTTTGTTCCCCTGGTTTTTAACTGCACTCGTAGCGCTTGCCATTCCGGTGATTATTCACCTGTTCAATTTTCGGAGGTTTAAGACAGTCTATTTCAGCAACGTTAAGTTCTTAAAAGAAGTAAAGGAGGAAACGGCCTCACGGAGCAAACTGAAGCATTTACTCGTATTAGCGGCTCGTTTATTAGCTCTGGCATTTCTGGTATTCGCATTTGCACAACCCTTTATCTCGAACAAGAAGAATCAATTTGCTGCCGGCAAAAAGAATGTGAGCATTTATATTGATAATTCCTTTTCCGTGAATGCTATTCAGGATGGGCGAAGTTTATTCGATAAAGCAAAGGCTACCGCCAAAGAAATTGTCAAGAGTTACGCAGCGGATGATGCCTTTCAGTTGCTGAGTAACGACTTTGAAGGCCGACATCAAAGGCTGGTGAATAAAGAGGAATTTACCGCTATGATAGACGAACTGGAGATTTCTCCGGCTGTCCGTTCCATGCAGGAGATTACTAAGCGGCAGCAGGAAATGCTGAACAGAAATAATGAGAAAAATAAAACGGCTTATCTGCTGACCGATTTTCAAAAAAACATGAGTGATTGGTCAGTAGATTCTTCTATTTCCTACAACCTGATTCCATTATCTGCCGATGTTCAGAATAATTTATTTATAGACTCTGTGTGGTTTGCTGAACCTGTGCAACTCATTGGCCAAAATGTGACCCTGGTGGTGAAACTGACCAATAGCGGAGGAGAAAAAACAGACGGTAAAAGACTGGCGCTTAAATTAAACGGGCAAACCAAAACAATGAGTGAATTATCTATAGAGCCTGCTTCTTCTGTAACAGATACTCTTCGTTTTTTAGTGACTCAACCCGGATGGAACAAAGTGGAGTTAACTATCTCTGATTATCCAATTACCTATGACGATAACTATTACGTAGCTTTTAAAGCCATAGAGAAAGTGAACGTATTATCGGTAAGCGGCAATCGGTCTAATCCCTTTCTGGATGCGATGTTTAGTTACCAGCCCGAGTTTAGTTATCGCACTGTATCTGAAAGCGGACTTCCTTCTGATTCGCTGCAAGGCATTCAACTGTTGGTGTTGTCGGATTTGAAAAACATTTCCTCCACGCTCACCGCGACTATCAACGGTTATGTTTCAGCCGGTGGCACGGTTGCCTTATTTCCGGCTGCACAGTGTGATATGGAATCGTATAATCGGTTGCTGAATAGTTTGCAGGCAAATTCTATGACCGGTTTTTCGGTACAGCAGCAGGATTTAGCGACTATCAATTTGCAGCAAAATATTTTCAGCGATGTATTTGAAAAGATACCTGACAATCTTCAATTGCCCTTAGCTAAGCAGTATTATACTTTTTCACGTGGTACCACTTCGCGCGAAGAACCGATACTTACCTTGAAAGATGGCAGTTCATTTTTGAGTCATTATCCATCCGGTAAGGGTTCCGTTTATGTTGCTGCTGTTCCGTTAAACAAAGATTTTAGTGAATTGCCCGTGCATGCCATTTTTGTTCCTATGATTTATAAAATGGCACTACAAGCCGTACAGGTCAGCAACATCGCCTATTTCATTGGCAGTAAAACGCGCATTGAGATAGAAGGAACCGGAAAGGTATCGGAACAGGCTATCAAAATTTTTGGCGACCAGGTAGAATTTATACCGGAACAATATGCTGTGGGAGGTAAAATGCTGCTAGGTCTAAGCGAACAGATTAATCAAGCCGGTTTTTACACAATAGGTCTGGATAAGCCCACTGCCACAGATTTGCTGGCACTAAACTTTGACAGGCGGGAAAGTCTACTTGATTTTTATTCCGCAGCGGACTTAAAGGAAAAATATGCTTTAAGAAATGTCCAGGTTGTGGATGGTGCCAAGGCAGAAGTGGCTGCTGTGGTAAAAGAGCTCGATAAAGGCACGCCACTCTGGAAAATCTGTTTGATACTTACCTTGGTTTTTCTGGCTATAGAGATTGCCTTACTTCGTTTCTGGAAAGTATAGGTCATGCAACCCACCAACGACCTTACTCATAAATTGCACCTGCTGCGGCAACGGATAAAAGCAAATGATGCCTCTGCGGAAGAAAACGCCTTGGAGCTGTTGGAGGTAGCTATGCAACAGAACGATACAGATACGCTGGCGCTCATTTATGCCGAACTGGCTAATATTCAACTGCGTTTACAATTTAATTATGGTAAGGCAATCGATTATGCGCAGGTAGCCAGAGACTTAGTTACCGATGGATCTTCAGAGGAGGTGAAAATGCATGTGTTTATGGCACTCGGTCAATCAAGCCAACGCATTCGTGATTATGTTACTGCTCAGGAATGTTTTTTACAAGGCATTGCTGTCTACGAAAGTCTGAGTAGCCCAAGTAAGGACCAAACAGAAAATTATGCCTATCTGAATTATTATCTGGGTGTGGTGTATTTGAACATAGGTATGTATTCTTTTTCAGGCGAGCAATTTGAAAAAGCAAAGAAACTCTTCGTATCGCTGAACCATCGAAAAGGGATTTTAGCCTGTCGCCAATCAGAGGCATCGTTTTACTTTCATCAGCAGGATTATGACCGGGCATTAGCTGTCTACTTGGAGTTGGTGGATGAATACCAAAAGACTAAGGAAGATTGGTTGGAGATTGCCCTGGATTATATAGCGCAGATATATTTTAAACAGGAATTGTATGAACCAGCAGAGTTGTATTTTCTGCAGGCATTAGCGGAACGCGAACGTATCGGCAATGAAACGCGCTATAGTTATTCTTATTTCTCACTGGCGAAGTTGTATTACCGAAAAGGCGATCGGCAACTGGGCGATGTGTATTTTGATAAACTGCGAAAACTGATAGAGAAGCATCCTCACTTTTTCAGCGATGCCTTGGTGCTGGACATCAATTGGGATTTGTATGGGGAGCGTGGTGATTATGAAAAAAGCTACCATTACTATCGGCAGGTAAAAAGCAGTGTTGCCGAGCCGGAGGTGCTTGAAAAAATGATGCGCGATGTGTTGGCAAAAGAGCGCGAAAAGCAGACTGTATCGCTTCAGCAAGCGAAGGATTTAAAACGATTAAATCTGGAAATGAACCAGCAGGCCAAAGCACTACAGGCACTAAATCAGGACTTGACAAATTATGCTCGAACCGCTTCGCACGACCTGCGCGAACCACTGCGTATGGTGTCTGCTTACATGACTATTCTGGAGTCGAAAATTAAAGATAAGTTAAGCGATGACGAAAAGCAGTTTCTTCATTTTGCAGTGGACGGAAGTAAGCGAATGGATGAAATGATTACCCGCATACTGCAATCGGCCAAAGGGGGAAGCGGTTTTTATCGTCCTATTGATCTCCACAAAATTGTAGAACAGGTAAAGCAAAACTTGAGTTCCTTGTTGGAGCAGAAGAATGGAACGATTTACACTAAACCACTGCCGTATGTGGTAGCGGATGATATTCAGATGATGCAAGTGTTTCAAAACCTGATTACCAATGCGCTTAAGTACAACACCAGTAAAACTCCGGAGGTGTGTATTTCTTTTGAAAAACAGGCAGACTCTATCATCCTCTCTATTGCCGATAATGGTGTGGGTATATCAGCAGAAAACCGACTTCGCGTGTTTGATATGTATTCCCGTGTAGAAAACGAAAGCGAGGAAAGTGGAACGGGTATTGGTCTGGCTACGGTAAAAGGAATCGTAACAAAAATGAAAGGCAGGATTTGGGTGGAACCCAATGAACCATGCGGGAGCATATTTAAAATAGAGCTTCCTACAGTGATAGTATAAATTAAAGAGGCTTTCCGATCGGAAAGCCTCTTTAATTAGATTGTTGAACTTTTATTCTATTATGATTTCCTGTGAGTTACCCGATACAGTCAGCGTAGCGGTATTGTCGCAGGTGCCGTTACCATAGTCCAGTAGTTGCTCTGGTTGGTTGTCAATTTCTGTTCTAATTTGACCGCTTACAAAGTATTTGCAGTCAGGCAATACCTTGCGAACTAAATCCTGCACTACCATTCTGGTGATGGCGTGTCCGTCTCCATCCACACCCGAACCGTTACCGTTAATCGTATAATGATCGTCTGTGTTGTCGTTCGGGTTATTGATAAAGCGCTCTACTTCGTAATGGAAGGAACCGTTGATGCTGCCTGCATTACCTGTAAAGGTTACGTTGGATAGCACATCAATATCGCCATACAAATTACCGTTTGCATTGGTTCCGTAGTTCTTGATTTTTACGTTACCCAAAATGGCGTTGCCATCTACAGTAACAGAGTTGAACTCTATTTTTGCCTCTGAACCGGCCAGTCGCATATTGTTGTTGTTGTAAGTGACTAAAATAGAGCCGGCATACACTTTATTTTTGTATACACAGCCACCGGAAAAATCAACTAAAATTGTTTTTGGGTTAGAGAGTGTATCTCTGGTAATGACCGCACAACCTAAAAGAGCATCGGCAGATTCATTTTTGAAAGATAAGTCAGAAGAGCCAATGGCAGCAAGCGCAATCCCCTGGATTTCCAGATAGGTGTTATCTACAAATTCATTCTGGCTTGTGATTTTTACTGGATCAACATTTTTGATAATTGTCTCCTTTTGGCAGGAGTTTAAGTGGATGATAGCTGCTGCGAGTATCAGTACTTGGATAATTTTCTTCATTGCATTTCGGTTTTGTGCCTTCTTCTACGCCATCCTTCTTCAGAATGTTTCACTTCATCTATTTTTTTCTTTTCTCTGCCAACTCATTTCGTTTTAATTCGTATGTCTTATATCTATGCTGTTTCTATGGCAAACATTACTTACACAAACAATCCGAAGCTCAATACCATCCTGAATGATTGGCCGGGAAATATGCTAGCCAACGGTCGTTTTATTAATCCTAATAAACGGTTTTCGGGCTCTTTTAAGAAGTTTCTGCAATGGCGATTTTCAAAGAACGAAAAGCAGGAAGCCAAAAAGAATGACACCTGGCGGCTTAACGTGCGCAGCGGAAATGAGTTTCTTTTGAACGATACCGATAAACTGGTATGGCTCGGGCATGCCAGCTTTTTTATTCAGCGAAATGGAGTTCGTCTGCTTATTGATCCAGTGTTTGGTCGTATTTCCGGAGTGGTTCCCCGGTATTCTGCCATGCCATGCGCAGCAGAAGATTTTAAAAATATTGATTACGTGTTGGTGTCTCATGCACACCGCGACCATTGCGATAAATCTAGTTTGCAAAAAATATTTGCACTCAATAATGCGACTTTACTTACCTCGCTTAACACAGGTAAACTGGTCAGCAGTTGGGTTTCGGGTCTTGCTTTTCAAGAGGCAGGATGGTATCAACAATATAACTTACCGCGCGAAAACTTTCGCATCACCTTTCTTCCTACCCAGCATTGGAGTAATCGCTATATGCACGACATCAACAAAACCCTGTATGGCAGTTTTATGATGGAACTAGATGGCATTAATCTTTTTTTTAATGGCGACTCGGGCTATTGCACTTATCCTAAACATATTGGTGAATTGTTTCCTCACATAGATGTAGCCATGATTGGAGTAGGGGCTTACCATCCGCCATTGATGATGAAAGATGTGCATACCAATCCACACGAAGCCGTTCAGATTTTCCATGACTTAGGAGCTAAAACAATGGTACCTATGCATTATGGTACGTTTGATTTAGCCGATGAGCCGCTGGGCGAGCCCTACCGTGTATTGAAACAATTGGAACAAGAGCAAAAAATAAACGGTCTGCTAAGATTGTTGGAAGTAGGTGAGGTGATGGACTTGTAGATGCTACAAATAGTATTTGCCTCCGTTCTCCTTAAGGTGTTTTTCTGCCTTGCGGTAATCAAACATCATCTGTTCCACTAGTTTCCAGAAGGCAGCGGAATGGTCGTGATGCACCAAATGAGCCAGTTCATGTATGTATACATAATCTATTACGGCTGGTGGTGCAAACATCAATCGTACGGAAATAACGATGTTGCCGCTGTGTGAGCAGTGTCCCCAAAAACTGGAAGCGTATTTCAACTTCACCGAGTTCACCTGTTTCTTAAAGAAACGCCCATTCAATTCATGTATCCGTTCAGTAACAGATGGTAGAAAAAACTTGCACAGACATTTGGACACCAAATAAGAGCATGTACTCTCCTCCACCTCTTTAGAAAGCCCTTTGGAAAGCGACAATACAATGTTGTTTTTGAAAATTCGCGCACTGGATTTTGGTAGGTCGTGGTAGTGAATAGAAATGGAGAAATCATATTGACCTACCTTGAGTATTTCGCCATTTACATATCTGCGTTGTTGCAAATTTTCCAGCAGCTCCGGTTTGTCATTCAGTTTTTCTTTGGCCCATTTAAGCAGGTTGTCAATATGCTTGCGTTGCTCTTCTTTTGATTGCCGGCCTGCAATGCGAATAATGATGCCGTTTTTATTGACGCTCGCCCGGTTGTTGAATCTGGGCTCGAACAAAATTCTTACCGGCACGGCATCTCCATTTACCTCCAATTCAAAATTTTGCTGAATAGGAGGGTCTTGCTCTTTGCTGCTTACAGCCGGGAAAAGATTTTCGAATAGCGATAACATAACCAAGCGCTAAGGTCAAAATTTACGGGGGCAATTGATGTTCTACTTTTCAACAGAAGCCGATTTTCTGATTTATTCCTCTGTCTTGCCTTTATCTTTTTTAATCTTTCTGATGAGGTCTTTTCGCAGACCCGTTTCTTTTGAAATTTCGGCTACTGTCTTGCCGCTGTCTATCATTTCTTCAATTTTTTGGCGGTAGTCCGCTTCCAGTATTTGTTCCTGTACGGGTTCATCACGATGAAAAGCAGGTTCCTGCTCCACGGTTGATTCCTTTTTTTCGCTTTACGGATTCCACAAAAAGAGTGCAGCCACTATAATGAGTAGTAAACTTGCCCACATTAAAGGTCTGTTGCCTTTTGGTTTGGTTGCTGTAGTGTTGTCGTTTGCGGTATCCTGTGTCATCTGTTTTGTTTGTGTCAAACATAATCAATGAGCGCAACACCGACTATATTGTGTATTGCCTTATTAAAAGCACTACACCACTTTATTGGCACAGCAGCTGGCGGCATGAGCTTCCGGCTTGGCCTTAAAGGTAAAACCCATGGAAAGTATGTAGCCCATGGCTTCGCTGAGTGCCGCATTGGACCCAAAGCGGGGGTTGGTATTAATGTCGGCATGTACTTCTAACTCTGTTTGGTATCGGTCGAACAACTGGCATAAATGGTAGGCTATCTCAATAGAGCGTGCTACCTCGGTCAGCATTCTTTCCTTCAGCGACATTCGCTGCAGCGTTTTGTCATTATTGATAAACATAAAGCCACCTCTGCCTTTGCGCAGAATCACAATGACAGTGGCAAACTCTGTTTCGGCACCCCGCACTTGCGAGTCGGTGCCAATACACACCTTAATATCATTCCCTAATTCTTTTTCTTTAATGAGCGATTTCTCTACCGCTTCGGCAATGCTTCCTTGTATGTTGCTGCCATCTAACCTATGCCATCTCGATTGTAATACCGATTCCATAAGCGATTATTTATGTAATCCGAATGTACTACCTATTTACTCAGTATCATGCTATTGGCAAATCATATTTTCAACACTCATTACTCCTTGCAGATTAGATAGAATACCAGCGAAGTTTGCTTTCCATAACCTGTGATTATCCACAGTCAAACACTGCCCCATGAAGTTTTATTAACGGTTTGATTAAACTAAATGAACGCATATCGGTCCATGAAGCATAACAACCTGCCTGTATTAATATTAAAACACGGGAGGTGGAAGCTGAAAAATATTTTGCAGGCAGGCGGCAACCACTTCTCTCAAAAAATCAAATGATATGAATACAAAACACGTTAAAACTATGACCACACTATTGATGGCCTTAGTAATGATGACACTCTACTCGTGTCGCAAAGATTCGGGAATAGAAGATAATACAGTAGCTTTCAGCCAGGCCACATCAGAAGAAACGTATAACGATGTTCAGAATATTGCTGATGAAGCTGCTCAAACTGGAAGTGTGAGTTACAAAAGCGATGAGGCGAACGCCTTGTCCGGGTGTGCTGTGGTCACTCGCGATACGGTATCGGTGCCACGCTTAACAACGATTGATTTCGGTAGCGGTTGTGTGGGTATCGATGGAAGAACACGTTCTGGTAAAATCATTGTATCGCACACCGGACCATACCGCGACCCCGGAACTGTCATTCAGATAGCGTTCGACAACTACTATGTTGAGGGCAACCAGGTATTGGGCTCAAAAACCATCGAGAATATGGGGGTAAATAGCGATGGGCATACCTACTTTCAAGTCAGCGTAAACGGTTCCATTGTATTGGCGAATGGTGCAGGAACCATCCAGTGGACCTCCGAACGTGTTCGTGAGTGGATTGCCGGTGAAGCTACTCCAAACCTGGATGATGATCAATACAGCGTTACCGGTACAGCCAATGGCACAGCTGCGAATGGAGATGTTTTTAATGCTACCATCACCACTCCTCTGGTTCGCAACCTGGCTCCGGGATGCAGACGACATTTTGTGAGTGGGGTGGTGTTATTGCAGCGCAGCAATCGCCCCGACCGATCAGTGGATTTTGGAAATGGAACTTGCGATGATGTGGCAGTAGTGACAGTAAACGGAAACTCACATACTATTACGCTTCACTAGAAGTGCGGGGTGTATATAAGCCATTGCCTCAACTAATGTTGGGGCGATGGCTATTTTTATTCGGGTAAGGTAAAGTAGAAAGTAGTGCCTTGTCCGGGCGTGCTCTCCAGCCAAATCTTTCCATTGTGCCGCTCCACAATCTTTTTGCAAATAGAGAGCCCTAAGCCGGTGCCGGGATATTCGCTTTTGGTATGTAGCCGGTGAAAGGGTTCGAATATTCTCTCCTGATGTTCGGGCGCGATGCCAATTCCATTATCCGTGATGACAAACAATTTTTCGCGACCCAGATATTTGCACAAAATGCTTACTTCCGGCTTAGGGTTTTGGTTGTATTTGATGCCATTAGACACCAGATTCTGAAACACTAATAGAATGAGATTTCTATCACAACTAATGGTCCCTAACTCTTGATACATCACGCGGGCATCTTTCTCCTTGATTTGTACACTCAGGTGATTGATTACGTCCTTCATTAACTCATTCACATCAATGACACTTTTCACAATTTCAGTTCGCGTAATTCTGGAATAGGAGAGCAAATCGCGGATCAGCTGAGAAAGCATGATAGCCCCCCGGTTCGCATATTCAATATACTCATCGGCATCGGCATCCAGTTTGCCGGTATATCTTCTCTTCAGCAACTGCATGTAGTTAGAAATCATGCGCAAAGGTTCCTGAATATCGTGCGATGAGACAAAGGCAAACGTTTCCAGATCGGCATTGCTGCGTTCCAGTTCCTTACTGCGCTCCTCCAGCATTTGCTGGTAGCGTTTGCTCCTTCGTATATCGCGGCTTTGACTGAGCACCAAATGTTCGTTGGAGTCTTCGAGCGGAACAAAGATGGTTTTTAGCCAGATATAGCTATTATCTTTGTGTAATAGGCGATATTGTGCGGGTGTTTGCAGTGATACATCCGTGCTTACATCCATTTTGATGGCACGAATAATATGTTGGTCATCAGGATGTACAATTTCATAAGGTTTTCTTCCCAGGAGTTCATCCGGTTCGTAGCCCAAGAGTCGCTTAATGGAAGGGCTGATGAATTCCAAGCGACCATCTGTGTTATGGATGCATATGAGGTCGAAAGAGTTTTCGGCCAGCAGTCGATACTTCCTTTCACTATCCGCTAGTTTATCCTCAATGCCAAAACGGTAGCGGATGAGCACCAACTGTGCCAGCGATGCAATAACATAAGTTCCATAAAAATCAAAACTTGCTTGGGTGTTGTGGTCTGCAATTATTGAGGTGATGATTAATGCCGTATTCACCGTTACGGTATGGATAATGTATGCTTTCTCGTTTCTGAAAAACCAGCCGGAGATTGTGTATACTACAATAAACTGATAGGCGTATTGTTCATTAAAAGAAGTGCCGTAGAGCAGAAATACATTGCCCAGATTAAGCAAATAAATCAGCGAGTATCCAAGTTCTTTATAGCGTTTCTTTGACGGCTGATGGAAGCTTAGCAATAGAAAGATAACGAAAGCATAAATGGAATCAATCGCATTCACCCACTCATGCGAAATGGGGCCTTTGATGGGGTCGTTGTCGCCAAAAAGGGTAAATGCTGCAAAGCCAACTGCTGTCATTAAAAACAGGTAGCGAGCCGTTTTTACCTCATCAAGTACAAAGTCCGTAAATCTTTTATAAAAATCTGCGAGCATCAATAGTCGAATGTAAAAACAAAAACTGCCCGATGAAGTTTCATCGGGCAGTTTTACGCAGATTTAGATTTAAATGTTTAGCGGAGCAGAGTAACCGTGCCTTTGAATCGCTGATTCTCACCATCCAGGAACGTTACATTGACTACGTATACATATACGCCCGGTGGCGCTTCTTTGCCTCTGTAGAACCCATCCCACCCGGTGTTTTCGTTGAAGCTGTCGAATACTTTTTCTCCGCTGCGGTTGAACACCATCAGGCTGTAATAGGTTACGTTGTTTACAAAAACAGAGAATACATCATTCGCATTATCGCCATTCGGGGTAAACACATTTGGTATAAATACCGGTTTCTGAGCATCCACATTCACATTGATGGTAGCGGTTACCGTGCATCCGCTTACATCAGTAACGGTAACTGTGTAGGCAGAGTTACGGATGGCCGAAAACACCGGAGAAGCACAGTCATCGCAGCTTAAATAATTGGCTGGGCTCCATTCATAAGTGTAGGTGCCGGCCGGCTGCACGTTCAAGTCTATCGGTAATTCCGTTCCGAACGGTATGGAATCAAACGATAGTGTAGCCAGTGTAAACTGTTGTGGCTCCGCAACAGCCATAGAACTTGTTTCAGAACAATTATTGATATCATTAACTGTTACAGAATAGGTGCCGGCTCCCACGTTACTCAAAATGCTGCCCACGCTGCCATTGCTCCAATTGTAAGTATACGGTGAGTTGCCGCCCGTGGTGCTTACCGTTACAGATGCATCGGTAAAACCAAAACAACTGGCACCTGTTACGTTGTCTATATTCAAGATCAACTGTGCAGGAGATGAAATAGTGTAGGTCGCGGTGTCGGCACATCCATTTCCGTCTGTGGCTATGGCATCGTAACTTCCGGCTGCCAGGTTAGAAGCCGTAGCACCGGATTGTACAGGAGTGGTGTTCCAATCAAAATTATATGGAGATTGCCCCCCTGTTGCGTTTACGGTTATGCTACCGTCATTATCGCCAAAGCATGTTTCATCCTGTGAACTTACCAGCGACAATACCGGTGCAGGATTGACTGTAACCGTGATGGAGTTGCTCAAGTACTGGCATCCGTTGGCATCGGCACCGGTCATAAAGAATGTGCCGCTTTGCGAGGTGGTGATGGTATTCCCCACGGTCGTATTGCTCCACAAATAAGTAACATATACTGAATCTGCCGTCAGTGTTACACTGCCGCCATCGCAGAAGGATACCGGACCCGATGCACTAATGGTGGTTGGTGCCACCGGGTTGAGTGTAATATCTACTGTGTCGAAGTCAAAGCATCCGTTCTCTATCACGCCTAACACGAGTTGATTAATAACGGGAACTGGGGTGGTGTTGGTGCTGCTGAAAGTAGGATCAGCAGTGGTAGAAGAAGATAAGTCAGCAGCCGGATTCCATTGGTAAGTATAAGTGCCAATGGCAGGTGCTCCAATTTGCACCGAGCCACCACTGCATACCGTTATATCGGCACCGGCATCGGCCACCGGATTATTATTTACCGTAATGCTTTGTGTGATTTGCGCGGAGGTGCAACCATTATCCACTACATCCAGTGTAAGATTTTTAGCACCTGCGGTATTCCATTCAATACTGTAGGGGCCTTGTCCGCTACCGCTCACGATTGTTCCTCCATCAAATCCCCAGGTATA
>JADJZU010000019.1 GCA_016715625.1 Bacteroidota bacterium
AATTGATTCGCTTCGTTTTTTGAAGGTCTTCAATATAGGCCAGCAGTGAGCCGTTTTTCTTGAGTTTATAAACGATGCGTTGCGGAAAATCATGGGTCGGATTTTCAGCCACTAAAGAGCCTGAAGTGGAAGATACAATCTTAAATTCCACCGGCAGCTCCGCATTCTGTTTCTTCACAATGGTGACATAATAAAACTGTCCATTGCGATATCTGATTTGAATAATTTCATCGGGCACCGCTTCGCCATCATCGCTCAAAATATAGGCCATGCCATTGGCCAGCGAATCGTTGGCAATATTCCACTCCTCGTATCGGTCTGTGTTGGGTTGCTTCCACTTGCCTTGCAACCACTGAAACTGACGAACCGATTGTTTTCCGGTAAGCGCTGTGAGCGACATAAGAAAGAGAATAGAAATGGAAAGTGTTTTCAGCATGATGCGTCAATCTATAGCATCAAATGAAATCAAAAAATCAAATCAAACCGGTTTAAACTGTTCAAAGCCTTGCTGACATGTAAAACAAAACCGAATGGCGCGGCATAGTGTGGAACCAAACGCGGATCGAAGGGTGGTGTCGGTGCTGTGGCAAAAGGGGCAACGCACGTTATTGAGTTGTTCTTCGGTAAGGTCTTCGTCTCGGGTGAGGGGCGGTGGCGCCAGTCCAAATTTTTCCAGCTTGTCTTTTGCCTCTGCCGTCATGCGGTCGCTGGTCCATTTTGTTTCATAATCCACTTTTACTTCGGCTTGGATACCCACAGAAGCTAGTGTTTCCACGATGTTTTTCTTCATGAGATCTATAGCCGGACAGCCCACAAAAGTGGGCGTCATAGTAACTAACACCAAAGAGGATTCCGGTTGAATTTCTACAGCGGTTATAATTCCCATATCCACCACCGACAGCACGGGAATTTCCGGGTCTTTTACCTGTTGTAACCAAGTGTAAATCTGTTGTTGTTCGGGACCCAAAACCTCCGGCATGGCTTTACCATTCGGCATTTATATCTAAACGAACCACCTCGGTCATTTCATCGAGCAGCTGTTTCAGGTACTCGGAATGATATCCACGTCTGCCACCAAAATCAATTTTGCTTTCGATAGTTTCCGGAATCTGCAATCCGGCTGCTTCCACCACGGCCGTTACCTTAGCCAGCCATCTTTTCTTTAATTCGTCCTCTCCGGCAAATACACCTTGTGCTATCAACTCCTCTTCAAATTCGCTTTTTTCAAAAATACCCAAGGCCTGATGCCAGGCCTCGCGAAGTGCCGATTGCATACGGGCTTTACTTTCTTCGGTACCCTGTGCCAGTTGCTTAAAAAAAGTATCCCCGTGTAGTACGTGATATTTAATTTCTCCCTTTACTTTTTTGGCGAGTAGTGCCAATGGTTTACAGGTGCTTTGTGCAAGCAGGTCGTAGCGAATGTACTCGGCATGGTCAAACAAAAACTGCCGCACAATGCTGAAATCATATTCACCAATGGGCTGCTCCACAAAGCGGCAACATCTGAAAGCCGCCTCGGTGCGCAAAAACCCCAATTGGTCGGGCGATGGCTCGCCAAAGGATTCATGCAGGATGGTATACAAAGCCTGCGCATGTCCTATTTTGTCTTGTGCCATACTGGAGAAAGCCAAATCTTCTTCCAACATGGGACCAATGCCGGTCCACTCTGAATTTCGGTGACCGATAATAAGTGCATCATCGGCCATTTTAAACAGTAAGTCTTTTATTGCGTTGCTCATACGTTGAGTTTATTCTGTTGCTGATATTTCTCAATTCGGTCTCTCACTTTATAAAAACCCGGATCGCGAAACGTTTTTTCAGGCGTAGTTTCAAAAATATCTTCGTCTTCACTGTTAAAAGTAAAAACGTCACTTGTTTTGGCCACCCACAGGTTGGTGGTTTTGCCCCTGCGGGCGTATTGTTCTTTGGCTAGTATAAGCGCCATTTCGGGTGTATTGGCATGCACAATGCCGCAATGCACCACTTGTTTGCCGCGCTTATCCTGATGAAATACTTCCCATGTAATAAGATGAGAATTAGTCAACAACCCTCCATCCATCGTTTTGGAAACATCCAGTCTGTTTACTCTAGGGTCTAAGGAATTCATACATCAATTTTCTTAAGCTAATGGAACCTGATATTTGTCTTTGGGATTCATCAGGGCCTGACGCACCCAGCGGCCCGCTTCTTCGGCATATCTGCGCACAGCCAAACGCTCTTTGTTACAAGGGCCATCGCCATTTATAACGCGTTTAAATTCATCCCAGTCCGGGTCGCTAAACTCCCAAATGCCTTCATTGTTTTTGCGCAGGTTAGGGTCAGGAAAGGTAAGACCCAATTCCAGAATTTTAGGCACATACATATCCAGGAATTGATTGCGCATTTCGTCATTGCTGGCCAACTTCACTTTCCACTTCATCAATTTTTCGCTGTGCGCACTCATCTTGTCGGGCGGTCCGAAAAAATGCAGCAAGGGGCGATACCAACGATTGATGGCTGCCTGCAACATATCGCGCTGAATTTTGGAGCCGGTAGCCAGATATACCACATTGTCGTGCCCTTGTTTTAAGTGAAAACTTTCTTCGTAGCAAATACGCTCTAAAGCGCGACAATAAGGACCGTAGCTCCCTTTCGAGTTAATGGTTTGATTCACGATTGCAGCACCGTCTACCAAAAAACCGATTACAGCAATATCGGCCCAGGTGACTGCAGGGTAATTGAAAATATTGGAGTATTTGCTTTTACCACTCATCAGGTCGTTCAGCATCTGCTCGCGGGTTTTACCCAAGGTTTCTGCGGCTGAATAGAGCAACTGTCCGTGGCCCACCTCATCCTGCACTTTTGCAATGAGTGCCAGTTTTCGTCTAAAGTTTGGCGCGCGGGTAATCCAAGTGCCCTCGGGCAGAGCCCCTACAATTTCGGAATGCGCATGTTGCTCAATCATTCGTATCAATTGCTTGCGATACTCGGCAGGCATCCAGTCTTGTGGCTCAATTTTTTCGCCACGGGCAATTCGCGCCTCAAAAGCCTCCAGTTTTTCCGGATCTTCCTGTGTAGTACTCATCCGCTTGGCTTCTTCTTCGGTAAGGTTTGTGCTTCCGTACATAGTATTATGCTTTTAATCCTTTTAATAATAAATCGGCAATGTCTTCTGCCATTTGCTCCTGTGTATATTTTTCGCTGCTCCGCAGAAACTCGTAAGTAGCATTCAGAGCCGAGAAGATGGTGAATGCTGTAAGTTTAGAGTTCATTTTTTTAAAATCTCCGCGCTTGGTTCCCTTGTCGATAATATCTCTGAATTTCATTTCGTATTCAAACCGAAGTTTCTTGAACCTGGCAAGGTTGGGTTGCTCCAAAAATATCCACTCATGAAAAAACACTTCCGCTGAATCAATGTTTCCGGCTATCACCGAAATGTGTGCCTTGATAACGGCCCGCAACTTTTTCACTGCTTTTTCCTCCGTGCCCGCAGCCTCGTCAAAAGCCTTGAAAAACTGAGCCGCTAACTCAAAACAAATTTCACGGAGTATATCGTCTTTACTTTTATAGTGATTGTACAAACTGGGAGCACGTATGCCAACCGCTTCGGCCAGTTCGCGCATGCCTACGGCAGCGTAGCCTCGTTCGCGAAACAATCGCTGGGCGGTCAGTTTTACTTTTTCCCGAGTGGTTACTTTAGCAGCTATGGCCATGAGCTAACATTTGTTAGCGAAGAAAACGAAAACAAATGAAACGAACAAATGTTAGAGACTGTCAATTTATACCGTGGCAATAACCTTCAGCTCAATGGCAATGGAAGAGGGAAGGGAATTGACCTCAACAGTGGTTCGGCAAGGTTGGTTAGCCTTAAAGTATTCTGCATATAGTCGGTTATACGCCTGGAAGTCGCGCTTCATGTTTACCAGAAAAACAGTTACATCCACAATTTTATCCCAGCTGCTACCGGCTTCTTCCAAAGCGGTTTTTACATTCTTAAAAACAGAATGAACCTGCGCTTCAAAATCAAACTCTAAATAGTTGCCGTGCTTATCTAATCTCAATCCGGGAATATTATCGGAGCCTGCCTCGCGCGGCCCCATACCGGAAACAAAAAGGAGATTTCCCACCTGGCGGGTCATGGGGTAAAGCCCCATTGGTTTTGGAAGATTTTCGCTCATGACTTTATGAATACATTTTTAGGTTCTGTAAAAAATCGCATCGCTTCCCAGCCGCCTTCGCGGCCAACGCCACTGGCTTTTACCCCGCCAAAGGGCGTGCGCAAATCGCGCACCAGCCAGCTGTTTATCCAAACAATGCCTGCTTCAATTTTTTCAGCTACGCGATGTGCACGCTTTAAGTCGTTCGTCCAAACAGAAGATGACAAACCATACTTTATACTATTCGCCATCATCAATGCTTCCTCTTCATTTTCAAAAGGTGTAAGTGTAACCACAGGGCCAAAAATTTCCTCTTGATTAGTTCTACACCTGTAATCTAATCCTTCGATTACGGTTGGTTCAACAAAATATCCGTTTTCGCATCTGCCACTCAGCTTTGCTTCGCTGCCACCACACAAAATTTTCCCGCCCTCCTCTTTTGCAAGATGGATATAGGACAGAATTTTGTTTTTGTGTGCCAATGAAACAATAGCACCAAGGTTGGTTTCGTCCTCGTTCGGGTCGCCAACCTTCAACTTTTTTACACGCGCTACAAATGCGTCCCTGAATTTTTCGAATATGCTTTTCTCCACAAAAATGCGCGAACCGCATAAACAAATTTCGCCCTGATTGCTAAAAGAAGCGGTAACAATTTGCTTGACGGTAGCTTCAAAATCACAATCAGCAAAAATGATGGTCGGGTTTTTCCCACCCAGTTCAAGTGATAACTTCTTAAACATAGGAGCAGCCGTAGCGGCAATACGCTTACCTGTTTCGGTGCCTCCGGTAAATGAAATAGCTTTAATGCCTTCATGCTCTACAATAGCCTGACCAACTTTTGTTCCCAAGCCATGCACAATATTTAAAACACCGTTTGGCAAACCGGCATCCATACAAACTTGCGAAAGCAGATAAGCTGTGTAAGGAGTTATCTCACTCGGCTTTGCTACTACACAATTACCGGTGGCAAGTGCCGGTGCAATTTTCCAACTGAAAAGATAGATAGGTAAGTTCCAGGGAGAAATACAACCCACCACACCAATGGACTGGCGCAAGGTGTAATTAATCCCAACACCCGGCATGTGATGCGATTCAGAGGCAAAGTGCTGAATAGCCGAAGCATAAAAACGAAAATTGGAAACGGCTCTTGGTATATCTACCGCGCGAGCCAACTTGAGCGGCTTGCCGTTGTCTTTGCTTTCAGCCGCCACAAATTCATCCATGCGTTTTTCAATGCCATCGGCAATTCGCATTAATAGCATCATGCGTTCTTCTAATGGAGTGTTGCTCCATTTGGGATAAGCCTGCTTCGCTGCTGCGTAAGCCAGCTGCACATCGCGCTCATCGCTATCAGGGCAGAGGGAGAAAACCTGCCCGGTGGCGGGTTCAATGTTGTCGATATAAGTGCCGGAAACAGGCGCGGCCAGTTCACCGTTGATATAGTTGTTGATTGTTTCCATGGATGTTTTGCGAATGTAACAACACAAATTGATTACCATTATTTCAGAAAACAAAATCACATGCAAAAGCAATCTACCTTTTACGCAGTCGTTTCCATTTTTTTCTTCTGGGGATTTATGGCTGCCAGTAACGGAATTTTTATTCCGTTTTGCAAAGATCACTTTCAGCTCTCTCAGTTTCAGAGCCAGTTGATTGATTCTACTTTTTACGGTGGTTACTTTATTGGCTCGCTGCTGTTGTTTCTATACACTGCTTTTCGCAAAAAAGATTTTGTGAACGAACATGGCTATGCCAAATCATTTTCCTTTGGATTAATCATCTCGGCTGTTGGTGCTTTGTGCATGATTCCATCGCTGCACATTGGCAGCTACGGATTGATACTCACTTCCTTTTTTGTGATTGCGCTTGGTTTTTGTTTGCAACAAACAGCCGCCAATCCTTTTGTGATTTTGTTAGGGGAAGAGAGAACCGGTGCTCACCGATTGAACTTAGCCGGTGGAGTAAACTCTTTCGGCACTACCATCGGTCCGCTCATTGTTGCTTACTTTTTGTTCGGAGGAATTTCGGTTACCAATACGGCAAATACAGTTGAGTTGAAAAACGTGGACACACTCTACGGGATTTTGATTGTGCTTTTTCTTGCGCTGGCGTTTTTGCTGCGCTCCATCAAGATGGAAGAGAAGCTACAAACCAAAGAACAAAACTTCTCGCTGGCAGCCTTGAAATATCCGCAGTTGGTGATGGGCATGATTGCCATTTTTGTGTATGTGGGTGTGGAAGTAACTATTCAAAGCAACATGGGTGCCTTATTGAACACTCCTGAATATGGAAGCATCCCCAGCGAATTAATTTTCCCTTTCATTTCGCTTTACTGGGGAAGTTTGATGATGGGTCGCTGGACAGGTGCCAGCGAATCGCTTTCTGAAAACGCAGGCACCAGAAAAATTCTACAAGCCGTTCTTCCGTTTATTGCTTTTGCAGTAGTATATGCAGTTAACTATTTTAAAGCAAGTGGTGTAGAGGGTGTTCATCTCAATGATGTATTTCTGCCTTATCTCGGTTTTGTATTGCTGATGGTGCTAGTTTCATATTTCAGTATTGAAAACTCCGCCAAAATGTTGCTGGCATTTTCTGTGGCTGCGGCTGCTTGCATGGTTGGCGGAATGATGACGAGCGGAAATACTTCGCTGTTGTTTTTCCTCAGTGGTGGTTTGTGGTGCTCGGTGATGTGGCCTTGCATTTTTGCACAAGCCATTAAAAACTTAGGCGAGCATACTTCACAGGCCAGTTCATTTTTAATTATGATGATTTTGGGTGGTGCAGTTATTCCTCCCTTTCAGGGTTGGCTGGCTGATGTTACCAGCATCAAAGTCTCTTACATCATTACACCGCTTTGCTTTGCTTACCTCGCCTACTACGGCTGGTGGGCGTTGAGGAATAATAAAGGGGAAGAGGCGAAAGTGAGTCATTAAATAAATGCGCTATGAAAAAAATTCTTGTTGCCCTTCTCCTACCGTTCCAACTATTCTCTCAAACAAACCTGCCTGACCGGCAGGCAGGCTTCACCCAATTCGTTGACCCGTTTATTGGCACTGATGGACATGGCCATACTTTCCCTGGAGCTACTGTTCCGTTTGGTATGATGCAGTTGAGCCCCGATACACGACTCACGGGTTGGGATGGCTGCTCGGGGTACCATTATTCCGATAATCGCATTTACGGATTTTCGCACACGCACCTCAGTGGCACGGGCTGTAGCGATTATGGCGATGTGATGCTGATGCCCACTGTGGGCAAGGTGCAACTCAGCAACAAAAAGTATTCTTCCACTTTCAAAAAGGAAAATGAAAAAGCGAGTGCCGGGTATTATTCTGTTTTTCTGGATGATGCTAAAGTGAAAGTTGAACTCAGCACCACCACTCGGACCGGTTTGCACAAATACACTTTCCCAAAAACAAATGCGGCCAATGTGATTCTTGACCTCACCCATCGTGATAAGGTAAGAGAGGGCGAAATCCGTATCGCGGGCAACAACGAAATTTCCGGTTATCGAATTAGTTCTGCATGGGCGGGCAAACAAATGTTGTATTTCGTGATTCAGTTTTCAAAACCCTTTATACAATCGGGAACCGTAAAAGCCGGTGTGTTGAGTAAACGTGCAAAACACGCCAATGGAAAATTACTGAAAGCATTTGTTCAGTTTGAAACAGAAGAAGGGGAAGTGATTTATGCTCGCGTGGGAATTTCAGCCGTGAGTGTGGAAGGTGCACGAAAAAATCTGGAAGCCGAACAACCCACTTACGATTTTGAAAAAGTAAAAGCTGATGCCGATAAATTTTGGAACAAAGAACTCGCTAAAATTGAAGTAGAGTCGAAAAATGAAGGTGACAAGCGCACTTTTTATACGGCCTTGTATCACTGCATGATTGCCCCCAACGTGTATCAGGATGTGGATGGAAAATATCGCGGGCGCGATTTGCAAGTGCACGAAACCAAGGACTTTACTTACCACACCGTTTTCAGTTTGTGGGACACTTATCGCGCATTGCACCCGCTACTCACCATCATAGACCGCAAGCGAACTTCCGATTTCATCAACACCTTCACGACACAATACCAGCAGGGCGGTTTGCTGCCTGTGTGGGAGCTTTCTTCCAACGAAACTTTTTGCATGATTGGCTACCACGCCTTGCCGGTAATTACGGATGCCTATTTAAAAGGTGTTGAAGGCATCAACGCACAGCAGGCATTACAAGCCATGCGCAATAGTTCAGAGTCTGGCGAAAAAAAACTGCGAAGAATGAACGTATCGCGCACGCTGGTGGTGTTCGCTTCTTTATATCGCTACAAAAAAGGTATGAGTGGCTACTTTAAAAACGGATACATTAAACACAGTTTCATGAGCGGCTCTGTGGCCAAAACGCTGGAGTTTGCTTATGACGATTGGTGTTTGGCTCAAATGGCCAAAGCGATGGACAGCACTGCGGTGTATAACACTTACCTGAAACGCGCGGCTAACTACAGAAACATATACGACCCATCTACAGGTTTTATGCGCGCGCGAACAAAACGTGGTTTTATAAAAGGGTTTGACCCTTACAAAGCCAGCCACACCGTGTATTGCGAAGCCAATGCGTGGCAGTATTCCAGCTATGTGCCGCACGATGTTTCAGGTTTGGTCAAATTGGCCGGAGGCAAGGAGCGATACGGTCAATTTCTTGACTCGCTTTTTCAAACCTCTTCTTCGCTCAAAGGATTACTGGTGCAGGACATTTCGGGCTTGATTGGGCAGTATGCCCACGGCAACGAGCCCAGTCATCATGCTGCTTATTTATACAACTACGTTGGTCAGCCCTGGAAAGCACAAGCGATGTCGCGGAGAATTATGACAGAACTCTATACACCTAAACCAGATGGACTTCCCGGCAATGAAGACTGCGGACAAATGAGTGCCTGGTATGTATTCAGCGCCATTGGTTTTTATCCGGTTTGTCCCGGAAGCGACCATTATGCCATTGGCTCTCCGCTTTTCAAAAAGGCCACTATTCATTTAGAAAACGGAAAAGACTTCACGATTGAAGCAAGCAACAACTCTGCAAAAAATACTTACATCAACTCCGCAAAATTGAACGGAGCCAATTACACCAAAAGCTATTTGCTGTATGACGATTTAAAAAATGGCGGAACGCTTCAATTAGAAATGAGCAACGAGCCGAACAAAAACTGGGGAAGCGGTGAGGGTGATGTGCCGGTGACAAAAATTGATTGACCTGCTTTCTGGCTTTGGTCATTCAGCCTTCGGCCCCGCTTTACTAATGTGATACTCCTTGTAATCTTCTTTAAACGTATCAATAATACTTCTGTCGTTGGGGTCGGGGAGCAGGCGCACCCACACCATTAAGTAAAACCACAAATATGCACGGACAGAGTAAGTGATGAATGCCGGTGGTTTAGGTAAGCGAAACGTATTCAGCAACAAATCATCAAACAATGCGAAGTAAACCATGCGGCCCATTGGCTTCATCCAAATAGGATACCAACGCGAAGCAAACTCATCGGCCAGCGATTCTACTACCGCTTTGCCGGCATCGGTGTAAGCAAAATTTTGTTGCTCAAAATTTTCGTAGAAGGTCATCGCTGCCTCTTCATCTTCGGGAAAATCTTTTATCAGCAACATGTCGCCCACCATTCTCCAAAACAAAAACAAGGCTCGTGTTTCTTTCTTACTAAAGATTGTTTTGCCGGTCAGGAATTGACTCATACGAAGCGGTTCGCACATCAGTGTGGCAAGCGTGTATAAATTCTGCTCATTATTAATGGGAAAATGCGCGTGAATTCTGTTCAGCTGATCGGCTACTTTCTTTCCTTCTTCATTGTTTCCATGCCTAAAGAACTCTCCAAAGAATAACAGGGTGTCGTTATTGCGTTTGCGGGCATTGGTGATAATGCCGCCTTTGCCTCCGCGATATAATACCTCCGCAATAGAAGGAATGGCCGCCTGCCGGGCAAACGCCACCGAAAATAGCGAGTGCGTAAAAATGGGTGTAGCATACCGCACTTCAAACGCCAGGTGATTGATTTCCTTGAAATCTTTTTCGGCCTCCAGCACAGCAATTCTTCTACGTGCCCAAAAAGGATTTTTCCAATTCATGATTTCTAAAATAGTTTTTTGCTTCTTCACCTGATAATTTATTACCAATATGAATTTTAACCATTCTGCTAAAGCACTTGATTATATGCAGCGCGTGCAGCGCTTTATGGACGAGCACATCTTTCCGCTCGAAAGCGAAATGATGCAAACCTACGACCACGGCAATGCCGACTGGACCACCTGGAAACAAGACGAGCGCATAGAAGCACTGAAAGCCAAAGCTAAAGCGGAAGGTTTATGGAACCTGTTTCTGCCCGATGTGGGCGGGCTCAGCAATACCGAGTATGCTGCTGTGGCCGAAATAACCGGACACTCCCTGCTGGCACCTGAAATATTTAACTGCAATGCGCCCGACACCGGCAACATGGAAGTGCTGTGGAAATACGGCAGCGAAGCACAAAAAGAACAGTGGCTGAAGCCCTTGCTCGATGGAACCATCCGCTCGGCATTTTGCATGACCGAACCCGATGTAGCCAGCAGCGATGCCACCAATATGCAGGCTACTATCACACAAGATGGTAATGACGTAATCCTGAACGGCCGCAAATGGTGGAGCACCGGTATCGGCCATCCGCATTGCCGCGTGCTCATTTTTATGGGCCTGAGCGACCCTACCGCACACAAATATCAGCAACATAGCATGGTGTTGGTGCCGATAGATGCTGCCGGAGTAAAAATTGAAAGAATGCTGCCTGTGTTTGGCGGTTACGAACCACCGTTTGGGCATGGCGAAGTCAGTTTTAAAAACGTGCGCCTGCCCAAAGAAAATGTGATTGCCGGATTGGGTCGCGGATTTGAGATAGCACAAGGCCGCCTGGGCCCCGGCCGCATACACCACTGCATGCGCCTGATTGGCGCTGCCGAGCGCGCACTGAAGTTGATGATAGAGCGCAGTATGTCCCGAGTGGCATTTGGCAAACCCTTAGTGAACCTCGGAGGAAACCGCGACATCATTGCCAATGCACGTATAGACATTAACATGGCGCGCCTGCTGGTGCTTCAAACGGCTTTTAAACTGGATACTGAAGGGGTGATGAGTGCTATCAGCGAAGTGAGCCAGATAAAAGTGGTGGTGCCCAATGTGGCAGCGCGTGTTATAGACCAAGCCATGCAAATACACGGTGGCCAGGGCATGAGTAACGATACTCCGCTGGCCGCACTCTATGCCTATGCCCGCATCCTGCGCTTAGCCGATGGACCCGATGAGGTGCACCGCGGCTTAGTGGCTAAGTGGGAAGTAGCAAAGTATGGCAAGTAAGGGTAGGTTTGTTTTATTGCCGTGCATGAAGCGTGGATCGGCTCAGAATGTCAACAGATTACGTTACCGGAAGCAGGAACGTTTATAAATGTCAGCAAATGACGTTACAAGATCTTCCAACGTAAGTTGCTGACAGCCGCTTACGTTACAGAAAAGATGAACGTAGGCGGGTGTCAAAAAACAACGTTATAAAAACCTGAAACGTTCGCGGATGTCAATAACTGACGTTCCAAAAAACAACAACGTCATTTGGGGACATTTACTTACTGTTTGGTTTCTCCCCCTACCGCTATAACGTGGAGGAGAGAAAGCACTTTACACCACCGGCAGTTGTATCTTAAAAATACTGCCTGTGGGTTGGTTGGCTTCTATCCAAATCTTACCCTGCATTTTTTCGATGATGTTTTTGACAGTAGATAAACCAATGCCGGTGCCGGCTGCACCGCTGCTGTTTTCTACCCTTTCAAACATTTGAAAGGCACGCTAGCGCTCTGCCTCCGGTATGCCCACTCCGTTATCGGCTACGGCTATCAGATAATGCTGCGGTGTTTTGGTGCAGCTGACCTCCACCGTTGGTGTAGCGCTGTTGTTATACTTAATGGCATTGGATACCAGATTCTGAAACACCTGCATCAGCTGCACCTCATCGCCTATCACCATTGGTAAACTTTCAAAGCTTACCCCTGCATTTTTATCCTGGATAAGCTTCTGCAGATTGATCTTTACCTGCGATAGCACGGCAGAAAGCTGCACCGGTTTTTGTGCCGACTTTCCTTTTGCCGAATCCAGCATGCGGGTAATCATTTCATCCATGCGCTTGCTGCCGTCTACGGCAAAATGCAGAAACATTTTTTCTTCTGCATTCAGCTTGTCGGTGAGTTTTGTTTCCAGCATTTGCATATACGTGGACACCATGCGCAGCGGCTCGCGGAGGTCGTGCGAGGTGGTATGGGCATAGGCCGACAGGTCCTGGTTGGTAGATTCCAGCTGCCGGGCGCGGGCATTCATTTCGCTGTTGATATGGCGCAAATTCTCGGCCTGCTCGCTCACCTGCTGTTGTTTTTCGCGCTCCAGCGAAAATGATTCATGCAGCAAGCTCGCTACCATCGAAAGGTCCGAGAGCCGCAGCTTCGAATTTTTTATTTCTGCCATCGCCTGCTTGTAATCTTCTTGCAGCAGTAATAACTCCACCGTCATTTCGGTTCGCTGCACCGTATCTAACTGTGCACCGTATTTGCGCAGCAGTCGCTGTGTTTCGGCATAGTGTTGTTCTGCCTCAGTGCGCTCACCGGTGTGGTAGTAATATTGAGTCAAGGCAAAATAAGAGGGCAACTTGCGATACTCATTGCCTATGGTATTTCGAATACTTAATCCCTTCTGCAGCCATTCTTTGGCAAGCGTCCATTCATGGGCTTGCATGTATAAAAGACCTTTGTGATGGCAGGCAATAGCCATCAACTCGTTGGGCATGGGCTGCGAGGTATCGGCCAGCACCCGGTCAAAGTATAGATGGGCTTGCTCCGGCTGTTCTGTTTTAAAATAATACAAGCCGAGTGAAGAGCGGCAATGGTACGTGAGCAAGGCATCCTGCTCGTCCTGTGCCCATTGGTAACATTGGTCGAGCATGTCTTTTTGCAAAGCACGCAGCCCCAGCTTGTCATAAATTTCGGAGAGATTAAAAATAGAGGTCCGGTAATACTCCTGAATATCCGAACTGCGCTCGGGCAGTGTTTCGGCAAAGTAGATGGCCTCGAGGGTGTAGTGGTGCGCCTTGGCATGCTGGTTAATGCTGGAATAACTGAGGCCCATATTGTAAAGCACCTGCATGCGCATGTCTGCGCTCGAAGCCTCGGTAAGCGAATCGTAAGCCAGGTGCGCATACTCCAATCCTTTCATGTAATCAAAGTGAAGCAGGCGCGAGGCAGTGCTCAGGTTGAGATAAAGTTCGGCTATGAAGTTGGGATGTTGAATCTCCAGCGCCTGCTGCAAAGTAGCTATGGCCAGCGTTTCTGCCCGGGGGTCGCGCGCGGCCATCAGTTTATTGAGCTCTTCAATGGCTTGTGCTATATGAATGGTCTTTTCTTGCAATGTCATGGGCAGTGGCGTATGCCTGTGCAATTTCTGAAACTAATGATACAATGCAAAATTTAAACGAGCTCCGTCTTTATTATGCTTCACAAAAACAGCCTGCCATTATCTATACACAAATTCGATATTCACGCTTTTAAAATTCAGCCCCATGATAGACCAACCCGGTAGCCTCCGCGAAGCAGATCGTTTTAATGCTGAAGCCGTAAAGGCATTTGTGCAGCAGCAGGTGCCCGGTATTCAGGGGGATATGAAGGTGCGTCAGTTTAAGGGCGGAGCCAGTAATCTCACTTATCAGTTAGATTTTGAGAATGCGCGTTTTATACTGCGCACCTCACCGGCCGGCACCAAAGCCAAAAGCGCGCACGACATGGGTCGCGAGTATCGCATCATGCAGCAACTGAAGCCTGTGTTTTCTACCGTGCCCGATATGATTGCATTTTGCAAAGATGAAGGCCTGATAGGTCGTGAGTTTTACATCATGCAAAAACTCGAAGGGATTATTCCGCGCGCCAATCTCCCCAAAGGTTTGCAACTAAATGAAAGTGACGTGCGTTCGCTCTGCACCAACGTAATTGATAAGTTGGTGGAGCTACACAAGGTAAACTATACCCAAGCTGGTTTAGAGGATTTGGGCAAAGGAGCCGGCTATGTGCAGCGGCAAATCAACGGCTGGTGCGACCGATATGAAAAAGCCCGCACGCCCAATGTGCCTTCCTGCAAAAAGGTGATGGACTGGCTCAAGAGCAACATGCCGCAGGATGTGGCCACCTGCATTATTCATGGCGATTTCCGGTTCGATAATGTGGTGCTGGCTTCCGATGAACCCACGCGCGTGATTGGTGTGCTCGACTGGGAAATGGCTACGCTGGGCGATCCGCTCATGGACCTCGGCAACTCGCTGGCTTACTGGGTAGAAGCTGCCGACCCGCTGCCGTTGCGCATCACTCGCAGACAGCCCACGCACCTGAAAGGAATGCTAACGCGCCAGGAGGTAGTAAATTATTACTGTGATAAAATGGGCTTCGGGAAAATTGATTTTACGTTTTACCGCATTTATGGTCTTTTCCGTTTGGCGGTAATTGTGCAGCAGATTTACTATCGCTATTACCACCAACAAACCGACAATCCGCAGTTCAAAAATTTTAATCTGCTGGTGAGTTATCTTGACCTGTATTGTGAAGAACTATTGGCGAAATCATGGCTGGATAAATGGGCGCTTCTGCCGCGCAAAATGTCGCTGTATTTTCAATTTGCACTTTCATCTATCCGTAAATAAATGGCAAAACTTTATTTGGTGCGTCATGCACAAGCTTCATTTGGGTTAGACAACTACGATCAGCTTTCCGAACTGGGCATGCAGCAAAGCACGCACATACCGAAGCATTTTTCGCAACCGCTGCAAGCCTTTTATCGGGGCGATATGAAACGGCACGAGCAAACGCTGTCGGGCAGTTTTCCCGAAAAAGAATTCACTGTAATGAAAGAGCTGAATGAGTTTGACCACGTGAATGTTTTAAAAACACACCGTCCCGAAATTACAGAGCGTGAAAAAGCGATACAACTGGTGATGAGTCAACCTGACCCGAAAAAGTTTATGGAAGAAGAATTTAAAACTGCCATGCTCAAATGGATGAATCATCGCGGGGATGATTACAGCGAGCGCTTTGATAAGTTTGAAGAACGCTGTATGAACGAGTTGCACAGGATAACCGAACATGCCCGGTCCGAAAAGCAGAAAGAGATTGTGGCAGTTACTTCGGGTGGCTTTATCTCGCTGGTGCTGATGAAACTGCTGCAGTTGCCACCGGAAAAAATGATTGAACTCAACATGAGCGTGGCTAATACATCAGTAACCTGTCTACTCTTCAATCGCGAAAAAATTTCAATGAGTTATTTCAACAATTACAGCCACCTGCCCAAAGAGATGGTGACGTTCAGATAATTACAGCGAACTTGTTCTTCCTCCATCCACCGGCACATTAATGCCATTGATGTAAGCCGCTGCAGGCGAAGCCAAAAAGGCCACTGCCGCAGCTATCTCCTCCGGTTTGCCAAAACGGTTCATGGGTATTTCTTTCAGCATTTCTTCCTTCACCATATCGGCTCCCCAACCGGTTTTGTCGCTTTTGTTTTTAATAATGGCCTGCAGTCTTTCTGTATCCGTGGCACCGGGCAATACATTGTTGACCGTAATGCCAAAGGCTCCCAGCTCATTAGCCATGGTTTTGCTCCAGTTCGCTACGGCTGCACGAATGGTATTGCTCACTCCCAAATTGGGCAAAGGCTGCTTAACAGAAGTAGAAATAATATTGATGACCCGTCCATAGCCGGCTTGCTTCATGCCATCGGCCATCAATTTTACCAGCAAATGATTGTTGAGCAAGTGTGCTTCAAATGCCGCTACAAAATCTTTTTCATCGGCATCAAAAATTTTTCCCGAAGCCGGACCACCGGTATTGTTCACCAGAATATGATAAGTTTTATTGGTCTTCTTCATGTGTTTCACTACAGCACTTTTCACCTTCTCATGGTTCGAAAAATCCACGGCCAGCGAATCGTGCCGTTGCTCGGCTTTGCTGATAAAGCTTAAATCAATTTGCCCTTGTACCAAAGCAGGCTCATCGCGGCCCACGAGCGTAATGTTGGCTCCCAGTTTGGCCAACTCTATAGCCACTGCTCGTCCAATTCCTTTGCTGCTGCCACCTACAAAGGCATTTTTGCCTGTCAAATCTAAATTCATGTTTCTTCTTACTTTAGAATCGTAAATCTAAAACTATGGCAATAACGCGTCCCTTTAATTTCAAAAAATGGATAGATGAACACCGGCATCTGCTCAAGCCACCGGTGATGAACCAGGTGGTGTATACAGGCAACGATGATTTTATAGTCATGGTAGTGGGCGGACCCAATAAGCGCAAGGATCTTCACTACAACGAAACGGAAGAGTTTTTCTATCAGCTGGAAGGCGACATGCTGCTGAAAATTGTGGAAGAAGGAAAAGTGGTGGACATCCCCATTAAAGAAGGAGAAATTTTTCTGCTACCGGCCGGCACGCCCCACTCGCCTCGCAGATTTGAAAACACCGTGGGCCTGGTCATGGAAGTTACCCGCCCCAAAGGCGTGCAGGATGGCTTTCAGTGGTATTGCGAAAACTGTGGCAACAAACTCCATGAAGAAAAAATGCGCGTGGATGATATTGTAAAAGACCTGCCCGGTGTAATGGAAAAGTTTTACGCCAACGAAGAGTTACGCACGTGCAAAAAATGCGGAACCGTGCTGGAACCACCTCAGTAAATGTCTCCTAAAAAACCGCATCCGTATCTACTGCCTTTGCAAAAGGCTTATGAAGCAAACCGCGACAATCACCGTGCTGCGGACATGAGCCGCTACATGAAAAATCTATTCCCTTTTGTGGGTATTCCTTCGCCAGCCCGCAAAGAAATTTTTAAGCTGCACCTGACGCAATATGGCATTCCTGAATACAGGGATTTGGTTACCGTTACAAAGAGTTGCTACGCGCAGACCGAACGCGAATATCACTACTTCGCCATTGAGCTAGCCGGCAAGTTTGCCAAAAAAGCTGACGAAAGTTTTGTGCCGGTCATGGAGTTTCTAATCGTCAATAACAGCTGGTGGGATTCTGTTGACTCAACCGCCAGCAACTGCACCCGCGAGTTTTTTAAACGAAATGTTTCACTACAAAGGTCCGTTACAAGAAAATGGATGAATAGCGGAAACATTTGGCTACAGCGTTCGGCATTGCTCTTTCAGGTTAACTACAAAAAAGTAACCAACGAAAAACTACTTTACAGTTATATCGAAGAGCTAAAGCACAGCAACGAGTTTTTTATTCAAAAGGCCATTGGCTGGGCGCTGCGCGAGTACGCTAAAACCAACAAAAAGAGTGTGGCCAATTTTATAAAAAGCACCACCCTGAAGCCACTGAGCGTACGAGAAGCGCAAAAACATTTCGGAGATTAAACTTTGCCCCATCAATAGTCTTTGGCATTCGTACAAATCCTTTACATTCGACCAAAATTAACGGCTGCATGAAAAATTTTTTACTCGCCCTTTTTGTTATCGCTACGCTACCGGTGGTGGCCCAACAACCTCCTCTTTTAAATCAGTTCAATTTCACTAATACCGATTGGCTGTTAGATGTATGCATTAACTATCAGTCCAACGATACCGGAACGGTTTTGGTGCAATTTCAGTTGGCAGCAGACGAAACCGGCAACATGGTCCTGGACAAGTATTTCACCGTGCCGGCAGACAACGACACCGCTTGTTTTCAATTGCTGCTTCCCTACAATTGCACCCGTTATATTGTAACGATGAACATGAGCAATGCACATGCTTATGGCCCTATTCAAAACCCCTTATTCTCGTTTAATGCCGGATGCTTATCCAGTGTAGCCGATGTCCCCAATACTGATTTTTCGGTGTTGCTTCGCGATCAAACACTGCTGATTGCTTCCACCAACCTTACCCAAGGCACCCAAGTTGAGGTATTTGATTTACTGGGTAGAAAGGTGACTAACGCAGTTTTAAGTTCCGCTCAGCAGGAGTTGCCACTACAGGAAAGCCCCGGAGTATACATCGTAAAGGTATCGCAAGGAGCGCAAACACTGCACACCACCAAAGTGGTCGTTAGATAAAATTCATGCTGGCAAAAACCTTTGGCAGTGCGGTCTATGGCGTAGATGCTGCCACCATTACAATTGAAGTAAATGTAGGCGGAGAGGGTAAAGTGAATTATGTAGTCGTGGGCTTGCCCGACAATGCTGTTCGCGAGTCGCTCCCCAGAATTGAAACGGCCGTTCGCCAGTCTAAACTCCGAATGCCGCGCGCTCGTGTGGTGTTTAATCTTTCCCCGGCCGATATTCGAAAAGAAGGTACCGCTTACGATTTGCCCATGGCGGTTGGTGTGTTGGCCTCTTCCGGGCAGATTCAGAATTATGAAGTACTGAAAGATTACATCATCATGGGCGAGCTTTCGCTCGATGGTTCCATACTTCCGGTGAAAGGAGCATTGCCCATTGCCATACAGGCCCGTAAAGAAAAGTTTAAAGGAATTATTCTGCCAAAGCAAAATGCGCGGGAAGCGGCCATTGTAAACAATCTGGAAGTGATAGGCGTAGAGCATCTCCGCGAGGTGGTTGACTTTCTGGAAAAGAAGCTTTGGATAGAACCTACCACTGTAGACACCCGCGAAGAGTTTGCCAATAACATGCTTTCGAATGAACTGGACTTTAGCGATGTAAAAGGGCAGGACAACATTAAGCGCAGTCTGGAAATTGCTGCTGCAGGCGGCCACAACGTAATTTTAATAGGCCCTCCGGGAGCCGGCAAAACAATGTTGGCTAAGCGAATGCCCACCATTCTGCCACCGCTCAGTTTGCAGGAAGCATTAGAAACCACCAAAATATTTTCGGTGGCAGGCAAGTTGTCGAAAGATGCTTCGCTGGTTTACCAACGTCCGTTTCGTGCGCCACACCACACCGTGAGCGATGTGGCATTGGTGGGAGGAGGAAGCAATCCGCATCCGGGCGAAATTTCACTGGCACATAATGGTGTGTTGTTTCTGGATGAACTGCCCGAATTCAAACGCACTGTGTTGGAGGTGATGCGGCAGCCCATGGAAGAAAGACGGGTCACCATTTCGCGTTCCAAATTTTCCATCACCTTTCCCAGCAGTTTTATGCTGATTGCCAGTATGAATCCATGCCCCTGTGGCTACTTCAACCATCCCGAAAAAGAATGTGTATGCGCCCCGGGCATTGTGCAGAAATATCTCAATAAAATATCAGGGCCATTATTGGATAGAATAGATCTTCATGTGGAGGTAGTTCCTGTTTCATTTAATGAGTTATCCAGCGAGAAAAAATCTGAAGCCAGCAGCAACATTCGCGAACGTGTTATTCGCGCACGTGACATTCAGGCTAAACGTTTTGAGAACAGCACGGGGCTCTATTGCAATGCGCAAATGGAACCGCAAATGGTGCAGGAAATTTGTGGCATTACCGAAGCAGGTAAAAACCTGTTAAGTAGAGCTATGAAAAAACTAAACCTGTCGGCTCGCGCCTACGATCGTATTATTAAAGTAAGTCGTACCATTGCTGATCTGGCAGGTAGTGATGATATTAAGACCGAACATCTGGCGGAGGCTATTCAGTTTAGAAGTCTGGATAGAGAGGACTGGGGCGGATGACGATATGGTTTGTTGGGAAAACGGATGCTTTTACTACATTAGTTGCCTAAATTGAATTAAATGAGACAGATTTTTTCTCTTTTATCAGCAGCAATATTGTTCACCGGAGCGGTGTTGATTAGTTCTTGCACTGATAAAGAATCGCAAGGCGGACCCAAAATAACTGTGGAGTTTCCGCTGCTGGATACAGAAAATGAGTATTACATCGGAGACAGTATTCGAATTAAGTATGTAATTGAAGACGCAGACAAAATTCGCAGCGTGAAAACTACTGTAAAATTTGATCTGATTCAAAACCACTGCTAAGCGGGTTGGTGCCCACCCGATTTATGATAAAACATATACTGATGTAGGCGAAAAATTCGGAGTAGACGAAAAATTCAAAATAGATGTGGCTGATCTTTACGGCAGAACTAAAAATCACTTTTTGGTTGAAATTGTGGCCGAGGATGGAGATGGTAATCAGTTTAAATTCAACAGAAGAATTTACGTTTCCAGCCTATAATTCTTTGCACTTCAATTCTTTAAATGATATAAAAAAAGCACTTCAAGTTGAAGTGCTTTTTTGTTTTACGAGGGCAAGAATAATTTGTAATTGAATCCTCGAAAAGTAACTTCTCCCAACAGCAATATTTAAATGCAAATGGGGGTTGCGGATAAGTAAAAAATATCAAACTAAATGGGACTATGCAATTTTACGTCTCACCCATTCTCTGGTTTTGTATCCCAGCATATACATGGTAGGCACTACCAAAAGCGTTAAAAAGGTAGCCACGACCAAGCCGAAAATCATGGTCCATGACAAGGGCCCCCAGAACTTCACATTATCGCCACCCAGATAAAACTTTGCATCAAAGTGGCTAAATAGAGTTTCAAAATCCATGTTTAGGCCTATAGCAAGAGGAATGAGTCCCAGTATAGCTGCGCTGGCAGTAAGAATTACCGGAGTCATTCTGGTGGCCCCACCATCTACCACAGCATCGTATACATTTTCACCACGCTCGCGCAGTTCATCAATAAACTCTATTAACAGAATACCATTTCTAATAACGATACCCGCTAATGCAAATACGCCCACACCACTCATCACCACGCTAAACTTCATGCCGGTAAATGCAAAACCCAAGGCCACACCAATGAGTGAGAAAAATACGGTAGTGAAAATGATAAGCGGTTTTACCACCGAGTTAAACTGCACCACCATAATCAAAAGCATGAGTGCTAATGCGCCTCCAAAAGCCACACCTAAAAACGCCCCGGTCTCCGCTTGTTGCTCCTGCTCTCCCGTCATCTTGGCTTCGTAGCCCTCCGGAAAATCCATCCCCTGAATCACCTGCTCAATTTCAGGGATAATATTGTTGGCATTATATCCGCTGCTCACATCGCTGGCCAGTGTAACCACACGGTTTTGGTTTTTGCGGTTAATCACACTGATAGTATTATCATATCGAATGCGGGCAATAGATGATATGGGCACTTGACGGAATGAGCCCGTACTGAAGTCCATATACGAGATATATACATTCATCAACTTTTCTACGCTTGTGCGGTCTTCCGCGCGAAGACGAAGTTGAATAGGTGCATCATCTTCCACATCGCGAAACTTGGACACTTCTTTACCAAACAAAGCGGTGCGAAGCTCAACAGCTACCTGCCCCAGCGAAATGCCTTCGCGCTGCATCTTTTCTTTATCGAGGTCTATAATGATTTCGGGCTTACTAATCTGTAAGTCACTTTTTAATTCATCAATTCCTTGTATTCCGGAAGCAGCAATTTTGCTTTTCAGTTGCGTGGAAAGGGTAGCCAGCGTAGCATAGTCATCGCCTGTAATTTCGATATTGATAGGCTTACCCACCGGAGGTCCGTTACGCTCTGGCTCTACCGAAATTTCTGCGCCTACAATGCCTTCCCGTTTAAATTCTTTTTGGACCTTTTCCAACCAAATGCTTGTTTTTGGTTCTTTGCGCTCGGCAAATTTTTTGAAGGCAACAGTTACCTTACTCTTATTGGGCGTAGGCACTTTATCCGGATTCTGCGGATCACCGGCTGCAAGACCCACATTGGAAATAACAGAGGTAACATCCGGGTTATCGTTACCAATCACTTTATAAACCCGCTGCTCAATGATTCGAGTAATGGAATCCGTAACTTCTGCATCGGTTCCGCTCGGAAGCTTGCAATACACATATACAAAGTTAGGATCGCCACTCGGGAAGAAAACAACATCTGGCTTGCTTAAAAAGAAAATAACCCAGCTAATCACCAATAATACAACAGAACTAAGCACTACAGCAATCGGGCGCTTACCCTGAATAAAAGCACGCAAAATGCCTCTGTAAACATCACCGACTTTGGGCCATAGCTTTGTCTGCCAGGCAATAATGGAACGATGAAAAACAAAGTGATAGAGTAAGATGAGCAGAATACAGAAAACGGCAAAATTGCCTATGCCGAAACTACCCGTCACATATCCCAAAAAAGCCATGACTGCAAACCCGATGAAGCCCCATTTGTAATCTTTCAGATGAGAATCGCCATGCTCTTCTTTCTTCATGAATGAAACGGCAAATACGGGATTCATCACAAATGCTACAAACAACGATGCGCCCAGCGTTATGATGAGTGTTATAGGCAGGTTCTTCATAAACTTGCCGACAATCCCCGGCCAAAACAGCAAAGGGAAGAAAGGCGCAAGTGTAGTAAGCGTTCCGGCCAATACAGGAATAAAAACTTCACCGGCTGCATACTTTGCACTCTGCTTAATGTCGTATTCATACTTATGATAAATACGGTGCGTGTTTTCAATTACCACTATCGCATCATCTACCACAATACCGAGCGCAAGCAGCAAGGAGAACAGAACCATTACGTTCATCGTCATGCCCAGGCCGGGCATAAATAAAAATGCAACCAAGGTGGCCAATGGCACCGATAAGCCCACAAAGAATGCATTGGTAAAGCCCATAAAAAACATGAGTATGAACACCACAAAAATAAATCCTAGGATAACGGTGTTCAACAAGTCGTGTAGTTGTATGCGCGTATTTTCGGAGGTGTCGCCTGTCACTTTTACCTTTAGTCCTTTCGGGAATTTATTGGTTTGATACTCTTCCAATACTTTATAAATCTGATCGGTGGCGCTTATCAAATTCTCGCCACTGCGTTTTACAACATTCAGCGTAACTACGCTCTTTCGGTCCAGCTGCGCAAAATCCTGCTTGTCTTTAAAGCCATCTTCAATGGTGGCAATATTCTTTAAAAAAACAGTAGTGCCTGTAAATGAACGGACAATCAGATTTTCAAGCTCTTTGGGGTCTTTGAATTCTCCTGTTACACGAAGATTTCTGCGCAAGTCATCTACGCGCACTTCGCCACCGCTCACGTTCAGGTTTTCGCGCTGCACCGCATTTTCAATATCCATAAAAGAAATACCGGCCGAAGTCATTTTATACAGGTCGACATTGATTTGAATTTCACGCTCCATGCCTCCCACAATATCCACGCGGGTAATTTCCTTCATGCTTTCAATCTTGTCTTTCAGGTCCTCACCGTATCCTTTTATTTGATCAAGCGGTAAATCTCCGGCCAGATTGATATTCATGATGGGAAGTTCATTGATATCAAACTCCTGAATTTGTGGGTCTGTTTTTAAATCGCTGGGTAAATCTTTTTTACCCTTAGCCACAGCATCAGTCACTTTTTGTTTGCAATCAGCCGGTTTTAAATCGGTCGAAAACTCTACGGTGATGATGGAAACGTCTGAAAGGGAATTGCTGGTTATCTTTTTTACCCCATTCAGGCTTTTTACCTGTTTCTCAATCGGCTTGGTAATCAGATTTTCTATATCGGAGGGAGTGGCACCGGGATAGATAGTAGCCACAGAAATAGTGGGAACCACAACATCCGGAAACAACTCTTTGGGCAAACTATTGTAGACTGCCAATCCGCTAAAAAGTATCATGAAGGTGAATACATAAATGCTGGTAGCATTGTCTATACACCAACTGGTAAACCCCAGTTCTTTAAGTTTTTCTGCTTTCATAATCGATGTTCAATAAACCTGAATCAAAATTTGACCAATGCAATGCCTTATTGGGGCAAATTATTTAAGGGTTATCGCCTGACCGTCCACCACCTCGGTGTAGCCAAAGGTGATAATGCGCTGCCCTTCCGATAATCCTTCTTCTATGATTGTTCTGCCGTTGTAATTGGCGCCTGTTTTCACCATGTTTTTCTTGGCAACCACTTTCCCTCCCTCACTTTCAGCGGTAAGCACATAGGTACCTTCTTCACTTTTTTGAATAATGTTGGAAGGAACCAACAACACGTTTTTATAGATAGCATCATTAATCTTCAATTTTGCAATCATGTTAGCTGCATACTCGTTGGAGGTGTTGTTGATTTTTGTTTCCACTTCAAACGTTCTGCTTCGCGGATCAATGGTCTTGGAAACATAGTTGACCGTAGTAACGGTACTTTTATTAATGTCCGGAAATTCAATTTCTACTTTGTCACCTTGTTTAATTTTTCCGAAATCGCTGTCGGCCAATTTTGCTTTTACCGATAGTTTGGTGTTATTGATAATACGAATACCCGGCATAAGCTGCGAGCCGATGGCCATGTCGCCAATTTTAAGATTTACGTTGTCTACTGTACCGGTAATAGGGGCTTTAATTTTTGTCATTTCCAGCTGTGTGCGCTGCGCAGCAATCTGTTTTTCCAGAGCATCCTTCTGTGTTTTGGCCGATAAATACTGAATCTCACTACCTATCTTTTGATTCCATAAACGCTCCTGTTTTTCAAATGCTGTTTTGGCTAAGTCGTATTGCGTTTGTATGGTAGCAATAGCCGCCTCCATGGCAGCAGTGGTTTCTGTAATAGCCAGCAACTGCCCTTTAGTAACACGATCGCCTTCCTTAACGTAAATGGCAGAAACCACTCCGGGCTGCTGTGGCAGGGCGGTTACATTTTCATCGGCATCCACATTGCCCTGCACCTCTATGTAGTGTTTAAACTCCTGCTTTACCAGGCTATCGGCTTGAATGAGTTTGCCTTTCTCTGCCACTTTAGCAGAAGTATCCATTAGCGCAATCTCTTTCTCCAGCGTGGCTATCTGAGTGCTTATTTCTTTAAGAGAGGTTTTGGCATCGGCCAATTCTTTTTTCTTTTTTTCTAAATCGCTGCCCGTTTCGCAAGAGGCAAACAAAACAACGGAGGCAATAACAACTAGGAATTTGTTCATACTGTTTTTCTTTTAAGGCTTAGTTTATTTTACTCCAAGCGCTTTATCTAAATCTGCTTTAGCATTCAGCAAACTCAATACGCTTTGGATTCTTTTTATATGGTTAGTGGCGTTGTCATTTTCACTCTGCACCAGCTCAAAACTGTTGCCCACTCCTTCTTTATATTTTATCTGATTTGTTTTAAAAATTTTCTCGCTCAGTTCTGATGCACGCTTATTGTTTGCTTCATCTACAAGTGCCGATTCAAAGGCTGATTTTGATGCGCGAAACTGAAGCTCTGCTGCGTTTTTAAAGTTCTCTAAATCGTTTTTGGTTTTAAGCATGTCTATCTTCCCCTGTTTCATATTGGCTAATCGGGAGCCGGAATCAAAAATGGGCAGTTTAAGAGTAACGCCCACTAATCCTTGGTCAAACCAGGGGTTTGTTTTGCGGGTATCACCATCCGGATAAGTTGTAGTTGTGCTTTTAAAAAGATCTCCGAAGTTTTGTGTTTGTGCCTGCCATCCATAGTTCAGAAATGCAAACATACTGGGGAAATATCCGCTTCTTCTTTGCGCCACATCGTAGCCTCTGATTCGGAGGGCGGTTTCCAGCATATCATTTTCGAGGCGCTGTGTTACATCAAAGTTTGTTTGCGCTTCAACACCTATCTGTGCTCGCAAATCTTCCAGATTGTCTTTCAAAAGTAAGTCGTCAGAAAGATTCATACCCATTTGAAACTTCAGATTATCGAGAGCCACTCTAGCCAATTGAGTTTGAATTGTAATCTGGCTTTGAAGTTGTGCTTCCGCCAGTGCCAGCCGGTCCACATCCAGTTCTTCAATCAATCCTTCGTTGTAGAAAGCACGGGTATCGCTTAGAAGTTTCTGAATCAATCGTAAATTATCTCCGAGTTTTACAACACTCTCCATGGCTGCAGCCGACTGGTAATAAGCCTTCATTACCGTATATTTTACATCTACATCCGTCATGTCTTTTTGGATGCGTGCCGCTCTGGTAAAGTCTTTAGTGGCTTTTAGCCCAATAAAATACCGACCGTCAAAAATCAGCTGAGAAACCTGTAAGGAAGAACTTACGTTGTGAGGAAGCACCACTGAAAACTTTGAATCTTTGGTATCCAATAATGAATTGTAAAGTATCAACGCTACATTGGGATCGGACTGTGCTAGATAATTAAACACTCTGGCTGTGGAGGTTGAGGTGTCTTGCAAAAAGGCGTTAAACCCTGGTGCTAAAGGGCGTTTGAAAAAATAGTTATAGCCAATTTCTCCGCTGATGGTAGGCAAACCGGTTGCCATAATTTCCCAGTTTCGGGCTTTGGCAAAGTCCTGATCCAGTTTTGCATTTTTTGATTTAGTGTTGAATTCCAACGCAAAGTCAACTGCCTCTTTTAGTGTTACCGCTTTTACACTACCGGTGCTTTGCGCTCCGGCACCGTTCACTATTGAAAACAATAAAGCAATGACGAAAATTTTCTTCATGTTTTAACTTTTAAATAAGTTGTGTTGCTCAATTAATTTGAGGCCTTTAACGGATGCAATTCCGCGCAGGTGGTACTTCAAATACTCACGATACGTATCCACAAAGACATACTTCTGCGAGGGAAACAAATCCTGGTTAGATAATAACTCAAAAGACCCTATGTATATTCTGGCCACGATATCGGTATCCAAATCTTTGCGATACACGCCTTGTGCTACGCCATTCTCGAGATTGGCTACAATTTTCCCCAGCACGTAGTGATATCTGTATTCGGTATACATATCCCAGGTTTCGGGGTAATACTTTTGCAGATCAATCAAAGTGGCCACATTAAACTCGTGCACTTGATGATAGAAGTAAGATACAATCTCTATCAACTCTTCCACTGAATTTTTGGAGGGTTTGATAATGGATTCCAGGTGCTCCCGCTCATGCTGCAGATAAAATTTCATCGATAGCTTCACCAGCTCCGACTTATTGGCCACCAACTGGTAAATCGTTTTTTTGCTCATTCCAAGCTGACGCGCTACAGCATCCAGGGTCAAAGCCTTTACTCCAAACTTCTTAAAGAGAGCGCTGGATTTTTCTAGTAATATATTGAGCTGACCGCTTTTCATAAATGAGGGGGCGAATGTAAAACCAAAAAACCTTGGAAACCAAAAAAAGTTTCAAAGTTTCCAATAATTTTCCCGAAACGTTCTTGTATTGACTTAAACCGAGTGAAAACAGGCAATAACGTGCTTATGCTCGTAGACTTAACTACCGGCTACTCGTTCTTTTAGCGCTTTTAAGCCCGATAGGAAGGTCTTCCATCTACCGGCCACGCCCTCTGTATTTTTGAAGATGGTGTTATGTTCAGGCACTTGATCTAAACCACTTGGCGCTGCTTGCGTGTAATAATAAACGGCTAAAGACTTACGGGTAATACCCGGTGGCGTGTGGAGTGGCGTGGGGTGACCGTGGAACGAAATTTCATTCGTTTCAAAAACAACACAACGATTGAAAATGGGCCACACTTTTTCCATTTGCCTTTTCTGTTCCATATCCCAAAACTCAATAGCGCCCTCGTAATCTTCTTTCCAGTCTTTATTGAGGTAAATAAGCAGGTTTAATCTGCGATAGAATTTTGTTTCGGGATGCCGGTTAAAGTCTACATGTACATTTAAAAAAGCTCCGTTCATGGATTGGTGCAAGCCGCCTCCAAAGAGTTTTTCATCGCCCAAAAGGGAGGGAATGCCGGTAATTTCGGTGAGGAACGCCCGGAGTTCATAACCATTTAGTTCATCGAATAATTGTTGAAAAACAGACCCTTCTTCAAATTTGCTCTTCTGTAACTTATTCTTCTGATGAATGTACGTGGTAGCATTCCATACTTCCTGGTCCGGTGCAGGATAGGCTGCCAGCAATTTATCGGCCGCCTCTTGCAGCAAAAAATGGTCCATCAGCAGGTAGCGAAAGGGTTTCTTCTCCTGAAAACTTGCCCGATACGTTTTGGAATTCGTGTGCAGTTGCTGCCAATTTATAAAACTCATTTTCGGATAGCTGATTTTACGTGGCAGACATGAAAAGCCCCTTAAATGTTACAATGACGAACATGACCATCAAACCCAGCACTACAATGAAAACATAATTCAGCTTCTGTAAGTTTTTATAGCGAAGGACATCATCTTTCAGAACTTCAATGTAGGGCATCGCTACATAAGTGCCAACAATAGCCACCAGAATAGCTACCATATAGGTAAGGTGTATAAAGAGATTCATAGGAAATGTAAGTGCCGTGACCCCTACAGAACCTATCAGAAAAGGAACAATAATCGTTTCTAAAAAAAACATTCTGCGTCTGCTCAGCTTATTTACCCGGGTAAAGGAATAAGCAAGGCGCAGCACGGGTTTTCCATAATGCACCACAAAATAGGCAAACAAAATAGCGAAGGGAATCACTAACGCATACACGATAAAAATGGGTATGCGCACCCAGGCAAATACAACCGCCAGACCCTGGTAAAATGGAGAGTTATATTCTCCGTAGCCAATAGCCGCTACAATAATCTGCACGCAAAATAAAGTAGTGCCGATGATAAATCCCCAAATGAAAAAAAGATTGAGCACGCTTTTAAAATTGCGCAGCTTATCGTAGAGGTAAAGAGAAAACAAGCCAAACAAGAGAAAAAATAAAGTGCCGCCTCCGTATATAAAAGAAACATTCAGCCGGTTCCAGTAGGCTCCGTTGAGCACAAATTTTATTCCGTAGTAGTAAACGAAAGAGTCGAACTTGAAGAACTTTCCAATGGATGAAAGGGTCATCCAGTGAAGAAAAGTAATCATGATATAGGCCATTGAAAAGCAAACGGTGGAGTTAATGACTCTCACCAATTTACTCCACCACTGTTCGCTGCCTCTATTTATATCCATGCGCAAGTTTATGTTTTATTGCTCAATCCAACGAATAATATCAAGGTCTGTATTTCGATTTTTCAAAAATGATTTTAGCCGGATATTTCGTTAGCAAATCATGGAGCGACACGGCACTTCCGGCTTCTTTCATATAGCTACGCACAATCTGCAGGCCGATAAAACTACCTATGTTTCCGGGGGCCTCTGCCGGCATGCCACTAGTAGTAGGCGCTTCGCCTAAATAGCGGGTTTTATCCATCGAATTGTTTTTAAGCAGTACATCTTTGTCGTTCAAAAATTTCCAGATTTCCTTTTCGCTGCTGCGACAAAAATCCGTTTGCTTTTGCGTGTATCCCAGCAATAAACTATCAGGGGCATCCGGGAACACATAGCTCAAAAAATAAATTTTTCGTCCTCTGTCTACCATGGCTTCCAGCGTGTTTTGTTCGGGATTGATGCCGTTTTCAAAATAGGCATCGAACAAGCTTTCCAAGGCATAGCGCGACATATAAGCTGGTTTCATTTTGTGACGCAGATACTGAAACACCCCCACACTATCGTAATCATGGTTTTCATCGCCCAGAAACATATCGAGCCCAATCACGAGTTGTTTTTTGCCAAACGGAGAAGCACCAGCACTGTAAATGGAATTAAAATACAGCACCTCCGGTGTTTGAAATTCGGGTATGTAGTATTTAAAATATCGAAACGCCTGCAGCAATTCTTCTTCTTGCTGTCGGGTGTCGGGGAACACGCTTTCAATACTATCCTGAATGGTGCGCACATAGCGGTCCGTGACAAACTGACGAAGTGCCGCTTCTTCCACATCGGTGGTATCACCGGCAGGCCGCGGACCAATTACAAAGTTGTCGAGATAGAAGTAATAAAACTCTCCGTAGCGCTCCAGCATTTGCTGTTTCCAAACGTTAAACTCCGTTGTGCGCAGCTTGAACAAGTCCTTATCAAATCGCTTACTCACTAACTTTATATCTAACGCGCTTACATCAGGCCGAGGACGGCTTTCTTTTTTACTAAACCAATGGCAGCCACTCAGCAGCAGCAGCCATACAAAAAAACACACAAAATATTTTCTCATGTGGCAAATATAGAGAAGCGGCCAAGTTCAACACCGTCTATCGACATTTGAGAATGAACATTCGTATTGTCCATTACTATACCTATAGAGCTTAATGGATATTTGAGTCAAATGAAATGACTTGCAGGTAAATCCCCGTTCGTCCCAGCTGCCCGCTCAACCAGGAACGATTCTTAAACCTCAACGGAGAAGAATAGTTAGCTACCAACAATCGATTTCTATCTAGCCGTAATACAGATGGAAATGCAGTGTCACCCGACCCGGGCAAATCCATCACCCATTCCACTTTGCGAGCGGACTGGTTTATTCGATATAGCGCTGTTGTTTTAGGCGACAAGGAGTAGCCTATCCAGTTTTTGAGCCGTTGGTGTTTCATTGATTTATATCGCTTTGCTCGGGCAAACGGTTTTTTGCCTAGTTGTCTTCGTGCTATCAAATACAGTTCATCTCCTTGACGAAAAATACGTGGAGACATGTAGCACTCAACGTCTGTTGTATCCGGAAATTTCCATGCGCCTAAATCAGAACGGTCAGCAAAGACTACCTGCGATCCAAATCCATTTCTGTCTCCGTCTTCCAATCGGGTTACAGCCCATAAGTTACCTAATCTATCAAACTCAAAATCGGCTTCAGAAACTCCACCTACATAAACCTGCGCCCTCTCACCTACGCCTACAAAATTTTGACCATCCTTCGTTTGCTTAAAGAACAGCGAAACTTTGCTTTCGCCTTTTAACTGATAATGTGAACCTTCATAACTAGTAAGATAAGTTTTACCGCTGCGACTTTTTAAACTCCAGTGAACTTCTCCTTTTGTAAGTACATCCGAAGGGTTATTCCATTTCCCTTCCGCTGATCTGGTGTAGTGACTGATGTAATCCGGAGAAAAAGAGGTCATACTGGTGCCGGCCGCAAAGCAGTAAAAGTGGAGTGTGTCATTCAGCACAATCATAAAAGGCTCCCGCACATCGCGCCCGGGGAATAGTTCCAATTCATTATTCCAAGTTGTGCCATCGGAAGTGGAGAGTATATACATGCCTGTTTTTCGTGATGCAAAATGGGTGGGTCCCGTTCTAAATGCCAGATATACGCGCCCGCTGTACATCGCTATATTCACGTTATTGTTTGCCCGTCTGATCTTGAGATTTGATGGTAAAGCTACCGATGGAATCAACCAGTATGGCTTGCTTAACCTGGGAAGCTGATGCGGAGTTTTATGCCAAATACTATCATAGTAGGCAGGATCCTGCGAGACCGTAAAATTAGATTCAAGAACAGTTTTAATGGTTTCGGGAACCGTTACATGCTCTTCTGTGTGAAACAATCGAAGAGTATTACAACCACACAACTCGAAAAGGAAAAGAGAGAATAACAAAGATTGCCAGGCACGTTGCATAGTATAAACATAAAAAAGCCGCAACGCTTTCGGGCATTGCGGCTATGTATTGTGAATTGCTGCTATTACGACTTATTTCCGTAGCGCTTGCGGTCGTGCTCGTTCAGATAAATTTTACGCAAACGGATGGAAACCGGTGTCACCTCTACGTACTCATCCTCTTGTATGTATTCCATACTTTCTTCCAGGCTCATGCGCACCGGTGGAGGTAAGGCAGACTTATCGTCTGTTCCTGCAGCACGGAAGTTGGTCAACTGCTTCGCCTGCACTACGTTCACCACCAGGTCGCCCGCTTTGGTGTATTCACCAATGATTTGTCCTTCATAAATTTCTACTCCGGGCTCTATAAAGAACTTACCGCGGTCTGCCAGTTTATCCATACTGTAGGCGGTAGCACGGCCACCTTCTTTAGCCAGAATAGTTCCATTGATACGCGAAGGAATGTCGCCTTTCATTGGCTGATATTCTTTAAAGCGGTGCGCCATAATCGCTTCTCCTGCCGTGGTGTTCAGCACCAAGGTTCGCAAGCCAATCAATCCGCGCGAAGGAATTTCGAACTCAATGTGCATCATGTCGCCTTTAGGTTCCATCACCAACAAATCACCTTTGCGCTGTGTCACCAACTCAATACACTTACCGGCCACGCCTTCCGGTGCATCAATCGTCAATATTTCTACCGGCTCATGCTTCTGTCCGTTGATTTCTTTTATTAACACTCTCGGGTTACCTATGCTCAACTCGTATCCTTCTCTGCGCATCGTTTCTATCAATACGCTCAAGTGCAAAATACCACGACCAAAAACCAAAAACTTCTCCGGTGAATCGGTATCTTCTACGCGCAGGGCCAGATTTTTCTCCAGTTCTTTGTATAAACGTTCGCGGATTTTTTGAGAAGTAACGTGCTTTCCTTCTTTACCAAAAAACGGAGACGTGTTGGTCGTAAAAATCATGCTCATGGTTGGCTCATCGATATGGATAGGCGCCATAGCCTCCGGATTCTCTACATCGGCAATGGTATCGCCAATATCAAATCCTTCTACCCCCAATACAGCACATATATCGCCACAATTCACTTTCTCTACTTTCATCTTTCCCAACCCGCTGAAAATGTAAAGCTCTTTCACTTTCGATTTCACCTGTGTGCCATCGCGCTTCATCAGCATAACCTGCTGGCCTGAGGTAATGGAGCCTCGGGTGATTCTGCCAATGGCAATACGACCTAAGTACGAAGAGTAATCGAGCGAGGTAATCTGCATTTGTGTAGTTCCCTCGGCAATCTTAGGCGCAGGAATGTGGCCAATCACCGTATCTAACAAAAAGGTTACATCTTCGGTAGGGTGCTTCCAGTCATCACCCATCCAGCCTCTTTTTGCGGCTCCATACACCGTAGGAAAGTTCAATTGATCTTCTGAAGCACCTAAGTGAAACATCAAATCAAAAACAGACTCGTGCACTTCCTCGGGACGGCAGTTTTCTTTATCTACTTTATTAATGACCAAGATGGGCTTTTTGCCTAAAGCTATGGCTTTGCTCAATACATAGCGCGTTTGCGGCATGGCACCCTCAAAAGCATCTACCAGCAGCAGCACGCCATCGGCCATATTAAGCACACGCTCTACCTCGCCTCCAAAATCCGCGTGGCCGGGAGTGTCGATGATGTTAATTTTAATCTCCTTGTATTCTACTGATACGTTTTTGGCCAGAATGGTGATACCGCGTTCGCGCTCCAAATCGTTGTTGTCCAGAATCAACTCGCCTGTTTGCTGGTTTTCGCGAAAGAGCGAACACTGGTGTAAAATTTTGTCTACCAGGGTGGTTTTACCGTGGTCAACGTGGGCAATAATGGCAATGTTGCGTATGTTTTGGTTTCTCATAATACTTTGGAATTATTCGTGAAATCTGTCCGTGAAATGGGGTGTGTAATGACTTGTGTTCGCGGGTTGCAGGTTTCCTGTTTTACTATTTGCTTTTTAAAAGGAGGCGCGAATATAACCGAGCAAAGCACATTTCGGGTGCAGCTGCCCAAATGTATTTTTGGCGAGCGGGGTGCAGCCCCCAAGTTCCGCGGCATCTTTTTTTGCTTTACTTAGCCACAAACAATTCAATGATGGATACAGATTTGCTGCTGGCCCTCCTCGGTTCGGTGTTAATGTTGCTGGGCGTAATAGGCAGCCTGGCGCCTCTTTTGCCGGGTGCTCCGTTGTGCTATGCCGGCTTGCTGGCCCTGCACTTTACTACCCGTGTGGAGTTTAGCACTCCCTTCCTGCTTATCTGGCTGGGGGTGGTGCTGGGGGTGGGAGTGGTTGATTATTTAATTCCGATTTGGGGCGCTAAACGATTTGGCGGCACCAGCAACGGACTGTGGGGAGCCACCCTGGGTATGCTCATTGGGTTTCTGGTGCTACCCGGCATAGGCATTCTGCCGGGTACGGTGCTGGGGGCATTTATCGGTGAAATGACCCGCCACGAAGCCAATGTAGCGCTGGCTGCCCGGGCTGCGCTTGGGTCGCTGGTAGGCTTTATCTTCAGCACTGCTTTGAAACTGCTGGTGTGCCTGGCCATGGCTTTTTACTTTGTGAAAGAAATGATTGCTTCATTTGCCGCGTGAGCCCACGGTTTTTTTATCTCTCCTTATTTTTTTCGCTGCTGATAGGCGTGGCCAACCTGTTTGTGGATGTCATGGAAATAGACGCTGCGCAGTATGCCGAAATGAGCTGGGAAATGCTGCGCACCGGCCAATATCTGGAGCCTACCTGCCTTGGCCGGCCTTATTTAGACAAACCGCCTCTGCTGTTTTGGCTCAGTTCGCTCAGCTTTCAGCTGTTGGGTATCAGCAATGTTGCCTACAAGCTGCCTTCGCTGTTGTTTGCAATACTGGCCGTGTATAGTGTTTATCGCTTTGCTAAGATTTTCTACGATGAAAACACCGCCCGCCTGGCTGCGCTGCTGCTGGCCACTTCGCAAGCCATGTATATGGCGACCAACGATGTGCGCACCGACACCCTGCTGATGGGATCCGTTATCTTCAGCATCTGGCAATGGGCACAGTTTTTTGAAACATCCCGAAACAAAAATCTGCTGGGAGGCAGCATAGGCACAGGGCTGGCTTTATTGGCAAAAGGCCCCATCGGTTTAATAGCGGTGGGCGCAGCCGTGGCACCGCATGTGCTCTGGAAACGAAAATGGAAACAGCTGTTGGACTGGCGCTTTCTCTCTGTTCTCCTTATCATTGTTATGATGCTGATACCCATGAGTGTGGGCCTGTATCGGCAGCATGGACTGGCGGGGCTGCGGTTTTATTTCTGGACACAGAGTTTTGGTCGCATCACAGGCGAAAGCGAGTGGAACAACCACCCCGACACTTTTTTTCTGTTACACACTTTTGCCTGGATGATTTTGCCCTGGACGATTTTCTTTTTTTATGGCTGGATAAAGTCTATAGCCGCTATCGTTCGGCTGCGGTTGGCTTCCTGGGCCTTGCGTGAGTTTATGTCGCTGAGTGGTTTTTCGCTGGTGCTGGTATCGCTCATGCTTTCTAAATATCAATTGCCGCACTATGTATATGTGGTGCTGCCGCTAGGGTGCTTATTGGCGGCACATGCCTTGACGCAGTTAAGCACCCAGCAGCCCGCGCTTCGCTGGGTAACCTTTTTGCAAGGGCTCATAAGTGTAGCAGCTATCCTGGGCGCTGTGTTGTTGTATACCTGCTTTACGCCCGGCAGCTATGGCACTTTGCTTGCCATCATTCTGGTGGCCAGTGCAGCCGCCTGGGTCATGCTGCGTGGCAATACATGGCTGCATTATTCTGTAGCACCCATACTGGCTTTTAATCTGCTGCTGAGTGTCTTTTATTTCCCGGCTATTCTGAAGTATCAGGCGGGCAACGATATGGGGCGCAGCATTCGGCAAGGGGGAAGTGAGTTTATTACGTTTAAATACATCAATAACTACTCGCTGGTGTTTTATGCACAGCAAATGCCCGCTGCCGAAGTGTGGGAGGCCGACAGTCTGGTGAGTTTACTTCGAGAAAAGAAAAAGATAACGGCTGTTACCACTCAGGAAGGATTGGAGTTACTTACCCAACGTTCCATCCCTTACCGGGTGATGCTGCAAAAGGATGATTTTCCGGTTTCTAAAATGAATCTGCGTTTTTTACATCCGCTTCACCGCAAGGAGGTAGTGCAGCGCAATTATGTGGTCGCCTTTTTTTTTTTTTTTTTTTTTATTTTTTTTTTTAATTTTTTTTTTTTTTTTAAAAAAAAAATTAAAAAAATTTTTTTTTTTTTTTTTTTTTTTTATTTTTTAAAAAAAAAAAAATTTTTTTTTTTTATTTTTTTTTTTTTTTTTTTTTTTTTTTTTTGTAAATTTTAAGGATGAAAAATTTTTTAAAAAAAAATCCTTGAAGTGCGCCCACCGAATAGGAAGGCCTATACCGTTCAGGCTGGCCCCCTGCAAATATTCGTTGCGATAGATTTTGAGCAGCAAAATAAAGTAGGAAATAAGCAGCGGCCCAAAAATGAGCCCTACAAAGCCAAACAGATTCAGCCCTACTATGACGCCAAAAAAGGTAATGAGGGGATGCGTGTCGCCCAGCTTTTTTTGCACCACAAAACGAAACACATTATCAATATTGGTGATAATAACCGCTCCATATATAAACAAGCCTACCCCTTGCCAGTGATGCCCCGATGCATACACAAACACCGCCAGCGGCACCCATACTATCACCGTACCCACCAGCGGCAGCACGCTCATGATACCCGTGAGCACCGCCCAGAAAAAAGCCTCCTCCACACCAAAGACTAAATAGCCCAGCCAGGCCGTAATAGCCTGTAACACGGCCAGCACTATGATACCAATGCTATTGCTCAGTGTCTGGCTTTTAAGTTCCGTTAGCAGTAAGTGGCTGTTCGCGCTTTCAAATGGAAGGTAATGGCGCACCTTTGTTTCAAACGCTCTGGCGCTGCTCAACATAAAATACAGCAGAAAATAAAGAATGAAAATATCGGTAACCGCACCTAAGGTAGCCGACAGCAAACCGGGAATTACATCTGCAGCCACCGCTGTCAACTTACTCACTGCATCTACCGAAAGCAGGTCTACCCCGAGGTAATCGCTGGCTTTAGCGCTCCAGGTTTCAGCCAGGCGCAGGATATCTTCATAATGCGCAATCAGGTAGCTCACCTTGCCCGACAGCATTACACTGACCAGCAACACCGGCAACACCATCACCACAAACGATGCCAGCAGCAGCACTGCTACCGCAAACGTATGGTTCCAGGGGCGTTTCGCTTTTTCGGTGAGGTAGAAATATGGTTTGCGAAGCAGAATGTAAAACACCACGGCTCCCAGGAAAGCGCTTAAGAAACCCTTCAATAACCAAAACAACAATCCGCCAAACACAAAAAGTGCTATCACGAAGATGGTCTGTTTTAACTTGTCGGAGTTCAGATGCATGGCCGCTTAATCAGTAATGTAAGGATACTTAATCTTTGACAAAAACAGCCCGGTGGGTGGTGCCAGATAATGCACCCGGAATTCTTTTTTGTCGGCAATAGTCTGCTGAAACTCGTCCACCGAAATTTTGCCTTTGCCCACATGCAGCAGGGTGCCCACTGTTTTGCGGACCATGCCGCGCAAAAACCGGTTGGAGGTAAACACAAAGCGGAGGGTTTCGTGGGGCTCTACTTGGGGATTGGTGCGGTGAGCCAGTGCCTCATACGCATCGTCAGGGAGATAAGGCCTCAGCACCCGGTCGTGTGCAGGCAGCACATCCCAGCGCGCCTCGCTGATGTGACAAATGTTGGTTTTAAAATCTTCGCTGGGCAGGCAGAGCGAAGTAAAATCGCTGACGGTTTTCAGATAGGCAGTCGCCTCCAGAATTTTACTCCAATCCACCTGATAAAAGCCATAGTAAAACGAGTATAGATGGATATAGGGGTTCTTTTGAAAGTGCATAAAATACTCGTAGGTGCGCTCGGTGGCATCGAAGCGGGCGTGTGCCTTATCGTGCAGCGGTATTATTTTAAATACTGAAATATCGCGGGGCAGCACACAGTTTAACCGAAACAGAAAGTTGTCGAGGTTGGCAATTTCGCTGCATTCAAAATGCATGTAAAAATCTTTGGCGTGCACTCCCGTATCGGTGCGTCCGCAGCCCATGCTGCCGATGTGCTGGCGCAGCAATTTCTCCAGGGCTTTATTGATAGTTTCCTGCACAGAGGGCGCATTGGCCTGCACCTGCCAGCCGCAGTAATTGGTGCCATCGTAAGCGAGATGAAGAAAGTAGCGCATCTTTAAATGGAGCCAATGTTACAAATGGAGAAATATTACAAATGGAGTCAAGGGTCTATTCATGGTTTAATACCTGTTCGTTTGCTGGAGGCAAGAATGCTGTTTATTATTTTTTCGATTTCGTTCAGCTTTAATTGTAAAGGAGTGCAGTTGGGCAAGTGTTCTGAGCATTCACATAACCGCAGCCAATAGGATGTTTCTTTAACCTCTTTAGCCGCTATCTTAAACTTATTAATAAAGTCTGCCTTGCTTTCTGCGTGTTGAGCCTCATTGGCATTGGCACCAATGGATGTCCCCGATTTAAACAATTGGTTAGATAAAGCATACTTTTTTCGAGCATCTAACAGCTCGCAAAAAGCAATTACCATTAATAAAAATTCGAATGTGTGTTTCAGAACCGGATTCTCCTCTACTGAATATTTACCCATTTGTCAATTTGTAAATTTTTCCATTCGTTCAATAAACCAGTTCATACACCACCGCCAGTCCCTGCCCCACTCCAATGCACATGGTGGCTATGCCATAGCGCACCTGGCGTTTTTTCATTTCATGCAATAAGGTAGTGGTAATGCGGGCACCACTGCAACCCAGCGGATGGCCCAGCGCTATAGCACCACCATTGACGTTGACAATGGCAGGGTCCAATTCTAAATCGCGGATGCAGGCCAGCGACTGCGAGGCAAACGCTTCGTTGAGTTCCACCAGCCCGATGTCCTGCATTCGCAGCCCCGCCCGCTGCAATGCCTTACGCACGGCATACACCGGGCCTATACCCATATAAGCCGGCTCTACACCGGCAGCCGCCATGCTTACCACGCGTGCCATGGGTTTAAGGTTGTGTTGCTTCACCACCTCTTCGTTGACCAGAATCAAGGCGGCTGCCCCATCGTTGAGGCCCGAGGAGTTGCCGGCTGTTACGGGTACCCTCTTTCACAAAAGCGGGTTTCAGTTTCGCCAAATCGGCCAGGGTGCCCAGGCGCGGATGCTCGTCCTGAGTGAACAACCGTGGCTCTCCCTTACCCTGTGCAATGCTTACCGGTATTATTTCCTCTTCAAATTTTTCGGCCACCAGGGCCTTGTTATACTTCACCTGACTGCTGTGTGCAAAAGCATCCTGCTCCTCGCGCGAAATGTTCCATTTGCGGGCCACATTTTCGGCCGTTTCGCCCATGCTGTAAATGGTCTCTTTGGGAAAGTTTTTGTTGGTAAACCGCCAGCCGATAGAAGTATCAAACATTTGCTGCGCCCGCCCATAAGCCGTGTCGGCCTTTGACAATACATAAGGTGCGCGCGTCATGCTTTCCACTCCTCCGGCTATGTAAATATTTCCATCTCCGTTTTTAATGGCACGGGTAGCATCGGCTATAGCCTGCAGGCCCGAAGCACACAAGCGGTTGACGGTTACTCCGCTAACCTCCACCGGCAAGCCGGCCAGCAAGGCCGCCATGCGGGCCACGTTGCGGTTGTCTTCGCCACTTTGGTTGGCTGCGCCCAGCACCACTTCTTCTATGTCCTGCACGTTTAGCCAGGGATTGCGTGCCACTACCTGTTGAATCACCAGCGCGGCCAGGTCGTCCGGGCGCACCGTGCTGAGGGCTCCGTTGATTTTTCCGATGGGTGTGCGCGCTGCATCTGCGATATAAACTTCCATATTGGGATTGGTTAAAAATTACTTAGTTCGCGCAAAATAAACCAAACCCGTTTCATCCTCATGATTCAACGAATTCAAACCCTGTTTTTATTGCTGGCGCTGATTTGCCTGGCGCTTTTTTTGTGGATGCCCCTGATGGTGCTGGAAGCCCCCGGCTACACCGAAGCGGTGCAGGGTTGGGATGTGCGCCACTTTCAGTTTGGTTATATCTTTTACATCAATCTGATATTGACCGGCACAGCCTTTGGCCTGTCGCTCATCGCCATCTTTCTGTTTAAGCACCGCGACTATCAGATTATCTTTTCGTGGTTCAGCCTGGTGTTTGTGACCGCTGCACAGGCGTTTGTGTATTACAAGTTTCAAACCAAGGTGTTTATGGGCGATGTGGTGCTCACCTACTGGAACCTGCTCTCTATAGCCAGTGTAGCCCTGCTGCTGGCGGCTGTATTTTTTATCCGGAAAGACGAGCATTTGCTGCAAAGCCTGGATAGACTAAGAGACTAAGCGCCTGAGCCTGCCCAGCACATTTTCGTTGGCGGCCACCAGCAACACAAACAAACCAAAGAACACACTGCTGAGCAAAAAGGGCGGAGCGCTCTGCATCCATTCCCACTCCTGCAAGCCGGTGGTGTAGCAAAAATAGAGGAGCAGCGACACGCCCACATAGCCCCAGAACGAACGCAAATCGTAGGGCACCGGATAATATTTTTGCCCCAGAAAATAAGACACCAAGGCCATGGAAAAATAGCAGGCCAGCGTAGCCCAGGCACTGGCCACATAGCCATATTCGGGTATAAAAACCACGTTGAGCAGGATGGTGAGCAGCGCGCCCCCCACCGACACCCCGGCCCCCATCAAGGTGCGGTCGGTGAGTTTATACCAGATAGAGAGATTGACATACACGCCCAAAAACAAATTGGCCATCAGCAACACCGGCACCACGTGCAGCCCCGAGCGAAACTCCTCGCCAATAAACAACTGCACCCAGGGCATATACAACACCACCCCCAAAAACACCGCCACACAAAAGATGGTAAAGTATTTCATGACATCGGCATACATGCGCCCGGCATCGGCCCGGTTGGCCTGCCCGAAAAAGAAGGGCTCGGCTGCAAACCGAAAGGCCTGTATAAACAGACTCATGAGTATGCTCAGTTTATAGCAAGCGCCATAGATGCCCAGCTGCTGCAGGTTGGTGGTGGCATCGTAGGGCAGCATGTATTTTAAAATCATGCGGTCGAGCATTTCGTTCACTATGCCCGCAAAGCCAATGAGCACCATGGGCAGGGCATAGCGTATCATCTTATTAAACAACACAGCATCGAAGCCCTGGCGCAAGCCCCGGAAATGCGGCAGCAGCAACACCATTTTGACCCCGCTGGCTATCAGGTTAGAGATAAACACATAACCCACTCCTATTTCGGGATTGTAAAAAGCCGCCCATGCCGAGCCGGGGGCCTCCAAATAGGCTTTGCGGCAAATAATGAGAAAGAAGATATTGAACCCGATGTTTACGGCTATCTCTATTACCTTGATGCCGGCAAATTGCAAGGCCTTGTTATCGGCTCGCAGCTGGGCAAAGGGAATGGCACACACCGCATCCATGGCCAGCAGCAGCACCAGCCAGCGGATGTATTCCACATGGTTGCCGTATTGCAGGGCCTCGGCCACCGGCACCGCCAGCGCATAGCCCAGCACCAAAAAGAGCAGCGAGGTGCCGGTGATGAAAATAAGCGCGGTAGAGAACACCCGCTGCCGGTTTTCGTTGTCCTTATTGAACCGGAAAAAGGCGGTTTCCATCCCAAAGGCCAGCAACACCGCAAAAAAACCGCTATAGGCATAAAACTCTGAATTGACCCCGAACTGCGCGGTAGAAAACACCCGCGTATAAAGATAGGTGAGCAGATAATTCAGAAACCGGCCGGCTATACTGGGTATGCCATATACGATGGTTTGAGAAGCAAGGCGCTGCAGCGGGTTCACAGAGAGTGTTATGGGGCGAATGTAAATCAATAACGCTCTGCGCCCTCCACATTGCGCCACCCCGAAGCCCCAACTGTAACATTTTCTATCCACTGCCGTATCCATAGGCACCCCGCAGCCCCCTGCGGGGCAAATTATACTACTATGAGAAAGCTTTTTTACCCTGTATTGTTGCTCCTGTTTACGGCCTCGCTGGCTGGCGCACAGGAGCCGGTGTATGTGAACGGAAAATATGAAGGCGAAACCAAAGACGGCTTAAAGCATGGCCGCGGAAGAGCTATCTACTACGATGGCTCGCTCTACGATGGCATGTGGGCCAACGATAAGCGCAATGGCGTGGGCCGCGCTATTTTTAAAGACGGCTCCTCCTACTATGGCGACTGGGTAAACGACCAGCGCCAGGGCCGCGGCAACTACGAGTTTGCCAATGGCGACAAATACATTGGTCAGTTTGATGCCGACCAAATGAACGGCTACGGCACCTATACCTATGCCAACGGCAACAAGTATGTGGGTGATATGGTAAATGGCGAAGTGAGCGGCAAGGGTTCCATTTTGTATGCCAATGGCGAAAGCTACGATGGCTCTTTTATAGCCGGCAAAAAAGTGGGCAAGGGCAAATACAGCTATGCCAACGGCAATGTATACGAAGGCTTTTTTGTGGCCGACAAAAAAGAGGGCTACGGCAAAATGACCTTTGCCAACGGAGACGAATACAAAGGCCAGTTTAAAGACAATAGCCGAACCGGAGTGGGCATTTTTGTGTGGGCCAATGGCGACCGCTACGAAGGCGAATTTCAAAACGGACTGATGCACGGCAACGGCACCTTTGTGTGGGCCGATGGTGAAAAATACTCCGGCACCTGGACCAAAAACATCCGCAATGGCGAGGGCAGGCTGCTCACCAAAGAAGGCGAGGAAAAAATATTAGTGTTTGCCAATGGCGTAAAACAATAAAACCACCGAAGCCGGCCCTCCGGCTATCCTCTCCCCCCTTTCGGGCAGCTCTGCCACCCGAAAGGGGTTTTTGTTTGCCCCTATACAGGCCAAAAACAAGGTAAAAAAGCTCCGAAAAGTGCCATTTTATGCAAAAAAGGCAGGTCAACACAGATTTATAACAAATCAATACAGAACAAAAGCATGTCAACACAGATTAAAAACAAATCAACACAGATTAAAAGCATGTCAACACAGAAAAAAAGCAAGTCAACACGCAATAATGTTAGGTCAACACTGATTTAGGACAAGTCAACACTGATATTTATTAAATCAACACGGTTATTTTGCAACTCAACACTGATTTTTAGTAGCTCAACACTGATTTTTTTTTCAAAAATTTGTGTTGACCGTCTTTTTATGCGTGTTGACTTTATTAAAAGATGTGTTTTCTCTTTATTTTTACATAAAAACGGATAAACGATGGATAATTTACCGGAATCAACGGATAAAAAGACCAGAAAGCCCAAAGTTAACCGCCCCGAAATGATGGGCACTTAAAACGTAACGCCCACATTGATGCTCAGCCGCTGGTAGCTGCGCTGTATAAAATATACATAGTCGGTGCTTTGGGTATACCACCAGCGGGTGCTGCTGGCGTTTCTGCGATACGAGGCACTCAGCAGCACCGAGGCGCGGCTTTGGGTATAAATGCGCACCCCGCCCCCCACGGCCACATAAAGGCCGCCTTTGTTTTGGTAGGTAACCCATTCGTCACTTTTCTGTTTCCAGAGGTGGCTGTAGCCCAGGTCGGCAAACACATAAGGCGTGGCGCGTTTTTTTAAAAACTCGGAGGCCAGCCGCATATAAAAAGGCGAAAAGGTTTGCTGATAGTTGACAAACCGGTCTATGCCCAGGCCCGCCCCCACATACAGGTAGGGCCACACCTGATAGCCGTTAATGGTGTGGATGCTCACCCCAAAATCATCGCGCTGGTAGCCGTTGTAGTAGGGCGTTTGCACGGGTTTTAAATCGGTGCCGTAGATAAAGCCAAACTCGGTGATGTGCCTATAGCCACGATCTTTGCGGAAATAGTTTTTCGACAAAGCCTTTTGATTGCGCTTGAGCACATTCTCTTTTTTAATGCTGTCTATTTCACTTTGCTGAAACACAAAAGGCTGCCGCCCAACAGCTCTATGCGCAAAGGATTTTCGGTAGCTGCAGATTTTAAACTGCCACGGATAATGCTGCCGTTTTTGAGATAAACCACATCTTCGAGTTGCGGTTGGGCCCGGGCGGCCTGCCACAGCAGCAGGGGCAGCAAAGCAGAGCAAAGTATGCGGAGGATTTTCATGTTGGCAGTTTTTTTTAGGGTGGTGGCAACGGTTCTCCAATTTATAACGTTTCCTATCGGGCAAGCGTTGCTTCCTTATCTTTAAACCCATAAATAATGTTGAATATGAAAAACATCATTCGTTCGCTCACCCTGCTGGGGGTGCTGGCTATGTGGAGTTTGTCGTCCTGCACCAAAGACCACTGCACCCAAACGGTCACCTACAAAAAGTATGAACCGGTGTACATGAGCTACCAGGATTTGCGCGCAGCCGTAAAAACAGAACCGGCTCAGGCGCTTAAAGTTCCCGGCAAAATTTACCTGAAAGGCCCTTACATTTTCATCAGCGAGGTAGATAAAGGCATTCATGTTATTAATAACAGCAACCCCGCCTCCCCGCAAAAAGTTTCTTTTATCAGCATCCCCGGCAACAGAGATTTGGCCGCCAAGGGCAATGTGCTTTATGCCGACAGCTATATTGATTTGCTGGCGCTGGATATTACCAATCCGCAAAATGTAACCGTGCTGCACCGGGTGGAAAACGCCCTGCCGCAGCGCAACTTTACGGGCGGCTACGGAGCCGACCCCGCAAAAGGTGTAGTTACACATTGGACTGAAAGCACCGTCACTGATAAAATAGAAGGCAACTGCCAGCCCGGTGGCGGATGGATAGGCAACGGTGGAGGAGTGTGGATGGAGGGCGATGTGGTGTTTGCCACCAATAGCCTGAGCGGTGGTGCCGTGCCTAAAACAGCTACGGCCCCCGGCATAGGCGGCAGTATGGCGCGTTTCACTATTTCCAATAACACACTGTTTGTGGTAGACGATGCCAACCTGCGCGTGTTTGATTTGAGCAATGCCACTATGCCGGCTTCCAGCGGCACGGCCTACATTGGCAGAAATATTGAAACCATTTTCCCTTACAACAATCGTCTGTTTATTGGCAGCACCAACGGCATGTATATCTACGACATCAGCAATCCGCTGGCTCCGGCCTATGTGTCCACCTATATCCACGGCACCGCCTGCGACCCGGTGGTGGTAGACGATAACTATGCCTACATTACCCTGCGCAGCGGCACTCCCTGCAATACCACCTTTAATCAACTGGAAGTGGTAAGCCTGGCCAATATCACCAACCCCACGCTGGTGCACACCGTGCCCATGACCAACCCGCACGGGCTGGGCAAAGACGGAGAAAAACTCTTTATCTGCGATGGCACCGATGGCTTAAAGATGATGAATGCGAGCCAGCCCGAAGCCATCCCCGCCACACCGGTGGTGCACATCAGCGGCATACAGGCCATGGATGTAATTCCCTATAACAACACCCTGCTGATGATAGGCGAAAATGGTTTTTACCAATACGATTATTCGGATGTTAATCACATCACTTTACTCAGCAGCCTTCCGATTGAACACTAAGCGTGAAAGTTTCCTACATCATATTGGAAGAAGAAATCATTACAGGATGCATCAGGCAGGACCGCACCGCACAAAAGCGCCTGTATGAAAAGCATTATCCCAAAATGATGGGCGTGTGTATGCGCTATGCCGGCCAGCGTGATGTAGCCATGGAAATGGTCAATATGGGTTTTATGAAGGTGTTTGATGGCATTGAAAAGTTTCATAAGCAGGGCGGCAATCTGGAAGCCTGGATTTACCGCATTATGGTAAACACCGCTATTGATTATCTGCGCAAAGAAATGCGACACCACCATGCCGATATTGAAAAGAGCGTGTATGTAGAAGATGTTAGCGATGTGATTTCGGACATCAGTGCCGAGCAAATTATGGAGATGGTTAAAAAACTTACTCCCGCTTATCGTGCAGTGTTTAACCTGTATGTAGTGGAAGGTTATAACCACAGCGAAATAGGCGAAAAGCTGGGGATAAGTGAGGGCACCTCTAAATCCAATCTGGCAAAGGCACGGGCAAAAATGCAGGAGATGATTATTGAATCTAACAAAGTAATAAGGAGCAGTTATGGCCTATAACACTGATCAGGAAATGCGCAGCAAGCTGCAGGGCTTCGAAGCGCCTATGGACCCCGCTGCCTGGCAGCAGATGGAAGCCATGCTGAACCAAAAGAAAAAGCGCAGAGCTATCTTTTGGTGGTGGCTGGGGGGCACTGCCGCTGCGGTGGTGGTGGCGGGTGCCTTGTTGTATATGCAGCTTGCCCCCGCTCTGCAGCAGCAGCCTTTGGCGCAAAACAGCACCTCCGCTACCGTAGCACAAACCTTACCACCCCATGAAGTGCCTGCCACCAAAGCCGTGGCACCGGCAGTAGTGGACGAACCCACCGATGCCCCTAAACAACATCAGCATCAGGCCGTAGCACGCATGAAGCATCCAACTCGTATGCGTAAGCAGCAAAAGAGATTATCTGAACTGGTGTCTGCTACACAGCAAGAGTCGCCCTTTGTTCGCCCGAGCGATGCGCCATCTACTTCATCGCCCTTTGCCGCCTACGAGGTAGCCGATGGAAAAGAAATGCAACACCGGCTGGAAGAAGCTGCTCTGTTGCAGCAGGCGCGCCAGCAACAAACGAACATCGCCACTGAAGAAGCAGTAGCTTCTGCTTCCGAAAGCTCGCTGCAAAAACTCTTTGTCAGCACCGACTCTACCGCTACAACCACTTCATCGGCTGAGAAAACCACGCAAAAAAAGTCCCCTGTCTTCCGGTATCAATTAGGCGTGGCGGCTCAGCTCAGCGGCACATCGGTGGGGGGTGGAAACGGGGTATATCGCACCCCATCGTTTGCAGCGGGTATTACGCAGGAGTTCCTTTTTATGAATCGCTTTGCCCTGACCACCGGACTGCACTATGCGCAAACTTCTTTCCGCATCGGCCAGCCCCTGACCGACAGCGCTTTTGCCGGCAATAATGTATACAACCACTACACCACACAACTACAGGAGTTGAACATACCGATGGGCATCAAAGTATATGCCTGGCAAACGGAGCAGTGGCGCGTTTTTGTACACACCGGCATTATTCATCATGTGAAACTGCGCGAACAGTTTGTGTCCAACATCACTTCACCGCCCAGCGCGCTGGTGAACATCCCCCCGGGCACCCCCTTCGACAATACCAATGTGACCAACAGCAACCCTTTCGGCACGATTGAAACAGCCGACCTGATATCTGCGGCACAAAAGAGCGCCACCACCGAGGCCGATTACTTTGGCATCCGCGGACAGAAACGCTATTACACATCCCTGTATGTATCGTGTGGCGTGGAAGTAGTGCTGCGCAAGCGGCTGCATCTGGTAGCCGAACCGATGTATCAGTTGCTGCTGCATAAAATAGGCCGGCAGCCAAATCTCCGGCACCAGTTTGGCCTCACTGCGGGATTCAAGTATACGTTTTGGAAATAGCACCGGGCGGTCTTTCCGGTTTTACGTGGACCGGAAAGTGGCAGCGAAACCATACTTTGCGCGCACAACGAGTTCACCCATTCAACAAGCGCAATCATGGAATTAAAAGTACACACCTCTGCCCTCTATCACTGCTCGCTGGAGCGCGCCTTTAAAACACCCTTGCTGTGCGATGTAGCTAAAGTGCATACCGGCTTTGGGCCCATGCCTCGCATTACTCATTGCACCGGAGATGAACATTGGGGGCAAGTGGGTGCTAGCAAAAAAGTATACGCGGCCCCTTCCTGGACGCAGCCCGGAGGTTATGTGTCGATGGATAGCGTGCTGGAGCGAATCGAAAACAAGTACTGGAAGTTTGAGGTGCATGATTTTCAATCGTGGATGCTGGGCTTTTACAAGTTTACGGGCGAATGGAAAACCACCGAACTGCAACCCAATAAAATTCTGATTGATTACACCTACACGCTGCATGCACAGCAGCCTTGGCTGTATCCGCTACAGTGGTTATTTGCCCGCACATTCTGGAAAATGTATATGAAGCGGGTGCTACGCATCGTGGAGCATCTGGCGTCTACGCAAGAGCCTTATCGGTATCCATAACAGGAAGTCGTGCAGGGGTTTAGTCCGCTACCTCACTCCTACCTTAATCCACACTTTTGTTTTTTGGGTCAGGTAGTCTTCCAGGCGGCAAAACACAGCGCCCCGGGGCGTTTCAATTTTCGGAATCTGTGGCAATGCCTTGGTAGTAGTAGTGAGGTTGTTTGCAACTGAATAGGGAGCATAACCGGAAAAACGCTGCGCTTGTGCTCGAAGAAATAAAGCGTACGGATTGTGCGCAGCCGCAGCCAGGGCAAAAATGATAAAACAGAAAGTGAAAAGTGTTTTCATGCGCCCAGCATTGAATAGTTTTTTAAAACCAGTTGCAGATCGTGACGCACCTGATAGTGGCGGGCATACTGCAATTCCAATTCGCGCAGTTCTTCTGCGCTGAGCGCATACTCCGCCAACCGCAGCGAAGGCAGCAACACACCGCGCTGGGCGTGTTTAAACTCCCGGAGCAGCGAGTCCTGCCCAAAACCCACCCACCATTTTTTTCCGCTCATCACCGCCAGCAGATTGCTCACCAATTGGCCGAAGTTTTTGACCAGCAGCGCCTGCACCGGCAGCGTAGCCAGCAGCCACAGGCAGAGCAGGGCATTGAACAGTTTTTTGCTGCGGAGGTTTCCGGGCTTAAAGAGGGCATAGCTTTTTTCGGCCACATATAAATCGCCTGCGGAATCTTTAGAGTTGCTGCCGATTAATGCATCGGCACCGGGATTCATTATCTTGTAATCGTACGCCTTGCCACCCCGTGCTACTGCGTCTATTATGGATTTAAACGAATAATCGGCCGAGCAAAAAACAAGTTCGGTACTTTGATAAATGGCTGCAGCTTTAGCTGCTTCCTGTATGTTTGCCGTCTGTTGAATCTCGCGGCTGTTGCCTAACTGGCGCAGCACCTGATGCGCACGGGGTGCTTCCTGCACACCCACTACCAGGCTGTTGTGTTCCTCGGTGTTATAGGCCGTAAAAGATTGGTACCGCACCAGATGATAAAAAATGCGCGTGCCTATCATTTCAAATGAGGTCCACATCGCACCCAACAAAATAATGGCGCGCGAAAAACGCCATTCGTTGGGTATAAAAGCATACAACACAGCAATAACAATGGTCCCTATAAAAACACCTCTGAAAATTTTTGATGTGCTATAAGGTTTGTCGTACCCGCCACTAAAATAAGCTGCGCCAATCCATACCAGAATGTAAGCCGGCACCACGATAAACAAAAACTCGTACGGATAATAATGCTGCGAATATTTGATGGTGCTTTCCCAATAGTTTTTGATGAGGTATATGCCTCCGAAGCTCAGCAGCGCATCAATAATGAACAGGTATGAAGACGCCAGCAGGCCCGCTACCAGCGTGAGCAAACCACGAAACACAATAGCGAAATGAATCAGCAGCGAAAACAAACCGCTTTGATTGCCGCTGAAATGCTTGCGTGCAAAAATGATCATGGCATTATAGAATACCCGCACATAGTTCAGGCTGCCTTTTTTGGTGCTTTCGCCTTTGTAGTGAATGATGGTGGTATCGGCCAGGTAGTAGTTTTTGTAGCCGGCTTTTACAATTCTAAAGCTGAGGTCTACATCTTCACCATACATAAAAAAGGTTTCATCGAGTAGCCCAACTTTATCTAACACGCTTTTGCGCATAAACATGAATGCCCCCGAAAGAATATCCACTTCGTGATTTTCTTTCTCCGGCAAAAACCCGAGATGATATTGGCCAAATATTTTCGATTTTGGGAAAAGAAACGCCAGGCCAAATGTTTTGTAAAAAGCCACTGCAGGCGTGGGTACTCCGCGCTTGCTCTCGGGCAGAAAGGTGCCCTTGCCATCTATCATGTGTACGCCCAGCGCGCCCGCTTCGGGGTGCGCTTGCATAAATGCCGCACATTTAGCAAAAGTATCTTCGGCCACTACGGTGTCGGGGTTCAGCAGCAACACATACTCGCCCCGAGCCAATTTAATTGCCTGATTATTGGCGGTAGAAAAACCCACATTGGTTTTGTTGGCGATGAGCTGCACCCACGGAAATTTTTCTTTTACCATTTCCACCGAACCATCCACCGAAGCATTGTCGACCACAAACACCTCTGCGTCTATTCCACTCACCGCGCGCTGCACCGAAAGCAGGCACTGCTCCAGAAAGTATTTTACGTTGTAATTGACAATAACGACCGATAGCTGCATGGCGGGGTTTAAACGTTTGGTGGCCTCATTAATTGCTGCCTTTTACCAGCACATTTTCATAAGGCAGGCGTGTGGCAATGGAGCGGGCCAGCGTGAGCTCATCGGTATATTCCAGCTCACCGCCAAAGGCCACTCCGCGGGCTATGCTGGATACATGCACCGGATAATCTTTTAGTTTTTTGGACACATAAAATATGGTAGTGTCACCCTCAATGGTGGGCGACAGGGCCATAATAATCTCTTTCACAGCACCGCTTTTTACCCGGTCTATCAGCGATTGAATTTGCAACTGATCGGGGCCTATGCCATCGATGGGCGAAATAACCCCGCCCAGCACATGATATACTCCGCGATAAACATTAGTGTTTTCAATAGCAATAACATCGCGGATAGATTCTACCAGGCAAACGGTGGAGGCATCGCGGTGCACGTTGCCACAAATGGCACACAGTGCATCGTCCGACACATTGTGGCACTGCTCGCAAAAGCGGATGTCGTTGCGCATTTTTGAAATGGTGTGGCCAAAGTGGTTGACCTTTTCTTTGTCTTGCTTCAGCAAATGCAACACCAGCCGCAGGGCTGTTTTTTCGCCAATGCCGGGCAGCCTGGTAAACTCGGCTACGGCATCAGAGATAAGTTTAGAAGTGAAGTTCATTTAGAGCGAAGATAATCGGAAATCGTATTTTGGGCCCCGCATGAACCAGAAACTTTCCATCATTATACCGGCTTATAATGAAGGCCCTACCATTCATCGAATACTCGATAAAGTAAAAGCGGTGCAACTGCTGAATGCGATTGAAAAGGAAGTAGTCATTGTCAACGACTGCTCCAAAGACAATACCGAAGAGGCTGTTCTGGCTTATGCCAGCGCCAACCCCGAACTGCCGATTATGTATCGCAAACACGAGGTAAACAAAGGCAAGGGAGCGGCCCTGCACACCGGCATCAAAGAAGCTACAGGAGACTTTATAATTATACAGGACGCGGATCTGGAATACGACCCGAACGAATACAACATCCTACTCAAGCCCATGCTCGATGGCTTTGCCGATGTGGTATATGGTTCGCGCTTTATGGGTGGTAAGCCTCATCGCATATTGTTTTTCTGGCACACCATCGGCAATAAGTGGCTTACGCTAATGAGTAACCTGTTTACTGACCTTAATCTGACCGATATGGAAACCGGCTATAAGCTCTTCCGCTCCGAGGTGGTTAAATCGCTTGATTTAAAAGAACAGCGCTTTGGTTTTGAACCGGAAGTGACGGCCAAAATGAGCCGCTACCCCAATGTGCGCATTTATGAAGTGGGCATCAGCTACTATGGCCGCACCTACGAAGAAGGTAAAAAGATAGGTTGGCGCGATGGCCTTCGGGCTATCTGGTGTATTCTGAAATATAACTTACTCAGCAGATAACCGGGATGAAGATTTTTCAGCAAAAATCGGTTCAATACGTTCTATATGTTTCAGTTTTACTGTCCCTTGCATATCTGTATGATTATCACAAAGAGTTATTCATGCGACCTAACTCTTTTCATATCTGGCGGCAGTGCGATGGCGCACAAATTACCATGAACTATTACAATGTGAGCATGAATTTTCTGGAGCCCCGTTTGAGCGTGCTGATGGGGAACGATGGCAAAATGGTTTCTGAGTTTCCAATCATATACTATCTGGTCGCTTGCCTTTACAAGCTGTTCGGCCCACACGAGTTTTTTATTCGCCTTATCTCCGTTACTATATTTTTTGTGGGATTGTTTTCATTGTATAAAGCACTCCACCTGCTGCTGAAAGACCGGACGTATGCCTTTTTAGTTTCCCTTATTCCCTTTGCCTCTGCAGTGGTTAGTGATTATGCATTCAGTTTTATACCGGATGTGCCTGCTCTATCGCTCACGTTTGTCGGTTACTTTTATTTCTTACGGTTCATGCAATCTAAAAGCAGGCGGTCTGCTTATCTCGCTACGCTGTTTTTTGCGCTGGCAGGCTTGCTGAAGGTTACCTCGCTTATTGGTTTTTTGGCTATTGGTGGTGTGCTCCTCTATTACCGGATATTCATGGCCCGCACAGTGGAGGTAAAAGAATATCTGGCCTTTAGTCGTGAGTTTGTAATCATGATGGTGGTGCCGGTGTTGGTGAGCGCGGCCTGGGTATTTTATGCGGGCTACTATAATGCCGCTAACCACAACACATACTTTCTTATGAAAGCCCAACCCATATGGAAAGCAGAGGGCGAATACATATTAACTATACTTCACCGGTTTCACTGGCAATGGCTGCGCATGTATCTCTATCGCGACTTTTTGCATACGCTACCCCTGTTAGCCATATTGTGTTTTGCTTTTTTCAAACGCAGCAGCGCAAAGCCTGTTTTGCTTTGGTTGACTTTATCCATGGCGGGCGGAGTGGCCTATTTTCTGCTGTTCTTTACACAGTTTTATCATCACGACTACTACGTTATATGCCTGATGTTTTTGCCCCCGGCTATAGTGGCGGTCTTGCTCCTTAGAATACAGGAATGGGCTCCTGCCGTTTATCAAAGCCTGTTTTCAAAGGCAGCATTGCTGTTGTTGCTGGCAGTGATGTTTTATCACGGCATTCGTATTAACCGGGAAAGAGACGCCTTGTATGCTACCGAAAAATTCAACGAATTCAGATACATAGAACCCGCGCTGGAGAAGCTGGGAGTTAAGAAAACAGACAAGGTGATTAGTCTGGGTGACGAAACTACAGGCGTATCTCTTTACCTGATGAACAGACGCGGCTGGACAGAGGTGATGTCGCCCATCCCTTTGCCCTCAAAAACAATTCAGCAATATGTGGATGCCGGAGCAAAGTATCTGTTTATTTACCGCGATGCCGACTCGCATCTGGAGGAAGAATCGCGCCAACGCTACCTTCAATCCATGGTTGGCATTGTTAACGGGATTAAAATTTATAAGCTTTAAACTATGAGTGCCACCTCTGCCCCTCAGATTTCTTTTGTTGTTCCGCTCTATAACGAAAAAGAGAGTTTCCCGATGCTTGTACAGCGGTTAAACGCGCTGATGGACCACTCCCCCCTGCAAATAGAAGTAGTGATGGTGGATGACGGTTCGCGCGATAATACGGCTGTGCTTATGCAGGTAAACGCCCTGCAGGATGCACGCTACCATTGTGTGTTTTTGTCCAGAAACTTTGGTCACCAGCTGGCACTCACAGCCGGCTGGCCGCAGCCCGCGGCACCGAAGCCGTCCTTTGTATTGACGGAGATTTGCAGGATCCGCCCGAGTTGTTTCATGATTTCTACAAACTGTTTCAGGAAGGCTATGAGGTGGTGTATGCCATTCGCAGGAACAGAAAAGAGGGCGTTTTTAAAAAGGCAGCTTACCACCTCTATTACCGCTTGCTGAAAAGCATCGCCAATATTGACATGAATCTTGACAGTGGCGATTTTGCTTTATTGAGTAGAAAAGTGTTGAATGTAATGAATCAACTGCCCGAGGAAAGCAGGTATCTGCGGGGCATGAGGAGCTGGGTCGGCTTTAAGCAAATTGGATTTGAGTACGACCGCCCCGAGCGGCAGGTGGGCGAAACCAAGTACTCATTCTCTATGCTACTGAGGCTTGCCTATAACGGCATTTTTAATTTCAGTGAATTGCCTATAAAGTTTATCACCAACATGGGTTTGCTCACCATTGCCGTATCGCTCAGTTATTTTGTTTACACGCTGGCCAAGCGGTTTGTTTTTGGCATACCGGTGATTGAAGGGTTCACCGGTTTATTATTTACCATTATTCTATTTAGTGGAGTGCAACTTGTTTCGCTCGGCATCATTGGCGAATACGTGTTGCGCATTTTCTTTCAGGTAAAAGGCCGCCCGCTTTTTATAGTAAAAAGCAGAATTGTAAATGGCAAAGTGGTGGAAGAATCGCAATGAAATAATCAATGCGCCTCCAGCCAGTTCACTCCCACTCCCATTTCAGCTTCTAATGGCACGCGGGTTTTTAGGGCGTGAATCATCTTGTCGTAAATAATCGGCTTGATAATATCCACCTCATCGCGGTGGGCGTCAAACACCAGTTCATCGTGTACTTGCAAGGTCATGCGGCTTTTGAGGTTTTGCTGCTGAAATGCGCGGTGAATATCAATCATGGCCAGTTTAATTAAATCAGCCGCGCTGCCCTGCACCGGAGAGTTGATGGCGTTGCGCTCGGCAAAGCCCCGCACCGTAAAATTTTTGGAATTGATGTCTTTGAGGTAGCGCCTGCGGCCTTTAATGGTTTGCACATAGCCGTGGGTTCGGGCAAACTGAATGTTGTCGTTCATGTATTGTTTCACCTTCGGAAACTGCTTGAAATAGTTTTCAATTATCTCTTTGGCTTCGCCCCGGCTCACGCCTATATTTTCGGCCAGGCCAAAGGCCCCCTGCCCGTAGATGATGCCGAAGTTTACGCTCTTGGCTTTGTAGCGCATCTCTTTGGTTACCTCGGCAATGGCCACGTTGTACACCTTAGCGGCTGTGGCGGTGTGGATGTCTATCTTCTGCGCAAAGGCCTCGCTCATGTTTTCATCGCCACTGAGTTCGGCTACCAGGCGCAGTTCTATCTGCGAGTAATCGGCCGAGAGCAGCAGGTAGTCTTCGTTGCGCGGAATAAAGGCCTTGCGGATTTGCTTGCCCCGCTCGGTGCGGATAGGAATATTCTGCAGGTTGGGGTTATCGCTGCTGAGGCGGCCGGTGGCGGCCACTGCCTGCCGAAAGGTAGAATGCACCCGACCCGTTTTCGGGTTTATCAGCTGCGGCAGCGCATCCACATAGGTCGATTTCAGCTTGGCCAGTTCGCGGTAGTCCAGAATTTTGCCCGCAATGGGATGCACACTCACCAGGCCCTGCAAGGCATCTTCGTTGGTGGAGAGCTGCCCGGTGGAGGTCTTCTTTCCCTCAAAGGGAATTTTCATTTCCACGTACAGCACATCGCTCAGCTGCTTGGGCGAGTCTACATTAAACTCGCGGCCGGCCAGCTGGTAAATCTCATCGCGCACCAGCAGCAGGTCGGCTTGCAGGTCTTTGGAATAGTTTTGGAGAAACGCCTCGTCAATTTTTACGCCTTCGTATTCCATGTCGGCCAGCACGGGGATGAGCGGATGCTCTATTTCGTTGAGCACTGCTTCCACTTCGCACTGCTGCACCATGGGGGCCAGTTTATTTTTTAACTGCAGGGTAATGTCGGCATCTTCGGCAGCGTATTCGGCAATTTTATCGAGCGGCACATCGCGCATGTTGCCCTGGTTCTTCCCCTTTTTGCCAATGAGCGTTTCAATGGATACGGGCGTGTAGCCCAGGTAGGTTTCGCTCAGGTAATCCATGCCGTGTTTCAGGTCGGGCTCCACCAGATAGTGCGCCAGCATGGTATCGTAGAGCGGCAGCGATACCTGTATGCCATATTTGCGAAACACCTGCAAATCGAACTTGATGTTTTGCCCTATTTTCAATTTGGCGGGATGCTCCAGCAGGGGTTTAAAGTGCTGCGCCAGGGCTTTGGCCTGTTCCGGGTCGGTGGGCAGTGGCACATAAAACGCCTCGCCTTCTTTCACCGAAAAACTCATGCCCACCATATCAAGCGCGAAATAATCGAGGCCGGTGGTTTCGGTATCAAAACAAAATTCATCCCGGGCATTCAGCAGGGCCAGCAGGTCTGCTATTTCGGCTTCGGATTGCACCACCCGATAGGTGTGGGCGGTGTTGGATATGTTTTTGCCGGCCGCTATCTCTCCAAAGGGCAATACGGCTTCGGATTCTCCAAACAAGTTGCCCTGGTTTTGTGCTTTTACAACTTCATTAGCACCGGCAGAAGTAGTAGAAGTCCCTCCTTCGGAGGGATAGGGGGAGGTGGCCTGGTTTACGGAATAATCGGTACCTAAAATTCTTTTGCCCAGCGTACGGAATTCCAGTTCGGCAAAAATGGCTCCCAGCTTTTCTTTGTCGGGGGCTTCCATTTTTAAATCATCATCGCTCACCTCAATAGGCACGGCCAGGTTGATGGTGGCCAGTTTTTTGGAAAGCAAACCCTGTTCGGCATAGGCTTTTACGTTCTCTCCCACTTTGCCTTTTATCTGGTCGGCCCGGGCAATCATATTTTCCATGCTGCCGAATTCTTTAATAAACTTCTTGGCGGTTTTTTCACCCACACCCGGTATGCCCGGTATGTTGTCTACGGCATCGCCCCACATGCCGAGGATGTCGATGACCTGCCTGGGGTCTTCTACCTCCCAGTCGCGTTTCACTTCTTCCACCCCCAGTATTTCCACCTCTCCGCCACTGCGGGCCGGTTTATAAATAAACACCCGTTCGCTCACCAGCTGCGCATAGTCTTTGTCGGGGGTTACCATAAACACGGTGTGCCCCTCCTGGGCTTTTTGGGTGGCAATGGTGCCTATAATGTCATCGGCTTCGTAGCCGCTGAGTTCCAGAATGGGAATGTGCCAGGCGCGGAGAATGTCTTTGATGTGTGGCACGGCAAAGAGGATGTCCTCGGGGGTTTCCTGCCGGCCGGCTTTGTAGTCGGCATAGGCTTCTTCGCGCTCGGTGCTGCCGCCCAGGTCAAACACTACGGCCAGGTGGCTGGGTTTTTCTTTTTGTATCAGTTCAAAAAGGGTATTGGTAAACCCGCTGATGGCCGACACATTTTGCCCCTTGGAATTGAGCAGTGGATTTTTGCCAAAGGCGAAATAAGCCCGGAAGATGAGCGCGTAGGCGTCTACCAGAAAAAGTTTTTCGGTGTGGTTGGAGGTGTGGCCCATAGCAGTGATTTTTAAGTGGGTGGTGAAAGTAGAAAAAACTAAGAGCGGCAAGCCGCGAAAATGCCGACCCCGCCCTCCGGCTTTATCACTTTGGGGTCCCCTTCGGGCGACCCCTAAGCGGCTGAAAATGCCGACCGCCTGCCTCCATTACAAAACCGGAGGCCATGGGCACAAAAATCCGTGTTTTTTGCTCCAAAAAGCTACAAAGCTGCTCAGGATACAGTGGCTTTATAAAATGGTCAATCAGCTTTACAGAATGGTAGGCTATCCTGATATAAAGATGGCTTATCCTGATATATAGATAAGGCATCTTTTTATCAGGTTAATCAATCTTTACAAAAAGGTGTATCGGCTTTTTATACGGCTATATTACCTGTTCAAACAGGTGAAAAAAAAATTTGAAAAGATGAATCATCCGGTGCAGATTTTTGCCTAATTTAGCCACACTCAAACCTATCTTATGGGCCGCAGAACCATTACCGTAAAGGTGAATAAAGATAAGCCGGATGCATTTTTAAACCTGTGCGAAGATATTGTGAGCAAGAATAACGAGCTGGGGGCCTCCAGCCCCTTTGCCGATGGCGACCTGGTAGATATGGCCGTCTTTGCCGACCTCGTGAGCCGCGCCCGCGCCAGGCGCGAAGAAGCCCTGGAGTATCAGGCACGGGCCAAAGCCGCCATGGATCATAGCCGCCACCTCATGGGCACCCATGCCGGCCAAAACAACGATACCCCGGGCACGCTCATCAACTATGCCCTGAAGATTAAAAAGGTGTTGCAGGTGCTCAACAGCGAGAACCCCGAGGCGCTGAGTGTGTGGGGCTTTGATGTGGTGGTGCGGGTGTCTAAAAATCCCCCCAGGCGAAAGAAAAAAGCCTGAGCCCGCGCAGTAAGTGTTCAATGAGCCCCGGGCTGCCGAAAGCCCTTAACTTTCGCGTTCAAACCCAAACTCGTCCATCACATCGCCCAGCTCGCGGTTCAGTTGCGCTTTAGAAAGACCAAAAGCCTCCAGCGAATATTCGTGTGCGCTTTTATAGTGGCTGTTGCGGGCCTGTTCGCGGCTCAGCCGCTCCAGAAATTTTGCGGAGGGCGTCCAGTTAAAATGCTCGTAAATAGCCTGGACGGTTTGCTGCGGGTCGGTCAGTAAATCGTCATATTTCACCACGGCCAATTGCGCAGCCGGAATCGTGCTTCTCAACTCTTTGGCGTATTTGTAAAAATCGATGCCGTATTGGGCCCAGGCCATGCGCGGAGGTGCATTGCCCAGAATTTTCTTGCTATACAGAATGGTAAACATGCTGGCCATGCTGGGCACCGCATCGTAAGGGTGGCGGGCAATGTAGATGACCTTGGCATTGGGAAAGCGCTGCAGCAGCGTTTTAAAGCGCGCGGTGCTGAATACATTTTTAGCCAGATAGGTTTTGTCTTTTCCGGCCCGGAACACAAAGCGCCTGATGCTGCTTTCATAAAAATCCATCACCTGCCTGCGCACCGTTGCGGGCTCGCGGTCCAGAAACTTGGTTTCGTGATGCAGATGAAAAAACGGGAAGGGAATATAAATGCCACCGCTCATCAGCATTTGGGCAAACACGAGTTCGTCTTCCTCGGCTTTATTAAAACCCATGGGATGAATGTCGTCCCAGCCGCCCCAAAACAGAATATCCAGCCGGGCAATGAGCCTGCGGATAAGGCCGCGCAGCAGGTGTGTATCTACCCAGCGGCACACATTATAAAACTGCACAAAAGAAGAAGCCATAAAAAACGTGTGCGCGTTTTTGGTGTACACAAACTGCTCCTCGTCCAGCGCAATCAGCCGGTGCAGATAGGTGGTGCCGCTGCGTGGGTTGGCGATAATAAAAACAGGCTGCTGCAGCGGAGTGGTTTTGTAGCCGCGGTGAAACACCTCATCCAGCGCGCGAAACAGCATCGACACTACCTGATGCAAAAAAAACAAAGGGAAAAACAACAGGCTGAGCAGCCACACCCGCAGCGAAAATTGACGGCAGATAGCCCCCACGATGCGAAACAACACCCGATAGCGCATGTAATAAAAAGACGCACTGAAATACTTCATAAAAATGGAGGCGCAAAAGAATGTGATTAACGATTAAAATCAAGATTATTTTCTTTGACCGACCAATTGACCCACCAAGCGTTTAAAAACCATGACCAACCGCCAGCTCTTTTTGTCGCATGTAGCCCAAACCAGCACAGCTCCCCTGATGCTGGAAATAGAGCGGGCCGAAGGCATGTATATGTACGATGCAGCGGGCAAAAGATACATGGACCTGATAGCGGGCATATCGGTGAGCAATCTGGGGCATTCGCATCCGGCCGTAGTGGAAGCGGTAAAAAATCAAGCCGAAAAATACATGCACCTGATGGTGTATGGCGAGTTTGTAGAAAGCCCGCAAGTGAAATTTGCCAAACAAATCACCGACCTGCTGCCCGCCTCGCTCAATAACGTATACTTTACTAACAGCGGTGCCGAAGCCACCGAGGGCGCTATGAAACTGGCCAAGCGCCTGACCGGGCGCAGCCGCTTTATCTCTTTTCAAAACAGCTACCACGGCAGCACACAGGGCGCACTCAGCCTGATGGGCGATGAATATTTCAAACAAAAGTTTCGCCCGCTGCTACCCGACACCCTTCAGCTGCCCTACAATCAGATTGGCGAACTGGAAAAGATTACCTGCCGCACGGCAGCGGTATTTTTAGAGCCCATTCAGGCAGAGAGCGGCATCACGGTGCCCGACCGGGCGTTTATGCAGGCGCTGCGACAGCGCTGCACCGACACCGGCACCCTGCTGGTGCTGGACGAAGCGCAAACCGGACTGGGCCGCACCGGAAAAATGTTTGCCTTCGAGCATTTTGACATCGTGCCCGATATCCTGTTGCTGGCCAAAGCGCTCGGTGGAGGCATGCCGCTGGGGGCATTTGTGGCTTCCAAAGAAAGAATGGCTACCCTTTCCGATAATCCGGTGTTGGGGCACATTACCACCTTTGGGGGGCACCCCGTAAGCTGCGCGGCCGGGTTGGCAGCCTTGCAGGTAACGCTGCACGAAAACATATTGGAAGCCGTGGAGGCTAAAAGCCGGCTGTTTAAAAAACGACTCGTTCATCCATCCATCCGCTCGGTACGCAGCATGGGTTTAATGCTCAGCCTGCAGTTCGATAGCTATGAACAAAACAAGCAGATTATTGACCGCTGCATTTCGCACGGATTACTCACCGATTGGTTTTTATTTGCTCCGCATTGCTTACGAATAGCACCTCCGCTCCTTATCAGCGAGGAAGAAATTAAAACAGCCTGCGACATTATTCTGCGCAGCATAGACGAAACCGGCTCATGAAATTCAGTGACGTAATAGGCCAAAGCGAAATAAAAACGAAGTTGATTGGCATGGTGCAATCGGGCAAAATTCCGCATGCCCTGATGTTGATGGGCCCCGAGGGCAACGGCAATCTGGCGCTGGCACTGGCACTGGCCCAATACCTGCAATGCGAAAACAAAACCCCGACCGATGCCTGCGGCACCTGCCCGTCCTGCCTGCGCAATCAAAAGTTTATTCACCCCGATGTGCACTTTACCTTTCCGGTGGTGAAGCGCGAGGATAAGAAGGGACCGGCCGTAAGTGCCGATTACATCAGCGAATGGCGCAGCGCGCTGGAGTCGAATGTATACATGAGCTACAACGACTGGCTGCAGAGCATCGTGGCGGAGAACAAGCAGGGAAATATTTCTGCCGATGAATGCCGGCAGATTATTCATCAGCTGTCGCTGAAGACCTATGAAAACAGTTACAAAATTCAGATTATCTGGCTGGCCGAATATCTGGGGCACGAGGGCAACATCCTGCTCAAAGTGCTGGAGGAACCACCACCCGACACCGTTTTTATATTGGTGGTAGAAAACTCGGAACTGATGCTGAACACCATCCTATCGCGCACACAAATTATTAAAACACCCCCCATAGCCGATGCCGATGTGCAGGAGGGGCTGCTGTCGCGCTTTGAACTGGACGAAGGTTCGGCCCGCAGAATAGCGCGCATAGCCGATGGCAACATGAATGCAGCCCTCGACATGATGTCGGGCGAAGAAGGCACCAACGACAAACGGCTGCATCAATGGCTGGTGTGCTGTTTTAATTTGAAGATGAAGCCGACTTCGGCCAATACCAAAAACCTGCTGGACTGGATAGAAGAAACCGCCAAAACCGGCCGCGAAAACCAAAAGATATTTTTAAAGTATGCCATGTTTTTTCTGCGCGAATGCAGTTTGCTGTCGCATACCGGGCACAGCCAGAAGCTGGAGGGCGAAGAGCTGAAATTTGCCACCGGCCTGTCGGGTCGTCTGCAGCCCGATAGCTACGAGGCGCTGCTGAAAATACTCAGCCGCATGCATTACTACATCGAGCGCAATGCCAACCCCAAAATTCTGTTTATGAGCAACTCTATCCGCATAGGCGGTGTGTTTGCCGGTGAGTTAGCGGAGATGGAATAAGCTACTGCATTGCCAATTAATTTTAGATTCGTCCTCTTCTTATTCATACAAGTGAACAACATATATGGAACAGGTTTTTGAAAAGGTGGAAAAAAAAGTGCCCGGCTGCAGCAGTGGCGGCTGTAGCACCGGTGGCTGCAATCGCATGAATGTGATGGACTGGTTTGCCGACATGCCCATCTCTTTTAACGAGAACTTCAACATTGCCGAAATCAGTTTTAAAAACGGCTCGCGCAAAGGCTTTTACCGCTTTAGCTCCGGCATGGATTTGCACAAAGGCCAGCTGGTGGTGGTGGAAGCCGCCCAGGGCCACGATATTGGCGAGGTGAGCCTGAAAGGCGAACTGGTAAAAGCGCAAATGAAAAAGCGCAAGATTACCGAGCGGGACGACACCATCCGCAATGTGCTGCGCCTGGCCACTGAGCAAGACGAGCAGATACTGAAAGCCATCCGCGCCAAAGAAAACGAAACGCTGGTGCGCGCCCGGGCCATTGCGCGCTCGCAAAATCTGGAAATGAAAATCGGGGATATCGAGTTTCAGGGAGACGATAAAAAGGTGACCATTTTTTACACCGCAGAAGGGCGCGTAGATTTTCGCGAGCTGGTGAAGGTGTATGCCAAAGAGTTTAAGGTGAAAATTGAGATGCGCCAGATAGGCGCTCGTCAGGAGGCTGCCCGCATAGGCGGCATTGGCTCTTGCGGTCGCGAGCTGTGCTGCTCCACCTGGCTCAACGATTTTAAATCGGTAACCACGCAGGCGGTGCGCTACCAAAACCTGGCCATCAACACCGACAAACTGAGCGGACAGTGCGGACGCCTCAAGTGCTGCCTCAACTATGAGTTGGACACTTACAACGATGCACTCAAGGCTTTTCCCAAAGGGGCCGATAAAATTGAAACCGAAGAAGGTGTGGCGTTTTTGAAAAAGACAGAGATTCTTAAAAAGCAAATGGTGTATGAGTATGCCGAGCAGCGCGGCAACTTTATAAAACTGGGCATAGAGGATGTGAAAGAAATGCTGTGGATGAATAAGAGCGGCAAGAAACCCAAGAGCCTGCTCGACTTTGCGATTGTAGACGTTGTGAAAGTAGACGAAAGCAAACACGAGGATCTGGTAGGGCAGGTGTCGCTGAATACGCTGGAAGAGAAAGAAAGAAAAAGACGGAGAGATAACCGCCACAAAAATAAAGGACCGCAGGGAGGGCAAAAAGGACAGGGACAGCAGCAGAAGCCGCAGAATAAAAACCCGCAGAACCGTCCGCCCCAGCACAAGCATCAGGGAAACAAAGGGCAGCAGCGTCCGCCCAAAAACAATCCGTAAATATCGCCTTGCTCATGTTCCTGTTAACCAACCGTTTTTTGTGGAGCCTGGCCGCTGTGGTGCTGTTGCTGTCGTCCTGCGACCAGCGCAGAGTCATGGAAGAAAACCAGGACGTGCAGGATTACCAGTGGAACTATAGCGACACAAAAGTATTCACCGCAGAGATTCAGGACACCACCACCCAATACAACATTTATGTGAACCTGCGCCATGCCTTTCAGTTTGAGTGGCGCAACCTGTGGGTGAACATCGAAACCACGTTCCCCAACGGCAAAGTGTACGAAAGGCGCGTGAATCTTTTATTGAGCGAGCCCGATGGCCATTGGTATGGCGATTGCCTGGGCGATAACTGCGACATACAGGTATCCATTCAGCAAAATGCTTTCTTTCCGCTCACCGGCAAATATACTTTCAAGATTACGCAGGATATGCGCGTAAACCCATTGCCCTATATCAAGAGCGTGGGTATGCGGGTGGAGCGAGTGCAGCCGGAGAAGTAATCCCGCTTTACTTTTTCTTCAACCCTATTTCTATCAACCGTTCGTTCAGGTATTCGCCTGCCGATATAGGTTCATAGAGAGCAGGATGTGCGGCATCTACACAGCTGGGCAGGCAGTCCAGCCTCATTTCGCTGCGCGGATGTGTAAAGAAGGGGATAGAGTAGCGCGAGGTGTGCCATTTTTCGCGCGGAGGATTCACCACGCGGTGGGTGGTCGATTTCAGTTTGTTATTGGTCAGGCGCTGCAGCATATCGCCCACGTTTACCACCAGACAGCCTTCGGGAGCGGTGATGTTCAGCCACTCGTTCTGGCGATTCAGCAATTGAAGCCCCTCGGCCGATGCCCCCACCAGCAGGGTAATCAGGTTAATGTCTTCGTGCTGCTCGGCCCGCACGGCACTTTTGGGCTCCTGCGTAATGGGCGGATAATGAATGGCGCGCAAGATAGAGTTGCCGTTGTGTATGTGTTTATCAAAATAATATTCGCCAATGCCCAGGTGGATGGCAATAGCGCGCAGCAGCTCGCGGGCGCTGCCCTCAAATGCTTTAAAAAGTTGTTGGCCCAGTTCAAAAAACTCCGGCACTTCGGCCACCGACAGGTTGTCGGGGTAATCGGCCTTGGATAAAACCTCGCCTTCTACTATTTGCCCCATTTGCCAAAACTCTTTCAGGTCGGGCGCATCGTAGCCCTTGGCGGTTTCTTTGCCAAATGAAGTGTAGCCGCGCTGCCCCGCCAGCTCCGGTTTTTCATAGTTGTTTTTGACCTCGCGCGGCAGGTCAAAAAAACGTTGAACGGCTGCATAATAATCGTCAATCAGGGCTTGCGACACCCCGTGGTGGCGCACCGACACAAACCCTACGTCTTCAAAGGCTTTGCCCAGTTCGTACACAAACTGCTGTTTGCTTTCTCCGCCTTTTAAAAATTCGGCAAGGTCTACAATCGGTATGGTATTTAAACTCATGATACAGGAGGGTTTGTTTTCAAAAACGGGAATGAAATTAGAAATCCTCTGATTGTTCCGAAACTTTTACAAGTTTGATTCCCGATGAATCAGCCCTTCCTTGTCACCATCACCGGCCCCGAAAGCACCGGCAAAAGCGCACTGACCGAAGCATTAGGCGCACACCTCGCGGCAGCAGTGGTGGCCGATGTGTCGCGCGCTTATGTGGCAGCCCTGCAGCAGCCGTACACTGCGATAGATATTTTAAACATAGCCGAGCAGATTATAATGCAGGAAGATAAGGCGCTCGGCAGCGGGGCAAAATGGATTATCAGCGACAACGATTTAATCAACATCAAAATATGGCTGCAGTATTACGAATGGCACGTTCCCCTGTGGCTACAGCAGCAGATTGCAAAGCGGAAAAGTGCGCTGTATTTGCTGTGTGCTACAGACCTGCCCTGGGTGCCCGACCCGCAGCGGCAGAACGAACACGACCGGCTTGCATTTATGCTGCGTTTGAGCAGGAGCTGCAAATTGTCATCGCCGTATCGGGTAGTGCAGGGTACAGGAGCAGAACGGCTGCAAGTGGCCCTGGCGGCCATCCACCGGCAGCTGGAGCAGTAGGCGGCCAAAACTTTTATTCGTTTTAAGCGTATAGTTAAGACGCATGATGAAAAAATGACCGGAAACACCACCCTGCTTTTAACGGTACAGGAACAAACACAGGAGCTGCTGGCGCAATTCAACAAGCGCAGAGCGGAGCGCGATGTGTCGGCATCGCATGTGGGGGTAGAGGCATTTCAGCTGGCTAAAGATTCGGGCGATGTGGCTTTGATTTACGAAGCCGGTTCGGCCCTGGCCGGGTTTTATATGGATGTGGTGAGCGAATTTCAACAGGCGCTGGCCGTGCTCTCCGACATGGAAGGTTACTTTGAGCAGGCGGAACAGGTGGAGCAGCTATCGGAAATCTGGCGCAGAAAAGGCCTCGGGTTCGATTATGTGGGCGAGCTCCTGCTATCGAAAGAAGCCTACGAAAAATCAATACAACTACTCGAAAACCGACAGCCACTGAGCGAAACCGGTTTTCTTACACTGGCCCGCTCGTATTTTAACCTTTCTATCATTTATGGCGATTTGAATCTGGATGCACTATCTGAAAAATATCTGCAACTCAGTTTTCAAAAGTTCAAGGAAGTCGACCACAAGCCGGGCATAGCGCGCTGTTACATTTCGTTCGGAGTCATGTTTGACGATGAAAACGACAAAGACCCCGAAAAGCTGCTGCAAGCCAAGGAGCACTACAAAAATGCAGCCGAGCTATCACGCGAAATTGGCGATTGGGTGTGCTACAGCGTAGCCACCGGCAACTATGGTACGCTACATGCCCGCTTCCATCATTTTGAGGAGGGCGTGGCCCATCTGTTAGATGCCTACAACACCGCACAGCAGCATTGCAACAAAAGCTTTTTGCTGGGCCGCTATATGCAGTTGGGCAATGCCTATGCCCACGGCCAAAAATACGAAGAGGCCGATCGCTGGTTTGCCGAAGGCGATAAACTGTTTCATGAACTGCAACTGAAAGTAGATAGCTACGGATTTCGAAAAAGATGGGCCGAGGTACTCATGGCACTGGGGCGGTATCAGGAAGCCGCTGAAAAACTGCTGGAGCACGACCGCTGCCGCGAAGAGAAACACACCATGGATAAAGGTGCGGCCATCAACGATGTAATGCTGCGCCTGAAATACGAAGAAGGACAGAAAGAGCAGGCGCTCCTCCGCAAAAAGAATGCGGAGATAGAAGAATATGCGCGGCAGTTGCAGATGAGCAATTACGAGCTGAACCAGTTTGCCCACGTAGCTTCGCACGATATGAAAGAACCGCTGCGCATGATTGCCAATTATTCGCAGTTGCTCGAAAAGAGCATCAACGGACAATTAAAGCCTGAGCAAAAAGACTATCTGATTTACATCAATGACGGAGCCAAGCGCATGAACAATGTGATACAAAGCTTGCTGCAGTTGTCGAAGATAAATGCCGCCAATCATAAAACACTCGTGAACGTAAACGAGGTGATAGATGAAGTAAAAAAGGCACTGAAGCTGGAGATACACAACCGCAACGTATCCATCACCTGCAGTCACATGCATCCGGTAATGGCCGATGAAACCAAGCTGACACAGTTGTTTCAAAATCTGATTTCCAATGCCATTAAGTATAACCAATCGGCTGCACCGGTCATTGAGATAAGATGCACCGAACTGGAGAACGCCTACCGCTACGAATTGGCCGACAATGGCATCGGTATTGAAAAACAATATCGCGATAAGGTGTTCATTATTTTTCAGCGCTTGCACACCCGCAGCGAATACGAAGGCACCGGCATAGGCCTCAGCATCTGCAAAAAAATTATCGATGGCCTGCAGGGAAAAATCTGGATTGAAGACTCGCCACTCGGTGGTGCTAAGTTTTGCTTTACGATTCCGAAGTAGCCGGGTGCTATTTCACTTTCTCCCTTTCTTCTTTAATGTTGCAGCAGCTTTCTGGGGGCGTTTTCTGAAATTAGTTTTTTAGAAATCTGAGAAGAACCCTTCGAACCTGAACATGGTAATGCATGCGATAGGAAAGAAAGACAGATCTACTTCTGTTTCTCGCTCGAATTCTCTTCACCTTTCAGAAAGAATAATTTCTAAACCATCAACCACCGTTGTATGAAAAGATTTTTATTCTTTCTGCTTTGCGCCAATCAAACACTGGCACAAACAGACACTGCCCTGGTGCAGCAAAAAGATTCCGCTGCCCGGCAGCAAAACATGGAAGCGGTCTATATCACCGCTACGCGAGCCGGAGCCAATGCCCCTACGACTTACACCAACCTATCGCGCGAGGTCGTGCAAAAAAACAATCTGGGCCCCGACCTGCCGGTGCTGCTGGACCAAACCCCAGCGTGGTATACACCACCGATGCGGTGCCGGCATCGGCTACACGGGCCTCCGCATCCGTGGCAGCGATGCCACACGCATCAATGTAACGCTCAATGGCATTCCGGTGAATGATGCCGAAAGCCAGCAAATGTATTGGGTGAATACGCCCGATGTGGTTTCATCCGTTTCCAACATTCAAATACAACGGGGTATAGGCAGCAGCACCAACGGCTCATCGGCTTTTGGCGGGCAAATCAGTTTGCAGTCTACCGCCATTGCCGATAAACCCTACGGAGAGGCCGGTGTGGCGCTCGGTTCGTTCAATACCTTTAAAGGCAACATGCGCGGAGGCACCGGCACCTTAAAGTGCGGTTTCTTTGCCGATGCTTCAGCCTCCTGGATTCGCAGTGATGGTTACATTGATCGCGCCTCTTCCGATTTGCGCTCCTGGTTTGCCCAAATGGGCTGGGTGGGCCGAAACACCATTCTGAAAACGCTGTATTTCGGAGGCCGCGAAAAAACGTATCAGGCCTGGTATGGCGTGCCGCAGGATTCGCTGGCCACCAACCGCACCTTCAACATAGCCGGCACGGATTATTTTTCTAAAGACCCCGCCTACCCAAACGAAACCGACAACTACGGGCAGGATTATATTCAATTGCATCTGGCACAGCGCCTGCCCCGAAACCTGCAATTGAATGCAGCGCTCTTTGCCACCCTCGGCCGCGGATATTACGAGCAATACAAAGCCGGGGCAGACATCCAAGATTATTTTGCCGACTACAACAGCACCGAAACCGATCTGGTGAGGCAGCGTTGGCTGAAAAATGTTTTTTACGGAGGCACCTTCTCGCTGAGCTATAGTCAGGGCAAGGTAGATGTGACAGCCGGTGGGCTGGTGTCGCAATACCGCGGGCAGCATTTTGGCCGTGTGGTGTGGAACGAAGCAGCCATCTCCATAGATAAAAACAGAAACTACTATCTCGGCAATTCATTAAAAACAGACATCAATGTATACACCAAACTGAATTACCTGCTGGTTGAAAAACTGAATCTGTATGCCGATGTCCAGTATCGTTTTATTGACTACCGCACAAAAGGGGACGATAACAATGATGTGGTGTACGACTTTGCAGCGCGCTGGCATTTCTTTAATCCCAAAGCCGGATTACTGTATCAGATAAAGCCTGTTCATCATTTGTATGCCTCCTATGCCTTTGGCAATCGCGAGCCCAACCGCGATGATGTGCTGGATGCACCCATTGCCCCCAGGCCCGAACAGATGCATAATGTGGAAGCCGGTTACAAGTTTTTACATGATAAGTTTCCCATTAGTATCAACTACTATCTCATGCATTACAAAGACCAACTGGTGCTCACCGGTAAGCTGAATGATGTAGGCAATCCGATAAAAGCCAATGTGCCGGTCAGCTATCGTACGGGAGTAGAATTGAACGGCTCCATTCGCATCCTGAAAAAAGCAGTGTGGGGCGATGATTGCGAAAGCTGCGCCAAAGCGAAAGAACCCTATCTGTTCAGCATTAACTATTCATTCACGTATTCTGTCAATAAAATCAAGCGCTTTGACGAATACATTTACACCTACGATGAAAACTACTCGCGCATAGATACACTCACACAAATCATCACGCATCGCAACACGGACATTTCTTTTTCGCCCCGCTTCATTGCCTCGATAGAATTGCTGGCTACCCCGGTAACCGGGCTGGAACTTTCGCTCACCACCAAGATTGTCAGCCGTCAATTTATGGACAACACCGGCAATCCGGAACGCATGCTGAAAACATTTTTCTATCCCAACTTCCGCGCCAGCTATAAACTGCCGCTGAAAAGAGAGGACAAGGAAATTCGATTCACGGTATTGCTCAACAATATTCTGAACCGGAGTTTTGAAAGCAACGGCTACACCTACAGCGAGCGCTATGCCTACACAGACGAGAACAATCAACTGCAAACCACCGATACCAATACCTACAACTACTTCTATCCGCAGGCTCCATTCAATTTTCTGGCCGGTATGCAGGTGAAGTTCTAAACTTGTTTGTTTTTCTTGTGTTAAGTTCGCAGCATTAATCTACTGAACATGAGCCAACCCACCGCCATAGAAATATACACCGAAATGACTCCCAACCCGGAGAGTTTAAAGTTTGTAACCAACCGTCATATCCTTCCCAATTTTCAACTGGATTTTCGCACGCGCGAAATGAGCGAAGGCTCGGCACTGGCCCGTACGTTGTTTGCCATTCCGTTTGTCAATGGCGTTTTTGTGGCTAACAATTTTGTGACCATCACCAAAAAAGCCGAATACGACTGGTTTGAAATCACACCGGAGTTGAAAGAATCCATCAAGCAATTTTTGCAAAGCGGACAAAAACCTGTAGACGATGCGCTGCTGCCCAAAGAGGTGCAGGGCTCTGATACCGCAGCCGGCCAGCAAAGCCCCGAAGAAAAAATCAAAGACCTGCTCGATAAATATGTGAAGCCCGCCATACAAATGGATGGCGGACACATTGAATTCAAATCGTTCGAAAACGGATTGGTGAAGCTATCCTTACAAGGCTCTTGCAGTGGCTGTCCTTCTTCTACCATTACCCTCAAGTCGGGCATTGAAGGCCTGCTGAAGCGTATGGTACCCGAGGTGCAGGAGGTGGTGGCTGATGCCGATTAATGGTTGCTTTCCTGCATTAAAATCCGATGCACGAATACGGCACTGAGCGTGCCGGCCAGTGGCGCTGTGAGATAAATCCAAATGGCATTGAAGTTTCCGGTTACCAAAGCCGGAGCCAGCGAGCGAGTGGGATTTAAACTGGTGCCGCTGACAGGTCCTCCGAAAAGCACCAACATCCACACCGTGCCACCAATGGCAATGCCGGCCGTAATTCCTTTTTCTTTAGCCCCTGTGCTTACGCGCAAAATGACCAGCATGAGAATAAACGTCATGAGCAGTTCGAGAATAAAACTCTGCGCCCAGGTACCCGATGGTTGCGTAATGGCCAGGGTTTCGTTTTCCGGAAAAAGATAGTGCAACACATAACTGGCAGATAGCGCTCCGGATAACTGTGCCATTAAGAAAGCCGGTACTTCTTTCCAGGCAAAGCGATGGTCCACCGCAAAGGCAATGCTCACAGCCGGATTAAAATGCGCCCCCGACAAATCGCCAAACGAATAAATGAGTGCTATGATAACGAAGCCCCACACTGTAGCAATACCCGGCAAGCCGAGAGCCCCATTGGTGTGTTGGTTTACTATCACCGAGCCTGTGCCCACAAAGAGCAGAATAAAAGTACCAAGATATTCGCTGAGGTATTTTTTCATGAAAGGGATTTTGGTTCATGAAAAATAGCAGAAGTGATTTACTTCTTCGAAAAATGAAACAGAAAATCTTTTTCGTCTTTGGTAAGGCTATCGTATCCGGAGCGAGAAATTTTATCGAGTATATCGTCTACGCGTTGCTGGTCATCAGCCGCCTTTTTTTGCTGCGGACTGGTGCGGGCAGCAGCACTATGTGTAACGTGCAACTTTCTGCGCTGAAACAGGCGGGTATACATTTGCTCCAATAAATCGATGGGCGCAAAAATATCGGCACCGGCCCGTAGCAGCAGGATGTAGCCATAACCTGTCAGCGCTCCGCCCAGGTGCGCAAAATAAGTGCCGGCACCTCCACGTGGAATATTGAGCAGGTCTATAAGCAAACCGCCCAGCGCTACGTATAAAATGGGAACCTCACCAAACAACAACAGATTAAACTTATGCTGTGGGTGAAGCGCAG
>JADJZU010000020.1 GCA_016715625.1 Bacteroidota bacterium
ATAGAAAATCTGCAGAAAAAATTTGGAAAGCTATCGGTGCTCAAGGGTGTAGATACGCACTTCAGCACGGGAGATGTGGTGAGTGTGATAGGGCCCAATGGCTCCGGCAAAACCACTATCATCAAAAGCATATTGGGCATGGTAGTGCCTGATCAAGGCGATATATTTTTTAATGATAAAAGCATTGCGCACGACTTCAGTTATCGAAAACACATTGGCTACATGCCGCAGATAGGTCGCTATCCGGAGAATATGAAAATGGGTCAGTTGTTTGATATGATGAAAGACCTGCGCAAAGGGGACGATGTGCTGGAGGATGAGTTGCTGCAGGCGTATCAGTTGCCGTCTATGTATGATAAGCAAATGCGAACCCTGTCGGGTGGCACTACACAAAAAGTAAGTGCAGCATTGGCGTTTTTGTTTAGTCCTCGGGTGCTCATATTGGATGAGCCCACAGCCGGCCTGGATCCGGTAGCGTCTGAAATTCTAAAAGCCAAAATACTGAAAGCAAAAGGAGAAGGTCGGCTGGTGATTATTACCTCGCACATTATGAGCGAAGTGGAGGAAATGGCCGATAAAATTATGTATTTGTACGAAGGGAAAATCAATTTTTACAAAACAATTGCTGCGCTGAAAGCCGAAACCGGAGAAGAAAAACTGAGCCGGGCCATTGCCAGCATTATGACACAAAACGCCCATGCTTAAGATTAGCAAATACATCATCTACGATATTCTGCGCAGCAAGGTGCTCATCGCCTATACCTTGTTTCTGCTGCTCATTTCGTTTGCGCTATTTTATCTGGAGAATGACAGCGCCAAAAGTCTGGTGAGTTTATTGAGTGTAGTGCTCATCATAGTCCCGCTCATCAGTGTGGTGTTTGCTACCACTTATTTTTATAACGCCTACGAATTTATAGAGCTGTTGGTGGCGCAGCCGCTCTCGCGCAATACGATATTGTTGGGCGAGTTTATAGGGGTATCCTTTTCTATGGTGGCTGCATTCGGTGTTGGAGTGGGATTGCCGGTGTTGCTGTATGTGCCCGATGCTACGGGCATGGTTTTGGTGATGTCCGGTGTAGCGGTTACACTCTGCTTTGTATCCATTGCCTTTTTTTCTTCGGTGGCCATGCGCGACAAAGCCAAAGGAATTGGCTTGTCGCTGATGCTCTGGTTTTACTTTGCTGTCATTTACGATGCCATTGTGTTGGGCATTTTATTTTCATTTAGCGATTATCCGCTCGATAAGGCAGTGATAGCACTGGCCTCATTGAATCCGATAGACATGGTTTTCGTATTATGGTCCCTACGCTGGATATCAGCGCGCTGATGGGCTTCACCGGTGCGGTGTACAAACAATTCTTTGGAAACAACTTTGGCTTGTTTTATACCGCTGGCATTATGCTGGTGTGTGGCCGTACCTTTGGCCATTGCCGTGCGCATATTCAAGACCAAGAACCTGTAATGTTTTTGCTATGCTTTTTAATGCCCATCGGGCGAGGAAGCGCTGACTGTAAACCTCGGCTGAATTCTTTTGGCCTGCGCAGCCTGTGCAGCATTGGTCACTAACAGGCGCATCAGTATAACACCACGTTTTGTTTTGGCCACCACACCGTGCGGGCCTTTGTTGTGCGCCTTGAGGCGAATGGAATAGTTTTTGGCCATGCCGTGCAGGTTGTTGCTCACGAAGAAGGGCTGCGTGGTATTATCATAAAAAGCAAGCGAGCAGTATTGCGATGTATCGGGAAACGCCTCGGATAATCAGGTCGTGGTCCGACACATCATAGAAACAGGCACTGGAAATAAAGTCGGATTGGGTACACCACCTTTGCGCATCCGCGCATCGGGTTGCTGACATGTATCACCGTGTTCACCGGTTGTAGTTGAGAAACTGTGCGATGGCAAAATAATATGAGGCTCAAAGAGAATAAACAAATGTTGGTGATAGCCACGATACAGGAATATGAAGAGAAAAACACGACTGATTATTTCATAAAGCGTTCGTGTTTTTAATAGTAGGCAAAGACGATTTTTCCAAGCCCGAAAGGAAATCGGTTTCAGCCCTGTAGATCTTTAATACCAAATTGAATTTTGCGTCTTTGGGGTGGGCAGCCAATTGGCGTGCCTTTGTTTATGCGAAAGATGAATGGTAAAATTGCCCGCACTACCGCCTGTTTTCAGGTTACTGCGCTGTTAAAGGCGCAATGATTGAATCATTGGGAATTAAATACAAATCGGTGCCATACGCGGTAATGCTCCAATACCTGGCCCGAATCTGATGGATGTTTCCTTGCAATACATAATCTTGTTCCGAAGTCAATCGTTCTTTCTGCGCATCTTTTGTAGCCACCAGATAAATAGCTTCGGTGCCGGGCAGGGCAAACAAAGCGAAGGTTGTTATCTGCGCGGTCAGCAGCGGGTCGGTTCCCAGCGGTAAGTTTTTACTTCCTTTCCAACAGCCGTTTTCAAAAAAGGCGTTGCTGTGTTCTACATCGGCTATTCGGTAAATAGCGATGCCCACACCCAAGAGCAAGGCGGCACCTACAAAAGCAAAGCGTTTTAGTTTTTTCAAAGTGTGTGCGTCTACTTAAATTCTAAGTACTCATCAATCAGCTTGCCGTATTTCAGTATCAGTGAATCTTTCAAATAGTTTTGATATCATCTTCCACGGTGCTTGGAGCCCTGACGCGGCAAGGCATCCTTGGCACGCAGAATGTAGCCGGCATCAAAGTCGAGCAGAGGCTGCGATGTAAATTTGCTTTTGTCAAATATGGGGGTGCACACCGCATACCGGTGCTTATCCATATAATTCAAAATCTTGGTAACATAATCGCAATTCAGGTCGCACTTAAGCGTCCATGATGAATTGGTGTAGCCAATAGCCACTGCAAAATTGGGAATGTCAAGGAACATAACGCCCCGGTAGCAGTGAATGTCCCTAGCCTACCGATTGGCCGTTTACATGCATCGTCATGCCACCCAGCAGCTGTACTTTCAGACCTGTGGCCGTTACAATAATATCGGCCTCCAGTACTTTTCCGGAGCTCAGGAGTATACCCCGCTCCGTAAATTTTTCAATAGTATCGGTGACCACTTCTGCGCTGCCCGACTTAATGGCTTTAAACAAATCGGCATCGGGCACTACGCACAATCGCTGGTCCCAGGGATTGTATTTGGGGTCAAAGTGCTTCATATCATAGCCATCCCCCATTTCTTTTTTCACGCCTTTGAGAATAAACTTTTTGATAGCCTGCGGCCAGGTGCGCGCTGCGTTGTAAAAAGCGAGGGCTATCAAAATGTTTTTCCAGCGGGTGATGCTATAGGCCAACTTGGCGGGTAATACTTTCTTTAAAAAGTTAGCCACCACATCTTCGCTGGGTAAAGTGGCCACATAGGTGGGCGAGCGCTGCAGCATGGTTACCTTCTGTGCGCGCTTGGCCATTTCGGGCACCAGCGTTACGGCCGTGGCTCCGCTGCCAATCACCACTACTTTTTTGTTGTCGTAGTTCAAGGAAGTGTCCCATTTCTGCGGATGTACAATGGTGCCTTTAAAGTTTTCGCTGCCGGCAAATTTGGGTTCATAGCCGCTGGCATAATCGTAGTAGCCGCTGCAGGTAAATAAAAAACCACATTGAATTTTAGGAGCGGCAACAAGTCCATTGTCGGCCAGGGTGATGGTCCAGCGTTTGTCGGTGTCGGACCAGGAAGCATCTACTACCTTGTGATTGTATTGTATCTTTTTGTCGATACCAAATTTAGCAGCCGTGTCCTTTATGTATTGAAGTATAGAAGGACCATCGGCTATGGCTTTGGCATTTACCCAGGGGTTAAACGAAAAGCCCAGCGTATACATATCCGAATCGGAGCGAATGCCCGGATACTTAAATAAATCCCAGGTGCCGCCTAATGTGGAACGCGCCTCCAGCACGGTGTAGGATTTGCCCGCGCATTTGCTCTGGATGTGATAAGCCGCCCCAATGCCCGAAAGCCCGGCTCCTACAATAATGACATCATACCATGGAATGTTTTGTGTTTGCATATACAAGAATTACGAAAGTTTTTTCCGAACCGCCTCCACCTGGTGCTGTATAATTTTATTGATGAGCCGTCCGCCCCAACGGGGAAATAAGCGGGTGACAAAATCGAGCTGATGGGCCTCGCTGCCAATGAGTATTTTCTGCCGGCCTTTTTGAATACCCTGCAGAATGACCTGCGCGGCATAATCGGGGCTCAGTTTCAAAAACTGCTTGTGAAACGCATCGTGCGTTTCTTTATAGTCAATAGAATTTTTGGCAATGTTGGTGTTGATACCACCGGGGTGCACACTGTATACGGTGAGGGGCGAGTTCACGTATTCCTGCTGCAGCGATTGATTGAGCCCATGCACCGCAAACTTAGACGCGCAATAGGCCGAGGACAGCGCAATGCCGGTGAGCCCGAACACACTTGATATATTAACCAATGCTGCTTCGGGCTGCTTTAATAGGTGCGGCACAAAGGCGCGGCTGCCATACAGCACGCCATAAAAATTGATGTCCATAACCTGTTCAAAATGGTTCAGGTCTATTTCGGCAAATGGATAATCGCCTAATCCTATGCCTGCATTATTGACTACCACATCTACCCGGCCAAAGCGATGAATAACCGCTTCGGCAAACTGCTCCATCCGTTCGCGGTGGGATACATCAAACACAGATTCAAAAACATCGGTGGGCGGTGGCAACTGCGCAATGGTTTGTTGCAGGGCTGCGGCATTATAATCGTTCAAAGCCAGCTTGGCTCCCTGCGATGCCCAGGCAACGGCCAGCGCGCGGCCTATGCCCGAACCGGCACCGGTGATGACCACTACTTTGTTTTTAAAATCTTTCATGCCGCATAGCTTTATACAACTAATATACTAATTAAGCTCACTGGCATCTGCTATAGCTTAGATAGGCATCGCGCAATTATACCCTGTATCTATACCCCCACTTCCGTAATGGAAAAAAGAAATAGCCTTTCAATGTCTATTGCCCACCAATAACCAATGAAACAGGTTTGTGATTTATGTTGCTGCTGAGGTGATAGAGCCCGGCTGCCCATCCCTGCGTATCGATAGTGGTGGTTCCAACAACCGATTGACTAAAAACAACGCGGCCATACAGATCCGTAATGCTTATGGTTGCCGGATGTTCTGTTTGCAGGTACAATTCACTTTGTGCCGGGTTGGGGTAAGCCAGGATTGTTTTTTCTGTGGCAATGTATGGGGCAGCCGATGGTGCATCTGTAACGCGCCAGAGCACATCACCCAGGTTGTTATAATTAGCGTTGAAATAGAGCGAGTTGTTATATGATCTAAAAGAGAGTAATGAGTTTAAAGGACTGGAATTCGGAGCAATAGCAGGTTTAAGCATTTTGTACCAGCTGTGGTTCCGTCTGTCATCCAAAGTTCAAGCCATTGGTGTCATCTAAGGCATTAAAATAGAGTTTACCGTTAAATACCCTAGGGAACTGAAGTTACTACATAGAGAATTTGTAGGATGAATGTTTTTTTACCATTTGCGTGCCGGCCGTAGTGCCGTCTGTTGACCCAAAGTCCTCGCCATTGGTGCCATCATCAGCCCTGAAATAGAGTTTGTTATTAAAGAGCTAAAATCTACGGGCGGAAGAGCCATCTGAGGGATGAATGTTTTTACCATTTGTGTGCCTATACTGCTACCGTCTGTCACCCAAAGTTCTCTGCCATTGGTGCCGTCATCAGCAGTCGTATAGATTTGGTTGTTAAAGAGAATCAACTTAGTGGGTTCAGAGTGCCAGTCGTGATGGATGTTTTTACCATTTGTGTGCCCACGCTGAGTACCATCTGTTTCCCAAAGTTCGACACCATTCACTAGCTACCAAATCAACCGTTGGTAGTTCCATCTGATACCCATAGATCATTACCATTAATACCATCATTGGCGCTGAAATAGAGTTCATTGTTGAAGAGGAAAAAAAGTTCGTGTACCAGTCCGGAAGCACCAATGTTCCTTACCATTTGGTGCCGTCATTGCCGTCACCCAAAGTTCTGCCCAATTGGTTGTCATCAGCACTGAAAAAGAGTTGGTTATTAAATAGGGTAAAGTTCTCAGGGTTAGAGCTTCCGGACGGATTAATATTTTTTACCATTTGTGTGCCGGCCGTAGTGCCGTCTGTTACCCAAAGTTCACTGCCATTGGATACCGTTATCAGCACTGAAATAGAGATTGTTATTCAAGATGGTAAAATCAGCTGCGAAAGAGTCTCCGCCCGGATTAATGTTTTTGACCAAAACAGTACCTGCGGTGGTGCCATCAGTGCTCCAAAGCCCGCCACTAATGCTGCCGCTGTCTGCTGCCATAAAGAGTTTATTGTCGTAGACTATGCTCTCACCCGTTGGTCTAATCTGCGCCACAAATTCAACGGTTTGGGCGGTGGAGGTTATTGCGCAAGTAAAGAATACGATGAAAAAGAGCATGTGGCGATTAGAAAACTGCATATGGTTTGGGTTTTACTTATGAAATTAAAAAAACTAAGTGGTAGCACTCTCTGCAAAGCCAGCGGATGATTTATTATCAGAAAGAACTGCCATACAGTTGATGCGCTTCGCGTTCCAGTGCTTCGCGATGATTGGGGTGAGCAATCGCAATCAGTGCTTTGGCGCGCTGCGCAATATTTTTCCCGTATAAATCGGCTACTCCGTATTCTGTGGCTACATAATGCACATGCGCGCGGGTGGTTACCACACCGGCCCCTGATTTTAAAACAGGAACAATTTTAGAATTGCCTTTGCCGGTCACTGAGCCCAGCGCAATAATCGGTTTGCCGCCTTCGCTGAGAGCTGCACCCCGTATAAAATCCATTTGACCGCCCACACCGCTATAAATTTCGGTGCCTATGGAATCGGCACACACCTGCCCGGTTAAATCAATTTCAATAGCACTGTTAATGGCAGTTACTTTATTGTTTTTGCGAATGACGGTGGTGTCGTTTACATACGCCACATCCAGCATGGCTACTTCCGGGTTATCGTGAATAAAATCGTAAAGCGCGCGGGTGCCCATGGCAAAGGAAGAAACGATTCGGCCCGGATGTTTTGTTTTGGCCTTGCCATTAATGACACCGCTCTTGACCAAGGGCAATATGCCATCGCTGAACATTTCGGTGTGTACGCCCAGGTTTTTATGGTTTCCTAAAAACGACAGCACCGCGTTGGGGATGCCGCCAATGCCCATTTGCAGCGTGGCTCCATCTTCTACCAGCGCGGCAACGTGCTGGCCGATGGCTTTTTCGGTATCGCTTATTTCGCTGATGGCGCATTCGTGCAGGGCATCTTCGGCATATACTGCCGCGGCTATTTTAGAATGATGGATAAAGCCATCGCCCTGTGCGCGCGGCATGTGGGGGTTTACGAGGGCAATTATTTTTTGCGCCACATCGCAGGCGGCTTTGGCAATGTCGACCGAAATGCCCAGCGAGCAAAAACCATGCGCATCGGGCGGGCTTACTTGTACAATGGCCACATCAATAGGAAACTTGCCCGAACGCATATAGAGCGGTATCTCGCTTAAAAACATGGGGATATATTGCACATGCGTATCGTTGATATACGGGCGCACATTTTTGCCCACAAAAAACGCATTGACCCGGAAGGCACCGGAATAAGCCGGGTTGGCGTAAGGAGCGGTGCCTTCGGTGTGCAGATGGGTGAGTTCTACATTTTTTAGCTCGGCATGGCGGGCACTCAGGGCGTCTACCAATCGCTGCGGAGTGGCGCAGCCACCTTGTATAAATACCCGTTGGTTATTTTGAATCAGCGAAACGGCTTCTTCGGCAGTTATAAATTTCATAAGCAAATGTGAAGTGTAAACATAAGCGAAAGCAGCATTGCTGCAGCAGCAGACCACCGAGGGCGGAGTGTGCGGATTGGTTAAAGGGGTTATTTTCGGAGGAACTAAAACCAATAACAATGGCAAAAATTAATCCTCTGGTGGCTGCCGTAGCAGCCCTTATACCCCTCGTGCTCGGCATGGTGTGGTACAGTTCCAAAGTATTCGGCAATGCCTGGATGGCCGGTGCAGGCCTTACCCCCGAAGATGCCAAAACCAAAATGAACATGCCCTTGGTGTTCGGGCTCACCTACGTCTACAGCTTTTTGATAGCCGTGTCGCTGCATTTTACCACCATTCACCAATTTGGTTTTGATGCCTTGCTGATTCCGGAAATGAACCACCCCGTATCGGAGCAGGCGATTGCCACGGCTAAGTCGCTCTATGCTGATTTTGGCACCAGCTTCCGCACGGCCCGCCACGGAGCCATCCACGGCACCATTACGGGCATCTTTTTTGTGCTGCCCATTATTGCCATTGGAGGCCTGTTTGAATTTCGCGGCTGGAAATACATTCTTATCAGTGCCGGCTACTGGATTGTAAGCTGCGCCTTGATGGGTGCGGTGATTTGTCAGTTTGCGTAAGTTGTCTGTCAACAAAAAAAGCGAGCCGACCTTTTGGGTTGGCTCGCTTTTTTTACAAAAAGTCAATAGCGCTATTTCGGCTTCTTCGCCACCCAAACCGCCCCAAGGGGTAACACCACTATCACCAATACACAAATGTAGTTGAGCTCCTGTGCCAGCGTATAACTGTGCCAGGCGCACAGAGCATGATAAAAAAACGGATACAATGCCCCGCACAAATACAAGGGCAGCGTAAACGGATTTTTTTTCAGCAGCACCGACACCAGGCAGGTGGAGTAACCCACCAAATGGATAAGATGCGACAGGGTGCTTTCGCTGCTAAAAGGAGCCAGCAAGCCATACACATGCACTCCCACACAAATAGCGAGGAAGGCGGCCAATAAAACTTTAACGGTTGTGTTCATGTTTTAAAAGTAGTTTTCCTTCTTAAAATAAGAACCATGCATACCCTGTTCCTTTACCTCACCACTACGGTTATCTTCTTTGCTGTCGATATGCTGTGGATAGGCTTTATTGCCCGCAATTTTTACCGCGAAAAACTGGCGTTTGTGTTTACAGGCGAGGTCAACTGGCCGGCAGCCATTATCTTTTATCTGTTCTACATAGCGGGTATTCTCTACTTTGCGGTTACTCCCGCGCTCAAAGGCAGCCAGTGGCAGCTTGCACTTTTAAACGGTGCTATACTGGGTGGCTTGTGCTATGCCACCTACGACCTCACCAATATGGCCACCATTAAGCAGTGGCCCCTCATTGTGGTAGTGGTAGACATTGCCTGGGGAATTGTTTTGACGGGTTCGGTATCGGTGCTATCGTACCTGGCGGCCACCAGGTTCGGCTTAAGCGTATAGACGACTGACGCTTGTCACCTGCAAACTTCCAATACGTTTCTATATTCGCCCATCATTAAAACTTAAACTAAACTATCATGAATTTTCCGGCAGATTTAAAGTACAGTAAAGAACACGAATGGGTACGCATGGAAGGCAACACCGGCACCATTGGCATCACCGATTTTGCACAAAAAGAATTGGGCGACATTGTGTATGTAGACATTAACACCACTGGCGAAGAAGTAGCCAAAGACAAAGTGTTTGGCACGGTGGAAGCCGTAAAAACCGTATCCGATTTGTTTATGCCCGTATCCGGAAAAATTACAGAGCCAATTCTGCCCTCAACGATAATCCCGAGAGCGTGAACAAAGACCCTTACAACAGCGGCTGGATGGTGAAGGTAGAACTCAGCAACCCCGCAGAGCTCAACGAACTGATGGATGCCGAGGCGTATAAAAAACATATTGGTCAATAACCAATGAACAACTTCTGGAAATATAACTGGCCGTCCATTTTATGGGCGGTTTTTATTTTGTTGCTGTGCCTAACACCCGGTAGCACCCTGCCCAGTTTTAACCTTTTTCAGGTAGACAAGCTGGCACATTTGGTGGTGTACGCCATTCTCGCCATGCTGCTGTATTATGGCTGGAAAAACCAAAGCGAATTTCCCTTTTTGCATCGCCAGGTTTTTGTAAAAATACTGGCGGGCACTTTTTGTTACGGTTTGGCTATAGAATATATGCAGGCATTGTTTACAGTAGACCGACAATATGATTTTGACGATGCTATTGCCAATAGCGTAGGGGCATTGGTGGGCAGTCTGCTGGTAATTTATGTACTTCCAAAACTTTTTCCCGGAAGGCTATGATTAAACCCCTGGCGATAGAAGAATTTCTTACACAGTCGCAAGGCCACTTGGTGCTGGATGTGCGCAGCGAAGGCGAATATGAACAGGGCCACATTCCTCATGCGCTCAATCTGCCGCTGTTTACCAACGAAGAGCGCAAGCAGGTGGGCACCACCTATAAGCAAAAAAGCAAAAACGAAGCTATTCTGCAGGGGCTGGATATGGTAGGCAAGAAGATGGGCGACTTTGTTCGTTTTGCCCAACCGCTCATCCAAGACAATAAAATTTTTATTCACTGCTGGCGCGGAGGCATGCGCAGTGGCAGCATGGCCTGGCTGTTTAATTTATTCGGCTACGAGGTATATACACTCCAAGGGGGCTACAAAATATACAGGCATTATGTGCTTGGTGTTTTAGCCGCACCGCGACCCTATATTGTAATTGGCGGCAAAACCGGCTCGGGTAAAACGCGGGTGTTGCAGGCCCTGAAAGACAAAGGCGAACAGGTGATAGACCTGGAGCAGCTGGCTCACCACAAAGGCTCAGCGTTTGGCATGTTGGGGCAGCCGAAGCAGCCCACTTCCGAGCAATTTGAAAACCTGCTGGCCTTGCAACTGTCCGCTATGGATGCCAGCCGTGCCATTTGGCTCGAGGACGAAAGTATGCGCATCGGCACCGTGGTGTTGCAGCAGGGTTTTTGGAAACAGATGCGCAGCGCACCTCTCCTCGTGCTGGAGGTGCCGGCTGCGGAACGCATTCAGCAGTTGGTGCAGGACTATGCCGGCCACAGCATTGAGGGCTTAGAAAATTCGCTGCTGCATATTCAAAAAAGACTGGGACACGAACAGTGGAAAACAGCCGTGGAAAAACTGCACGAGAAAGATTTTGCCGAAGTGGCCCGCATTGCCCTGCACTACTACGACAAAACGTATAGCTACGGCCTCACCGTGAAAGAAGCGGAGGATGTGGTGGTATTGCCCTTTGCTGCCATCGACCCGGAAGAAATAAGCACAGCGCTGCTGGCCCAAAAAACTCAACTGAAAATCTTCAGCTGAGCTTCTTTTAATACAAAACTTTTGCGGTGCAGCGGACATTGTCCGTGTTGCAAAATAGCCTGCCGATGAGCCGCGGTGGCGTAGCCTTTGTTTTGCCGCCAGCCATATTGCGGATATTGTTCGTGAGCTTGTTCCATCCAGGCATCGCGATAGGTTTTGGCCAGTATGGATGCCGCGGCAATGCTCATATACTTTCCATCGCCCTCCACAATCGTTTGGTGGGGTATGTTTTTGTAGGGCTTAAAGCGATTGCCATCTACAATGATGTAGGCAAACGGACGGCTCAATTCCTTCAAGGCAAGATGCATGCTTTGGATAGAAGCGTTGAGAATATTGATGTCATCAATCACCTGGTTATCTAAGCTGGCTACTGCAAAATCGGTGGCTTCGTTTTCGATGATGCTGCGCAGTTCGTTTCGTTTTTTTTCGTTCAGTTTTTTCGAATCGTTCAGCCATTCGTTTTTAAAGGTTTTGGGCAGTATAACCGCTGCGGCAAACACGGGCCCTGCCAGGCAACCGCGCCCGGCTTCGTCACAGCCGGCTTCGGTCAATCGGGGCTGATAATAGGGCAATAGCATGTTAGTCGGCAATACTTTTGGTCTGCTTCATAAACTGCATATCATGCAGTTTCTTGTAATAGCCGCCCTTGGCCAGCAATTCCTCATTGGTGCCAAATTCTTTGAGCTCGCCCTTATCCAGCACCAGTATTTTATGTGCATGGCGAATGGTGGATAGGCGATGGGCTATCACAATGGACGTGCGTCCTTTCACCAGTGTTTCAATAGCAGTTTGTATCAGCGCTTCACTTTCGCTGTCAATGCTGGAGGTGGCTTCATCGAGTATGAGTATGCTGGGGTTAAAGACCAGGGCCCGCACAAAAGAAATAAGTTGCCGCTGCCCCATGGATAAAGTGGCTCCGCGCTCCATCACCAAATAGTCGTAGCCTCCGGGCAATCGCGATATAAAATCGTGCGCGCCCACCAGTTTGGCCGCCCGGATTACTTCTTCGCGCGTAATGTGTTCATGCCGTAGCGTAATGTTATCGTATACACTGCCGGCAAACAGAAATACATCTTGCAGCACCACGCTCATAGCCGAGCGCAGGGCCCCCAGCTCATAAGAGCGCACATCCACACCATCAATGCGGATAGCCCCTTGCTGTATATCATAAAAACGACCCAAAATGGCGATGGTAGAGGTTTTGCCCGAGCCTGTGGCTCCTACAATAGCCAGGGTCTCTCCGGCAGCCAGCGAAAACGAAACATCGCGCAGCACATAATGCTCGCTGTCGTAGGCAAACCATACTTTTTCAAAATCAATACGCCCTTCTATCCGGGCGGGGGCATGGGTGCCGCGGTTGGCGATGCGTTCATCTCTATCCAGCAGCTTAAACACGCGTTCGCTCGCTACCAGGCCGCGCTGTATCACATTCACTTTATCGGCAATAAACCGCAAGGGGCGGAAGAGCATGTTGATGAGCATCAGAAAGCCGGCAATAATACCCACGTTGCGCACGCCCGATGCCATTAGTATTTCACTGCTTGCCATCCACACCATGCTGCCAATCGCCAGTGCCAGACATACCTCCACTGCCGGAAAAAACAAAGAGTAATACCAGATGCCGCGGATGTTGGCCTCGCGCAATTCGCGGTTTATCTCTTCAAACTTTTTCTTCTCTTTTTCCTCTACGGCAAAGAGTTGAATAATGCGCATGCCGGTGATGTGCTCTTGCAAAAAGGCATTCAGCCGTCCTATCTGTGTCCGCTCGTCCTGATACGACCTTTTCACCCCTTCCTGAAACCATCGCGTAAACCACAGCAGCACCGGCAACACGGCAATAGCCGCCAATGCCACCTTCCAGTTCATGTAAAACATAGCGGCCATTACAGCAATAATGGTAAGCAGGTCGGCCAGTATGCTGATGAGCCCTTCGCTGAAGGTATCGTTGATGGCTTCAATGTCGGTAATGGTGCGCGTAGTACTGGTGCCTATGGGAGTGGTATCGAAATATTTTAGGCGCGCATGCACCAGATGGTCATAGACCCGCACCCGCACATCGCGCACAATGCTTTGGCCCAGCCAGGCCGTAATGTAATTAAACGAGTAGCGCATCAGCGCTTCCACTATCAGCAGCACCACCATATAGAAAGCCATTTGCTGAATGCCCGGCAGGCTAAAGGTGCTGGCGATGTAGTGGTCCACAGTATAAATCATGAGCAGCGGACGACAAATCGAAATAAGAGCCAGCAACACCGACATTACAATACTCGAGGTAAACACCAACCGGTACGGAGAAGCCAGGGCAATAATGCGCTGCAGCAAAGCAAAATCCAGCAGGGGTTTTTTATCGGACGACATGCGGGGCGAATGTAATGGAGGATTGTTATGCGCGAAATTGTATTATCTGCTATTCTTGTATTTGAGCATGAGCAAATCCAAAACCATTTATTTCTGCCAAAACTGTGGCAACCAAAGCCCCAAGTGGGTGGGCAAGTGCCCCGTTTGCAACGAGTGGAACACCTATGCCGAGGAGCTCATTGACAAAAACGAAGAAAAGCTGAAAGAAAAACGCGGCTATGCCGTGAAGAAAAACGAAGTAGCCAGGCCCGTTCCTATTCTGGAAGTGCACGAACTGGAGGCCGCTCGTCTGGATACGCTGGATAGCGAGCTTAATCGCGTATTGGGTGGAGGTATTGTGCCGGGCAGTTTGATTTTAATAGGTGGCGAGCCGGGCATTGGAAAATCTACGCTGATGCTGCAGCTGGCCTTGCAGCTTAAGAACAAAAAAGTGCTGTATGTAACGGGTGAAGAAAGCGACCGTCAAATCAAACTGCGGGCCGACCGCATTGGCATTCAAAACCCAGGTTGCTACCTGCTGAACGAAACCAATACCCAGCAGATTTTTAAACAAGCCGAGGAACTGGCTCCTGATATCATAGTAGTTGACTCCATACAAACGCTGCATTCGGTGTATGTAGAAAGTCCTCCGGGAAGCGTGAGCCAGGTGCGCGAATGCACCGCAGAGTTGCAACGTTTTGCTAAGGAGAGCAACATCCCCGTTTTTCTTATTGGTCATATAACCAAAGATGGCTCCATTGCCGGACCCAAAGTGCTCGAACACATTGTGGATACGGTGTTGCAGTTTGAAGGCGACCGCAACTATACCTACCGCATTCTGCGCACCATCAAAAACCGCTTTGGCTCCACCAGCGAAATAGGGATTTACGAAATGCTGGGCGATGGACTGCGGGCCGTCATCAATCCATCTGAAATATTACTGACTCAGCGTGATGAAAACCTCAGTGGCATAGCCATTGGCAGTTTGCTTGAAGGCATGCGTCCGTTTTTGATAGAGACACAAGCACTGGTAACTCCCGCTTTTTATGGCACCCCGCAGCGCAGCGCCACAGGTTTTGATGTGCGCAGAATGAACATGCTGCTGGCGGTTCTCGAAAAGCGCGCTGGTTTTCGCTTTGGCACCAAAGATGTGTTCCTCAACATAGCCGGTGGCCTCCGTGTAGAAGACCCCGCTATAGACCTGGCCGTGGTAGCCGCCCTGGTTTCTTCTTATAACGACATTGCTGTAAGTTCCAAAATTGCCTTTGCAGCCGAAGTGGGCCTCAGTGGCGAGGTGCGGGCTGTCAACCGCGTAGACCAGCGCATCAGTGAGGCCGACAAATTGGGCTTCCACAAAATTTTTATCAGCAAGTTCAATCAAAAGATAGATCTTAAAAAATATAACATAGAAGTGGTTGCCATCAGCAAGGTGCAACAACTGGTGGCTGAACTCTTTGGATAAACCGCTTTCATTCTCCTGCCCTATAGAAAAACTATATTTGGCACGCACTATTCACCACTGCCATTAAAATTTTCCGCATGACCCGTTTTGTTACCCGAGCTATCGTTGCTATAGCCTTTTCCGCTACCGCTGCCACATCGCTCCATTCACAAACCGAAATCCAAAACACGAGTTTCCCTTTCTGGAAAGTAAAGGGCAATTCTACCATAGCCACTCCCGCAGCACCGGTCACTTATGGCACTACACTCATTGGCACTGCCGAAAACTGGCTGGGCACTACCGATGACAACGATGTGGTGATAGGAACCGATAACATCGAAAGAATGCGCGTGCTGCAAACTACCGGCTATGTGGGCATAGGCACCGCAGCACCTACCAGTTCACTCATGGTGCGCACTTCTTCGGCATCGGCCAATGCCCGTGTAACTTCTTTAGCCAATGCTATTGGCGACCCGGCATTTCAGCTGGTAACTACTCGTGGGGCCACCACCAATTTCGTTGGAGATGTAACCGTTAAAATTGGTCAGGCATATGGGGCCGCGGCCGATATTACGGAGGGTATCCGATTTCACAGAGGTATTGCTGCCAGCGATGGAGCGATGAGTTTTGTAACCAGTGGTTTGGAACGCGCCCGCATTTTAAGCAACGGCCTGGTAGGCATTAATGCCACCGTGCCGGCTACTTATCTCGATATCAACGGAGACCTGGCCTTGCGTGAAGGTGCTGCAGTATCCCTCGCGAATGGAGCCAATGGCACTATTGCCCCCGGGTCTACTTCTCACTTGCGAATAACCGGACCTACCGCTGCATTTTCCATAGCCGGAATTACAGGGGGAGTCAATGGCAAAGTAATTACCCTCATCAACACCACTACACAAGACCTCTCCCTGTTGCATAGCGTAGCCGCTACACCGGCCAATGGTTTCTTTACACCGGGCGGCTTGAGCTATGTACTATCGGGGCAATACAGTTCAGTCACACTCATATACAATAGCACGCTGGCCCGCTGGGTAGTAACCGGCTCCGGCAACAGTGCTGATGCCACCGACTGGAACCTTATAGGCAACACCGGTATCAACGACCCTGCTGTGCCCGGCACTTATGGCACCACTGTTTTAGCGCTTGGTGAAAACTGGCTGGGCACCACCGATGCGAATGATGTGGTTATAGGCACCAATAATCTGGAGCGCTTGCGGGTGAAGCAAAGCACCGGAAACGTGGGCATCGGCACTGCAGCACCTGCTTATAAGCTTGATATTGTTGCACCGGGCGGCACGATAGGTATGCGAATTCTCAGTGGCAACGCTACGCAGTTAACCTACCTCTCGCTGGGCCGCACCACAGAGTATGCACAAATAGGAGCCTGCACGGCCGGCACCTTTTTTACCGATGCCGCGGATGGCGACATGGCCATCAAAAACTTTAATACCGGTAAATTGCTTTTAGGGGCTTCTTTTGTTTCAACGGCTGCTATGGCGTTTAACACCTCCAACCAGATAGGCGTAAACACGGTAACACCCGCAGTTCGATTTGATGTGAATGGCGACTTTGCCCTCCGCGAAGGACTCTCTCCTGTTTTTGCAAATGGCGTAAACAGCAACGTAGCCGTGGGCGCTACTTCACACATTCGCATTACCGGACCCACCGCGGCCTTCTCTATTACCGGCTTAGCCGGTGGTGTAAACGGGAAAATTATAACTCTCATAAACGGCACTACGTTCCCCATGACGATCAGCCACGATGTAACCTCTTTAGCAGCTAACCGGATTTATGTGCCTGGAGGGGGCAGTCTGGTTATGGACGAACAATACTCAGCCGTTACACTGATGTATAACAGCGGTTTGTCCCGCTGGGTGGTACAAAGCAACAGCGACCTGATCGATGCAGGCGACTGGCACACCACCGGCAATACCGGTACCAACCCATCTACCAATTTTATTGGCACCACCGATGCTGCTGCATGGGTAATGCGCACTAACAATGCAGAGCGAGCACGTATAAGCGCAGCCGGCAAGTTTGGTATAGGTGTAGCTAACCCGGGCGATGCTTTGGTAATCACCAGCACCACAGCCACTGATACCAGCCGTAGGCTGAGAATCGGCTCCACGGTTTTAAACGATGCAGAAAGCGGACGCCTTACCTTTGACGAGGGCGTAAACACCTACACCGGATCCTCCAATTATTGTGGACTGGAATTCAGGCACGATGGAAATAGCAACAGACTTTTTTTGGAAGGAGCATGTACAACACCTGTCAATGTTATGACTTTTGAAAGAACCGGAAATGTGGGCATTAACACCGCAGACCCTACTCAGGCTTTAGAAATCGGAGGCACGGAGGCTCAGATTTATATGAATAGCGCCACCTCTAATATGTTTTTGTTTAACACCAATGGAGTGGCTGCTCCGGCATTTACTACCCGAAGTGCGGGCACCAAAGTGATTTTCTATCCGCAGGTGAGCGCAACCACCGTGGATTATGCTATGGGCATAGCCGGAAGCACGCTATGGAGTTCGGTACCGGAGGCTACTTCTACTTACAGCCATCGATGGTACAGCGGCACAACCGAGCAGATGCGCTTACGTGGCGATGGAAGATTGGGTATTGGTATTGCAGCGCCTACAGCCACTCGCCTGCACTGCTATGACCCTTCAATCGCCACCACTCGTATTGCTGTGTTCAGAAACGGGAATGCAGATGGCACCGAAATACAAACAGCCAGTGTAGAATATATACACGATTATGCCAGCACTACTGATTTTAACGATGGCGCAAACACCGTGGGGCTCACCATTAATTTTGCTGCATCGTCAGGCTATGACCTGCAACTGGCTAATAACCTTGCCGCCAAACCCACCAGCAACGCCTGGACAGTAGTATCGGACGAGCGATTGAAGGAAGATATTCATCCTTTCAAAGACGGCTTAGAGGTATTGGAAAAAATCAATCCTGTGTATTGGAAATATAATGGTAAGGCACACACCCCCGCCCATGAATATGGTGTGGGCATCATTGCACAAGACATGCAAAAGGTAGCGCCTTATACCGTAAGCACCATGGAGTTTGTAGATCCCAAAGTCCCTTTCGAAAGTATTCGCGAAAACACAGAACAGTATTTGGCCTATAACTCCGGACCGCTGGAGTATGTGGTGGTCAACTCCGTAAAAGAGCTGAGTCAGAAGCAAAAAAATGCCGAGCAGATACTCGCTAACACTACCGAGTTTGGTTCTGCTACCTTGACCGATATCGAAACAGAAATCAATTATCCGGCATCGTTTACGCAAAGATGTGCCAATGTACCGGTGGTAACGGTGAGCGCCCTCAACAGCGAGGTACAGCTAACCATTACCGGTAAATCGGCAATGGGCTTTAACGTAAAAGTAATTGGCAGCTTGTCAGCTCCGGTAGAAATAGATTGGATTGCCATTGCCAAAACAAATCCTGCTGTGCTGGAGGTTAAGAAAGAATACACCGCTGCCGAGCGCGAAGAAATGCTGCGCAAAGTAAAACTGACTCCCGGCCGCATTCGCCTGGAGGCGGAAGAGGCAGAAATGAAACGCAGAAAAGCAGAGGATGAAAAGGCGCGCATAGAAGAAGAGCGCATCAACAATCTGCCTATGCCGGTGCCGGCCAAGCCCGTAGAAAAACCGGAAACCAGAACACCGGCAGACGCTGACCACAACTAACCGCGCAATATCTCTGCTCAAAATCGTTTTATTCGCACCATGAGTTCAGTGAAGAAAATTTTGTGCGCCTTAGTGGTGTTGTGTGTAGTGGGGACATTGCTTTTCAGCACCAGTTGCCGCAAAGACAACAATGCCAACGCCTCCTTGTCTTTCAGCACCGACACGCTCACTTTTGATACTGTGTTTGCTACACTGGGTTCCACCACTAAATACTTTAAGGTATTCAATACCTCATCTAAACCTGTCACCATCGAAGACCTGCGCCTGATGCGTCTGGTGGGCAATCAGTTTCGCATCAATGTAGACGGTATCAATGGCGACCAATTCAGCAATATTGAGATACCGGCCAAAGATTCCATTTATGTGTTTGTAGAAGTAACTGTAAACCCCAACTCGGCCGCCACGCCTTTTGTGATTATTGACGATGTTTCGTTTTTGATGAATGGCAAACAAAGCACGGTGCACTTACAGGCTTTCGGGCAAAACGCCCACTTCCATTATGGCGAAGAAATTACCGCTGCTGCCACCTGGAACAACGACCTGCCGCATGTGATCATCAGTAAAGACACCGTGCCGGGCGTATATGTGCGCTGTGGGGCCACGCTGAATATCAATCCCGGTTGCAAAATCTTTTTTGCCGGTAATTCCGCACTCTTTGTGGAAGGCACACTGAATGCTAATGCCACCACCTGGAGCGACTCAATTGTTTTTCAGGGAGCGCGCCTCGAAGAGTTTTACAACGACAAACCCGGGCAATGGTTTGGCATTGTGTTTTTGCGCAATGGCTGCGCTCCTCAGGGCAGCTTTAACCACTGCGTGGTCAACGAATCCAGCTACGGCATTTATGCAGGTGCCGGGCTTAGCGGCAATTTGAACGAATATCTGGGCACTGCCACCCGTCCGGATGTAAGCATCAAAAACACGATTGTAAAAAACACACAGTTCAATGCGGTGCAGGGCTTTAATGCCAAAATAACAGCTGAGAATTCTCTGTTCTATGTCAGTGGCGATAATCTGGTGAAACTGTGGCTCGGTGGCGATTATACCTTTACACACTGCACGCTTTACAACACCGGCAGCCGCTTTGTGAGCCATGAAAAAGAAGTGCTGGTGCTCAACAATGCCATTGTAGACGGCAATCAGAATATTTACCTCGAAGGGCTTACTTCAAAATTCAAAGCCTGTGTCATACACGGCTCACTTCAAAACGAAATAGAGTTTGCCAAACAGGATGCCGCCAACTTTGAAGCGGAGTTCAGTTACTCGCTCATAAAAACCAAGGTGGACACGTTCAACATTTTCAATACCCTGAACGATGGCAATCTCTTTAACCAGGACCCGCGTTTTCGCGATGCAGGTGAAGGCAATTTTATACCGTGGGACAGCACCGGCTATTTTTCTCCGCTGATAGATATGTCTCCCACCTTTGGATTGAACACCGACCTCTTCGACCGACCGCGTCCCGTAGCCAAAACCGCCAACGCCAACTTGTATGATGTAGGCGCGGTGGAGGTGCAGTAAGATTTCTTGAAAAGAAGTCCAACTTTCTATTGACTTAATTTGTCTTAATTGTAAATTGCTGCGGTAGTTTATGATTACCTTTTTCAAAGACCTTTACTATTCATTTCCGGTGCAGCTCTTTTTGCTGTCGCTTAAAAAGTATCAGTTCCTGCTCTTTTTCTGGGTTTTTATTCTGTTCATCATCGTGGGGCGTTTTGGTTCAGGCATAGGCACACATCAGGTGCTGCTGGACCCGGAATATCTGGGCCGTGTGGGTTATCTCAGCTTTGCCACGGTGGGCATCGGCTTCGGGGCTATGTTTATTACCTGGAATGTAGTGATGTATATTCTGCATTCGCACCGCTTTCCGTTTATGGCCAGTTTGCAATATCCGCTGGGTATGTTTGTGCTCAATAATTCCATTATACCGTTTGTGTTCTTTGTTACCTATATTGTTTGCATTATTCAGTTTCAGATTAGCTACGAGTTTCAGAAACCACTCGAAATGTTTTTGGAAATTCTGGGTTTTGGTGCCGGATTTCTGCTGGTTATTTTAATAACGGCCGTTTACTTTAACTACACTAACAAAAACACCGGCAATCTGCTGCAGGAAAACAAAGAACGCCTGCGCAGGAAGAAAACATTCCGCAAGGTGCAGTTTAACGAAACGCTGGAGCGCGAACATTTTAACCGGGTAGATTATTACATCACCAATAAACTGAATGTGCGCCACACACGCACCGTGGAGCACTACGACCCTAAGCTGCATCAGTTGGTATTCAGGCGCCACCATTGGAACGCCTTTCTGGCTTTTCTGGTGGCCATGGCCATTTTGGTTTCCATGGGTTTCTTTCTAGAAAATCCGCTGTTTCAGTTTCCGATTGCTGCTACCGGTGCTTTGGCCATTTCGGTGCTCATGAGCCTCTTTGGTATGTTTTTATACTGGACGGGCGGTTGGGGCTCAGCGGCCATCATCGTCTTTTTGCTGGCAGCCAATTTTTTGACCAAGTTTGATGTGTTTGGCTTTCAGAGCAGAGCCTATGGATTAAACTACGACACTACCCGCGCGCCTTACAACATGGAAGCCCTGCGCGAATTATCGGCCGATGAAAACATAGAGCGCGACCGCCAGCACTTTCTGCCCATTTTAGAAAACTGGAAAAAGAAAAACACGGACCCCGTAACCCGAATCGCAAACCCAAAATGTATTTTATTAATGTGAGCGGAGGAGGATTGCGGGCCGCCATGTATAGCATGCTCATGCTGCAAAAGTGCGACAGCATTGCCGGAGGCAATCTGCTCGACAAAACCATGCTGATTAGCGGAGCCTCAGGCGGCATGTTTGCCACTACGTATCTTCGCGAGTTGTTTTTGCAGAAAAAAAATGGCAGGGCTATAACGCTGCACAATCCGGAGTATACCGAAAACGTGAGCAAAGATGTGCTGAATCCCATTGCGCTTTCTATTGTGAGCAACGATATTTTGATACCCTTTCACAAGTTTCCGCTCTTTGACAAAAAATACAGTGTAGATCGTGGTTACGTTTTTGAGAAATTTTATTGCAGCAACACCGGATTCCCCTGGGAGAAAAAAATATCGGATTACCGCGAAGATGAACAGAGCGCCAAGATTCCGCTTCTGATTTACCACGCGGCCGTTATGAACGATTCGCGCAGATTTTACATCAGCCCGCAACCCGTTTCTTTTTTGATGCGTCCGCACGGTAAAAAGGCGCTGGATAATAAGCTCGAGATAGATGCCATTGATTTCAGAGCGTTTTTCAGAAAGCAGGGGGGCGATAGTTTATTGGTGACATCGGCTATGCGCATGAACGCCACCTTTCCGTTCTTCTTTCCAAATCCTTCTTTGCCAAGCGAACCCTCCACATACGTGATGGATGGCGGAGCGCTCGATAATTTTGGGGTGGAAACCACGCTGCGTTTTCTGAACACCTTTCAAGACTGGATAAACCAAAACACCTCCGGGGTAGTGGTGTTGCAGATTCGCGATTCCGAAAAATTTGAAGAGCCGGATGCCGCAGAGCAAAAAACGGTTTTTGCCCGTCTTACCGACCCATTGGGCACGGTGTACACCAACATGGAAAACATGCAGGATTTTTTGACTGACCACCGCCTGGACGAAATGAACCAGGAACTGCGCGGCAACCTGGAATTTGTGCTTTTTGAATACACCACCGAGCGCAAAGAAGACAAGGCCGCCATGAGTCTGCACCTGACCACCCGCGATAAGCGCGACCTGCTCAAGTCGGTGAACCGGCCTAACAATGTGCGTTCCTTTAACCGTCTGCAGCAGTTACTGAGCGAATAGTTTCCGTTTTGCCCTCATTTGCTTTCGGTTTTCCATCTATTCTGCTTTATTTGCCCTCCCTAAAAAAATATTAATCACAGGAGTGTGAGGAATGGATTCCACAAAAATCCGGACACCACCATCCGCAATTCGAAATCGTATATGGCAGTAATTGGAAAAATTCGTCAGCGCTCAGGATTACTTATCTTCTTGATTGGAGCCTCTATCGTTGGCTTTTTGGTAATGGATGCTACCAACTCTCAGGGTAGCGTGCTGAAAGGAAGAAAAGACAGCATTGGCTCTGTAAACGGAGAAGAGATTTCGCAGGTAGCTTTTGAAAGCAAGCTCAGCGAGAATGTCAAAAATCAGGAAGAGCAGATGCGTCAGCCGCTCAACGATGACATGCGCAACTATATGCGCAACCAAACCTGGACGGAAATGGTCAACGAAATCATTTTCAAAAAAGCATACGATAAACTGGGCATCAATGTGACCTCCGAAGAGTTGAGCGACCTGGCTACTAATCCGGAGTTTGCTTCGCAGTATATTCAACAAGACCAGTCTTTCAGAAACCCACAGACCGGCCAGTTTGACCCTGCTATGGTGCGCATGTATTTGCAAAATCTGGATAAAGACCCGCAAGGGGTAGAGCCGGGCACCGTGCGCAAGCAATGGACCCGTTTTGAAGGACTGTTGAAAAAACAGCAGTTTCAGGATAAATACAACAACCTAATCAGCAAAGGAATTTATGTGCCTACCTGGCAGGCAGAGATGGCCTATATAGACCAGAATAAAACCACCGATTTTAAATACGTAGCCTTCCCTTACACCGATGTAGCTGAAGCGGATGTGAAAGTGACAGACGAAGATTTGCAGAAATATCTGGATGCACACAAAGCTAAATTCAAGAGAGACGAAGAAACCCGCAAACTGCAATATGTAACCTTTGATATTGTTCCTTCATCGGCAGATACGGCTCGCACTTTGAGCGACCTGAACGAAAAGTTTGCGGACTTTGTAGCTTCTAAAACAGCGTCAGAAGATTCTGTGTTTGTAAAGCTGTATTCAGAAACTGCGTTTGACGATAAATACTACACCAAGGACGAATTGACTTCGTCTATGAAAGATACGCTCTTTGCAGTAGCCAACCGCACCGTGGTGGGACCATATCAGGAAAACGGAAGTTTGAAATATGCAAAAGTGAGCGACCGCAAAATGTTGTCGGATTCGGTGCGTGTTCGCGAAATCAAATTTTCGTTCAACAACATCACCACACAGGAGCAGGGCGCTGCCCGCGTAAAACTGGTGGACAGTGTGTTTGCTGCCATCGACACGTTTAAGGCCGACTTTGGTTTAATGGCCATGATGCACAGCGATGATGCAGCGGCTAAAATGCAAGGCGGAAATGTGGGCTGGGTAAAACAAGGACAGCGCAGCAAGTTCTATAATGATTTGCTGTTCTACCGCGCGCAAAAAGGCAAGTTGTATAAAATACCAAGCCAGGAAGACAATGCCTGGTTCATTTTCCAGATTGTGGAAGATAAACCAACAAAACCGGCTGTGCAGGTTGCTTTCCTGAGCAGAGAAATACTGCCAAGTCAGGAAACGCAAAACACTATCTATGGAAGTGCCACGGCCTTTAGTGCCGATAATCAAACAGATGCTAAGTTTAAAGAAGCCGGTAAAAAGGTGAACATCAAAGTGCTGGACAATGTGAAGAAAGAAGACTTCTCGCTGGGCGCGCTGGGTTCTGCACGGGCATTGATTCGTTGGGCATATGATAAAAACACGGAGAAGGGTCAGGTGTCGCAGGTGATTACGTTGGATAACAAACACGTGGTAGCCCTGCTGGAATCTATTAGCCCGAAAGGAACCGCTCCGGTAGATGCTGTGCGCGAGGAGCTGAAGGCTTTGGTAACAAGAGAGAAAAAAGCAGAATTACTGAAAAAGAAAATTGCGGATGCAAAAGCCGCATCGGTAGATGAGTTGGCTTCTAAATCAGGCAAAACTGCTCTGCCGGCCAGCGGAGCTTCTTTCAGCAATCCAAATCTGAATGGCGCCTACGAACCTAAAGTGGTGGCTGCTGCTCTTGCTGTGGGAGTCAACAAAATGAGTGCTGCTATTGAAGGAAATGCCGGAGTGTATGTGGTGCAGCCTTCTGTTATTACCGAACCCAACAAAATTTCGGATTACAGTATTTATGGCATGCAGTTGAAAAACACAGCTCAAAACAAAGCGCGTAGCGCTGCCGAGGCACAGAAAAAACTGGCAAAAATTGAAGACGATCGCTTTACTTTCTTTTGATGCCTAAAGTGAATTTTTCTAAAACGCCCTGCATCAATTGCGGGGCGTTTTTGTTTTTATCATTAATATCATTGTTCATATTACAGATGTATGCAAACGGTTCAGCCCATTATTAATAAAGCAGCGCAAAAAGCAATAGTCACTATTGATTTGGCCGATTTTTTTCCGGCTAGCAGCGATATTGTGCCGATAGATTTAAAAAACTACCTATTCAAAGAGTTGCTGTTGAAAGAAGCAGACTTTCGCGATGCAGTAAAAAACACCGATTGGAGTATTTACAAGGACAAATATGTTGTGCTGTTTTGCTCTACCCCGCCATCATACCTATGTGGGCGTATATGGTGTTGAGTGCTGAACTGTCGGTATATGCCAAAGATGTAGCCTGCACCACTGCCGACCATGCTGCCGAGGTTTTTTTATACAGAAACATTGCCCAAATTAATCTTAAAGAGTATGAAGGCAAACGAGTGGTTATAAAAGGATGTGGCGAACGACCTATCCCCGAAGCGGCATTTGTGCAAATCACACAGCAGCTTGCACCGGTAGCCAGAGCGGTAAATTATGGCGAAGCGTGTTCTATGGTGCCGGTTTTCAAAAAAAATGTAGACCAGTAATGCAAAAGAAAAACTACAGACTACCTATCTTACTGGTGCTTTGCGCTGTGATTGTTGCTGCTTCGGCAGCGCTTATGAGCAGATCGGGACCTGCGGCAGCCGGAGTATCCACCATAGCCGGAAATGAATGTCCGGAGCTAAGGGTGGTAAATACGATAGACACCACACAATTGGCCCGCCCCATTTCAGTGTATGGTAAACTGGAGCTTTTTGGCGAGCCGGTGCCCCTCGAAGATGCCGATGTGCGAGAGCGGCTGGAGCGCGAGTTACAACTTAACATATACTGGCACTCCAATACGATTATGGCGATGAAAAACGCCAATCGATATTTTGGTGAAATAGAACAGGTGCTGCGGCAAAATGAGGTGCATACCGACTTTAAATACCTGGCGTTGATTGAGAGTGGGTTCAGAAATGAAGTGTCGCCTGCAGGTGCTGTTGGTTTTTGGCAGATACTGAAAGAAACTGCCAAAATCTATGGGCTGGAAGTAAATAATGAAGTAGACGAAAGATATAACTACGAAAAGGCAACCGTAGCTGCTTGCAAATATCTGAGAGATGCAAAATCCATTTTCGGTAACTGGACCCTGTCGGCCGCTTCTTACAACTTGGGGATGGCGGGTATGAAACAGCGCGTGGCCGACCAAAAAACCAGCAATTTTTACGAGATGTATTTTAACCCTGAAACATCGCGCTATATCTTCAGAATGCTGGCCATGAAAATTGTATTTAGCCAACCGGAGGCTTGTGGCTTTCGAGTGCAGGATGCTGAGCTATACCAGCCCTATAAATATAAAATGGTGGAAGTGGATGGCGCCATTCCAAGCATAGCCGATTTTGCCGCACAGTATAACCTGAAATACAAGCACATTAAAATCCTGAACCCGTGGCTACGCGAGGCAAGCCTGGTCAATAGTGCACGCAAAAAGTATCAGATAAAGGTGATGTTGCCTAATTGAGTTTTTTCTTGTAGAAGTGGCGTACTATTCTATTTTTGCCGTCCCTTCGTAAGAAGACAGGCTGGTTTGGTAGCTCAGTTGGTAGAGCAAAGGACTGAAAATCCTTGTGTCGGGGGTTCGATTCCCTCCCAAACCACTTAGTAAACTTTCAACTTTCTTCAAGTTTCTTCAAACCCGCTACCAGAGCGGGTTTGCTGTTTTATATCCCTTCGGAAAGCTTCAGTTTTACACGGTAAATGTTTCACAATTGTTTCACTGGCAGTTTTTAAATGTTTCACTATGATAAACCAAGCATCCATCAAGTTTTTCCCTCGTAAAGACCAGCTATTAGACAATGGCGATATCTCCATTTATGTTCGGGTGATCCTGAACAGGGATAAGTTCGACTTTTCTACCAGGCAGTCTATTCACAAACTTTCCGACTGGGACGAAACAACCATGCGGGTGAAGAAAAAAACACCGGTCAATTCTGTCCTTAATGAGATTGAGCATGATATTCATGAGGCGTATAACTTCCTTAAGTATCACAATAAGCCCTTAACAATTTCTGCGTTAAGAAAACAGTTGAAGGGCGACAAGACGGTAAAGTTGCGTCTGACAGATTTTGTAGATGAATATTTCGAATTACAAGTAAAAGACAATTCTGAATATGCAACCACCACAAAGCAAACCTACACATCAACGATCCATCATCTCAAGAAGTTTCTTGAAGCTAATGGAGAGAAACGAATGCTGGTTGCGGAAGCAGATCCGGAGTTTGTTAAGGAGTTTGATAACTACCTTATTAATAGAAGCATTACAGAAAAAAAGGGCTTAAGAAAAAACTCAGCTAACAAATATCACACGAAGATGAAAACAATGTTTTACAAAGCAGTAGACCAAAATCTTCTTGAAAAAAATCCCTACAAGGATTTTAAGTTTAAATCTGAGCCGGGGCGATTAACTTATCTTACATCTGCCGAACTTAAGAAACTGGAAGAACACGATTTGTGTGACAATGAAAGTTTGGAAAGAGTAAGAGACATTTTTCTTTTTTCTGTGTATACAGGTTTACGTCATAGTGATGCTGTGAATCTGCGAAGTGACAACATCGAATTGGAGGGGAAACGCAATTGGATAGTTTATACACAGCAGAAAACCGGAGAACACAATAAAATTCCAATGCTGAAGAAAGCTCTGGAACTGTATAATAAGTATGAGGAGGAAAGAAAAATAACCGGCTATGTTTTGCCACGGTTATCTCAACAGAAATTAAATTTATACTTAAAAACGATTGCAAATCTGGTTGGAATAAAAAAGCAATTGTCTCATCACGTTGCCCGACACACAGCCGCTACCACCATTTTTATGCAAAACGGTATATCTTTAGAATCAACCGGAAAAATGCTGGGACACCGCAGTATAAAGTCTACTCAGATCTATGCCAAGGTAACAAATATCATGTTGAAAGAGGCAGCACAAAAACTGGATCAATTGCTTTGATATGGAAAAGAAGACTTTTTCAATAGGAGATTTAGTGAGTATTAAGGATGGTTCATCAAATGATGAGCCTATCTTCATATGGGAAATTGTAGAGCAAAAAGAAAAGACAGAGTTCTTGATAAATTCTGAATCAGGAATGTCAAAAAACGAAATTGCTCGTAAATTCCCCAATCAAAAAGTTCTTCTACCAGATAGTACAAAGTTTAAGCTCATTAGCAGCGATAATCTGAATGCTAGTTATGGTCATTCTGCAGAAACCGGATATAGTTTGGTATCTCAAGCTATTGTTTTTGCCAAAGACAGTAGAAATGTCGCACCAGAATTGTTTATTAATGCTGCTTGCGTAACAATGCATGTTGCTTACATAGTTAAGTTTCTGGATTCGAAGAATTGTAAATCTTCAGAGGAAAGAATTTATGGAGATGCTTATTCCTTAATTAGACAACCTTTCACCACCAAAGATGTAATAGAGGCACAAAGGCAGAACAACAAAAACCTGAATTACTTACGTGCTTTATATTTAATCCCTAGGCGTTTTGTGCTTTTAAAGATAATTACTAAAGCTAGAGATCTTGTGCGAGAAAGTTTCCCTCCAGAGAATGATCTCTTTTCCAATTCACTTATCGAAAAGTTGTTGTTAGGACAGGTTCTCGGTTACTACAAGAGCAACCGTGATAAAATAAAAAGTATTACAGTTAATTACTCTCAAAAATTTCCTGGTGATTTTAAGACGGTTCAACACTTTACGTCTATGTTGAATAAGTTTGACGATGAGATGAATATGTATGAAAGTGTGAATAAAGAACAGAATAAGATTGAGTTACATGCTGCTTTGCACGGAATGAGGCTACCTGAACGGGATGAAGGGAAGGGTATAATAATGAAGCTACTTGAATTCGATTTGCCTTTTTGGCAACGATTAATTCTGATGGATATTGACAAAGATCTACCAGTAAGAAAACCCTATAAGGATAGCTTTTCGGAGTCTTACAATTATATGCTGCTACTTCCATTTTTTCAATGGCTTGCGCCTCATCTATTTCCCCAATACGAGGATAAGCATGTGAAAGCGGATACCTATAATAAGGTTGTCGTTGAGCGCATGAAAAATTTTGTGGAAGGAAAAATTTTTTAGCAAATAAAATCCGGAAGAATTTTCACACCCCTTCTTTTTTCCATCCGGATTTACTGATCGAAAATTTAACACTGCTGAGAAGTAGTATTTTCTTCGCAGTATGAATTTTGAAAAAATATTTGAAGAATTTGAAAGGCTTCATCGTAAGATAGATCGAGTTTGCGCAATGGTACAGGGTATGCCAACTACTCATCACACCGACCTTGGTGAATGGCTGACGGAGGAGCAAGCCCGAGAACTGCTTCAGCGAGGGGCTACCTCTCTGTGGGACCTGCGCAAGAGCAAAAAAATAATCGCGAGCAAAATAGGAAACCGGAACTACTACAATCGACAATCTATCATCAACTACTTAGAAAAAAATAAAATCAAATAAAATGGAACCAACAGACAACAACCCGAAAACCATACTTAGTGTCCGTATTTGTGCAAGAGAAAAGCAAAAACTGGTAGAAGAGGCAGAAAAATTAGGAACAACACTCTCTGAACATGCCGAGCGGATTCTGCTTAATGCTGACAACATAAGAGCAGATGATGATTTCGAGCGGCTGAGAAAAGAAAATGCCGCTCTGGTGCATACGTTGCAGACAATTGAGTCACAACCTTCCATTCTAAATAATTTGGCATTGCTCAACTTATTCGAGCAGCTCAAGGGACGGAATGATGAAATAATTACCCCGGATGGCCAAAAACTTCGTATTACCTACAACAGCCCAATAGATTTACTTACAGCGATGATTCATTCCTTTAAACTAAAACGATAGCCAATGTTAATCGAACAAACACATTTCCCGTTGGAGAATAATAGTAATAGTAATCCTAGTCTGTTTACTATTGTTGTGATAGTCATGCTGCTCATAGGAGTAGGAGCGATTATTTACGCATTGACCCAAGACGAACCGCTCACTACACCCTCATTACCCTCATTAAAACTCATACCAAATGAAAAACAGTGACCTTGTAGAAATTATTAAAAGCCCCGCTTTCACCATTTTGGTAGGAACGCTTTGTTTTGCATTCATTCTTAAGCAGGTTAAGCCTGTTATGAAGCAGCTTAGGACTGCGGAGAAACTTTGATTTAAGCTTTATCTGAACCTGTGATAAGGGAGCAAGTTTTTTTTGTATCCCCCATTTTTAACTGCCGAAAACCAGGTAACTTTTATACGAATTGCTTGATTATGGTGTCAGTTATGGTGATGTATAAAAATTATATTCGTTTCCATCATCAGTGACAGGAAACCCGTGCACTACACCCTGAACGAATCTCAAACGCGTTATAACCTCATTGACCCCCTTATAGAAAAAGCGGGATGGAATTTGAACGACCGTACACAAGTGGGTTTTGAAATTCCCATTGATGGTTATGAAGTAGCTGCCGTAAACGGGATTACCGATTATGTATTGATGCGCGAAAACGGAGAAGTGCTGGCAGTGGTGGAAGCCAAGCGCACCAAGCGCGATGCCAAAGTAGCCAAAGAGCAGGTTTACAAATACATACTGGCCATTGAAAAGAAACAGAGTTTCCGCCCGTTTGCGTTTATGACCAACGGAGAGGAAATCTATTTCTGGGATACGCTGAATTATCCTGAACGATTAGTTGCCGGATTTTACACCCGCGAAGACTTAAACCGCTTGCTGTATTTGCAGCAAAATAAACTACCGCTCAGCTCGGTAAAAATTAAGGACAACATCACCAATCGCTCTTATCAGGCGGAAGCCATACGAAGGATTTGCGAAAACGTGGAGCAAACCAAAAAACGCAAATCCCTTTTAGTAATGGCCACCGGAACGGGTAAAACCCGAACCACCATGTCGCTGATTGATGTGTTTATCCGCGCACGGCAGGCGCAGCGTGTTTTATTTTTAGCCGACCGCGATAGTTTGGTAGACCAGGCTTTGAACGATGGCTTTAAAGAATTTTTACCGGACGAAGCCCGCGAACGCATACGCTCGATGACCCTCAGGAAAGCAACAAAATTAAAGCCGCCCGTGTGTTGGTTTCTACTTTACAAACGTTAGAGCTTTGCTACGATAAATTTTCACCCGGATATTTTGACTTGGTTGTTTCCGATGAGTGCCACCGCAGCATTTACAACAAGTTCAGCGATGTGCTGGCTTACTTTGATGCGGTGCAGATTGGCTTGACTGCTACGCCCGCTAATTTTATTGACCGCGACACTTTCCGGTTTTTCGATTGCACTAACAATGTCCCTACTTTTCTTTACACCTACGAGCAGGCGGTAAAAGACGGTTACTTAGCCGACTTCAATGTGTATTCCGCACAAACAAAATTTCAGCGCAAAGGAATTAAAGGAATTGACCTGAGTGAAGAAGAACAAAACCAACTGCGCGAACGCGGCATTGACCCTGAGAATATCAACTTTGAAGGAACCGACTTAGAGCGCAAGGTAACCAACACCGATACGCTTTACCGACAGTGGGAAGAATTTATGGACATGTGCTATAAAGATGCGAGCGGACAATTGCCGGCAAAAACAATTGTGTTTGCCGTTACGCACGACCACGCCATGCGGTTAGAAAAAGCCTTCAGCGATATGTATCCCGAACATCGCGGATTGCTGGCGCGGGTAATTGATTCTAAAACCGAGCGCGCTAAAGATTTACTGCGCCAGTTTAAAAAAGAAAACTTTCCGCGCATTGCTATTTCGGTAGATATGCTCGATACCGGTGTGGATGTGCCCGAGGTAATGAACCTCGCGTTTATGAAACCCGTTGGCTCGCAAATAAAATTCTGGCAAATGATTGGGCGCGGCACACGCAGTTTCGAAGCCTGCAAAAACCTGCAATGGCTGCCGAACCAAACCAAGGACAACTTCCTGATTATTGACTATTGGGAAAACTTTGAGCACTACAACATGATGAAGAAGGAAGAACAGCAAAGCGGACAAGTGCCCGTGCTGGTGACCATCTTCAATACAAGGTTGAGTAAACTCGAATTGCTGCTGAATGCCAAAGGCGAAGACTATACGCAGGTGGTGGCCGACCTGCGGGCAGATGTTGCTCGCATACCGCTGGAATCGTTTACAGTAAAAAAGGAACTCAAAAACATACGCGATGTGTTTGAGGATGAGTTCTGGAGTTTTATTACTCCGCAAAAAACTGAATTGCTCCGCTTAAAAGTAGCTCCGTTGCTGCGCTTTGTAGCGGGCGTAAACCTGGCTGAAGCATTTTTTACCAGCAAAATGGAGCGCTTTAGTTTACAGTTGTTGCAGGCAAAAGCCAACAACACCACGCCCGATGTAACCGCTCTGCTACAATCTATTACCGAAGATGTGGCACTGCTGCCCACCAATCTGCCGCAGGTGGCTCCGCACAAAGCATTGATTGAAAAAATAACCAGTGGAGAGTTTTGGCAGAAAGCCACGCACAGCCAACTTACCACAGCAAGGCAGGCATTAGCCCCGCTGATGAAATACAAACGCGAGCGCAAAACCGAACCCTTTGAACTGGGGCTGGACGATGTGATAGAAGCGCGCAAGTGGGTAATTGTAAAAAAGGGCAGCTACAAACTGATGGTGGAGGAATACAAAAAGCGCGTGGAAGAAAAAGTAGAGCAACTGGCGCAGCAGCACCCCACTATTGTAAAACTGAAAGAAGGCAAACAGGTAAGCTGGGAAGAACTGGCGCACTTGGAAGAAACCCTCGAAACCGAACTGTGCAACGAAGAGTTGAACTTAGATGAAGACAACATGCTGAAAGCATTTGGTGTGCGCGTGGGCAGTTTGGTTGACTTTTTAAAACACCTGTTGCAGTTAGAGCACCTTCCTACTTATGAGGAAATTGTGCGCAGGGCTTTTGACGCTTTTATACTGGAGCATAACTACAATGCCGACCAAACCAAATTTTTGCGCACGGTGCAAAATGTGTTTTTAGAAAAACGCAAAATTGAACCGGCAGATTTATACGAAGCTCCCTTTAATAATTTTGGTTTGAATGCCGTGGAGCGTTTGTTTAGCGAAGAGGATATTAAGCAGTTGATGGATTTGACTAAAAAGTTAGTGGCGTAATAAGTCTCTATGAGCTTTGTTTTTTTAAAATATATAATCAGTCCAGTAATAAGAGCCGTCCTGTCTCTTACTAATTGGGGCAAGAGTCAATTAGAAAAGGACTTTAAATTTTATGCTATTGCTAAAAAGATCGGCATTGCTAACCAAAGAGATGATTTCAATTATTGCTATTTAGAAACTCTTTATCGTTTGATTGAGCTTAGACGAAAGGATAAAGAAGTTATAAGATTATTCGCGATAAAGGAAATAGAGGACAGTTTTAAGTTAGAAATTTACCAGAAGAATGCATTTGCATTTCAAATTTCCCTTGATGATAACCTACACACTAATCCACTTTTAAAAGGATTGAAGAACAAGTCAGTTGATCTTAACGCAGAGATTGTAGAATTTAAAAAAGAATTTGAAGAGGTTATTCAAGAAACCAGAAAGCCAAAAGAAATCGAGGTAGTTAGTAAATTGGATCAATTACTTGAATTACATCAGGCAGATTCCGCTAAGCTATTAAAGCCTTCATTTATTGAAGACCTCGAATTCCCCACTGGATTAATGAATTCGAACAATCACCAACAAGCCCTCTTGTTTTTGGAAGCATTCAAGAAAAGTAAATGGGAAAAGGTTGACTCCGAATTAAAATACAAAGTTCTAGCCAATATTGGAATATGTAAATTGAATTTAAATAGAGAACAAGAAGCCGGAGAATACCTTACCAAAGCTGTTGAGTATAACCCAGACAATTCAAAAGCATTGGGATTTGCCGCCTTAGGCTTTTCACTCCTTAACGAGGATAACAAGGCAAGAGAATTCGCGGAAAAATCAATTAGTAAGGATCCAGGGAATACTAATGCATGGATTGCATTATTTGAATCAATTAAGAGTAAAGAAGAATTTGAAATAACTATCAAACGCATACCCAATATTATTGCAAAGAATTCTGCAATTAGTTATTCGCTTTTTAAGCAATATAAAAGTTATGGTGAGTTTGATAGTGCTGAACAAGTATTAAGAGATTCATTACAAGGCACCGATAGAGATCCACAAATCCTTGCCGCATTGGGAACGCTTTTACTTGAAGAAATTAAGGATCCCTTATTATTGAAGACCCAACAGTTGGGGGAGCAATTACAAAATAAGGTCAAAGAAGGAATTGCATTTCTCACCGAAGCAATTGGAAAAATAAAAGGGAAAGATCTTGAAAAATACCGGTGGTGGTGGTTTGTAAATAGAGGGATAGCGAAAAAATTTATCAACGATAATCAGGGAGCCCTTGAAGATATTAAACAGGCATATGAACTAAATCCGAACGAGTATTTTACAATCCGGCATTTAGCGATAAGTCTAACTGAGAACAACAATCATTCTGAAGCTAAGAGCTACTTCGAAAAGTTAAAAGAACTTGACTCAAAGGATGAACTAATTGATGTAGCGATTTGTGAATGCTTAATTCAAACTGGTAACAAAAATCAAGCGGAAGAAAAACTCACTTTACTTTCTGAAAATGCTAACGATAGTAGAATAAGACAAGAAGCGACTTCATTATTAATAAAGCTTAAAAGCAGAAACGATAAAATCGCAGAAGCAATTGAACTGGGTAATAAAGAAATAGCGAAGGATGACACTAACATTTTTGCTTACCTAGATTTGTTTTTTGTGTTGGTAGAGAATAAGGATATTGATGGAGCTCGGCAAAATCTTTATAAAGCGTATACGCTGGTTACTGAAGATACTGAAAACAGGATTGTATTTGAGTTGGCGGAAAGATTTTTTCAAATTAATGAATTTGAAAAAGCCGGAGAGCTTTATTCTAGAATAGCGGATGATTCATTATTTACTCCTCTTAACCAAAAACTTCTGCACTCTTATGTAAACTCTGGGGATCTGGGAAAGACTCTTGAACTTTCCAAAAAGATAATAGAGAAAAATGGATTACTACCAGAGGTCGTAGAAATTCAATCTTATGTTTATGAAAATTTGGGGGAATTAAATTCTGCGATTCGAATTTGTGAGGAATGCCTTACAACCAATCCAAATTCTTATCCAATAATCGCGCGGCTCTCGAACTTGTTTTTCAGAGTCGGGGATAAAACTAAACTCGGCAATACTCTTTCACTAATTGAGGATTACTCGAAGTTTCCAATTCATCTACAATTCAGATTGTCCTTTTTGAACGGATGGATTGGTAAAACTGAATTGGCTATGGAAATAGCATACAAAGCCAGGCGAGATGATTACTCAAATGGAGAAACGCACCTAAACTTTATACAACTAGGATTGCAGCTGAAGCCGGATTGGAGTAAGTTATTAAATTTTGAGACGGTAGTTCCAGATTCAACTGTCACTGTTATTGACGAAGCAGGTAACAGCATAGCGTTTACAATCCTTAAGTATAAGTCGATACATTCAGAACGTGGAGAAAGGAACATAGATGACAAACTCAGCCAAGCTATGCTTGGTAAAAAGGTGGGTGAAAGGTTTGATATTGAGCAGGATTTTGGGAAGCCAAGATCTTACACCATTACAAACATTCTTCACAAATTTTCTTATGCAAACCGTGAGAGTTATGAACTTCTGGGAACCAAATTTATTACCACAAAAGGGATAACTGTCTTTGACCTCAAGAAAGACACGAAAGATTCTTTGGAAAAGCTAAAGCCTATTACAGATATTTTAGACGAAGGATATAGTTTTGACGAACAATTATATGGCTTCTATAAATCCGGCTCATTACCTATAGGAAGTATTGCAAGTTTCAGGAAGCAAAATCCCATTGAGGTATGGGGCTGGCTTATGTCAAAGGAATTCGGGATTATATCAGCCGCTGCAATTAATAATGAATACTTATTGTCAACGAGTAAACTATATGCAAGCAAAAGGTTGTTGCTCGACATCACAAGCTTACTCACTTTATCAGAACTTAATTTGTTAGACGATATAGTGCCGTCAACTATACTGTTTGAGGTTTCAAGTTCAACTGTTGATGTGTTGCGAGAGGAGATAAATAAGTGCGAAAGTAGCAGCGAAAATGGTTTCATTTCAATTGGAAAACATAACGGTCGATATTTCAGAAATGAAGTGACCAAGGAAGCAATAGAAAAGAATGTAAACTATTTAAAAGGTATTTTGGTATGGGTCGAGAAAAACTGTAAGATTCTTCCTTGCAATCGTATTTTAACAATCCCTGAGAAGGATAGAGAACATTTTTACAGATTATTCGGGGAGTCATTCTACGAAACCGCTTTAATTGCTGAGGATACTAGTGCAATAGTTTTGAGTGATGACGGTGTTTATCGCTCTTATATTTTTCAGGAGCATAAAATTAATGGCATTTCATCCTCAGCCTTTCTATACTACTTGTATGTAAATGGCAAGCTAAGTTTTGAGAAGTTTAACAGAGCGATGACCAGGCTATACATTTTCAGATATACTGGACTTTATATAAATGCAGAAATACTCTGGTTATGTTTTGAAGAGTCCAAATTTACACTTAATCGTCCCTTTGAAACAGTTCTGCCGATGTTATCAGGAAACATGGTTACAGATTGGAGAGTTGTAACTCAGACAGTGGGTGACTTTCTACACAAACTTTATACAAACATCCCAGTTCACGAAACTCAAGACTTTGTTTGCAATGTCGTAATTCAACATGCTATTGCTTACAGAGATGCAGTATTTGTTGCTGGTTTGGCTCATTATCTAAAACGGAAATTTTTGTTGTTACCACGTGAGTATGATAGGATAATAATGAACCTGTATTCAATAATTAAAGGAAGAATAGTGTAACCCGTGCTCACCATCACCGAACTAGTATAACAAGCTGATACCTATGAAATTTTTAGAAAAGATTGATGTCGAAGAAGATAGAATTAGAAGAATGAAGCTCTTCTACCAAGGATTAGGCCTCCCAAAGCAAAGAAGAGACGATGCTTTGAAAAACTTGCAAATGTTCATCGGTGAGTTTTCTTCAATGATTGAAAGAAACTTAGAAGATCGTTCATACAGCCAAAATGAAGCTGCGGAGATTAGGTCTCGAACACTTACTTTTCTTTCAGATACTTTCGGGGCTAGTGCCGCACTGCGTTTTACCAAGGCAGTAGAACCTCCAAAAATAGTGGCATTCGGTACGCCCGGTGAAAATGTGCTTCGTGATGTTGCATCAATGCTTCTGTTAGCAAATGACAAACAATGGTATAGTGCAGAACATCATGCATGGCAAACAGAACAATTACAAGCTCTTCGCTTCATGGAGAATTGTATAAAAAACTATGGACTGCACTCGAGCATAGAAAAAAGAGATAAAGTAAAGTTTGCCCGTTACAATGTGATTGTAACTTTCATCCCAAAGGGAGGAAAGAACAAGAAAACAGAAATGCGCAAAATAGTGTCCAAATCAGTCCTTGAAAAAGAGTATCTAAACCCATACGCAAGCGAAAAAGCCATACTTATTAATGGGCATAAAATAACGCATGAATCAATTTCTCTTTTGAGAATAACAGAAACTTTGCTTCTTGACGATGAAATCAAACTTTACGAGGAGAAATTTAGAATAAAGAGTGACAGTGAATTCGCGGAATCGTGCCGGGACGTAACAAATGAACTATTACCCAATCCTGATTCCTACATTAATGAATTAAGTAAGGAGCTATGGGGTTTAGTTCACCCTAAATTCCAAAATATCGTTGAGAAAAATTTTAAGGTTAAACAGTATGCTGAGGCAGTAAGAAGTGTAATGATCGAGTTAAACGACATAATTAAGAAAGAATATAAGGCGAGAACAAGCAAAGAATTAGACGGAGCCGCTTTAATGACCTCTGCATTTTCTGTAAATAATCCCACTTTCAAGTTAGCAGATGTGTCAACTCAAACCGGTCAGAACATACAGCTTGGTTATATGAAACTCTATGAAGGTTCAGTAATAGGGATTCGTAACCCCGTTGGGCATGCTAATATTTCAATTGGGCAAGTTGAAGCTTACGAAAAAATAGTATTTGCTAGCCATCTTTTAAAAGTCTTTGAACAAAGTATCATTTAGATGCTCACCAACCCCAAACTAAAATCGCAAGTAGATGCGCTGTGGACTTTATTCTATAACTGTAAACAATTATGACTTATGGCAACAATGGTTCTCTATTATTATTATTTCGACCCAAAGTCTCAGGAAAGATTAGATGACTTGAATCTTGTATACAAATTCCTCAGTCAACTTCCCGAAGGACTTGATTATTTTCTTAATGAAAGGGAGTGTAACCTAACTACACTTTTGGATAAACATTACTCTGTTCATAGCGATACAAATTCAAGATATTCCCTTCTTATAAAAAAAAACTATGAAGAAGCTTTTGAAGGATACAGTAAGTTTTTAAAGGCTACCAAAAAGCGGATCGATAAAAAAACATATTACGTAGCTCCTAAAGATAAACTTCATAATGCTTTAAAAAAAGTAGGCATGACAGGAAAAAGTTTGGAGACAAAACTCAATTTGTTACAGGAGTTTTGGATTCAAGTCAAAACGGTAGTTAAACGTAATCTTCTTGATTTTACGCAAAAAAAAGTTCGAGAGGTTTTTAAAAAATTCCTTGAGTATCTTAACTCTGTTTTAGGTAGTCTTTGTGCAGTTTTTAATGCCCTTGAACCAATTAAGGAGTTTAAAGAAGTTTTAGAGGCAAGCGTAAACCTACTAACCGCTGTAATCAAACTCTAAATGCTCACCAACCCCAAACTAAAATCGCAAGTTGATGCGCTGTGGAATTTATTCTGGAGCAGCGGCATCAGCAATCCGCTAACGGCTATTGAGCAAATGAGCTACCTCATTTTCCTGAAGCGCTTAGAGGACATGGACAACGCCCGCGCTGCCAGCGCCAAGCGCAAAAGCCAGCCGTATAAATCGGTGTTTGAAGTAGCGCCCCCCGATGCACTCGCCCGCAAAAAAGAAAAGACCAGCGACAAATGCCGCTGGAGCTATTTCAGCCAACTGCCCGGTGAAGAAATGCTGCCCTTTGTGCGCGATGTGGTGTTCGACTTTCTGCGTAACCTCGGCAGCGAAACCTCATCGTTTACCCAATACATGAAAGATGCGGTGTTCATTATTCCCAAAGCCACGCTGTTGCAGGAAGCCGTCCGCATTATTGAGGACATGCACATCAGCGAGCAGAACATTGATGTGCAGGGCGACCTCTACGAATACCTGCTGGGGCAGTTAGCCACTGCGGGCAAAAACGGGCAGTTCCGCACACCGCGCCACATCATTCGCCTGATAGCACAATTAGCCGACCCCAAAATTGGCGAGCGCATTTGCGACCCTGCTGCGGGCACCGGTGGCTTTTTGGTAGCGGCTTACGAACACATTCTGGAAATGAACACCAGTGCCGATGTGCTCTCCTACGATGACGAAGGCAAACCGCACAACCTGATTGGCGATAAAATTACCGACAAGCGCCTGCACGAGTTTTTAAAAAGCCGCGCCATTAACGGCTACGATTTCGACCCTACCATGGTGCGTATTGGCGCCATGAACCTGATGCTGCACGGCATTGACAACCCCAACTTCCGCTATGGCGATACGCTCACCAAAGCGTTTACCGAAGCCGCCTGCTACGATGTAATACTGGCCAACCCACCGTTTAAGGGCAGCATTGATGCCAACGACATGAACGAGCGCTTTCGGGTAAAGACCAAAAAAACCGAACTGCTGTTTATTGAACTGATTTACGAACTGCTGGTAACTGGTGGGCGCGCGGCAGTTATTGTGCCCGATGGCGTGCTGTTTGGCACCAGCAACGCGCATCAGGATGTGCGCAAAATACTGGTGGACAAATGTCGCCTCGATGGCATTATAAGTATGCCCAGCGGAGTGTTTAAACCCTATGCGGGGGTAAGCACGGCAGTGTTGCTGTTTACCAAAGGGGGCGAAACCAAAAACGTTTGGTTTTACGATATGCAGGCCGATGGTTTTTCGCTGGACGACAAGCGCCAGAAAATTACTGATAACGATATACCCGATATTTTAAAGGAATGGAAACGGAAAGAGCAGCCCACAAAAAGTAAGAACCCGAAAGTAGTGTGTGTAGCTGCCGATGAAATACGCCACAACAAATACGACCTCAGCTTAAGCCGCTACAAACCCGTAGAGCACAAAACTGTTACTTACGAAGCCCCCGAGCTGCTGATGGATAAACTGCTATTGGTAGAGGAAGAAATTGCCACTTACGTTAAGAACATCAAGAAGAGTTTGTGATGATTAAAACAGAAGTCGCAAACTTTGCAAAGGCGCTAACCGGGTTCCCTTTTGACTCTAATCTGTTTAATGATAGCGAAGGGTTTCCATTAATAAGGATTAGGAATTTAAAAGAAGGGCAAACGGATACTTACTATAATGGCGATTACGATAAAACCTTTATTGTAAGAAAGGGAGATTTGCTAATTGGTATGGACGGTGAATTTAATTTGGTTGAATGGCGCGGAGTTGATGCATTACTTAATCAGCGGGTAATGAAATTAATTGTAGATGAAGCAATGGCATCATCGAGTTATATAAAATATGCTTTGCGAAAGCGGTTGAAAGAAATAGAGGATGCTACTCCTTTCGTTACGGTAAAGCATTTGTCCCACAAGAAGGTATTAGAAAGTAAAATCCCACTCCCCTCACTCCCCGAACAACAAAAAATTGCTGCCATACTTTCGCAGGTAGATGCCGCCCGCGAAAAACGCAAACAAGCCAACGCCCTCACCGAGCAATTTCTGCAAAGCACCTTCCTCACCCTCTTTGGCGACCCGGTAAAAAATGAAAAGGGATGGGAGGTGAAGAAGTTGGAAACAATTGCTGACACTCAAATCGGTCCTTTCGGAACACAACTGCATGAAGAGGATTACGTTACAGATGGAATTCCTCTAATAAATCCAAAGCACATTGTAGAAGGAAGTATTATGCCGGATAGAAAACAAACAATAACTCTTGAGAAGTTTAAAACGCTAAACAACTATCATTTAAAAGTTGGCGATGTAATAATGGGCAGACGTGGAGAAATGGGCAGATGCGCATTGATTACGGAAAGAGAAAATGGATGGTTTTGTGGAACAGGAAGTTTGTTCATTAGACCAGGTGCAAACATTCATCCGCAATATTTGATTTATGTAATGAGCAGTAACTCATTTATAAAAGAACTTGAAAATGCAGCACAAGGTGTTACAATGATGAATCTCAACTTGAGAATAATAAATGGATTGGCCATTCCTCTTCCTCCACTTTCCCTCCAACAAAAATTTGCCGATATAGTGAACCAAACCAAGCAACTGCGCAGCAAACAACGCCAAAGCGAGCAGGAGTTAGAGCAATTGTTTCAAAGTTTGTTGCAAAGGTATTTTGGGTAAATGCGCTTACATTTGGCTATGCATTCCTTCGAAGCAATTTATCTAAGTTGGAAAAGAGGTCAGGGCAAGGTGCGCCATGTAATTGGTGTTTTAAAGAAACATCCTACAGGAAAATACACCTTCCAATACGACAAACAAGGTGTCGAAAAAGCGCAGAAGGAAGGTTTTTCTACCTATACCGAGTTTCCTGATTTAGAGCAAACTTACAATGGAACGGTGCTGGATGTTTTTGCACAGCGCTTAATGAAATCGGAGCGTAGCGATATACAATCCTTCTACGATTTTTGGGAAATTGACCCTTACCAGAAAGACGATAAGTATTATATGCTGGCGCATACTCAGGGTTTGTTGCCAACCGATAATTTTGAATTTCTGGCTGATTACAACCCTGTTAACGGCTTATATTTTCTGACAGACTTAGCTCACTTAACTGAGGTTAAATTGCCAGCCGGTACGGTAAAGGTTGGCGACAGGCTTACCTATAAACTTGACCATGCTAATGAGTATGATGATAAGGCAGTAAAAGTTTTCAAAGGTGATTTGGAAGTTGGCTTTATCAAGAAAATACACTCTCGTGTTTTTTATAAGGAGGGGGCAGATAAACTTGTGCTCACTGTAAAAGCTATAGAACAAAACGGTGTTATCAGAAGAATTTTTCTAAAGGTAGAGAAATCGTAACTCCTACTAGTTTCAATTGGTGTGGTTGTTTTAATATTCATTGTATTCAACCTACATTCAGCAATTGCATTCTGATGTTAACAATGTAGTCTTACGTAAACGCCAGAGTTACCTGTTTTTGTTTTTCAGTTAATGGAGTTGACATGTGTTTACTAACGTATTCGGTTGTATGCCTGTAGTTACTTTCGTATTCAGGCATCAGGGAAAAGCCAAGTTTCCAATCCTGTAGTGGTCAACAGGTGTTTTTGGAAACGCAGGTCAATAAAATTTTCTTTGGCTCGCAATAATACGGCTGTATACCGGGTTAAAAATTTCGTATACAATCGTATTCGATTGTAAACCAGCACAGTATAAATCTCCAATGGGTAATTTAAAGTCTGCATTTTTATCGAATTTATTGTTTCGGTTCGGTTGTTTACCGTGACTAACATGCGTTTTCACTTTTTTATCAAAGGTGAAATTCTGATAATCAATTTTCTCCAAGTAATAAAAGAGTAAAATCTGAGCTTTGCCATGTTGGCTTTCCAACTAACTTGCTGAAGATTGTTGATAGCACCCGCAATTCAATAATTAGCGGCTAAAAATTTAGTGGGACCAAACAGACAGACACAAAATGGAAGACAAACTCCTGAAATATTTTCAACGAATAATGCCTCTTTCTAAAGAAGAGATTGAAGGTATAGTTGAAACCATGACCATCAGGGAATATAAAAAGGGAACCGTTTTGCTAAGGGAAGGACAAATCTCCACCGAAGCTTATTTCGTTCTGGATGGTTGTGTAAGGCAATTTTATGTAGTGGATGGCGAAGAAAAAACGAGCAACTTTTTTACCGAAGAGCAATGGGTAATTAATCTGAATAGCTTTAGGCTACAGCAACCTTCCAACCATTATCTGGATTGTTGTATAGGGTGCAAGAGGTCTGAAGTTCGAATCTTCTCACCCAGACGTAGTATTGACGCGGGTTTCAGAGTTTTCTGAAACCCGTTTTTTATTCCGGTTTACAGTTTGGTTTACAGTCGGAGATACGGATTGAAAATTGTTTTATGTGTTGATAAAAACTTTAGAATCTCAGCTGCTTAGAAATCATCCATTTCATTTTCTCAAAATGCAATCTGCAATTCTTCTCGCTAAGTTTGACAGTATAACAACTGATTAAAAATAAGGGTGCAATACTTTTACTTTAAAAGGATTCCGATATTACCTATCCAAACTATAGACCACTGGTTACCGTACATCTAAACTTTCATTTCATTTCCAAAGATGGTATTACTGGTATGTGGAATGAAGCTAACAATGGAAGCATAGGACCAACAGCAAGGGCTACTTAAAAAAAAACTAATGGAGCAGTGAAACATTGTACAAAACATGTCCCCTCAAACCCAAAGCATTGGAAAACTGGACGAAAGCATCCACAAAGCCATCTACGATGAAATGCCCCCGCGGCTGCAAACTTTCAAAGCGAAGCGCATGAAAAAACTGCGCAGCAGCACCCTTATCAGCTTTAAAGGTATGCGCAGAATGTGCACCAGGGGCATAGCAGGAGCCTACAAATTTATGCTGGTGCGGCCATAGCCTACAAACCCTAAAAATGGTTGCGTGATAAGGCCCCTATAAGAAAAACTACAGTCGTGGTCGTTCAACTGCCCCAATCGTGAGAGAATAGCCTGAAAAAGGCCTTATTTTTAACCATTAATTATGTTAACCAAGATGGACAAAGGGGGTTGTTCAAAAAATGGATAAAAGTGCTACTAAATATTACATTTTTTAAAAAGTTTTTGAGGGATGGATTTTTTTACTTTTTTTAGTAAAACAGTACGAGGGAGATAGGCTTACATATAAAATTCCTGCTATGAAGTACCTGGTTTTTACAACTATTGGAGTTTGTTTGTTGATGGGGGTTTTTGCTCAGCCGTGCACTAATTACAATAGTGGCATTTTAGCTTTTGAAGATTACAATAACCCTGGGCTTACTGCCTTTGCCGGCAGTGAAGCCTTGCCTTGTATGCAACTGGGTCAGTTGACGAATGTGGCCTTACCATTCAAAACGTATGATTCGGTGGTAGTGTATGGCGTAAAGAAGTCGGTATATAAAATGAAACTAGAGCAGGTGAGCAATTTGCCTTGCGGAATGTGCTGGACTTTAAGCCCCGGACAAAACCCATATGTAGCGGGGGAGTATAGTGCTATCTTACTGCATGGAACGCCCACAGGAAGTGTGGGACAGTATGTGGTGCAGGTGTTGTTAAGTTTTGATACGGATAATGACGGGTCGATGGATGTGCTTAATAAACCATTGGCGGATATTGCGGGGGCACCACTGATAGTGCGACTGATAGGACCCGAGGATGTGTGTGTGCCGGTGAATGTGAATGCGCAGGGGCAGGTTTGCCAATGAGCGATTATTGTAAAAGGGTTACTGTTTTATGGCGAGAATGATTTGATTTTTTCGTTTGTCTCTCTTTAATTGTAAAACCCCAATATATGAGACACCTTCTACAAGTTTTGCTCTGTGGCGCTATTTTGTGTTACACGGCAGAGTTAGGCGCACAATGCTTACCTACTAACAACTTTGTATGTAATGGCAATCCCAGTTTTGTGAGCAGAGGCAACAAGCCCGCAACCGACCAATGGAAAAGTGTGACAGTGACACAGACAGGCTTCCATTGCTTTACTATTTATGATTCTGCATTGGGCCTGAGCAATACCAATGAATTAATTTATGAATTGAAAACCTGCGGCACAGGAAAGATACAATTGCATTGCCAGCAATACGGAGGGTATGTCTCCTCTACTGCTACGAAACAAAATGCAGATAATAATACCTGTGGCGGGGGTGCTTATAATGAGCACATGTTTTTTACGGGACAGAGTTGTGTGGTGCATATATTGGGTGACAGCTGCTATGGCACTACCGATACGTTTACGCTTTACTACCGTGTATTTTGCAGACCACTAATAAGCAAAAGCAGTTATGGAAACCAGATGTGGCGAAATAATATTTATAACTCCGGTTTATGGACTTTAGAAAAATATTCTGGAAGCTACGGTCATGAGAGTAAGGATTTTACAAGGACCTTTACCAACGGACAGCCGGATTCTGTTAGTGGATATTGTGCTATGTGCCCAGGAGGAGGAGTAGTAGATACGAACTACTATACTGCGGAATACAGAATGAATTGGTGGCAAGGAAGTGGGATGTATAAAATAGTATGTAATACACCTTTAAGACTGAGTCTTGGTTACCATGGAGGACAAACTTTATCGGCTTTAGATTACACGTATGGTACACAGCCATCACAAAAGTTTGCCATAACTAAACTAGATTCAATTTCTTCGAGTGTGGGTAAATGGGAATACAGAGTATATAAGGAAACACAGCCATTTAAGGCAGATATATCTATTTGTAAAATGGAAGGCGATATGGGTGGTGGAAACTCTTTTTGGAAGGCTTATGTCCATGATAATGTATTTGGGGCCCCAACAGAATACAGAATAACAAATGATCGTGGTTGGAATAATTATTACCAAGGAACCTTTAATACGGCCGGTCCGGTTTTTGGGTATAACTGGAATGGCATTCAACCTCCCATGACAGGAGAACGGTGCGGACAGACGATGGATAATGATTCGTTTAGGCTGGATATGAAAATGAACATGAATCTCCAGGCTGGAAATTATAAATTTAGGGTAAGATGTTCTTCTACACCTCAGTTGATTGTTAGCACTTACACTGTTATTTTAAGTTGGCCGTTTTCTACTGCGTGTGATTTAACATCTTCCAGTTATTACTTTAACGGAAACACCAGTTTTAATTTAAATGCATGGTACCGTGCCGGGCCGCATTATTTAAGTTTTAACTACGCTCGGCAGCCGAAGAATGTGGGCACGGTAAGCGTGGCGGTGATTGGTGGCACAGGCGATACGGTGTGTGCAGGCAGCAGTGTAACGCTGACAGCCGATACGGTGGATGGCACGCAGCTGGTGTGGTATATTAAATGCACCGGCACTGGCAGCAGTATCAGTTGTGCGAATGGTATATTGGTGGGCACGGGTAACAGCATTACGGTGACACCTGACAGCAGCACGACTTACTTTGTAAAAAACCGCAACCTGAGTGTGGCGGCAGATGATACGCTGAACAAGTTGGATTTGTATAGTGCAGCTTGGGCTACACGCAGAATAACGAGAGTGGCGTTGCCGCAAGCACCCACTACCCCTGCATCAAAAACCATTTGCAGCGATACTGCTTATACGTTTGTGTGGGATAGTGTTTATGCAGGCATCGGGGGTAATGCGGTTGAATATAAAGTGGGAAGTGGAAGTTGGCAGGCAGCAGCGGCACTGGGCAGTGGCAGATGGCAGGTGCAATTGATAGTGGCGAGTGGGGCGACAGATACTATATGGGTGCGGAGTAAGAACAGTACAACGGGTTGTGTGAGTGGCAGTGTGTGGATGACGGGAAGTGTGAAAATAATTCCCGGAAATCCGACCATTGGCTTTCCAAAGACTACTATTTTTCTAGATACCATTTCGTTTGTATGGGATAGTATTGGTGTAGGAATAAATGGAGATAGCACGCAGTATGCTTATTCATCCACTTTCTTGAACTACAACTCAATAGGTAATATGGGTTCGTTTGGTTTAAGTGTTGAAAAAGGGAGAACAGACACAGTTTGGATGAGAACTCTGAAATACGTTGGTGGTTGTATAAGCTCTCCGGTACAAGTCACGTTGCATGCTCATATATCTGACACTACTTGCCCCGGTGTATTTCACGATCTCTCTGCGGATTCAGTATACTCATCAGACACTTATTGGTACCATAAAACGTCCTCTAATGGCTCATCTGTCAACTGTGCTACAGACACATTGGCAGGACAGTCTTCTGTCCTAACGATAGCTCCCACCAGTTCTCGAGTTTACATTGCATCTAACGTTTCGCTTTGCGACACAATTCAAATTACCTTATGGTCATATCCTCGTGTGTATGGAGCTCATGCCATTTACGTATTGCCGTCTTGTGATTTTCATTATCTGACTTTCGAAAACACCGGCAGGTTGCCAATATTGAATATACACCAGAGCGCAGGATTCAGATTTGTTGTAAGCAACTATTTTATCGGCAATGCAGCTAATTCAGACTTGCGGTACAGGGTGTTAGACGCCAATGGCATAAACGAGGTTAGTCCTCTAACAGACGTAAAAAATGGAACAAGTGCCAGCTATCTGGCTGATAATTTTTCAGGACTTACTAACGGAGCACCCTACATTTTGGAGTTTGTAACTAAGGAGGGAGACAGATTCAGATACCAATTCAAGATTAACATATAAGCAATGACAAAACCGACAATTACCGTATTTCTTTTTTTATTTCTCACAGCTAATGCCATTGGCACAGGCATAGTGTATTACTTTACAAAAAGTAAGATAGCCTACATAGACATCAACGTAGTGTATGATGCCTATAAGGGAAAGATGGACAAAGAGAAAGAACTCAAGCAGATAGAGCAGAGGCAACAAAATATCTTGGACAGTCTGAAGCTCAGAATATTAGACCTTCAAAGCAAAGACAAAGCCCTAAACGGTAAGTCGGAGGAGGTTAGAAACACACTTGAGGGCACCTACGAGAACTATAACCGGTTAAAGGAGGAGTTTTCTAGCTACAATGTAAACGAGTCTCAAAAACAAATGGAGAGCCTATTCAACCAAATCAATCAGTATGTGAAAGATTATGGCAAAGAAAACGGATACGATTACATTTTAGGAGCAGCGGGTAACGGCAATTTGATGTACGCAAAGGAAAGCAAAGACATCAGTAAGCCTGTTTTAAAATACATCAACGAAAGATATGAGGGTCGTTAGTATCATTTTTATAGTAACAGTCATTTTATCAGGATGTAAGAAGGCAGAACTTACACCTGAACAGTATAAGCAATGGTTAGCGAAAGAAGAGGCACTTAACAAAACTGTAAACATGGGTGATTATCGTTACACCGTTCGACTTTTACCCAACGATTGGGTAGCTTATACACTATGCCAAAACTGTAACGCTGATAAGCTGACCGCCAAATTAAATGAAGTAGGAGACCTCCGATATTTTGCTGTAACTATAGACAATATTGCAGGTAGTGATAATTTACTGAAAAAGAATATTGGCAAAGAGTCCGAGTATTTTGAACGATTGTATTATGTGTCTTACATGATGAAAGAAGATTTAGAACTGATTAGTAACGGAAAGCACCATAAGCCGGTGTTGTATTCTTACGAAAGAGTGTATGATTTAAGCTCGCGAGTTTCATTTATGACAGCTTTCGCATCGGACAGTGTAGAGGAAGATTTTACACTTAAAATATCTCCAAAGTTTTTTTCAAGAGACCCGGTTACCTTCAGATTTAAGCAAAAAGCATTACACAACCTCCCTAAATTATTGCTATGAAACTAATTTCTAACCTGAGAAAAGGCAAAACCGCTAGAATATTTCTTTTAAGTTATTTGTTGTGTTTTTTGATAGAACTATTGGCCCCCGTTTCTGCCTATGCCTTAACCAGTGGACCCGCACAACCGGAGGTTGCTTCTTTTGAGCCATCTGGCACCACGGATATGGTCAATCTTTTTTCAGGAGACTTTACTTACAATATCCCTCTATTTGAACTGCCTGGTCCTAATGGTGGCTATCCTATCAATCTGGCTTACAATGCAGGAGTAAACATGGATGATGAGGCGAGTTGGGTTGGGCTTGGATGGAACCTGAACCCCGGGGTAGTAAACAGAAACATGCGTGGAGTGCCCGATGATTTTGATGGTGATTTAATAAAAACCGATTTGGATGTTAAGAAAGACTGGACTTTGTCAATGACCAACACAGTAAGCCCGGAGATTTGGGCATTTGACATGGGGAGTATAGGGCTAAGCTTTGGTCATACGATTAGATATAATTCATACAGAGGATTTGGATTTGGACAATCTGCAGGAGTTAATTTTAGTGGTGGTGGCGGTAATATACAAGGCGGAGCAGGTCTTGGTATTTCATTTGATTCCGATGAAGGTGCGGGGGTAGATTTTAATGGAGGTATTAGTAGTGGTTCATCTAAAAAGTTTAGTGGTTCTATAAGCGCTGGTATTGGTGTTAATAGTAGGGTGGGTTTACAAAGCATGTCATTAAGCGTGTCTGGAAATGGTCCTCTGAAAGGAGTTAAAACATCTACAGGTAAGACGATAATGTCTAAGCTATTAACCCAAAGTTCTAATATCTCATTTTCCTCTCCTGCTTTTACACCAGATATAAGCATGCCCATGAAGGGCTTTAATCTGGCGTTATCTTTCAAGATAGGGGGAGATATAGGGGGCGTGTTTATTAACTTCGGTGGAAACGTATCATACAGCCAACAAGAACTAAAGTATCGCACTAAGAAATCAAGGGCATTTGGGTACCTTCATCTTCAGTCGTCTACCGGTATTGAGCGGGAAGATGGCTTAGGAACAATGGTGGATGTAAATCGGGAGAAGGACGTAGTGTTATCCCGATTTGTCCCGAATCTTGCTGCTCCTCATCTTACCTATGATGTTTTTAATGTGCAAGGGCAAGGTATGCAAAACATGTTTCGCCCCTATAGAAACGATATTGGTGCTTCTTTTGATGAATATGCCAAGTCAGTTACAGCTGGTGGTGGTCTTGGTGGAGAAATTGGAGGTGGGCTACCTGTGCACTTTGGGGTTAGCGGTGATATTAATTACTCCGAAAGTGAAAGCGGTAAGTGGGTGAATAATAGTGATTTTAACAGGCCTTATATGTCTAACGATGCGAATGCAGGCTCCAACCCGGGCGATTACGGTGATTTTGAGGCGGTGTTTTTCAAAGCTACCGGTGAGCACACTGCAGAACCTGTAGGTAGAATGCAACAAATGGTGGGAGGAAGTAAGCCGCTCAAACTGAATATTGATGGACCGGATCGAATGTCTACCCGCTTATCGTGGGCATTCAGCGATAAAGATGATGTAGACAACAATAGTGTGTTAGGCAATGATGCCAGAAAGGGGATAGAAAGAAAACCGCGAGCCAATAATTTTATACCTCTAAGAAACAATGAGTTGACGGGTCTTCAGGAATTTAACGTTCAATTTTTTAACCCGGCAAGTGTAGGAGATCACCTCACATACGCTGATTTTGAGGAGTACTACGGAGGTAACAATGCATACATCGGTCAGTTCAATCGCACGAGCCGCGATGGGTACAGTAGCGCAATGCCCATTGATAAACACATTGGTGGCATATCTGCATTGAACCATGAAGGCATGAGATATATCTATGGCATACCTGCATATAATAATGTACAGATAGATGCAAATTTCAGTGTGGTAAATACAGGAGATTATTGCAATCAAACAATCAGCGGCATTGCTGCAGGCCAGGATATATTGTACTATAAGCATAATGCAACCGACCAGTTTAAACAAGAAACCTATACGCCTCCCTATGCACATTCTTATTTGCTCACAGCCATTGTGGGTCCCGATTATGTGGATGTAAACGGCAACGGCCCGTCAGACGATGATTTTGGGTATTGGGTAAAGTTCAACTACTTTAAAGCACATGATAACTATAAATGGAGAGCACCCTACAAGCATAACGAAGCCAATTATATAGGAGGCTTCAGAAGTGATGAAAATGACGATAAAGGAGTCATTATGTATGGAGAAAAGGAGATCTGGTATCTTGCTTCAGCAGAAACAAAAACGCATCTTGCATTATTCTGTTTGAGCAAGCGTGAGGATGCAATGGGAGCAAAGGGTTACGCAACTGTCGATTATAACAACCCAAGTAACCCACCCGGTGCAGTCTCCTTCAAGTTGGATAGCATTCAGTTGCATTCGAAAGATCTGTTTCTAAATAATATTGGTAACAATACTCCCACCAGATCGCTCCAAACCGTGCATTTAAACTATAACTACAGTTTATGCCAGGGCGCATATAACAGCAGTTCTGGAAAGCTGACCCTTGAAAAACTGTACTTTACTTACGATGGTAGCTCAAGGGGAGCGCTTTCGCCTTACACTTTCAATTATGGGCTGGTTACAGCGGGCAATAGCTCCACTCAACAAAATCCGGGCTATAATCCTATACAGTATGACCGTTGGGGTAATTATGAATACAACGCTGACAACTGCCGCAAAACTGTATTCCCTTACGTAAATCAGTCCGATGACCCTATTGATCAGGAGAACAGAATCAAGTATGCTACAGCATGGAACCTGACAGATATTGGACTACCCACGGGCTCCTCCATTCATGTTAATTACGAGCAAGATGATTATGCCTATGTGCAAGATAAAACAGCCATGCAGATGTTTAAGATAGCAGCATTGGGCAACGGGCTGTTAAGTCCTAACAAACACATTATTTACGATCAGAACAGTAGGCAGGCAAACAATCCTGAAAACAGGCGAATTTTCTTTAAACTCGAAAAGCCGATACCGATCACGGGAGTAAATATTCAAACCGAACTGAACAAATATTTAGATGAGAGCCGACAGTTGTATTTCAAGGTATACATGCCTATGAAGAAAGAAACGATGTATGAGTATGTATCCGGATATTTAGATATAGAAGAAATTAATATCAATACCGAGTGTATAAATAGTTCAAATACAGCATACGACTATGCCTATGTAGTGGTGAAGAGATATGAGAAGAAAAACGGAGACCCTATGCCTTATCACCCCATCACTGTAGCTTCACTTATGTCGCTCAAACAAAACCTTCCGCAAAAAGCGTATCGTAGTTCTGCACTGGAATCGAGCAATGGAAGCACTGACCCTAAAGATATGATGATGGACTTTTTGAAGGCGGTGGCCGCTTCCTTTGAAAGTTTGGGTGAATTGTTTACCGGATTCTACAATGGGAAAACCTTATCGACCAGCCGCTGGTCAGATAGAATTGATTTAGATAACAGTTACATCCGGTTAAATTCTTACGATAAAAAGAAGTATGGCGGAGGCATCCGGGTTGCGAGTATTGAGATAAATGATCAATGGGAAGATGCATCGGGTGAACCTTCTTCTACGTATGGCACTACTTACGAATATACAACCACCGAGCCCGGCTATGCTGAGCCTATCAGCAGTGGTGTAGCCACCTTTGAACCTGCCATAGGCGGAGAAGAAAATGCATTGAGGTGGGCCAAGAAATACCCGTTCAATGTGTCTGTAACAACACAGAATACGAACTTTTATCAATACCCCATTAACGAAACCCTTTATCCCGCACCATCGGTAGGTTACAGTAAGGTAACGGTAAAAAGTTTGAACACGTCCCGGAAAATGAAAGGAATCACAACGGATGTTGGCTTCAATTCAAGCGGAGTGACGGTGAATCAGTTTTATACAGCAAAAGATTATCCCATCTACTCAGAAGAAACAAAACTTCGAGCTGTAAAAGATAGCAAGTCATTAAGGTATCAAAAGCTTATCATACCCTTACCGGGAGTTGGTCAGCTTGCTTGGGATTATTTTACTGCCTCACAAGGTTACGTTACGGAGTTAAATGATATGCATGGTAAACCCAGAAAGACGGAAACTTATTCCATCACTGCACAGAATAAAATCTCCGATCAGCCTGTTAGCTCTGTAGAGTACATCTACTTTGATGAGCTGGTAACTGCAGTAGATCCGGGTTCCGAAAATCCAAAAGTTAAAAGACGATTGTTGAACGAAGTGCCCGTATTGATTAGCGATCCTGACCCAAATGACCTAACAAAGGCAAGAATAGAAAACAAGTTGGTGGGTGTTGATTACGAAATGTATACTGATCAGCGTAATTCATCTACTAAATCTGGTGGTGGAGGCTTAAACTTCAATGTTGAGTTATTGTACATTGTTCCAATCGTCTTGCCATGGCCATCTGTAAATACAGATTTCCGTCAATTGCGCGTTGCGGTCACCAATAAGGTCATTCACCGGTCGGGGATACTAAAAGAAATCAGAGCCAGAGACGGACAGAGCTTGGTGCGCACTGAAAATAAGGTCTTTGATCCTTATACAGGCGGTGCCTTGTTGTCTACCGTCACCAACAACTTTGATGATGATGTATGGAATTATACTATTCCGGCTCATATTAAGTATGCAGGAACAGGTCCGGCATATAAAAACCTTGGTCAGCATTTTGAAGTGCCTGCTGGGGATATTACAAAGGTTGATCCACAGAATAACAATGGTGACGGGACCGATGATTTTCACTATTTGCTGTCATCATTATCTCAAGAGGTTCTACTCAAGCCAGGTGATGTGCTCAAGTTGGAGGGAACGTCCTATAAGGCTATTGTGATTAGTGTAAACGCTTCAACTGCACTCGTTGAGTTTTTTGACAATACCAATACACCATCTACGGTGAATATTGGCAGCACGAATAAATTTAAGATTGTTAGATCCGGGTGGAGAAATCAGCTTACGGTATCAGCTGGTAAAATCACTGCGCTAAAAGACCCGACTAAAGACAGAATATTCGAAACCTGCCAGAACACTGTTTCTGTTCAGCTGCCTCCGGCAAACTCGTCCGAAAACTGCTTGTTGAGTATAAATGTCGGATTTATGATGGATACAATCCAAGCAGTTGCCGCACATAACAGTGGAGCTGTATTTATTCCTATGAATAAATTTGCTGAGCCGAATCCGGGAGCGGTTCCTGTAGTAGCCACATTGATTAACAAAGGCTACATTGGTGTAATGGTTGACAACGAAAGTAATTACATCACCTTTCAAAACCTGAACGGAGAGAGCTGTAGCTTTTATTTTTATACTGGCTGGAATGCGGGTAAACAAGTTTTTAATACCCAAGTAAATATAGGTGACTTACCCTCGCCTTTATTTCCTTTAAGTACTTGTAATCCCGGCTATGGTTATCCGGTTCAATACAATGGTGCCAGCTTAGCCGGATGTAGGTATGAAATTGTAGTATACCAAAGCCCCTACAACTGTTTTTGTTCAATGATGGATCCGTTTTCCGTGCCGCAAACCTTCACGGAGATATATACAGATACGATGCTCAAGGTGGAGCAAGTTATCAACACGTCAGCCACAGTGCTGTCTGAGTTTTGGGGTAATACATTTGATGAAGGAAGATACTCAGAACCACCCGTGGACATAGAGCGGAATTATAAGCTGAATAAAGCGAATGATTTCATGAACGGGCGGAACGGAATTTGGAGACCGGAATCAAACTTTATCTATTTCAAGCAGCGCGATCAGCAATTGAATGATATGACGCGTTTAAGTGTAGATGGCACCTTTACGATGGCGATGTTTGACTGGCGAAAACCTTATGAAAAACATTGTGATCCGGATTGGGTCAACTCAAACCAGATTACGAAATATAATGCATATAACCATGAAGTTGAGAACCGTGATCCGTTGAACAACTTTTCTTCTGCGCTGTATAGCTATAACGGAAAATTACCGATTGCGGTTGGAAACAATACACCTTATCACGAGTTTGGATTTGAAGGGTTTGAGGAATATAATCCTACAGACCTATACAGTGAATATTCCGGAGCTACAGGTAACTTGTCCTTTTCTACCCAACACGCATCAGTAGGCGATTGCAGCCAAACTTCTTTCAATACATACAAAAAGGTTGCCTTTACAATTTATGTAATCAATGGTTCTTCCTATATCAGGTTTCATAATTTACAACCTACCCCTGATATGGTATGGTCGGGCATTAAACTACACTATGGATTGGGTTTATTTCGTGTTGGGCTTTCCAGTTCTATACCAAGCCCTACATCTTTCCCTTCACACACCTGTATTGATGCAACCCCCAACTCATTAATTTTTTCTAAAGCAGCAAGGCTAGGATCTTTGACAGCTCCATTTACAGTGAATAGCAATTGCCCACCGCTTACCTCCGGAGGTAGCTTTTACCATGGTATTGCAGAGATACCCATCTGTCTGCCTGTTCCCGGAAACCCTAGCACAATATCGGGTACCTCGATTGTAAAAAATAGGTCACACACCGGTCTACGTGCCATGTCAGTGAATGGTATGCCTGTAAAATTTGATCAGGTGCATTTAGATTTAGAGACAGGAAAAAAATATCAGTTCTCATCATGGGTTAGCAGAGAAGCGATAATGCCGGTCTCTACTTATGAGCAAAACAATGCAGACCCTTCGGATAATCTAAGAATAGAGTTGGTAGACAATAACAGCAATGTAATAGCCACCTTTTTCCCTAAGGGGCCTGTTATCGGTAGCTGGCAGAAGGTTGAGGGGGAATTTGCTGTAATTGACCCGGCTACCGATTATGTGTCTGTACGGGTATATTCAGGAAAAGTGAACGGTGTGGTTACCCCAATCTTGTTAGACGACATTAGGATATACCCGTACAAATCTAATATGATAAGTTATGTGTATGACAATAAGAACTATAGGCTAAAAGCAAAATTGGACAATAACAACTATGCAACATTTTATTACTATGATGAGGCAGGAAAGTTGTTTTTGACAAAACAGGAAACGGAAAGGGGGATATACACGGTTCAAGAAAATAAAACTAACGTACCCGAGCAAAATTAGCGCATTACTCTTATGAAGCACATCAAGCTAATCACGTTAATCGTTGTGTTTTTCACATCTGCCGGATTTAGATGGGCAGGTGGAAAGGAAATGTTTATTGCTGATGTAAACCATATGCAGGATTTACTCAATAACAGCACCGGATTATCTATGCGAGTTTCGGTAGGCAATATCAGTATTTCAGGTGCAGTGCCACAGGTTAGTGCAGAAGTCAAACGAAAAGGAACAGAAGTTTACTATAAACTAATGGGCAATGAATATCTTTTTACAAACAAACATACGGTAATGGTAGACCATAGTAAAAAGTTAATTGCATACAGTCCGGCTGATCCAGTGTATCGCAACTTGGTTTTTAGCATGCTTCCCTCGGTAGATAGTGTACTCAGATTTTTTGATTCCGTATCACTTAAAGGCAGTGCTAAAGGGGAGCACAGGTATATGATTTACAATAAAAGAAGCCCCATCAAATCTATTGAAGCGTTCTATAATACGGAGATTGGTTTTTTTACCAAGTTCATTTATGAGTATGATGAAGAATATGGCGGAGACGCAGGCAAGATAGCTGTAATATATTCTGACATCAATTTCAATACTAAATTCTCTAATTTAGAATTTAGTGTTTCGAGGTTTGTATCTGTTAAAGGAGACCAGATAATGGGCGTGGGGGCGTTGAGTAAATATAGTGTTACCAAAGTACCTATCCAAAACTAAATCCAGGATATTGAACCGATAAAACAATACCTTATGCAAAAACTAAATTACCACTTCAAATGGAGCTGTATGGTAATATGGCTCATTCTTGTGTTACAATATTCTGCATATGGCAAAGAGTCACAATCAAGTGACTTTATAAATAATTACAATCAGCCTGCTACCGGTCTTTCATACGCTCAAATGATATCAACGGGAAACATCCCTTCTCTTTCGACTATTCCGGCTCAGCACTTCAGTAGTATTGTCTCAAACAACTTACTCTATTCAGTTCAAGACATGAGACAGGTAATCAGTTTAGACTATGTAAGAAATAACAGGTCGGACGTAGGTTCATCCTGGCAACTGAAGATTGATTATAAGTTGATAGACAAGAGTCAAAGCCCTTATGTTGAGGAATACAGAGAGTTAACTATATCAGACAAAAATTACAAGGATGTAGCGGTACACTCATTTTTATCTAGTGATTGGGCAATTGAGATAACAAATATTCAGCAGCAGTTTCCTACCACCCTATCAGCTGCTATTAAAAATGATATCAGACTAAATGCAAAAACAGAAATTTCCTACTACAAAAATATTGGAGTCTATAATATCTCCGGTTTTAATTTGCAGGCTATCGGTAATGATGCTGAGTTGGAGTTTACGTGGAATAGCGATCAAGAAACAGATGAGTATGAACTAGAGTATTTGTTTATAGATGAATTAGATCGCAGCTCTACTAGCATATTTAACTCGGCATCAAATAATCCCGGAAACCTTACTGGTAATTGGTTAGCTTTTGACCATGCGTATTTAGATGCTTTAGTTACGCCCGGTTTGCATTACAAAGAGCCCGTAAATGTAGTATTGCCAACAAATCGTTATCGCATTCACAGCACATATCCGGAAGGTGTGCTCTATTGTAGGGTGAGGGCAGTCAGTCGTTTATTTGACAATACAGAAGCCATCAACTTTGGGCCATGGAGCTATTACTACTACGAGCTAAACAATAGTTTTGAATCAACTAAAGTATGGACAAGTGCTATTACCTATGCGGAAGAAGGGAAACACAAAGAGATAGTTACATATTATGATGGCGCATCTAATCCCCGCCAAACCATCACTCACCTTTCAGATGGCTCTAACAGTCCGGACCATAACCTTACTGTAATTGCAGAATCAAAATATGATTATGAGGGGAAGGCCGTACTACAAGTGTTACCGGCAGTTATCAATAGCCATGCTATGAGTTATCAAAATTCCTTTAATGGTAGCTATACAAAAAATATGTACGACAAACTGAATCATGCTCCTAGCGATCCGCTTCCACTTACCTCGGGAGCCGGGCTGTATTATTCGCCCGGTGTGCTGAATCAGTTTACCGGTAGTATGTATGCCAACATGATGAAGTATTTGCCGGATGCGGGCGGTTATGCTTACAATCGCACAGAATACAAAGGGGATGGTACCGGCAGGATTTCTGCTACCGGAGGGGCGGGGGCTACACACCAGATAGGCAATGGACATGATACCCGTTATTACTACACGCAAGCGAATGCCACTGAATTGCACCGTTTATTTGGCTCTAATGTGGGGGCAGCATCACATTACAAGAAAAATTATACGGTAGACCCGAACGGTCAGGTCAATGTTACCTACTTAGATCAGGAGAGCCGTACGATAGCCACAGCGCTTAGTGGCGAAGCTCCGCCAAATCTAGAGAGCATTAACAATACAGCCCCCATTACTATGGTAGCTGATTTGATGATGAACAATACGCTCGATATTGACGATAAGCAAAGTAAACTGGCGTATGTATTTTATAACTCTGTCCCCAACACTACCTACCACTTCAAGTATGACCTCACAGGGTCTAAAACCAGTCTATTCCCTACCATTTGCCGCACATGCTCTTACAAAGTGACCATTGATGTTACAGATGATTTAGGAAACCGGCAAACCATAAGCAATTTGCAGACACCGGTAGTCAACTCATCTACAGATCCGGGCTTATTTACAGCCAATATGCCGCCAGCTGCCGCCACCTGCACTCTGGGCGCAGATCAGGTGGTAGAGTTTGATGTAGTGTTGCCTGCCACAGGTGAATACAAAGTATCTAAACTGCTCACACTGGCCGATGGAGAGATAAGTAACTATTGGGCATGGGTAGTAGAAAATTATGGAGATATGCCGGATTTAAATGATTTAGAAGCGGCCTATCAAACCAGTATAGATTCGGCTGTTTGTGATCTTACCTGCACAGGAGCATTTAAAAGCGCATGTGAACAAAAGTTAGAAAATGAAGTAACGAACTGGACTTCATTGACACAACAACAACGGGAAGAACTTTTGGCAGAGTGTATTGATTCGCTCTGCAATGAAATGATAGATGAGGCATTTAACGAAAGCAGTGCCATGGAATGCTCCAGCATACTCCACCAAATGATTAACAGCATTATGCCTGATATAGACGGGCAGCTAGATTATGAATGGTATAATGCTTCCTGGTTTTCGGGCTTGACTTACCCTTTAGTGCTTCAAAACCCGCAAGATGCCACCGATCAGGTAACTCTTAGTGGGGTAAATGATTTTAAAAATGCGGAGATAATGAAGTTTTGGGTGGCTGAATTGTTGGTAGTGCACCACAGAGAATATTGTCACTACTTGGCCTGCACCACCAGAATAGAGGTAGATGTATTTGAAGCCAAGCTAATGGCCTGCCAAACCAAGGCAGAGGCAATAGCACTTGGCTTCTGGAATATTGTTACCGCAGCCGCTGCAGGAGACCTCGAAGCTGATCCTGTTTTTAACACTGGTGGATATGCCTTTGGACAAAAGGGCAACATGTTTTCTGCTATGAGCAATTTTAAATGTGGCAGCACCACAATCCAACAATATTTTCAATACTCCGGTGCTTGGTGCAATTCACAACAGCAGCCACAACAGTCTAATGCTGATATGTTTTATGCCGGATTGATCCTACCGGCTGATGCCGAAGAAATAGACAACCGCCACTGGCAACTGATGAAAAGCAGCTACTTAGAGCTGCGAAATCAAATGATTGATGCCGTAGAACAAACCACATGCCCATTTCAAACCGATGAGCATGTTATAGTAAAACCCAAGACAACCAATTTGCCTACAGATGCTAATTCGCAGGCAGCCTTTGAGCAGGAGTTTAACCAAACCTACGGGCAGAGCAACTGCGATGCTATAGTAGGGGCCTGGCGTGATGTGATGATAAACGAATGTGATGTAAACGGAAACTATTTTGACCAATACATAGCACCTTATTTATCGCATTATTGCAACACACACACAGGGCCTGCCAACCCGATGGGTTTTATGTTTGATGAACACCTGACCACTGACCCCGACCTGCTGGCAGTAGCCGCAGCATTAGACAATCATCTGCCTGATGATTACTGCACCCCTACACTGAACGCCAACTGCTGTTTATATAAGATAAGCAGACCCAACCCCTACGCCTATACCTTTAGCGAAACCTATGCGTATCCCGGCAGCACATTTGAAGCGCACGAGATAACCGGATACACCGAGGAAATAGAACATTGCGTTACTCAGCAATACCCATGCATTTTTGAACTGATTAACTTTCTAAAATCGCAAACAACGTTTTACGATGCCGATAACCACTTTGCTACCTTTAGCAGCACACAACTGCCGGCAAGCGTAGTTGCCTGCTTTGGAGATGGAACAGAAGTATATGTAAGCGACTCCGCCAATATTCACCACATTTGGATAAAACTAAACAATGACAAGGTCTTGTCGTTTCTGTTGCTGAAACCTAAGTGTAACCGGTTTACTGCCAATGATCCATGCAACTATACATGGGAGATGGCTGCAGATATTGATTTGATTACGAACAATATTTATACACCTGTTCCATATTCTCTTCCCCAGACTGTAACCGGCCAAACACTCTATTTCCCCACAGATGCCGCTATATGCGACCATCACTACACAGGCATAGGCGTTCAGTATCAGGAGCCCGACAACACAAAAATTTTTACCGGATACCTGTTTTCGGCCTGTATTGATATCAGCAACTCCAACAATGTGATATGCAGCGAAGATTGTATAGATGAGTATGGGGTAGAAATTTGCGAAAACATGGCCGTGGGCTATACCCAAGAGGTAGGTATACAAGTTGACATGACTAACTACTATGAAAACTGTATTGCCCAACTGATAGAAATGGCCAACCAATATGCCTACGAGGATTACGAAGAGCAATACAAAAATCTGAGCGAAGAACTTTTTTTGAATCTTGAAACCTGCTTTACTTCTCCCTTTGACGAGGATTTTACCATGACTTATCCCTTCAAAGAATATCACTATACACTTTACTACTACGACCAATCGGGCAATTTGGTGCAAACTGTGCCGCCTGAAGGAGTATATCCGCTTGGCAGCAGTGATTTTGTAAATGGCGAATGGATAGATGACGGAAACCACGAGCCGCAACACAAACTGATAACCCGCTACAAGCAAAACAGCCTGAACTTAGCCATACAGGAAACTACCCCTGATGCGGGCACCACTTACAAGTATTACGACAGCAAAGGGCAACTGAAAATAAGCCAAAGCGCCAGACAGGTGACTGGTCACAAATACAGTTTTACGTATTATGACGAGCAAGGCAGAATCACATCTACCGGACAGGTAGAGGCTACCCAAAACGTAAACGTAACCCGTCAGATGCTGGACCCTGAAACATTCATGAACAATTTTCAGCCAATGACCTATCCGCAGTTCATGGATAAAATAACCGATTTGCAATTGACCACCTATGATTTTTCACCTGTATCAGATAATGCCAATGTGCGTGGTAGAGTAGCCGTGTCGGTAAGAGCAGAAAGTCTATCACAGGTGTTAAACGGAATATACAACGGTCAAGTACCTGGCTTCAGCTATATGGCTTATTTGTATGATATTCATGGCAACGTAAAAATCTTAGGCTCGCATATAGCTATGGGCGATGGCATGCCGCGAATGTTACACTACAAATATGACCTCATCAGCGGCAAAGTAAACTACGTGCGCTTTGCTGACGATAACGACCATACAGAGTTTTTGCACCGCTACACCTACGATGCCGATAACCGCCTAAAGACCGTAGAAACCAGCCGAACAGGTATCGTGTGGCAAACGGAAGCCACCTACCGCTATTGGCCACATGGCCCGTTGGCACGCGTAGTGCTGGGGCAAGATGCTGTGCAGGGGCTAGACTATTACACCCTTCAGGGGTGGCTGCGCGGCATCAATGCCATCAGCGGCACCGACCCGGGCCAGGATGCCAGCGATGTAACGGGCGGAAACCCCCATACCGCCAAAGATGAATTTGCGCTATCGCTCGGCTACTACCAAGGCGACTATACACCGGTGTCTGCATCGCTGCAGGTGCCGTTTGCTACTGCCAACGATTGGAACACACTAAAAGCCGACATGGTAAACACGGGCAATAATCCCGGGCTTTTTAACGGCAACATCAGCTTTATGGCGGTAAACATAGCCCCCAACTACAAAACCATGGTGCCCGGCTATAACCAACCGGAACACCCATTTATAAATGGGGGTGGTTCTATCAATGCCACCGTTTATAAATACGACCAGCTCAACCGCATTAAACAGGGGGTTGCCTTTGATAACGGCACCGGCCTTGCCAAAACCAACACCAGCGCCTTTTTAGAGCAGTTCAGCTACGATGCCAACGGCAACATCCTCAGCCTGTACAGACGCTCGCGCGCAGCCGACATGGATAACCTTACCTACAAATACTACACCGATGTTAACGGGCGCACCATACGAAACAACCAACTGCAGCACGTAAACGAAACAGTAGCCCCCACCGTGATGGACAACGATATAGACCACCAAGGCACCATGTATATCAATGCCCAAAATGGCGACATAGACGGCAACTACCACTACGACCGCTCGGGCAACCTCATCAAAGACAAAACCGAACAGATAGACCAGATAACCTGGGACATATACGGCAAAATAAAAACCATTACGCGCACTGCAGGCTCCACAAAGCCCGACCTCGAATTTTTTTACGATGCCATGGGCCAGCGGGTAACAAAGATTGAGAAAGTAAAAGATGCAGGAGGCAACCTGGAGCCCGAAACCCTGTGGCAATATACCAACTACTACCGCGATGCCACCGGCAATGTAATGTGCATAAACCAAAGCACCGGCCTGCAAAACTTTAGTTCCAGCTACCCCATCTATGGCAGCAGCAGAATAGGAGTATATAACCACCGCCAGCCGCAGCCACATCTGCTGGCAGGCACCACCGATGCCCTGGGCGATGACCACCGCCTGATGGGCCTCCGCAGCTATGAGTTAACCAACCACCTGGGCAATGTGATGGTAACGGTCAGCGACAAAAAGAAAGGCATTGATAACGGGCGATATCTTCTGTTAAACGGTCAGTGGCTGTATTCGCCATTCCCCGATGGCAAGGCAGAATACTACCAAGCCGATGTAACCTCCGCTAATGATTATTATTCGTTTGGTATGCTGATGCCCGGCAGAAGCTATAACAGCGCGGAGTATAGGTATGGGTTCAATGGTAAAGAAAAAGACGATGAGGTAAAAGGCAGTGGTGCACAGTATGATTATGGTTTCCGTATCTACGAGCCGAGGCTAGGGAAGTTTTTGAGTGTAGACCCGTTACAAAAGAAGTTCCCTTTCTACTCGCCATATCATTTTGCAGGAAACTCACCTATAGCTAATGTAGATTTAGACGGTAGGGAGCCAAATTGGTTCATGATTCCAATATATTGGGAGCTAGCAAAAGCAAAAATTAAAAAATGGATAAATGATTCTGGAGATGAATTATCCGGTGGAATTAATGAGTATGCAAGAGGGGCAAATGGTGGATATAGTGATGAGCATTTGCCAGACCAAGTGAATACGATGAGAAATACTTATCATCAAGTGCACGGAGCTGCCGTTGTGGCTGATAATTTAATAACTAAGCCTGGTGAATTTGCTGCGGAATCCGCGGGGTCTATTCCTGGTGTAGACGTTGTCTCTGATCCTTTACTAGCTACGTATTTTGGAGCTAAAGGAGATTATGCCTCAGCTTCTGCCTATACGGCTGCTGCTGCATTTCCATTTGTTAGCGGATTTGTATTGAAAAATGCTGGCAAAGGTCTTCAATATGCCTTAAAAGCGACCGATCTTGATTTAAGAGGTTCAACAGTAGTATTTAGAGATGCGCTGGAGGCTGCTTTTGAAAAAACTGGGGTAAAGAAAAGTGAATTTGAAATTACAAAATGGGCAAAAAATAAAGAGGGAAAATCTGTTCCTGTCGAGTATCGGGCAAAAGGCGGTGCCGAGGTTAGCATTGACGCTGCTCATGATTGGAGCAATGGACCTTCGGGTCCTGATGCCCCCCATATAGGGTGGCAAACAGGCGGCAAAGGAAAAAACCAACAATCCGGGCATATTATATTAGATGACGTACCTGCTAATCGAAGTACAAAAAAGGAGTAATTTAGAGCTATGTGGAAAGAAAGCGAAGAATGCATTCAGGCTATGGTTGATTCAGAAATTGACTACACATTATTAGATGAAGTCAGTGCGAATAAATTGAAAGAAACTATTTATTCACGCTTTACAAAAGATACTAGCTATCAGTACCCTCTTTGGGAACAACTAGCAGCTTTTAGGAGTGTAATTTTTGATTTTGCATGGGAATGGTACAGTGAATTATTGAGAAACACGAAAGTCATTGTATTCTTCGAGGAAGCCAATGATAAGTCGGCTTTTGTGTTAAACGATGGAGGTGTTATACCGGAAATAATGAATGAATGTCCCGCAATGACCTTTTATGTTACTAATGAGTCCGCTGATTTTCTCTATGCGTTTCATAGCGATCATTCTATTTTGAGAGTTAGCGGAAATGCTCAAGGAAAGCTTGAAAGGTATATAAGAGATAATAATATTAATGTCCAAGTACACCAAAGTAAGCAGTGATATTTTTCATGGGTTTAAGGTTAATCTGCGCTATCTAATACGAGCCAACACCACCAAAAATAGAAAGCTTGCGATGTAAACGGGTTGTATCAATAACCCAAATAATGCAAAGCGGCTTTTACAGCTACGATGTTACCCTGTCAAGGTAAGATTTGACAAGCTTTATCGGTACGACCTGCCTTTACAATTACGACCAAAATTTACACCTCAGAGTCTTGCTAATTTTGATACATTGTGTTAGACGCTGTTTTCCAAACCCCGCATGAAGCTAACCATTATCTATTGACAGCAGCCAACACCAATTTCTCTTTCCCCTTCTGTAATGTTATGCTACCATCTTTATTTACGTGAATATTATACCCTTCTATTATGTCACCTTGTTGCACAATTCGCTCTTCACCATTTACAGAAAGCACTATCATTTTATTTTGACCATAGTCAGAGTTAATGTATCCGAGCAACCTGAAGTTAATGCTTAATACAGGGAAGGGGGGGCCATTTAACCGGTATGTTACCTGATTTGGGGGGGTCAGACTTCGTTTTTTGCACAGCCTTATAAGCCTTGCTCACAAAGAAAGGATCGTTGTAGTTAAGTAGTAACGTATATTCCATTTCTTCTTTTAAGTTGCTATTGCCAGGTTTTGATGAGGCCAAGAGCTGAGGCTTTTCTTGAAAATGAGAAAAAACTAGGTATACAATTCCTCCCCAAATAGAGATTAGCCCAATGACCAGAAGTAAAGTCATTTTGTTGATCTTCATTCTGCAATGTACTTGAAAGTGGTACTGTATGAACTGCTGTTGCCTGCATTATCTACGGAGCGAACACGCCAAAAAAACTCACCAGGTGGTGTAGTGAGTTGGTAGGAGGCCGTGTTAGAAAAATAAATACCCGAAAGAGTAATCAAACTGTCGTTATATATAAATATGCTGTCACGTATGAGAGACCCACTTTCCAGACCTCGGTTCCACTGTAGCAAAATCTGCCCGCTAGTGATCGTATCGCCAAACTGAGGCAAAGTAAGTGCCGGTTGGTTTGGGGCTGTCTTGTCAAAATACAGACTTCTTGAAAAATAAGCACTTTGTGATTCAGAATTAAAAGCCCTTAGTTTCCATGTGTAAAAACCCTCATTAGTAAAAGTATATTTTAAGGTATCGGCACTTTGCGTTTGCTGGTAAATAATAGAGCCAGAACTGTCTTGCAATGCAAAATCGTAACCCGTTGCTGTAATGAGCGGGAACCAACTGAACACCACAGTTGAATCTCTTTGAGCCGTATTGGCAGAAGGATTTTTTAAAACTACAATCTGGGAGGTTAAATCATTGGAGTTTAGCACGTAAAGATCTCTCATTGCCCACAGTGATATACTATTAGTGTTCTCTGCTCTTACACGCCACTGATACTTATTCTCCACTAATTGTACCGAAAAGGTAGTTCCACTTATAAGTGTATCTAAAAATAATTGAGTTGGCTGATTAAAATCTGGGAGCACCACCTGTAATCGGTAACCCGTAGCAAATTCAACTTCTTCCCACCATAAAGAAACAGATCCCGACACAACCGTATCTTCATTTTGTGGAGCTAACAACTGTGGTGCTATCTTACTAATATCTTTTTCAAGAAAGGGTTCACAGGAGGCAAGAGTAAGCATCATAAGAGCGAAAACGATGGTTTTGTTCATGGCAGATAAATATTTTGAAAATAAGCCGTAGTGTACAACTTCCTTTTCTGATTTGATAAATCTTCTTTAACCTCGAAATTTAATGAAACAATTTTAGACAAACCTGTTTTTTGCTCAATAGCGTATAACAGTTTGAGCGATTCTTTAAAATCACCTTCGAATTGTATGGTGTTTGTCTCTAAGGTATAAGCCCCTGAAGTGTCAATCATGGCTGCAGGCATAAAATGAATATGGACGGCATGCTCACTCGAAAAACTACTAATTACACTCACTAATCTGCTCTGATTAGAAGTGTCAAGTTTGCTGATATAACTTAACCTTTTGTTATAAGCGGCAAGTTCTACTCTCAAGTCATTTATTGTTGCATTCCCGTATTCGTTTTCTTTAAGCTGATTTTGTAACTCAAAAAAAAGATTTGCTGTTTCTATAGAGTTAAACACGTTACGAATAGTTAGTGCACCAATGATAATGCCCAACAAAACAGACAGCAATATCTTGATATTATTACTCATGTTTGCCTAATTGAATCACTATTCTGAATCTGCCTTCATTGTATTCCGGCATCCATTGATAAGAATCAATTCTAGTGCTCTTCGTCCATTTTTCGTTACTAAGATCACTTGTCCAGTTACGCAGTGTTTGTTCATCAGCAACGAGTCCCATCACTATAATTTCGTCACTTTTAAACCGCAATTCTTCTTCACTATCATTAACTGTGCGAGGATGTATCTGGATACCTAACAGACGAATTTCTCCTTTGATACTTGCCGCCAGTCGATCTGCGTAAAATGTAGTTAGAGACTTTCCATCCCAATTTCCACCTTTTAGGAAAGCCTTTTTTCCTGATATTTCAGTCACTAAGCTATCTTTCATCTCCTTATCTAACATTATGCCCGAAACAGCTCGTATCGCATCGGTCTTCTGCTGATAATAGAATGATGCAAAGGTGCTCAGGCCAAGAACCAATAAAACAATACCAAGATAGGTGGTAGCATATCGGTTCATCTTTTTATTAATCTCAAAAGCCTTCTGCTTACCATCAAGTAGTTTGTTGTCGATAGTCGGGGCCTTAACTTCTGTTAGAAAGGCGAATGCTGCACAATAAGATAGTAGGCAAAGCGGAGACATAGTATCATTCCCAATCTGAAGCACTCTTGAATTGCTATCTGTTGTATTCTGTCTCATATATAAACTCCCTGTTGGCAATAGGATAGTGTCGCTTTTAATATGTTGTTTTAACAGTGGGAGACATCGAAAAAAGAGTGGATGACCCCAATAGACAGCTAGCAGATTTATATCCTTTACTAAAACATTTATCCAGTAGTCGACAACTGATTTTCTTATGATGGCAGCATGAGATTCCTGCTCTTCACTCACTACGTCAAAATAAAAGTCCTTTATCGATACCCCCGGAAAAAAATGGTGAATGCCTGGTTGAAGGACTTCAATAGTTGACTTGCATAATACATGCTTACCTGTAAAGACAACAATTACGGGAAAATCTTTGTTTAGTAAGGGGATTAATTGAGAAATATCCGATAACTGTTCCCGTGCCGATAAAAACTGCACCGTATCTTTCTTTAACTCCAAGAAACAAAAATGAAATGAAGCTTTTCCGGTATCTTGAATAGATACCTCTAATCCATATACTTTATTACCGGAAGAAATCATTTACTAGTAAATGATTGTAGGTTTGATAAATATGATGAGCTTATCCTTCTGCTTTGAACGCTCTCGGCTGCTAAAAAGCCATTTCAGGATAGGAACTCGAGCCAAACCGGGCAGCCCTTTGCCCGTGTCGCCTTTTTGGTTTTTTTCCAGCCCACCCAATACTATCATGTCATTATTTTTTACACGTATCATTGATTTAAACTTACGATCATTTTGACCTGGTGGAGCTCCCGGGATTGACCTTACCGTAAAGTCAGATTGATTTACAGTAATATCTAGCGTGATCTGCTCATCTCCTGATACAACCGGATTAATGGTAATGGAAAAATCTGCATTTACTGGCTTATAAGTGTTTGTCACTATTGTTTGCGGATTCTGAGTGCCAACAACATTCTGTGTTTGCTCTACGTAATAATCTTTTTTACCAATATTGATAGTGGCTTCATGACCATTTAGTGTAGATAGTCTAGGTGTAGATTGTATGTTAACATATCCATTTGTTTCTAACGCCTTCAGATTGATATAAAAATTCGGTCCTACTCCCCCCAAATTAGATAGCCCTATTAAATCCAGGAATTTGTTGATAGCATTACCTCCGAAAGTAAGGTCAACCCCAGGTAGTACTGTGCCTCCTGATTGCACCGGTTCATTCCCAACTCCCGCGGAGATTCCTGTAGTAATATTAAACTGGCGCGTTACATCCAGTATTATCAATTCTATCATGATTACAGGAACAGGCTTGTCTAACTTGTCGATCATCTTCTTTATTTCTTCAATATTTGGTGACGATCCACTGAGTACCATACTATTTAACTCCTTAAACTCTTTAATCTCTACACCCTTTCTCAACTCTGCGGGTATTATATCAAGCATTTCATCTATTGATCTGTATTGCATCTGTAAAACCTCCGTAGCCCTTAACCCTTCTTTGCCACGCTCGCCCAGAATAAATACATTATTTATCTCTTTTGATGTAAAACTAGTCCCTGCAAGTGAGTAGTTTAGAAAGTCCTGATATGTGACTTCTTTAAGATGAATGGTAAGTGTTGCTTTAATATCGTCAAGAAGAATATAGTTAACACCCATTTCATCGCTTATCTGTTGGATCATTTCATTCAGCGATTGATTTTTAGCGTTTACAGTAATAGTTTTATCTCCGTTGACATCTTTATTGATGGTAAACGTTAAGTTTGGCTCACCTGCCGATTTCTGAAATGATGATTTACTTTTGTTAGGCGAAGTAGAATTACTACCAACGGGTTTTAAGCTCAACTGGTATGTACTATCAAGGTTATCAGTGAGTTCAATATCGTTTGCCTGAGCTAATTTCTCAAGTGCTAAGGGCAGCCTAAGTTCCTGAACATAGAGCGTTACCAATTTGCCCGAAAGCTCGGAAGAGGAAAAAACATTTTTACCTGTGAGTTGGGTAATTTGCTTAACCACTTTGCTTAACGAGTCATTTTTTAAATCCAAGGTAAGCGTGCCGCGTATTCTATCATACTTTACAGATGGTTCTTTTTCCGGAACAACGGCTACGGGTTCTTTGAATTTCGAAACAGAAATGATAGAGCCGGTAAACTGATAATCCAGACTATATTTTCTACAGGTATAAAGAAGAATATTTTGAACCGATTCTTGAGTAAAACTCATTGATAGTGGAATGTCTAATGAAGGGTCTACCGAAAGGTTTAACTTATAGGATTTTGCCAATCCGGCAAAGAAAATTTGAAGGCTTGTCTTTGAAAGATAAATGTCTGCCTTTTCCTTTAGCCCAGGAGTGCTAGTAGCTGATAAGTCTGATAACTGCTTTTCAATAATGGCAAATCTGTCCTGCGAAAAAATGATGCTCTTTGAGCATACAAAAAAAATGACTATCAAAAACTTTCTCATGTATGTATCAGATAAGGTATGGTTTCATCCATAGAGGTAATGCCTTTACTGAGCAATGAAACCACACGTTTTTTTAAACCGTCCGACTCTTGTTCTTGTATATCCGTCTCTTGTCGGATTTTTGATTTCAGCAACATATCGTTTGGCAGCATGTCATAAATTGCCACTCTGCCTCGATAGCCGCTATGCATACATTGGTTACAGCCAACAGCTTTGTAATGTGTATGAATATTGCTCAGGTCGACCAGATACTTTCTGCGGTAATTAGGATCAATATCTATCTCTTTTTTGCAGTTATTACAAAGCTTCCGTATTAGTCTCTGTGCTATGCTGATGTTCATGGTTTCGGTGAGAAGGAATGAAGGAATGCCCATATCTTTTAACCTTGAAATGGTTCCAAATGCTGAATTTGTATGTATGGTAGATAACACCAAATGCCCAGTAAGCGATGCGCGAATAGCCATGGAGGCTGTTTCGGCATCTCTTATTTCTCCAATCATTATCACGTCCGGGTCTTGACGAAGAAAAGAGCGAAGTGCTTCAGCAAATGTAAAACCGATTTCTTCATTTATCTGCACTTGGTTCACACCTGATATGGTATATTCAATCGGGTTTTCAGCCGTAAGGATGTTGCGTGTTTTTTTGTTGAGTAACTTGAGGGCGGTGTACAGTGTGGTAGTTTTTCCCGAGCCTGTAGGTCCCGAGATAAGTACAATGCCGTTTGGTTTTGATATTGCATCTACAAAAACATCTTTCTCGTGCTCCGTCATGCCTAAGTTATCCAAACTATAATCCAGATTATCGGTTCTAAGTAGTCTTAATACAATCTTTTCGCCATAGAATGATGGCAATATGCTCACTCGAATATCTACCGAGAAGTCTGAAATAGTAAAATTAATGCGCCCATCCTGTGGCAACCTCTTTTCTGCAATATCTAGATTAGCCCGCACTTTTATCTTGTTAACCAATGCAGGGTACTCTTCTTTGTTAATTACGTAACGTTCCATCATTAAGCCATCAATCCGGTATCTTACGCGCGCATGATGTTCATAGGCTTCTATATGAATATCGCTGCTGTTTGAAGAGACGGCATTTTGTATAACCTCATCTACAAAATCTTCAGATTGATTGGCTACGATTTTTGCAGATACTTCTATGCTGCTTACTGAGCTTGTTGCCGTACTCAAATAATGTACTGATAATAATCTATCTAACTCCGCAGATGGTATCTGGCTTATGCTAACAGACTTATCAAGCAATACCTCTAACTCAGTTGATAGATTAGCATCCTGTATTTGATCACAATACAAACTTAGCCTGCCATCAACTACTTGATACGGGACTATACGATAATGTATCGCCAAATCTTTGGGAACCAAATTTAATACTTCAGTTTCTATAAGGGGCATACCTAACCGTAAATCTACTCTGAATTAGAATACCAACAAATCGGAAAGTGCTATCGAATTTGCATTTTTGAATATACCGCATCTAACTCTTTGTTGATATAAGCTTGACTAAAGGCTACGTACCTATAGAATGATTTGCTTCCCCCACTATGGCCGGACACATATTTTGCTGCTTGCTCAGACATGCCTAATACGAGCATGTTCGTAATGGCAGTTCGCCTCATAAGATGCGATGACATGGTGTCACAAAAGCGAACAGTATGGTTTTCACCTCTGTTTTTTCCGTATCTGGTTTTGGTTTTACATACCGGCCAAGTAAGTTGCATAGCTTCGCCCAGAGTTTTGAGGTGTTTATTAAAGTTAGCCAAACTGATTAGTGGAAACAAGTATCTGGACCTATGATGATAATGCCGCTTAACTATTTCTACAATGTAATCAGGCAACTTTATAGCGGTGTGTGTTTTTGTTTTACGAGAAATCGTTTTTATATACCAATCTCCGTTAGTTTGTTCGATATTTAAAGGTCTAAGTGATCTTATATCTGAAAACCGCAAGGCTACGGTACATCCAAAAACAAATATATCCTTGGTTCTCTGTATGTTTGGTTTAAGAGATTCGTGAAATGTCTTGTCGTGTATCAACTTTATCAGGATTTCTTGGTTGAGGGCTGTCACCGGAACATCACATTTCAAAACCTTAAAAGACTTGTAATAGGGACCGGTATCAAGCAAACATTGTTCGTTCAAATATTTAAAAAATGATTTTATCTGCTTGATAACTGCTCCTGCATAGTTATCATGTACTCCGCGCGCGGTAAAAAGCCACTTTATAAACAATGTCTCAAATCGCCTCCAATATTTTAGCTCAGCCAATCGTTCGCGCTTGTTTAAGCGATTGTAATCATAAAACCTGAGAGGGATATTACCTTGCTCTGCAAATAGAGCTAACAATCCATATGTAATTCTGTAGAGCCGAATGGTTTGTGGAGTTATTTTTTCTCCATTGGTCTTAGTGCGTCTACCCTTTTCTGTATCGCGAATATAACGGGCAAAATATGGAAGTAGTTCATATTCTTTTATAGCCATAAATGGTATTTATGGCTATGAAGTTGAATATAATTGACAAAAAACCGTAATTACTGCTGATTTGCGATACTTGGGAGTTCGTGGCTAAGTGCAAACCGTAATTGTAAATATTAATTGTTGGGTAAGGGCATTATGGCATGCATTTATTTTACATACATCTTGTCTGAAGAGTAGCTGTAAGAGCCGCTTTGCATTAGTTGGGTTATTGATACAACCCGTTTACATCGCAAGCTTTCTGATTTTGGTCGCTTTAGCTTGTTTTGAATAGAGCAGTTACCCTTTACAGCCAAGAAAACATCACATCTTGTATTCGCAAATTTTATGATAGGTAGTGTTTCTGATCTTATAAAATATCATAGTATCACTATTAGCTTCCTTGGTGACGCTGTCGCCTATTTTAATTCCATACTCCTTAACTTCCCAGGCAATTGATAAAGAATATTGATTAACGGCATTCTCCGAATTTTTAATTTTTATATAACAATATCCTCTCCCCTTATCCGTTAATGCCACGATTGTTCCTTTGATTTCACTTTTGCGTAATAGATTTAGTTCGTTATCGTACTTAATGGAACGATTAACTAAATAAGATAGACCGATTATTGCTATCAAAGCAAAAACCGATAGTATCATATACGTATACTTAGGGGCAATACTTAATTGTTCTTTCATCTATCTAAAATTTAAAGATTGGAATTGCATCCGTTGCATGTCCACCACCAATCGACCCTTGTATCAAGGGTGTGCTTACTCCGATACCAGTAGAGACACCTACTTTACTAGTAACAGTTGTAGGTTGACCATCAGGCCCAAAGCCAACATCTACACCACCGCTTACACTGGCGCCAATAATTACCTTTGCACCAGTTGCTACCGTGAGTGACCCTTGCCATCCTCCAAGTGCACTACTTGATAATCTACGAGCATCTCCAATATAATAACCTTTGCCAACGCTACACCCAACATCAACTCCAACTGAAGTTACACCTCCAAATCCTGTTGTAGTATTAAAATACAAGCCTGGGTCTTTACCGCGCAACATTAATGTGAGAGTACCTTCCTCGTTTAAATAGACTCCTGAAGAAGTTTGAAAACTACCACTTACTGTATAGTAGTCAGGTATGTAATATCTCGCTATAGGTGAGTTCCAAGCGTTGCTTGAGTTGTCTCTAACCTTTGCTGCAACTTCATCCACAACATCTCCAACTCTCTGTGTGCTTTCTCCAGTTTTGCGCCAGCTGTATGTTTTTTGATAGGTAGTAACTGCTTCATCAAGTTCAACGGAACCATCTGCCTGCTTACCACTTCCTTTTTCGCCAGCTGCACTCTCAACCTTTTGTCCTACGTACCATTGTCCCTTTTTGTCTCCGCCTTGAGATTGGCGAACCTCCCCCTTACGTCCATGAAAGAAGTTATAAACTTTCGCTCCGAATTTTGTTTTAAAATCACCATTGGGATCTAAATAGTAAACAGGATTGTTACCATTTACCGAATACCTGCTAATGTCTGTATTAAAGATTGGGTCTAAGTTCCATCTCCTTCCCAAGCGGGAATCATACTCCCAGTACTTTGCCGTAGTATGATTTCCTGCGCCACTTATCTCATCCGTTTTCTCTTGCCTATTGAACCCATACCTGTACTCCGCGCTGTTATAGCTTCTGCCGGGCATCAGCATACCAAACGAACATGAATTTTATCAAAGAACGGTGGTTGAAAATAAGGGTTTTCAGTTAGGGTGTTAACACCAATAGGGCGAAACAGGGGGTTGTTTACTAAACGGAGTTACAAACTGCTCTTTGTTTTACCTTCCAAGTGCGCTATGCTAACACTTGGAAGAGCGGTGTTATGAATTTAAAATAGAGGTGTTATTTCTTTAGAACATTCTTTACCATAGGAAACAATCTGTACCATGCCTGTTGATGATTCAAAATTATCTCCATCTACCTCATACAAGAAGTAGCCGGGATCCTTTTCAATTTGTTGCCTAATCAAGTTAGAATTGTTTTGAGACTTTATATATTCAATCAATTCAAATTCCATGCTTTTGTCTATGATTATTACCTCCGCCATCCAATATTCTATTAACGGATAGAATGCCTGAGGCAAGTTTTCCAAACTACCAATCTTAAACAATCCACGATAACCCGAAGATAAAAAAGCTAAAATTTTCAATATAAATCCTCCAGTCATATATCTTTCAATCAAGACAGATTCTACCCCCTGTATTTCCCCTGTCTTTTTTAAAACTTCCAATGATTGCCCACCTAATGCGTAGATAAAACATACTTTGTTTTCATTATAAACATCGTATTTTGAGATTTCATTCAGTAAATACTCAATCCGAGGCAATTGCACTTCAACTGCTTTTCTGTAAACTGTATTTTCGCCTTTTACATACTTGCCATCCGAAAGTAAGTGAAGTCCACCCATGTTATTTTTTTATATGAAAATGCCCAGCATCTGCGGTTCTCCACATACTACCAGGTGGCAATTTAGTCAATCTGATCATCATATTGAGGTTGCGTAAACTGGGACTTCCTATTTTATCTAAGTGTTTTGGAGAAGCCCCCCAACTAATTGACTGCAAGGTATTTTGCTGTAAGTTAAAGCTATATGAAGGTTTATTCCGATACCATTGATACATCCCACCTGTTTGGCCTTTCAAGTAAGCATAAGTGGCTCCAAGCGCCCCCGAACCAGTAGCCGCTATTTGACCTAACGCCATTTGCCCTTGAACATAGAGGTAAGATGTAGTAGTTATATAGGCTTCAGAAGCCATGCCATAAGCCATAGGCCCATACATTGCACCATAACCAATAGCAAACGGAGCCGCCACACCAGCCCCTAATCCAAGCACCGCATCTTTGCCCCCGCTTTGTACGGCTTCTTCTGCTTTTAAATCGTTTATCGTTCTTGGCTTAAACAGTCCATAAGAGTTAGGATAGTCGTGCATGACTTGAACCATATTGGTTCTTCCTTCAGTTCGATAGAAATCTGGCCCTTTTACAAATGTCCAACCGTTTCCACCGGGCTCTATGCCAACCGGCCAAATGCTTTCACCTTCTCTATCTGTTCTATATACATTACCATATTCCTGCGGTGGATTTGCCCCTTCTCGCCTTGGGGTTGTAATTTCTGCATCTGGAAGTTGTGTGCCCTGTATCCGGCTTTGGTGCCAACTTCCATTGGCAAAATACTCTCCAGTGCCGTCAGGGTTGGTACATGTTTCTCCATTTTGCGGGTTATCTGCCGTACCGTCTTGAGGTCGTTCACCCTGTAAACCCAACGGATCGTTAAAGTATACTGGGTTGTTATTAAAAGCCGCATATGAACTCTGCCACTCATACGTCAAAGGATCCACATTCCACCTTCTACCCAGCCTTGTATCGTATTGCCAAAACTCTGCGGTATTGATATTGCCGCTTCCATAAACCTCATCATCTTTCTCCTGACCATTGAACCCATACCTGTACCCTGCGCTATTATAGCTTCTGCCGGGCATCAGCATACCAAACGAACATGAATTTTATCAAAGAACGGTGGTTGAAAATAAGGGTTTTCAGTTAGGGTGTTAACACCAATTGGGCGAAACAGGGGGTTGATTGAAGCATTTACTAAACGCAGTTACAAGCTGCTCTTAATTTAACCTTCCCTGCCTGCCCAACAGGCAGGGAAGTGCGCTACGCTAACACTTGGAAGATCGTGTTGGGAAAGCAACAGGCTCTAATACTTATAGCAATACACTTTGTTTTGCTTCTCCTTTATAAGAAACTTTACATAGTAAGTTAAAATGAAGGCGGTCACTGCGGCATTGATATAATTGTTATTGAAAATAATGTATGCCAAAAGGTTTATAATGACCATCCAAATACCAACTATCCATACCTTAGATTTTATTCCAAATTGTAAATAATTAGTATAGATAGTGCCAACTGGATGCACATACTCTTCAAATAATTCTAAACTATTTAAGTTATAATTCGTTCTGTTTTCTTTTAGAAAAAGTAAGTAATCTTTAATACGATTTCTAACCTCAGACTTTATGGAATAATATGGCAATTCATCCATATGTTGTATAAAGTTTCCTACTGAATTTAGATGAAAGTTTGATTGCTCTTCTTTGGTGTACTAAGAAATGGCTTCTTCATATAATACTCGTATATCATCCTGCTCTACCATAATTGTAACAAACTAAGTACCTCTAATGTTTTTTTATTTCATGCTCAGCTATTTTCAACAACGCCCGAACCGTCTTCATAAGCAATAGAGGGTCTGTCTTATTAGCTTGCTTTATTAATGCCTGAACTGTTGGGTCCATCCATCCCCTTTGCTTTGCTAAAAGAACAATTCCAGACCAAATTACTTCTGAACGAATGTATTCCAACCCCAAATTACCATATACATAAGTTTGTAGTGAAACATCTTTTGCCAGTGCAATTGCGGGGGTATAATACATTGTGCCATAACCGGCCACAAACGGAGCCGCCACACCAGCCCCTAATCCAAGCACCGCATCTTTGCCCCCGCTTTGTACGGCTTCTTCTGCTTTTAAATCGTTTATCGTTCTTGGCTTAAACAGTCCATAAGAGTTAGGATAGTCGTGCATGACTTGAACCATATTGGTTCTTCCTTCAGTTCGATAGAAATCTGGCCCTTTTACAAATGTCCAACCGTTTCCACCGGGCTCTATGCCAACCGCCAAATGCTTTCACCTTCTCTATCTGTTCTATATGCATTACCATATTCCTGCGGTGGATTTGCCCCTTCTCGCCTTGGGGTTGTAATTTCTGCATCTGGAAGTTATAGCCCTGTATCCGGCTTTGGTGCCAACTTCCATTGGCAAAAATACTCTCCAGTGCCGTCAGGGTTGGTACATGTTTCTCCATTTTGCGGGTTATCTGCCGTACCGTCTTGAGGTCGTTCACCCTGTAAACCCAACGGATCGTTAAAGTATACTGGGTTGTTATTAAAAGCCGCATATGAACTCTGCCACTCATACGTCAAAGGATCCACATTCCACCTTCTACCCAGCCTTGTATCGTATTGCCAAAACTCTGCGGTAGTGATATTGCCGCTTCCATAAACCTCATCATCTTTCTCCTGACCATTGAACCCATACCTGTACTCCGCGCTGTTATAGCTTCTGCCGGGCATCAGCATACCAAACGAACATGAACTTTATCAAAGAACGGTGGTTGAAAATAAGGGTTTTCTGTTAGGGTGATAACACCAATAGGGCGAAACAGGGGGTTGTTTACTAAACGGAGTTACAAACTGCTCTTTATTTTACCTTCCAAGTGCGCTACACTAACACTTGGAAGAGCGGCTATAATTGAATATAGCAATGGTTTTTTTTATCTTTTGCTTTTTATAATACTATCAGTAACTTGATAGGCAAGGGTTATTATACTATCCTTATAATTTCTTCCATATTTGTATCTAATTACACTATCCATTTTCTCCCTATAACATTCTTCAAAATCTAACTGATATTTATTATTCAGTTTCAAACCACTCTTACTAAGAAGTACTTTTTCGAAAATTATATACTCTTTGTTGTAGTGAAATGTATCTTTAAATACGATTTCAATTTCTCCATTATGTATTTTTTTTTGAGTTTCCTTTTTTATCGCACTGCAAATACTATCAAATTCTAATCGGTTTCTAAACTCTATTATGTTAGGTATTTCATTGTCATAATTATCTTTTGGTGGATTTTGACAAGAATGTAATAGAGTAATTATAGCAGCACTCAGATATAAGTAGTTTCGCATTATCATTTTTTCTTTTGCTCTTCTTTAGAATTAATAGTCAACCTTTCAAGATAGGAGAACAGAGTTTTTTTATCAACAGTATTTTTGTCATTCGTTTTCGCCCATTCATCATCGCCAGCGGAGTAACTTTTGTAAACCTCATCTATTAGTGCATCAACTTGCTTGTCAAATTTTTCACCTTTTTTACCTGTTTCAAAGTAGCTCTTTATTTCTGAATATTTTGAAGGGTCGCTTATTGCAACATCTTGAAATCCGCTTAACAAATCAGCTACTTTTGCTTCAACTTCATCTGATATATAGCTTCGGCTTATCCCTTTTTGAGAATAGTAATCATCCTGCCCTGCGTGGAAAAACTCTTCAAATACAGCACTTTCACTAATTTCTGCTTTGTTTCCAACACCTTGATAATTTATTCCTATTGTTTTTGTCTCTCTTGAGTAATTCGGTACTGAAGTATATTGTTGTTCCACATTATAAATTGTATTTGAACGGTAAAGTTGTAAATAAACTTTACCATATATTTGATTACTCTTCGCTAATGATAAAACTGTTGAATTAAATTGTGTGAGATTTGTTTTATCAGCAAAATATTTTGCATTAGATAGGTAACCATTCCAACGAAAATCTTGCGTGTTACTTGAAATATCCCAATTCCTGAATTTATCTCCTAATACATCTGTATTTTCTATTGGATTATTTCCATTTACTGCATAATCACTAATGTTGATTTGTGGTTTAGGGTCAACATTCCATCTTCTGCCTAACCTTGTATCATACTCCCAAAACATCGCTGTATTATGATTACCGACACCTGCTATTTCGTTTGTTTTTTCTTGTGCGTTGAACCCATACCGATAATCCGCGCTGTTATAGCTTCTGCCGGGCATCAGCATACCAAACGAACATATACTTTATCAAAGAACGGTGATTGAAAATAGGGGTTTTCTGTTAGGGGGATAACACCAATTGGGCGAAACAGGGGGTTGATTGAAGTATTTACTAAAGGCAGTTACAAACTGCTCTTTATTTTACCTTCCAAGTGCGCTACACTAACACTTGGAAGAGCGGGCAAGCGGCATTGATATGGCGGGTGAGGACACCCGCGATTTAAGGAATGTAAGCAAGGATTGGCAAAAAACTTACTCGCTTTCGTTGCACTTACAGTTTACTTTAGGCAATTCAGGATAAACATCTCCAAAATGAAAACTTCCTTCTAATGTATCACTCTGATATATGACATACCATCGTCCGTTCATTTTGTTGTTTATCATACGACCGAACCGATTCAGCCGACCAAGAGTATCAAAAATGAAAATTCTGTTACACATAGTATCATTTGCATAATCTGCCACATATGCTTGCTTACCATTATCGTAATAAAAGGTCCATGAGCCATCTTTGAAACCATTTTTAAAATCACCGGACATACATGGATTTCCATTTGAGTAATAGAACGTCCAATAACCTTTTTTAACCCCATTTTCTTCAACGCCCCTGCACATAACGTGTCCATTGCCATACTTATAAGAATGAACATCGTTACATTGGCTTAGAAAAAAGATACTACTGACGCCTAACGTTATATTTAGTATCGTGTGCTTTAACTGCATTTGAAGCTTTTTGTTTACCAACACTTGTATTGCCTAATGATTTTGAATATTTCTCAAAGGTCATAAACAAACCTGGATTGTCAGCATAGTTGCTATGGTCAACATCACCATGAGGGCCAGTGTTTCTATTGAGCAAAGTTGCAGCACCACTATAATCCCCTTTCTGTAATTTCATTAGAGCTACAGAAGATTTTTTTTCAGCATGAAGGTAAGCTTCATGGCCAATAGTTAATGCTTTGTCCGCAACGGATTGTGTATTGGCATCCCAAAGTGTTATTGAAGTAACTACTCTAGCCGTTTCGTATGCTTCAGATTGAG
>JADJZU010000021.1 GCA_016715625.1 Bacteroidota bacterium
TGGAAGACCGCACGCCTTTGAGGCGATTGAATTTCGTTTCGGATTGAAGGAAAAGGATGTGATTGAATTTATGCGCAGTAATTCTCTGCCTTCCAGTTTTAGAATGTGGCGCAAACGAATGCGAGCCCGCAAAACCAAACATACCGCATTGCGCAATGAAAACGTCAATCGCTTTAAATGCTCCCGACAAAAGGCAAGCGGCAACAAGATTACCAAACGATAACCCTGCAAATCAGGCGTACCAAATAGGGAAGGAACAGAGACAACTGTATGCTAACTACTCCTCGTTTTTATGGTGCGGACGGGAGCTTATACATCACGTATCCAAAACCCACCAGCAGATGTAGCATCACAACAGCAAAAGCAATAGTTCCCAACGTGCTCATATTTGAATTTTTGTGTAGCAAAGGGGCGTAACTGTTTCTATATGGCTGATGACTAATGTTACACTCGGTAACTTTCTATCTGATATAAATCATCTGATTTTGAAGCGTATCCTATCTTGACGCGCATGAAAAAGTTTCTCATTGCCTTTGCGCTGTTTGGTGTCTATAGCATCAGCGCGCAACCCACCTCTCCTCGCCTCTCTGCAGCTGCGCATCAGTATTTTTGGCGAGTGAAAAACGAACCGGCCGAGCGCAATTGGGTATACCCGGGCTATGTACTGCAAAGACAAGATGGCACCAATCTACTCAGCACGTTCTTAAAAGTAGAGGATGGGTTTTCTGAAGATGCCTTACAGGCTTTGGGGGTAAGTAAACACCAGAGCCGGAAACATTTGGACCGCACAAGTTCCTGTAGAGCTTTTCAGGAATTGTCACAACTGAGCGGGCTTCGATATATAGATATGGATGCTCCTGTGGCTCTCCCTCGACTCAGCACGCGCTGCTACACACGTAGATTCAGTGCATGAAGGAGTTGCGCTGCCGCAGGCCTACACCGGGAAAAATGTAGTGGTGGGCATTATTGATGCCGGATTCGATTACACCCATCCGGTTTTTTACGACACGGCCTACAATCAATACAGGTAAAAAGTATGGGAACAAAAACGAGCGGCATTCCTCCTGCGGGCTTTCCTATGGAGCTGAATATACCGACTCCGCTTCCATACACGCAAAGGGATACGATGTAAATGATGGTTCGCATGGAACGCATGTAGCCGGCATTGCGGGTGGCTCGGGCTATGGAGGCGATAGCACGCATGCAGAATATCGAGGAATGGCCTACAGCAGCGATTTGGTTTTGTAGCTATTTCTCCCTCTTGATTACTGGCTCACCCTTCGGGCATGGCCGATATGCTCGATGGCGTGCAATACATTTATAATTACGCACAATCGGTCAGCAAGCCCGCTATTGCCAACTTAAGCTGGGGTGGACCCTTGGGTCCGCATGACGGCACCGGATTGTTTAGCCAGGCGATGGACAATTTGAGTGGTCCCGGAAAAATATTTACGATATCGGCCGGTAACAATGGGACCGGAAAAATTCATTTACAGAAAACATTTTCACCCAGCGATATTTCTGTAAACACATTTCTTACGTTCAATGCTTCACTACCCTCTAAAACCAACAGAGTAGATATCTGGGGCGATTCATCCAAAACGTTCTTTATCAAGTTTATCTTGTATAACAACAACACCTCACCGACAGCACTGTGCAGTTTGGCTTAGATGATTTGACTCACGGCATCACACTACGCGGTTCTGATGGCGACACTTGCTTCATAACACTCACCTCCTTATCAGAAGAGTTTAACGGCAAGCCGCATATGCTGCTGGATGTCTTCAGTAAAACAAATAACCGGCTCTGCATTAACCTGGTGTCTACCGAAGGCACCGTTCATATGTGGCAAGGCTATGTGCTTCGCCACAGCGGTTACTATGCATCATTTACAAAATACAACTACAGCTGGGCGGTAGATGGCGACAACGTAATGCAGGTGAGCGATATGGCCTCCACGCGCTCGGCCATCACCGTGGGTGCCTACAATAGCAAAGTATTTTTTAGAAATGTTTCGGGGCAAAACATCAATTACTCCGGCTATTCAATCGGTAAGATCGCAGCCTTCAGCAGCCATGGTCCCACCGCAGACGGCCGCACCAAGCCCGATATTACCGGGCCCGGTATGGCACTGGCATCGGCTGTAAGAGCAGTAGATTCCGGGTTTATGCCTACAGGTAGCGCGACCACAATTTGGTGACATCGTCTTTTGTTTCGCCACGGAATGCAAAAACCTATTCCTATGCCATGCTCCAGGGAACATCCATGAGTAGCCCGGCCGTGGGCGGCATCATTGCGCTTTTGCTGGAGGCTAACCTTTCGCTTACACCGCAGCAGGTAAAGGATATTCTTGCCACCACCGCCATAGTGGATAGCAGCACCGGCATCATACCAGCACAAGGGAGCCTACCATGGGGTTATGGAAAGCAAATGCCTATGCTGCTGTGAAAAAGGCACTGGAAACCTCCGGCATATTTCATGAAGCCGGCTTCCATCGCATGTATGGCATTCCCAATCCGGGAAGGGGTGTTTACACCATTCAATACCTAAGTGAAACCAGCGGAATCGCCCACCTGACTGCACACAACATACATGGTGAAGTTTTGCTGCAACAAAAGTTGCAAAGCGAAGCAGGCGTAAATAGGCCACAGATTGATTTGAGCACGCAACCGGCCGGCACCTATGTTGTAAAACTGCAAGCGGGAACAAAGCAAGCGCTTATCAGAATTATAAAGCAGTAGCAGGGCAAGGCTGCATAGAGCCCTTCTTAATTCAGTAGTAGCTGCTACATTTGGCGCTTTATTCATTCACTCAATTAAACAATTCACCACATGGCTTTTGAAACAATCCTTGCAAATCTGACCGCCAGTGCCAGCAAAGCCGCTGCACTTGGTAAAACATTGAAATTCGACCTGGGCGACAACAAAATTTTTTCTGATGGCTCCGGCTCCGGAAATGTTGTTTCCACAGAAGATAAAGATGCCGACTGCACGATTAGCGTATCGCAAGACGATTTGCTGGGCATGATGACCGGCTCTGTAAACCCAATGATGGCTTTTATGAGCGGCAAGATAAAAGTGCAAGGCGATATGAGTATCGCCATGAAACTTCAGTCACTTTTAAAGTAAGGTTGCTTAAACAAAACTGCGATTTTCGACACAGTCGAAAATCGCAGTTTTATGTACAGCATACATGTTTTTTAGCGCGAAATGCTGCTTTATCTGCCTGCTACTTGCATGCTATGCAGTAATCTCCAGGGCTTCGCTTCCTCCAGTTCATAAGCCAGTTCAAGCAAACGCTGGTCTAAGCCAAATGGTGCAGACAGTTGCACAGCTACGGGCATTCCATTTTCAGTTTTACCCATAGGCAATGAAATAGCCGGAGAGCCGGTAATATTTTGCAAACCGCAGTAAGTGGCAAAATCTACTGCTCTCTTAGAAACCACTTCGTATGAAAGATCGGGAGAAAAATGTCCTATCTCCGGGGTAGTGTGCGCCAGCACGGGACTCATGATAATATCGTATGACTCAAAAAGTTTTTCGGTCTCGGCACCCACCGCGCGCGCTTTTTATGCTGTTTGGCAATTTGAGTTTATTGTTCTTGAATTTATAGCTAAGTCCCAAAGCAATGGTTCCAGCACCTCATGATTCACTTTTGCACCTAACACCAACCGGCCATGATGGCTAACCATATAAGCCAGAAATCCGTAGTATAAAAGGTAGTGTTCGGTCATGGTATCTACATCATTGGCAATGGTATTTGATCTACCGTGTGCCCGAGCGATTGAAGCAATTCTGCTGTTTCCTTCTGCACCCGATAAGTGTCTGCATCCTGATTTCCTCCTTTTCCAACTGCCGGATTTTCAAAAAAAACAACACGTAGTCTTTTCTTTGAATGGTGGGTTACATGCCCCAGTTTGGGAGGTCAGGATTGCTGTAAAATTTTTCTGCCGAGGCAAAAAGGCTGCGGTGTCGCGGACAGTTCTTGTCACCACTCCTTCATATACAATTTGCAATGGCATTAACTGTGAACCGTCCATAGGCACCAACCGATGGCGTGTTGGTTTTAATCCAACCAATCCGCAACAAGCTGCAGGAATACGGATGGAACCGGCTCCATCATTAGCGGTGGCAATGGGTACTACACCGCTCGCCACCAAGGCAGCCGAACCAGAAGAAGATCCACCGGTAGTGTAATCGGTATTCCACGGATTGCGAGTAATACCCCACCGTTCATTCTCTGTGCTGCATATCAAACCAAATTCCGGCAAAGTGCTCTTTCCCAAATTATTGAGTACCTGTAGATAGAAATTGATTCACAAATCGGCTGTTAGTCTTTGCAATTTTTGCTTTAAAAGAGCCGGTGCCTAATTGGGTGGGATAGCCTTTTATGTTTTCATTATCCTTGATAAATGCCGGCACTCCGTATAAAGCACCACTTTTTACGAGTGTATCATACTTACGAGCATCATCATACGTTTTTATAGCAATAGCGTTCAAATCACTGTTCGCCTTTTCGGCACGTGCTATGGCCGCTTCGGTTACCTCCTGTACGGTTACTTCCTTTTTTGCAATAGCTTCAGCCGTAGCTACAGCGTCCATGTTTCCTAATGCATCATTGGTGAATGCGCTGATTACTTTTCCCATAGTTATAAAATGGTGTTTAAAATTGGAAAACTAACACTTAGATTTTGATTTGGTTAAAAAATGAAGAACCAAATCAATACTTGTGCTGTTTTAATGTTTAATTCGAATAAAATACAACCAAGCTATGAAACACATTTTTTACGCAGCATTCTCCTTATTTACATTCATGGGCACCGCTAATGCGCAGCTGGTATCCTACACCTTGCAGCAGAGCTTTACCGCGCAGCAACTGGATCGCTTTTTAAACACTACCGGTTTTTCTTTTGCCGATTGCTCCGCAATATGACATTGATGTGTATCAGGTGATTTACAAAACTCCTACAAGCATATCGACTCGCTGGTGAATGTATCGGGCATTGTGGTGATGCCTAAAAATACACCCTGCCCCAGTGCCTTAGGATGTTATGCTCTGCGGCACGTTTACCATGGAAGACTGCAGGTGCCCAGCTACGAAGGACCCGGAAAGACCCATCGGATTTTTCTTTGCCGGACTAGGTGGCGTGGTAACAGCTATGCCGGATGAACTGGGATTAGCGACAGTGACAGCATATTAATTCACCCGTATATTAACGCTTTTCACCCGGACATGCCTCAGTAAATATTATGCGTGCTGCGCGCCAACTGGCCGACACCCTGGGCGTTGCGCTCAACGGGCAAGTAATGCTCACCGGCTATTCTCAGGGTGGCTACACTACGATGGCCACACACAAGTTAATTCAGGAAAACTATGCATCGGAATTCAACGTGGTAGCCAGCGCTCCTATGTCGGGGCCATATGATCTGAAAAAAACCATGGTGGATGTCATGCTTTCCAACGCTCCCTTTGCAGCGCCCAGTTATCTGCCTTATTTATTGCTGGGCTACCACTCGGTGTATCCATCCCTGCAGCAATTATTTCCTACTCCATCCAGTATTTTCAAAAGCCCCTACGACAGTATTCTGCCACCGTTATATTACAGCAAAAACTATTCAACCGGATACATTGACCAATTTTGCAATCCGGTGCCTCGCAACATGATTATTGATTCTGTTATTGATGCTTTTGCCAATGATACTTTACATCCGCTCCGACTCATATTGGCCGAAAACGATTTATTAGGATGGGCTCCACAGGCACCTGTAAAAATTGCTTACTGCACGGGAGATATGCAAGTAAACTATCTGAATGGAGTGCGGGCTGATTCTGCCTGGAATGCAAATGGTGCTCCGGATGTCACTTCTCAAAACTTTGGCAATCTGGACCACGGACCTTGTGTTGAACCGGCACTTACATCAGCTGCACTTTATTTGTTGGGCAAAGTAGCAGGCTGCACCGGCATCGCGGAGTCTGGTAATGCTATTGCGTTCCGAATGTATCCCAACCCTGCTTCCGGTTTATTGAACATTACTAAAGAAGAAGGCGTGTTTACAATGACCATCGCAGACCTCCATGGACGCACGGTATATAGCCGAGAGCTATGGCTGGAAAAGGAAACAGTGGATCTTCAAGGATACGCTCCGGGCGTTTACTCCATACAACTCACCGACACTCAAGGGCGGATGGCTCACAAAAAACTGGTGGTGCAGTAGTTAAAGAAACGCTTTACAATTTACCGAACCAACTTCAACACTTCATCCACCACCACGTGAAAATCTTCGGTGTGGTTTTGGCCATCTTGTGGCGGGATGCGTTCGTGACCGAGCCTGACTATGATGGTATGAAATTCCGGTATAGTTATAATGTATTGACCTAAAATACCGCGCTGGTAAAAGACTTGAGTGCCGTGGCTGTCGTCTAACCAGAAGGAATAGCCATAATGTGGCACCAATGCCGGTGAAGTGGCTAAACGAACAAACGCGCTATCCAGTATTTGCGTTTCATTCCAGCGCCCCATGTGTAGCATCATTTTCCCAAAGCGGGCAAAGTCGCGGGCATTAGAATTAAAACAGCAATAGGCCAGTTCCATCCCTTTCTCATCGGTGTGTGCCACTGCGCAGCATGTTCTGCCTGCAACGGTTTCCACAACCAATCTGAAGCAAGCGAGGAAAGCGATTGGCCGGTAACCTTCGTCACACACATGCCCAGCAATTGTGTGGAACCACTTTGGTAGTTGTACACTTTTCCGGGTTGATTCACAATGGGTAAACCGAGCAATAATTTATTTACATCATTGCCATAATAAGCCTTGGCTGTAACACTGAAAGGGTCTTTATATTTTTCATCCCAATCTAAGCCGGAACTCATGGTAGATAGATGCCAAAGCTCCAGACTATCGGCATAAGGGCCGGTTAGTTCGGGCAATATTGTTTTCACTTTCTGATTCCAGTCTTTTAAAAATCCTTTTTGAATAGCTACCTGTGCCAGCATGGTGGTAATACTCTTGGCCATGGAAAATGAATTGGAACGCGAGCTATCGGTGTAGTTGTCCCAATATTGTTCGCACAAAATACTATCCTCTTTGAGGACCAGAAAAGCAACTGTTTTTGTTTTCTCCAGCATAGCGGTAAGTGGAGCACTAAGTGGCTGTTGATTATACGCAGCATGAAGCGGCCACTCTTCATACGTAGCTGGTGCATCAATAGTATGCGTATCAAAAAAGCGGGCATCGCCTATACTGGCCGAATTATAGCCATGCAAGTAAGACGCCCACAGTCCTTTCATCAAATAGCCATTGCCGGTGGAATAGGCTATCAATACCAGTAAAACGATCAGAAGTGTAAAGCCTGCGAGGAAGCGAATAAGTTTTTTCATGAGATGGAGATTGTAAGTGCTAATGTATGTTTTTTGCTCCGTGGGATTCTTTATCCTTTCACTGGATTTAATCAGCTCATACACCACGAATTCCATTCACTCGCTGCTTCTAGTAATCTACTTGTTATGCGCCTTATGCCGCATCCTGCAATTTCTTCTACCTTGCGCGCTCAACATTATATATGAAATTCGAAGATTTAAACCTGATACCCCCAATTTTAAAAGCCCTTGCACACGAAGGCTACACACAGCCCACCCCCATCCAAGAGCAGTCTATACCCATTGTATTGGAAGGAACCGACTTACTGGGTTGCGCACAAACAGGAACTGGCAAAACAGCCGCCTTTGCCATCCCTATTCTTCAATTACTGAACAGCAGACCAATAAGCGAAAGAGGCAAGCGGCCTATCCGAAATTTAATTCTTACTCCTACTCGCGAACTGGCAATTCAGATTGGAGAAAGTTTTGCCGCCTATGGCAAAAACTTAACGCTTCGCCACACTGTCATTTTCGGAGGTGTGCCACAAGGTGCACAAACGCGCGCATTACAGCACGGTATTGATATTCTGATTGCCACACCCGGGCGCTTACTGGATTTGATGAGCCAAGGATTTATTCACCTTAACCAAATAGAAATTTTTGTACTGGATGAGGCTGACCGCATGTTGGATATGGGTTTTATAAACGATGTGAAAAAAGTAATTGCCAAACTACCCGCCAAAAGACAAACACTTTTCTTTTCGGCTACCATGCCTGGCGAAATTCAACAGTTATCTAATTCCATTTTGAAGCACCCTAAAAAAGTAGAAGTAACACCGATATCCTCTACAGCCAATACGATTACGCAGTCCATCTACATGGTGGAGAAAAAAGACAAGCGCGACCTGTTGCAACATCTGTTGAAAGATAAATCAATACGTTCTGCCTTGGTATTTACCCGCACCAAACATGGAGCCGATAAAGTAGTGAAAGACCTGGTAAGAGCCGGCATACAAGCCGAAGCCATTCACGGCAATAAATCGCAAAATGCCCGTCAGCGTGCGTTGGGAAATTTTAAATCGGGCAGTACGCGTGTGCTGGTGGCCACCGATATCGCGGCAAGGGGTATTGATGTAGAAAACCTATCGCATGTTATCAATTATGAGCTACCCAACGTGCCCGAAACGTATGTGCACCGAATAGGCAGAACCGGCCGTGCAGGAGCTTCCGGCATTGCATTCTCATTCTGTGACGAGGAGGAAAAGGAATATCTGCGCGACATCCAAAAACTGATTGGCAAAACGCTTAACATAGTGATAGAACATCCTTATCCAATGGCCAATATCAGTCTGGAAAAATGGAGCGCCCCGAAGGTAGCGGTTCCTGCAAACCAAAACAGACCCCAGCAAAAACCAACCCACAAAAAGAAATATTGGGGTAATAAAGGAGGCCAGAAATCAAACGCAGGATTATCAAAAAACAAATAGGTTACCAAACCGGCAACTTTGTTTCCAGCCTGGTCTGCAAATCTTGTATTACTTTTTTTCTCCAACTTTCGCTACCAACCGCTTCACCAAAGCTCTGTTTGTAATCCGCAATGTCTAGGGTTTCCAAATTCATCTTCAGCGTTTTGAAAACGTGATAGCTTTTTTCACCCGGCACATGCACATGGTGCAAGCCACCGCTGTAGGCAATAATCATTTGACCCGATTGCAATCCCTGTAGTACATCAGCTATGCCACTTTTTACAGTCATTTTATTGCCATCCAGATCCAATCCGTTTTTCCGTTTCATTCGGCCTTCCGGAATAATAACAATGATTGAATCATCGTAAATAGCATCCATAAATTGCTGCCAGGTATTGTCGCGTTTTCGACTAATAGATACCATACCCGGGCTGAAGATTTTAAAAAGCGCACCTACAAATGGACGATTCAATGTTTTATCGGCACCCGGTGCCACCATGCGCTTGGAGAGCATTCTCAAAAACGATATGGGCAGAAATCCCAAATACAAAATCTCGAGTAGAGAGGTGTGATTGAGCAACACAATCAGTCGTGTTTGATCCCACTGAATATCCGGATTGTTATCTGGCCATTTAATCTCATAGCGATAAAACAAACGCGATATGCCCTTAATCAGAAGAAGCGAAACAAAGCTGAGCAAACTTTTCATACATCAACCAATAAACGGATAAGCATTTTTACGGATAGCATAACCGGCTACAGCTCTTCGCAGTTCTTTTGCATTCACGTTATACGTAGGCACAAGCAGCCCGAACAACCAGGACATTATGCTTTTTCTCCAGGCGGAAGCATAGGCTGCAATAGCATCGTTACCGGCCTTGCGTACTTTATCCAAAGCCTCGTGCAAATACAACTGCAACAGTTTTTTCTGCACCCCTAAAGCCTCTGCATCATAGCCCTTCTTTTCATTTAGCTTTTGCACGCGAAGCAAGAGCGACTCGCAGATATAGGCCTCTGCCAGTATATCGGCCAGATTCATCACAATCTCCTGCTCATCGACCATTTTCTCGCGCAGTTTGTTTCCGGCAGCTCCGAAATAAGGAGGAAGGAGGCTTTAAGATTTTTGACAATTCGCTTTTGTTCTTCAAATCCACCACTACTCTTAAAGGGGAGCAACTGCTTTAAGAACAATGCAGGCAATTTTTACCCGCTCCCATTAAATCCACTTCTTTCGTTTTAATGCACGTCTGGTAAGTTCGGCAACCGATAGCAAACGATTTATCTCATTAGTACCTTCATATATTCTGGTGATGCGTGCATCGCGATAGCCCATTTCAATACCGGTTTCCACCGCATAGCCCATTCCTCCGTGAATTTGCAATGCTTCATCCACCACATAATCTACCACATCGGAACCGGACACCTTTAGTATAGCTGCCTCTACAGCATATTCACGAACGGCAAGTAACTTCGCTTCACTCTTATCCATTCCTTGCTGCACCAATTCCTGTTGCTTTAAATCAATATTGTGCCCGGTACGATAGATGGCGGATTCGGTAGCAAATGTGCGGGTTACCATTTCTCCGATTTTATATTGCATGGCACCAAAGGAGCTGATGGGTTTTCCGAATTGCTCGCGTTGATTAGCATAAATAACGGCTCGGGTCGTTGCAAACTTACTTACCCCTATGGCCCCGGCAGAAAGCTTTACGCGTCCGGTGTTTAGTATATTCAATGCAATTTTAAATCCCTCGCCTCTTTTAGACAGTAAATTCTCAGCCGGTACCGGACAGTTATTAAAGAAAACCTGAACGGTAGAAGAACCTTTTATCCCTAGCTTCTTTTCCTCTTTGCCCAAAGTGATGCCACACCCAAAAGCCTTTTCGACAATAAATGCGGAAAGGTCTTTATCGTCTTCAATTTTGCAAACACAATAAAGATATCGGCAAAGCCACCATTGGTAACCACATTTTTTGACCGTTGAGCAAATAGGTTTTGCCATCGGAACTGAGTGTAGCTTTTGTTTTTCCGGAATTAGCATCGGAACCTGCACCGGGTTCTGTGAGACAGTAAGACGCTTTTAATTTGGCGGAGGCAATGCCCGGCAAATACTTTTGTTTCTGCTCCGGAGTACCGTAGAACACGATGGGTAACGAACCGATAGAAGTTTGCGCGCCTATAGTAGTAGTAGCAAAAGAAAAGCCCAGCGATATGGCTTCGCCAAACAAAGTCCGGTAATAAAGTCAAGATCCATGCCGCCATATTCTTTATCGATAGAAAGGCCACAAAGACCTAACTCGCTGATTTTTCCAGCATGAAACAATCAAGTCCAGATCTTTAGATGCATCAAGTGCAGCTGCTTTTTCTATTCCCAAACCATGAATTTCCTGCAGGCAAAAATCCTTTACCATGTCTCGAATCATCAACTGTTCTTCCGTCCAGTCTTCGGGTAAAAAACATCGTTGTAATTAGTTTCGTCTGTAACGAAGGCTCCTCCTTTTAATGGCATAGCTGATATTTTAGCAGATGAAATAACGAATTTACCATAACAAAAAAGCCCGTTACTTTCTTGGTAACGGGCCTCTCAAATGAATGGATGCACTATTCCTAATTAAACACAAAACGACCACACATGAAAAATCGTCTTGACGGTGCGATAGTAGTAAGCATACCCATTTCTCCAAGTGAAAAAGTTAGCGCAATCGGTGATTTTCATCACCTTTTCAGGGTAGTAGATGGTAGACGGTTGGAAAATATACGGTTACTGCTGCGGCAGTTATCATTCCTCCTAATACTTGAATTACCTTTGCATGGATGCATCTTTTTAAAAAAGACCTATGAACAAGTTGCTGACCTTGCTTTTTGTATCCGTCTTTCTGCTCAGTTTTTATTGGCTGGGAGAAAAATCGATTAGTAGCAAAGCAAACTCCAAGAGTAAGATACACCAACTCTACACCGATTGCGGTTTTGGAAAACATATTGTCGTTTGATGCATTTAGTCACTCTTACGGGGATATGAAAATACGCCGAAAAACCGCTGTTGGCAGTGTGCGATTTTAGCAAGCCATCGAATCAAAAACGGTTTTTTGTTATTGATTTAGAGCAGAAAAAACTACTCTATCAATCGCTGGTGGCACATGGAAAAAATTCGGGAGAGCTGATGGCCAACCATTTCTCCAATGAACCATCTTCACTTCAAAGTTCGCTTGGTTTTTTTAGTGTAGGCGCTATCATCAACAGCCCTAAACATGGCACGGCAGTGCTACAACGGTTTGGAGAAAAACCTAAACGACAATGCGCGCACCCGTGAAATTATCATTCATGGTGCCGATTATGTCTGCGAAAAATTTGTGCAGCAGCACGGACGTCTCGGCAGAAGTTTTGGTTGCCCCGCATTACCGGCTGATTTGATTGAGAGGTGAGCCCTGTTTTGGCGAATGGCTCATTGCTATACATTTACGCCAACAATATCCTCCAATCGATTACATGAAGGGTTTTCTTGTTCTTTTAACTGCCTTCACGTGTACACATTTCAACTCCGGGGCTGTAAGCATTCTTCTAATAACGAACCGACTGTGCTGGTGCAGATACTACGGGTGTATACCGCAGAAAATTACAGTGCTGTAACACTGGATAGTTTCTTTCTGCAAAAATTTTTGGCCAGGATACTACCCTGCAGATTTTTTCGAAGGACATCAGCGCATTTATACCCGTAGAAATTATCAGGCGGCTTGGTTTGCCGGTGATTCGCTTAGCGGACAAGCCAAGGTTTTTTTGCATCGATTAAAAGATTTTTCATCCCTCTTTCATGACACTACGCTGCTTTCAACAGCCCTGCTATCAGTTATAGATAGTACCGAGTTAAATGGTGAATATCTGAAACAAAATTCTACCCAAAAGTTACTGCTGGAGGTAAGCATGACTGCCGCCTTTTTCAAATACGCCACCAAAGAATACTATGGCTCCGATGCACAACCCCGCGACCTGGAATGGTATATCCCAAGAAAGAAGAAAAATTACTCTTTGTTATTGAACGCACT
>JADJZU010000022.1 GCA_016715625.1 Bacteroidota bacterium
TGTCTCCCACTGTTAAACAACATATTAAAGCGACACTATCCTATTGCCAACAGGGAGTTTATATATGAGACAGAATACAACAGATAGCAATTCAAGAGTGCTTCAGATTGGGAATGATACTATGTCTCCGCTTTTGCCTACTATCTTATTGTGCAGCATTCGCCTTTCTAACAGAAGTTAAGGCCCTGACTATCGACAACAAAACTACTTGATGGATGAAGCAGAAGGCTTTTGAGATTAATAAAAAGATGAACCGATATGCTACCACCTATCTTGGTATTGTTTTATTGGTTCTTGGCCTGAGCACCTTTGCATCATTCTATTATCAGCAGAAGACCGATGCGATACGAGCTGTTTCCGCGAATAATGTTAGATAAGGAGATGAAAGATAGCTTAGTGACTGAAATATCAGGAAAAAGGCTTTCCTAAAAGGTGGAAATTGGGATGGAAAGTCTCTAACTACATTTTACGCAGATCGACTGGCGGCAAGTATCAAAGGAGAAATTCGTCTGTTAGGTATCCAGATGCATCCTCGCACAGTTAATGATAGTGAAGAAGAATTGCTGGTTTAAAAGTGACGAAATTATAGTGATGGGACTCGTTGCTGATGAACAAACACTGCGTAACTGGACAAGTGATCTTAGTAACGAAAAAATGGACGAAGAGTACCAGAATTGATTCTTATCAATGGATGCCGGAATACAATGAAGGCAGATTCAGAATAGTGATTCAATTAGGCAAACAGAGTAATAATATCAAGATATTGCTGTCTGTTTTGTTGGGCATTTATCATTGGTGCACTAACTATTCGTAACGTGTTTAACTCTATAGAAACAGCAAATCTTTTTTTGAGTTACAAAATCAGCTTAAAAAACGAATACGGGAATGCAACAATAAATGACTTAGAGTAGAACTTGCCGCTTATAACAAAGGTTAAGTTATATCAGCAAACCTGACACTTCTAATCAGAGCAGATTAGTGAGTGTAATTAGTAGTTTTTCGAGTGAGCATGCCGTCCATATTCATTTTATGCCTGCAGCCATGATTGACACTTCAGGGGCTTATACCTTAGAGACAAACACCATACAATTCGAAGGTGATTTTAAAGAATCGCTCAAACTGTTATACGCTATTGAGCAAAAAACAGGTTTGTCTAAAATTGTTTCATTAAATTTCGAAGTTAAAGAAGATTTATCAAATCAGAAAAGGAAGTTACACTACGGCTTATTTTCAAAATATTTATCTGCCATGAACAAAACCATCGTTTTCGCTCTTATGATGCTTACTCTTAGCTCTCCTGTGAACCCCTTTCTTGAAAAAGATATTAGTAAGATAGCACCAAAGTTGTTAGCTCCACAAAATGAAGATACGGTTGTGTCCGGATCTGTTTCTTTATGGTGGAAGAAGTTGAATTTGCTACGGTTACTAGATTACAGGTGGTGCTCCCAATTTTAATCAGCCAACTCAATTATTTTTAGATACACTTATAAGTGGAACTACCTTTTCGGGTACAATTAGTGGAGAATAAGTATCAGTGGCGTGTAAGAGCAGAGAACACTATAGTAGTATATCACTGTGGGCAATGAGAGATCTTTACGTGCTAAACTCCAATGATTTAACCTCCCAGATTGTAGTTTTAAAAAATCCTTCTGCCAATACGGCTCAAAGAGATTCAACTGTGGTGTTCAGTTGGTTCCCGCTCATTACAGCAACGGGTTACGATTTTGCATTGCAAGACAGTTCTGGCTCTTATTATTTACCAGCAAACGCAAAGTGCCGATACCTTAAAATATACTTTTACTAATGAGGGGTTTTACACATGGAAACTAAGGGCTTTTAATTCTGAATCACAAAGTGCTTATTTTTCAACAAGTCTGTATTTTGACAAGACAGCCCCAAACCAACCGGCACTTACTTTGCCTCAGTTTTGGCGATACGATCACTAGCGGGCAGATTTTGCTACAGTGGAAACCGAGGTCTGGAAAGTGGGTCTCTCATATCGGGTATTTATTTTTCTAACACGGCCTCCTACCAACTCACTACACCACCTGGTGAGTTTTTTTGGCGTGTTCGCTCCGTAGATAATGCAGGCAACAGCAGTTCATACAGTACCACTTTCAAGTACATTGCAGAATGAAGATCAACAAAATGACTTTACTTCTGGTCATTGGGCTAATCTCTATTTGGGGAGGAATTGTATACCTAGTTTTTTCTCATTTTCAAGAAAAGCCTCAGCTCTTGGCCTCATCAAACCCCTGGCAATAGCAACTTAAAAGAAGAAATGGAATATACGTTACTACTTAACTACAACGATCCTTTCTTTGTGAGCAAGGCTTATAAGGCTGTGCAAAAAACGAAGTCTGACCCCCCCAAATCAGGTAACATACCGGTTAAAATGGCCCCCCTTCCCCTGTATTAAGCATTAACTTCAGGTTGCTGGATACATTAACTCTGACTATGGTCAAAATAAAAATGATAGTGCTTTCTGTAAATGGTGAAGAGCGAATTGTGCAACAAGGTGACATAATAGAAGGGTATAATATTCACGTAAATAAAGATGGTAGCATAACATTACAGAAGGGAGAGAAATTGGTGTTGGCTGCTGTCAATAGATAATGGTTAGCTTCATGCGGGTTTGGAAAACAGCGTCTAACACAATGTATCAAAATTAGCAAGACTCTGAGGTGTAAAAATTTTGGTCGTAATTGCAAGGCAGGTCGTACCGATAAAGCTTGTCAAATCTTACCTTGACAGGGTAACATCGTAGCTGTAAAAGCTGCTTTGCATTATTTGGGTTATTGATACAACCCGTTTACATGCAAGCTTTCTATTTTTGGTGGTGTTGGCTCGTATTAGATAGCGCAGATTAACCTTAAACCCATGAAAAATATCACTGCTTACTTTGACATGCTTCGGACATTAATATTATTATCTCTTATATACCTTTCAAGCTTTCCTTGAGCATTTCCGCTAACTCTCAAAATAGAATGATCGCTATGAAACGCATAGAGAAAATCAGCGGACTCATTAGTAACATAAAGGTCAGTGCGGGACATTCATTCATTATTTCCGGTATAACACCTCCATCGTTTAACACAAAAGCCGACTTATCATTGGCTTCCTCGAAGAATACAATGACTTTCGTGTTTTCTAATAATTCACTGACCCATTCCCATGCAAAATCAAAAATTACACTCTAAAAGCTGCTAGTTGTTCCCAAAGAGTGCTGATAGCTAGTATCTTTTGTAAAGCGTGAATAAATAGTTTCTTTCAATTTATTCGCACTGACTTCATCTAATAATGTGTAGTCAATTTCTGAATCAACCATAGCCTGAATGCATTCTTTCGCTTTCTTTCCACATAGCTCTAAATTACTCCTTTTTTATTTCGATTAGCAGTACGTCATCTAATATAATATGCCCGGATTGTTGGTTTTTTCCTTTGCCGCCTGTTTGCCACCCTATATGGGGGGCATCAGGACCCGAAGGTCCATTGCTCCAATCATGAGCAGCGTCAATGCTAACCTCGGCACCGCCTTTTGCCCGATACTCGACAGGAACAGATTTTCCCTCTTTATTTTTTGCCCATTTTGTAATTTCAAATTCACTTTTCTTTACCCCAGTTTTTTCAAAAGCAGCCTCCAGCGCATCTCTAAATACTACTGTTGAACCTCTTAAATCAAGATCGGTCGCTTTTAAGGCATATTGAAGACCTTTGCCAGCATTTTTCAATACAAACTAACAAATGGAAATGCAGCAGCAGCCGTATAGGCAGAAGCTGAGGAGATAATCTCCTTTTAGCTCCAAAATAGCAGCTAGTAAAGGATCAGAGACAACGTCTACACCAGGAATAGACCCCGCGGATTCCGCAGCAAATTCACCAGGCTTAGTTATTAAATTATCAGCCACAACGGCAGCTCCGTGCACTGATGATAAGTATTTCTCATCGTATTCACTTGGTCTGGCAATGCTCATCACTATATCCACCATTGCCGCCCTCTCTTATCATTAATTCCACCGTCCCCAGAATCCCCCTCCCGTCTAAATCTACATTAGCTGGTGAGTTTCCAAAAAAATAACGGGGAGAGAAAGGGAACTTCCTTTGTAACGGGTCTACACTAAAAAACTTCCTAGCCTCGGGTCGGAGATACAGAAACCCATACACACCGTGCACCCCCCCCCATCACGTCTTTTCTTTCCCATTGAACCCGAACCTGTACTCCGCGCTGTTATAGCTTCTGCCGGGCATCAGCATACCAAACGAACATGAATTTTATCAAAGAACGGTGGTTGAAAATAAGGGTTTTCAGTTAGGGGGATAACACCAATTGGGCGAAACAGGGGGTTGATTGAAGTATTTACTAAACGCAGTTACAAACTGCTCTTTATTTTACCTTCCAAGTGCGCTACGCGAACACTTGGAAGAGCGGGGTTTTTTTATGCCTTCGAAGAGTATGGGATATATGCTCTGGTGGGTGAGGCAACCAACGGTAAGGGCGATACTCAAAAAACAAGCGGCATTGAAAAAAGCCGCTTTGCATTAGTTGGTCGATACAAACTGTTTACTTCATAAAATTTAGGCGATGAAGTAGCAGTCAGAAAACAGGCTATACAATTATCTTTACAGGCTCCTTAGGAGATGTCTTTAAAAAAGGATAATAAAAACCATCCTCATATAGCTTCATGCACCTTAACTGGAAGTAAGGATAATCTTTTACCTGCTTAAAAAAGGCAGTATTTTTTTTAAAATTAGTGTGGTAAATTTTAGCAAACTGATATTTATGCCCATCAACCATAGTTACAAACTCTACCACAACGTAGTCGTCAAACTGCAATGTTATAATTTCATTAGGGAGACAATCTCTTTCTAGCTCCATTTGCAACCATTTAATATTATCCTCTACAACTATGCCTGCGTAAACATCTTCTATCTTTTTTATTTTTTGCACATTTAGCTTTGTTTTGAGATAAAGAAGGATGTCTTTCATGTTGTCAACTTCTTTCCCAAGAGTATTTAGCTCCTTGTTAAAAATTGATTTAATCCAACCGAGTAGTCGTATCATACTTCATAATTAGTGTTTAAATTTCTCCATAGCCCAATTCATTCCCGCTTCCCCACCTATGCCACCTGCCACCCCCAAAATCAACTCTACTCCAAATGCAGCACCTGCACCTATAGCTGGATTGGCAGTACCAGCAGTAACCAATACCCCAACTTTTCCTGCAACAGGTGCCCCAATTGACATTGCCCCCCATGCACCTGCCCAACCAGCGCCAACTCGGACAGTTTCTTCTACCGGACTCTTACTATTGGCAATACGTTTTACGGATACCACCATGCCATAAACACTTGCGGCAGTCCCAATTCTTGATAGGGTATTATAGTTAGGATTTGTGTAATAAAACCTTGTAACGTCTCCAGTCTTTGGGTTTATAAGAGGCTTTTGTTCAACTGGACCTTCTAACACGTCTAGAATCTTATTAGCACCTGCAATTGAGTTATTTCTTACCCATGTTTTTAACTTTACCCTTTCGTCTAAGCCATACTGGTTACTTGGATTCAGTGGATTGGCATTGTCATAGAAAGGGCGTAACTTCGATGCTTGATTTACATAGTATTCACGTAATATGCCATTATACATAATCATTGGAGAGCTAGAGAAAACACCTCCATTACCGTTTGGTTCATTTATCGGATGATCTATCCTGTCTGCAGTAATTATTGCTTCTGATGCGCTTGGAACCAAGCTAAAATCATTCATCTGCTCCGGTGTCATCACTTGCACATTTTGTGTTTCACCAGTAGATGAATTTGTTGCATCACCAGAATACTCAACGCAACCTTGCTCATCTGTGGTGGTTGTACCGGACAAACCTAATGGGTCAATTACTGCAATAGGGTTATTATAGAACGTTGCATATCCACTTTCCCAAGGTTTCACCACAGGATCCACATTCCACCTTCTACCCAGCCTTGTATCGTATTGCCAAAACTCTGCGGTATTGATATTGCCGCTTCCATAAACCTCATCATCTTTCTCCTGACCATTGAACCCATACCTGTACCCCGCGCTATTATAGCTTCTGCCGGGCATCAGCATACCAAACGAACATGAATTTTATCAAAGAACGGTGGTTGAAAATAAGGGTTTTCAGTTAGGGGGATAACACCAATTGGGCGAAACAGGGGGTTGATTGAAGTATTTACAGTTACAAACTGCTCTTTATTTTACCTTCCAAGTGCGCTACACTAACACTTGGAAGAGCGGGGTAGCTGTAAGAGCCGCTTTGCATTAGTTGGGTTACTGATACAACCCGTTTACATCGCAAGCTTTCTGTTTTTGGATGGTATAGCTCGTATCGGATGGGCGACTAAGCCATTGAAGCCAAAGGCATTGCACTGCGAATAAATGATTATTGGATTAAAATTCTAAACGGTAATTGAAATTGCATAGGAACTGCATTGCCATTGCAAGTTCCCGGGTACCACTTTAAATTATCTATTAAGGAAAGGATTTGAGTCCCTAAATTCGTTGCCTCAATATCCTTAATGATTTTTTTCCCAGTCACTTTCCCATTTACCTCAACAACAAACTGAGCTACAATAATAGAGTCCATATTACCCAAATCTGACGGATATCTAAGTCTATTTTGCATTTCCTTATAAATTTTTTCCTGTCCTCCTTTAACTTCAGGCAATCTATCAACAGTTAAATAAACCTTCCGATTCATTACTGAATCGAAATAAAACTGACAAGGTAATTCTGTAATAAGACCAATTCTTTCCTGTGCATGTGCCTTATAGACAAAAGGTATCCAAAAAATCATTCCTATTAAAATTTTATAGTAACAGCGTTTAATAATCATTTATCGCTATATGGTTTAAGGTAATAGTTGAATATTTCAGGAGAATTAAGATTCATTTCATATACAGGCTTATTATTTCTGTAAAAGAAGAAATACATGGATGAATCACCTTTATAAACGGAATCATTAACTAAACAACTATCGTAATAAACATAATGTATCCAGCTAAGGTCGTAAATTGAATCGTTTTTATTTTTGATAACAATATGATTTAAGGGTCGACCAGATTCACTTTTCCTATACTTTTGTATCACTTTCCCTTCTATAGCAGGAGGAAAAATTGGAATATCTTTTTCCCATAAGTTAGACTTGCATGAACTCAGCGTTAATACGAACAGCAAGAATATTGATTTATGCATGTGTTAGTTCCTTCCTTTTCCTAAGTAAAATCCGTTTTTATCAACCATTAATAGTGGCTGCGAGACCGTAATCTGTGCACTTCCTGTAATAGGGGCACTAGCTACTCCAATACCTACATTCACACCAACTGAGTTATAGGTCGCTGGCCTTAGCATGTTATCGCTAGCATTGGTATTATAGCTATAACTACCGCCAACCGATATTCCTTCCCCAACAGACCCACCATATTGCATTCCGGTTCCGCTTATATCTTGTAAAGGTAAGGGATTAGAACCATACAGTCTTTCAGCATTCGCATTTTTATATAAAAAAGAAACGCTTATGCCTGCATTTATTCCTTCGCTCCCCGCTCCGCCACCGGTATTCCAATAAGTACCAGCACCTTCTCCTGTGATTGCTAAACTAACGCCTTGACTACCTACAGCACCATGCCCTACATTCCCGCCTACTGTAATAACAACTCCATCAGGATTGCCCGGGGGGGAATATTTTCCAGTACCCCTTTCTCCACCCCAATTTGTACCGTCCCATTGATGTTGCCAATTATCAATTACATCTCGAGCCCATTGCGGCCCTGAATTAGCGGGGCCTGGTGTAGGATTACCAGCTGGAGTGTTTGCTGGAGTTACAGATGGTGCTGGTGTGCTAAAATCTTTGCGCTTAAATGTTCCAACAACTGCGTTTTCTTTATCTCTAACGTTAAAGCCATATTCCTTTCCAGTTTTGTATATTCTGCCAGGATCAAATCCTCCAGCCTTCGCAGCCTTTCTAGCTTCTCTAGCTTCTTTTTTATCGCCATAAAGCCCCTTAGGATCAACATAATAAATAGGATTATTATTGAATGTTGCATAAGGCGATTGCCAAGCAAAGGTAATAGGATCACGATTCCATCTTACTCCTAATCGCGTATCATACTCCCAAAATTGGGCGGTCATAGCATTACCGCTCCCTTTTATTTCATCGTCTTTCTCCTGTCCATTGAACCCATACCTATACTCCGCGCTGTTATAGCTTCTACCGGGCATCAGCATACCAAACGAACATGAATTTTATCAAAGAACGGTGGTTGAAAATAAGGTTATTTGCCTTCGAAGAGCATGGGCCACATACTTCGGTGCGTGAGGCAACCAACGGTTAGGGCAAATCTCAAACAATGACATACTAAGGCAAGCGGCATTGATATGGCGGGTGAGGACACCAGCCAATAAGTAAATATCAAAACATATCAGTGTTGATCCTTCAACTCTTTTGTGTTTAGATATATTCTTGACAATAGCCACCCGTTCCCATCATTTCTAAATTCCATCTGTTCTATTCTTCTCCAATTCTCTGATGCAGCATAACCCGGAAAGACTTCCAATTGAGTAATGTTATTAATTAACTCCAAGTGATTGTTTATATTGGGATAACTAACATTTGACTCTGAAAGGAATTTTTTAAAAATCAAATTAATAGAGTCAATATCCGACAGCTTAATGCGTGGGTCACTATCTTCAAAACCGTATACCTCGAAGGGTAGAGCAACTACTTCCTTAAATCCTTTATCTTCTTTTGATAAGACAATTTTTCTAAAGCCGAGCCAAAACTCTTGAAAATTTTGACTATCAATTAGGTTGTCACTTTCAACTATGTTTTGTTTGCTCGTTAAAGTATCAGTATTTGTATCTGCGTTATTTTTCTTTTCAGAATTATCTCCGTTACAGGAATACAAAAAAGCCATTAAGAAAGAAGCAAAAGTTAGATTAAATATTTTCATCATGGTACTATTTATACTTTGGAAGTGTATATGAAGGGGTGAATGATTCAGGATACCTGTATAATTTGATTTGTGCTTTATCAATCCCATACGTAGAAAGGTCAACTCGGTTTGACCAGTTACCGTGTAACATTACAAGCTTTCCGCTAGAAGTTTCTCCTGCAACAAAACCAACGTGACCTGTTTTAAATACAGCGACAGATCCGTATGCAGGTTTGCTAAGTCCTCTACCCCATGTTGACCAACTATTTCCAACAGGTCCGGCAAATGGAATATTTGACTTACTCATACACCAAGAAGCAAATGAAGCACACCAAGCAGTTTCATCACTTTTTGATTTATTACCAGCCGTATTCAAATACTCAACGATTTTTGGATTGTTTCCGGTACTCCATTCGCTTTGCCCTTTTTCCTTGAATGCATAATCCATCCAAGGGGTAGCTGTTTTACTTAAAGTAGGGATTTCAGGGTTAGACATCGCTATGGAAGAAGTCGGAGCAGGCGCTGCAGGAGTAGTTTTACTAGCAGTTACTTCAACTGCTGGTAAACTTACATTAAGGTTTCCTTGTGCGTCTCCTGATACACCATAACCGTTAGCCATTGTCCCGGAGAATGTTTGACCAACATAACTACCGCTTATTCCTGCTGCATCTAAATCTGCCTGGCTATTGATGTTAGCATCGTATGTAGTATTTCCATTTGCATCATTATACCATCCGTCTAAAGCTCCGGTAGCGTCAACATTATAAATCGGGTTGCAGCGCATTGCATTGTATGGCGACCATTCAAAACGTTCATGAGCCATTGGATCCACATTCCACCTTCTACCCAGCCTTGTATCGTATTGCCAAAACTCTGCAGTAGTGCTGTTGCCACCACCATAAACCTCATCATCTTTCTCCTGACCATTGAACCCATACCTATACTCCGCGCTGTTATAGCTTCTGCCGGGCATCAGCATACCAAACGAATGCTAATCAAAATGGCTGAAACCCAATGCCGGAAAGGGTTTTCAAAGAACGATAACTTGCGTATTTTTACCAAAAAGGCTTAAAAATGACAAAAAATTAAGCTCGATTTACAACGAATTTAAAAAATATCAGTTTGAAAAATCCAAAGGATTTCTTGGAATATGGAGCAGGTTAGTAATACAGAAATTAACCCTAACCCCAAATAACTAACCAATGGTAACTGAGGATTAACATCGTGCTTAAGACACATAATAAGTGTTTGTATAGCCCAAGCAACCGTAAATACCACCAAACAGAATACAACAAACGGTATCGTGCCAAACAATGGGGTAATACAAAGCAAAAAAACAATATCCCCTAACCCAATATACTTATGTATGGAATCTCTTTTTACAAGAATTACATATATCCATGTAATTCCAATTTGAACTCCTATAATAGTAGAGTTTAGTAACGCACGATATGTTAAGCTATAAGCATCTATGCCAATTCCAATTCCATAGGTATACGATAAAAACAGAAGTGCAGGTAACGCCACTGTTGAGATGGCTCTTTTTTTTAAATCTTGTATAGACAAGGTAAAAAGCACCATTATTAAAGGCAGTAAAACCAAAAGGCACAACAACGCTAATCTTTTTGGGTTTCCTTTAACTGATTATCATGGTTGATTTCCCAAGTATTCATTACACCATCTCCGTCAAAATCAACAACTGCGGTGGCCCTAGCTTTAAAGCCTTTGTTAGACGCATCAATAATCTCGATTTTGTAATTAGCTTGACCTCCTTCAGTGGATAATTTCATTTGCTCAAACCCTATCTCTTCTAGTGAATGACTATAAGTAGCTGTTTCAAAAAAATATGTCTTTTGGTATGTGTACAAACTATTTAGTTGAAGTTTTGCCTCAGTACTTCTGGCTTTACTTATTAAGGGCATTAGCGAAGGTATCGCCAATAATACGAGTATGCCTATAATAATAAGAACCACTAATAGTTCATTCAGTGTAAATGCTTTGAGCACATTGCGGCCAGAGAGATGTTTCAAATACATGGTGGTAAGTATAGTTATGAAATTACCCAGCAATTTAAATAACTTTTATTTGCTGTAAATGTGCTATTCTTGGAAATAAAGAAAACACAAGTGAACCACAATATATTAACAGTCCTTATAATCATGTTTTGCGCTTCTTCTGGCTTCTGTCAAGAAAAGTTTAAGGATTTTGATAAACGTAAGGTGATAGTGAAAACTGATGATGACATTGTAGAGGCTGAAGTATATGACGGAGTTGATGAGCCCAAGATAAAAAACAACAAAACATACTATTGGTTTGATCACAATATGATTATGAGTTCAATGGGGGGATATACAGGAGAGTTGTTACATGGCCTTTTCGAATCTCAGTATAGAAATTATCAGCTAAAAGAAAAGGGGGTTTTTAAGTATGGGTTAAAACATGGAGTTTGGCGATCTTGGTACGAAAATGGTAGTTTGAAACATGTTTTTTCATATAAAAAAGGTAATTTGCTTGGGAAGTATTTTGAGTATGACGTTTCGGGTAGAGTCATTGATAAGGGTAGATATAACTCTAAAGGTATTCGCTTATCAGAAATAGATCACAAAGGTCAAGAAAACAATCATGGGGCGGATTCAGTAAAAACAAAGAAGTTAAATGGGGATAAAAAATAGGTAGAAAACCCAAACATTGGGAACTAGTAATAGTCATGATTAAAGCATCAGTACTACTGTACTCAGTTACGATCTCTATCTTTATATTGATTACAACACTTTTTGTTGTCACATCTATGTTTGATGCTCAGATTTCAGCTATAGAGTTTACCAGGTGCGAAAGAGTCAGTGACAACATTACCTCGGCAATGGAACTAATACAATCTGGGAGTTACAACTCAAAAAAGGAGATAGAAGAAAAAGTTGATTTGTTTGGTGATGGGAAAGATTTTGTTTTCGTCACGAGAATGACTTGGGGGATTATGGAGGTGTTTCAAGTTCAATCAGCAGTTGGTAAGTGTAAAGCAAAAAGGTGTTTTTTTGTTGGTCAGCAACATGATTCTACGGTTGCTCTTTCCATCAAGGATAACGATAGAATATTTAGTATAGCAGGATCATCGCAAATAGTTGGTAAAGCTTATTTACCCTCAGGTACATATAAAAGAGTTGTCATTGATGGCCGGCCAACTAATAACAGCAACCCTGTTACGGGATCAATTTTTCATTCACAGGAGTACACTGAATTCCTAGATAAGGATAGGGCTTTTGAAATAGCTAAAAAGCTCTTTTCGGCAGCTTTTGAGAATACATTAACCTATGATAAAATCGAGGATGGTAAATACTGTTCTTTCTTTGACACCGCAAGATTGCTGTTTAGCAGAGATATTGTAAAACTCTCAAATTCAAGATTAAGAGGCCATATAATTGTTCGCTCTTTGAAGGGAGTAGTAATAGAGAATACCTGTAACTTGGAAGATGTCATCGTTATTGCCCCACGTGTGGTAGTAGGAAAAAAATTTGAAGGTAACCTGCAAATATTTGCATCACAAGAGATAGTTATCGAAGAAGGGGCTTATCTAAGGTATCCAAGCACCGTCACTTTAATTCAAGATAAAATGTATAACGCATCTTGTCGTTTGTCTATCGAGCCACGAGCGGTAGTAAAAGGTCACATATTCATTTTAAAGCCTAAAGAATATCCAAGTTTGCCAACAGGTGAATTTGGAGAAGAATCTGTTGTCGAAGGAAGTGTAATTTGTGACGGAGTTTTGCAGCATAAGGGCATTATCAAGGGGACTTTAAGCACTAGAAACCTGACCGCTAAAACATCGTCCTCTTTGTATGACAATACTTTATACAACGGTAATATATCTGCCGTATTGCGAAATCATAATTGTTTTGATCTTCTGACTGACTCGAAAGATAAGGCTAAAAAAATAGTTAAATGGGCATATTAGATAGCAAGCTTAGCGGTTCTACTCTTGTTGAAGTTTTAATAGCATCAATAATACTGTTGGCGTCTTTTACTATAGCGATGAATGTTTTATCAGCAAACAGTACTTATAGGAGCGCAATACTTAAGATAGATGCCTGTATCATAGCTGGAAACGTAATATACGCAAAGAGGGACTCAAGTAACGCACTACTAAGTCAACAAAACATAGCTCCTCTACCATTGGGGATTAAAATTGTTGAATCCGAGGGTTCACATAGTTCCGATGGTGGGTTGCTAAAAGTAAAGAGAAGGCGACTATTTCGATGAAACGATTGCGGGCATTTACCTTAACGGAAACGATTTTTGTGATATTACTTACGAGTATAATAGTTGCCTTTTCTTTGTATGCCGCGTTAATAGTGAAAAAACATGAGATTTATTTTATGAAACAACGACAAGGAAAATCCAACACAACATGGGCCTGTGCTCGATTAAGCTCTTTGTTTGCACGGGCGAATAGAGCTTTTTACACCAATAAAGGGATTGAGCTATACAATACTGATTTAATAGCAATACTTAAAGTAGATGGGGATTCGTTGTACATGAACTCCTCAAAAGGTATTCAATTAGCGAGTGTCAGTGGTCAACTTTCTCATATTGACACAATCAACCTTGATCCAAATACGTCCTATATTAAGTGTGTTGGGTTTAAGATTACCGAATTAAAACATGAATACAGAAGAGATTTTTTTGTACCTGCAAGTATTTATGTAAATAACGAATAAGATGCTGCAATGGGTATAGTAGTAAAGCAGAACAGGAGCGGTGCAAAGTTAAAACGCTCTTCCATATTGCGAAGTGTTAAGGAGATAGTGGGTCGAGTTAAGAGGGGTGGTAATGGTTTTAGTGACGAGGGTAAAGTTGATTTCTATCAATATTTGACTACATTGATTGGGTCAGGGGTTCGTTTGCCAGAAGCGATCTTACTTTATTCCTCTGAACCATTTGGAACAAAGTCAAATACAATTGGGTTGAGTTTGTACCAGTATCTGATAAAAGGATTTTCTCTTTCTGAAGCAATGGAGAAAACAGGGGTCTTTGACACTTATGAATACTACAACGTAAGGATAGGAGAAGAGGTAGGAAAGCTATACGATGTTTTGAAATATTTAAAATCTTTTTTTGAAATCCGAGTAAAACAAAGGAGAAGAATTCAAGGTGTATTGGTATATCCCTCAGTTGTAATAAGCATCTCGTTTGGTGCGGTTTGGTTTTTACTATCCTATGTAGTCCCCCTTTTTGTTGACGTTTATAACCGATTTGGAGGAGAACTGCCGGCTGTTACCAAACTAGTCATCACCGTTTCAGATTGGGTTAAAAGCTATTTCTTAATTGGGATAGTAATGTGCTCGGTTGTATTCTTTGCAATTTTAAGGGTTAAGAATCGTAAGTGGTATAAAAAGTATACAGCTAAGGTAATCTTGGCAACTCCAATTATTGGGGAGTTAACTCGACAGTTGCAAATGGCTCGTTTTTGTAATTGCATGCAACTAATGCTTCGCTCAGGCTTACCATTTGTACGAGCGATTGATCTGTCATCAAAAATGATAAACTTTTATCCATTGCAATCTACTTTAGCTCATATTAAGGCATCAGTTATCAATGGCGAAAAGATACATGCCGCATTTGCAGTATTCGAAATTTTCGACAAACAAATGGTAACTCTGATAAAAGTTGGAGAAGAGACAAAAAAATTAGATGAAATGTTCGTAAGATTAAACAACAACTATGAGGAGCAGGCTGATCATTCCATTACAGTGATGAACACACTTATAGAACCTTTTATTATTGTTTTTCTGGGTGTCGTGATTGGCTTTATTTTGGTAGCTATGTATATGCCATTATTTAACATGGGAAGCCAAATAGTTTTATAGCGCGTTTGAATTGATATTAGAAATCTGGTTGCGGGTTTACAGATTTAACACTACATTATTCTTCTGCTTAAATATTACTTGTAAAAGTAAATCCGGTTGCCCAACTCAGCAAGCGTAATTACTGCTACAACCTCCCAGAACAATCCATATAATTTTAATGGAACCAATATTACATCCGATTCCGCAATTCTACAGACAACAAATACATCCGGAACACTAACGAAACAACATCATCTATCACAGTTACTACTGCAAGTATTTATAACGTGCAGGTAACAAATCAGTGTGGCAATGCAATGTCTGATAATCAACAAATTTCTGTTTTTGCCCTTCAAAATGCTGACACATTAACAAGCAGCATTCTTGCTAATTCTTATCAGTGGTATCATAACCAGGCAATAATAAATGGAGCTATAACTCAATGTATTGTTCCTACTCAAAATGGAAATTATGTTGTGGAAATTACCGATGTAAACGGATGTAAAAACACCTCAGCAATCTATAATTAGACAAACGTAGGACTGAGTGCTGCTTTAAATCCTTTGTCTGTTCAGATAATTCCGAATCCCAACACGGGGCAATTCACAATGCAGTTTAGTGATAATATTCAGCACAATGTTTCAACTACAGATGTATTAGGAAGGGTGCTGGCTAAAGAAACGGTTACAGCACAGAAACAAGTCATAAACCAAAGCTGGATGGATGGGGTGTACTTTCTTAATGTATTTACACAGGATCAGACCCGTTCACTTAAGTTTATTATCGCTAAGTAATTTTCTTACAGACGCGGCACTCTGTATAGGATAAGCCCTAATTGGGTTGAAGTATTTTTGCTGATTTGATAGGAGTTCATACATTTACCAACGAAACGATTGTGCCGAGGGTTCAAGTTCCGCCCGAACCACAAAAAACGTGTTTCACTTTTGCTTCACTAAGGGTTTTTTGAAGCTTGAAAAATTGAAATTCTCCTATATAAGTTTGATTGGGTTCGATTCCCTCCCAAACCACTTTATTCAAGTTTCTTCAAACCCGCTCTTGTAGAGCGGGTTTTTACTTTTTAGTCTCTTCAGTGTGTTTCATGTTTATCCGGTAAATATTTTACCTGTGCTTCGCCAAGCTCCCAAAAATGTTTCACTATGATTAAAAAAGCCCCTCTTCTCTTCTTTCTCAATAAAAAATAAGCCTGTTCTAATGGGGCTATTCCCCTTTACGCCAGAGCTTTTTTAGATAGAGAAAAGAGTGAACTTTCCACAAAGAATTTATTGCCGATACTAATGACCGGTATGCTAAAGCCCAACGGCAAGGCATCTATGCCCGGCTTCAGGTCGCGGATGCACAAGAGACGGGTAATGTTGCTTTTGGGTGGTCTACGGGTAATGTCTCCTATAATTTGCTGCTTTTGGGATGAAAAACGACTGTTTTTATACTTTTTGATGATTTACGGGCTTTCGCATACCCCTCTTACAGGTCTGTAAGGCCCTTTGTAAGCGTCCACCATAGCCCTTACAGGTCTGCAAGGCCCCTTGTAAGCGTCCACCATAGCCCTTACAGGTCTACAAGGCCCTTTGTAAGCGTCCACCATAGACCTTACAGGTCTGTAAGGCCCCTTGTAAGCATCCACCATAGCCCTTACAGGTCTGCAAGGCCCCTTGTAAGCATCCACCATAGCCCTTACAGGTCTGCAAGACCCTTTGTAAGCGTCCACCATAGCCCTTACAGGTCTGTAATACACCGTGGCACAGGCGTGCGAAAAACCATCAAACCTATGAAGCGCCTATACTTGCAAGTGCAGGTAAATCGGTTGCAAAAATGTGAATAGGCGTCAATAAAAAATGGCAAATGTGCTGTTTCTGCTCTCCTTATAGGATGAGGAATTTAGATTCTCCCACTCTAAGTGAGCGGACCCTCGAGTCTATGTATAAACGCCAGAGTAATTACTATGTCAGAAGTCATCATCCTCAAAAACGCCATTCGTAATCACGACTGAATCGTTACTGCTGGCGTAGGCCACTCCGCTAAATGTTCCTTTGGTGTTTTTAAAATTACCGGTAGTTGTTTCATCGGTTACGTTAACGACTCCGCTCGATTGCGGGGCCAGTGCATTTCCTCCGGTGAGGTAATATACCTTGCCATTAAACGATAGTGCAATGTAGTTGGAGTTGTCTTCGTTTAAGTTGTAAAGTCTTGGACCATTGTAGTTATCTATCCCTCCGATAGCGGATGCATTGCTGCCATTGGTAGCCGAGAACGTCAGCACGCTTCCGGCTGTTGTCAAATTCTCATTTACGGCTACCGTTTTGCTCATCTGTATCAATGAACCGTTGGCGTAAAATTCAAATTTTCCGGTGCCTCCATTGTTGTTGTTATTGTCATCATCATTCCTGGTGCAGGAGCCAATAGATAAGCAAAGGCCCAATAAAACGAATGCATAAGAAGTAGTGCGCATACAAATGATTTTTTTTATTGTAACAAATATAAAGGTTCGATTTTCTTTTTGAACCGATACCGACACTCGGTGAGTGAGATTAAACAGACACTAATAGTAAGTATAGGTGTCTTTGTTTTGTAGCGTTTGGTTTTGATTGTAAATGCTCATACTGGTAATTCGCATTTCACTATCCGATTCATATTCGAACAGGCGGTAGGAGTTGCCGTTCTGATCGCTGTATTGTATATACCGTCTTATCAGATATTTTGAATCGGCCCCCCAGAAGGACTGACCGGTATTGATATTTCCGATTGAAGTACCGGCCGGGTCATAAAACCAGTAGTAGGTATCATACACTTTTTGTATTCCGGCAGAATCGTAGACAATGGACTGTATCATGTTCCCGTTGCTCCATATCCATTCATATTTTCCATTTTGCTGTAAGTTGGCATTGCGGGTCAGGAGCATAGTCTTTTCGCCATTACCATTAAAGGAGTATTCATCAAAACCTAACACATTGCCGGAGCCATCCAGCCGTACGGCATTTTTTACAAAACCCATTGAGTCTATCAGCAGTATATCCGTGCCAAGAGTAGCATTGGTAGCATCCCTTTTTAATACGCTTATACTATCACCCTGATAGGCGTACGTAATGCTATTGCCATTGCTGCTGTTGATGCTCACTATTCTTCCATCGGCATTGTATGCGTAAGTATCCGTAATGCCGGTAAGGCTATGCGTAATGGTGCGCACTTTCACGGTGCGGAGATCCAGCGTAGGTCCATTGTCTTCTTTCTTTTTGCAACCAAAAACAAGTAAAAGCGAAACGGGAATAATAAAAAGTGTAGCGCGCATTTGTCTAAATTTAAAATTGAATATAGCTGAGTCCGTACCAAATTAATTCTGTCCTTACATTCAGCCTCTTGATAATTGTCATAACTAATCATGAAATGCGTCACCGATATTTTATTCCTATGTGCGCTCCTTCGTTCCAAACATAATTTATGCAAACTGATTTTACTATTCCATTTGCGCAAATCAGCAATCGCGATGTGGCGCTGGTGGGCGGAAAGAATGCCTCTTTAGGCGAAATGTTCAACAATCTTTCTGCAAAAGGAATATTAGTCCCAAATGGTTTTGCCACTACTGCAGAGGCCTTTCGATACTTTCTTCGGGAAAATAAACTAGAGGCAAAAGTGACAGCGACTCTTTCTAAACTGGATGCACAAAACTTCTCTAATCTCCCGCAAATTGGTCAGGAAGCAAGAAGGCTGATGGCCGAAGCCAAAATGCCGGAAGCATTAGCAATGCAGATTAAAATTGCTTACAACGAGCTGTCTGCTCAAAGTAAAGATGGCATAGCCGTAGCTGTTCGCAGCAGCGCTACAGCCGAAGATTTGCCCACCGCCAGTTTTGCCGGTCAGCACGAATCTTTTTTAAATATCATCGGTGCCGATGCAGTGGTGGATGCCTGCCACCGATGTTATATATCGCTCTTTCATGACCGGGCCATTAAGTATAGAATAGACAATCACTTTGAGCACATGCAGGTGGCCCTATCCTGCGGGGTTCAAAAAATGGTTCGTTCCGATTTGGGTGCTGCTGGCGTTGCCTTTACGCTGGATCCGGAGAGCGGCTTTAGAGAGGTGATATACATTACCGGTGCCTGGGGATTGGGCGAAAATGTGGTGCAGGGGGCTGTGGGACCCGATGAGTTTTTGGTTTTTAAACCCACCCTGGCGAAGGGCTTAGATGCAGTGCTAAAGAAGAAGGCCGGTGAAAAAGAAAAAACGATGGTTTATGCCACCGGTGGCGGTATTGTAAACCACGAAACCTCTTTGGAGAAAAGAAAGCAACTGGTGCTGGATGATAGCGAAGTACACCGGTTAGCTACCTGGTGTTTATCGATTGAACAACACTATGGCATGCCCATGGATATTGAATGGGCCAAAGACGGGATAGATCAAAAGTTGTACATCGTACAGGCTCGTCCCGAGACAGTTAAAAGCAGAACTACCGCAAACGTTGCCAAAACATTTTCGTTCCACCCCACAGAAAAGGAAATATGCAAAGGTAAGGCGGTAGGCAAAAGCATAGTGAGTGGCAAAGCCTGCATTATTCATTCGCTGGATGATGCGCAGAAGTTAAAGCCCGGTGAAATTATAGTGGCCGATATTACCAACCCCGATTGGAACGCCTTGCTAAAGAAAGCGGTTTGTATTGTAACCAACAAAGGCGGAAGAACAAGCCATGCCTCTATCGTGGCACGTGAGCTGGGCATTCCGGCTGTGGTGGGCACCAACCATGCTACAGAAGTAATCAAGGATGGTCAGGAAATAACGGTGAGTTGCGCAGAGGCAGAGGTGGGCAAAGTGTATAATGGGAAACTGCAATGGGAGGAAAAATTACAAGTGTTGGATAACATCCCCGCAACCCGTACAGCTCCTATGTTTATTCTGGCCAATCCGGACAGGGCATTTGAATTATCGTTCTATCCAAACAAGGGCGTGGGACTTTTGCGGATGGAGTTTATTATCAATAACGCCATAGCAGTACACCCTATGGCCTTGGTGAAATATGACGAACTGCCGGACGATGCAGAAAAAGAGAAGATAGCAGCACTTACAGCCCCCTACAAAAGCAGGCAAGCGTATTTTATTGAAAAACTATCGAGAGCCGTGGCACAGGTGGCAGCAGCATTTTATCCAAAGGATGTTATTGTGCGCATGAGCGATTTCAAAACAAATGAATACGCCTCGTTGCTTGGCGGCAAAATTTTTGAACCGGAAGAAGAGAATCCCATGCTTGGATTCAGGGGCGCTTCTCGTTATTACAACGAACGATACAAGGAAGGCTTTCGGTTGGAGTGCGAGGCCATGAAAACAGTACGAATACAAATGGGATTAACCAATGTAAAACTCATGATACCTTTTTGTCGGACGGTGGAAGAGGGCAGAAAAGTGATAGAGATTATGGATGAATTTGGATTAAAGCGCGGAGATAATGGATTAGAGGTTTATGTAATGGTGGAGATACCCAGTAACGTGTTACTGGCGGAGGAGTTTGCAAAAGTGTTTGATGGATTTTCTATCGGCTCTAATGATTTAACACAACTGACCCTTGGTATAGATCGCGATTCCAGCATTGTGAGCGATATATTTAACGAGCGAAATGCTGCGGCAAAATGGATGTTTGCCACAGCCATACAGAAGGCAAAGCAAGCGGGCATAAAAATAGGTTTGTGCGGGCAGGCGCCCAGTGATTATCCGGAGTTTGCGCAGTTTTTGGTTGAGCAGGGCATTGACAGTATATCCTTTACACCCGATGCGCTCTTGAAGGGAGTAGAGAATATACATGCTGCCGAAGTCCAGCTTAGTAACACAGTTAAATAATTAAACCGTTGGTTGAATTTTCAATTTGTTCCAAAATATGAACAAACACTTATCGGTATTTTGGAGGAGTTTTGTCAATAGCTTTAAGTTGTTTACCAAACACGATACGCTTACGCTGGGGGCCGCGCTGGCGTATTATACCGGCTTTTCACTTATCCCTATCATTGTTATTGTCATTTCCATAGCCGGTTCGGTATTGGGCGAGCAGGCGGTGCAGGGAGAAATTAAACTTCAGCTGCAGGACGCGCTGGGGGCAAACAGCGCAGCGCAGCTGCAAGAGATAATAAAAGCCGTTTATCGCCCGGGTGACAATGCCGTCACTACTTTTATAGCAACGATACTTTTACTCATAGGTTCCACCAGTGTTTTTAGTCAGCTGCACACCTCGTTGAATTTGATATGGAATATTCAGCCATCCGAACGGCAACCTATTCTGCAGTTCTTGATTACACGCATCTTTTCGTTTGCCATGATTGTTTGCCTGTCGTTTTTGCTGTTGGTTTCATTTATGATAAACACGGGTTTGGCTGCATTGACCAAGTACTTGAATATTCCATTGGCCGGCTCTTCCATCCTGCTTACCAATGTGCTTGATTTTTTTATCTCTTACGGGTTTACAACATTGCTCTTCGCCTTGGTATACAAATACATGTCAGATGCTCAACCCCGCTGGCGAATCGTATGGCCCGGGGCCTTATTCACAGCTTTACTTTTTGTAATAGGAAAACATGTGATGGGCTATTACCTGGCCACCTTTAATATGGATGATAGCTATGGAGCAGCCGGTTCCATTGTGTTGTTACTTACCTGGGTATTTTATTCTTCTCAAATTATTTTTTTCGGAGCAGAATTTACACACGCTTTAGCGGCAGAACATGGTGTGTCTATGGATGCACAACGCGTGAAGGAGGAAAGTATGGGGGTATAGTTGCTAAATGAAATCAGCGATTTCATCTTCCACTTTTTTGAAATACATCAAGCCAGAGGCAAGCAGGAAGAGTGTGGGAATAACCGAGAGTAATAAATGATAATCCGGCATCTGACCATTGCCTAATGCAAAGCGGTATCCGGCAACTACTAATGCCATGGGATTAAAATACATGATGAAGTTGAGACTATCAGGAAGCACGGTAGAGGGATAAAACACCGGAGTTAGCCATATAGAAAAATTAATAACAAATGGTGCTATGTGTTGAATGTCTCTGTATCGGAACGTAAGCGCACTAATCCAAATGCCAATTGCAAAGCCAGCCAGAATGTTGTACAAAACAAATGCCGGAAATAAAATAATGCCGATGGATGGGGTCACTTTGAATAATAGCATAGCAGCAGAAAGAACGATAAATGACATTAGGAAATCCACTCCTCCGGCAAGAATCTTTGCTATTGGCAAAATCAGTTTTGGAAAGTATATTTTCTTCAGTATGTGTTGAGACTCTATGAGTGAGTTTCCACCCGGATGTGAGGGTTGTAAAGTATGTCCAGCCAATCATGCCTAAGAGGGCAAAAACAGGGTAGGGCAAAACGCCCGTATCTACTTTTATTAAACTATTAAAAAAGAAGGTGAATACAACTACAGAAGGAATAGGCTGAAGTAAAATCCAGAATACTCCAAAATAGGTTTGCGCATACTTTACTTTTAAATCCCTCTTTGCAAAGGTGAAAATCAGACTTTTGTATCTCCATAACTTGCCAATGTAGACACCAATGGTGTCCGACTCTGCACTAATTATTTTGATCTCGCTCATTTTCAAGTCTTGTATTAAAATCAAGAAGTAGCATCATTTTCCTACGGATGCTTGCAAATCAATTATCAGTTGATTGGCCGGATCCATATTCCTTGCAATTTGTAAGTAGTAAAGTGCGCTGTCGTTCTGTCCGGCAGCAATAAATGTTCTACCAATGTTTATATATGGATCTATCAAATTAGGCAACTTTTGAATCGCTGCCTTATTTACCAAAACAGACTTTTGATACTCTTTCATAGAAAAATACAGATAACTTAATTTGTCGTACCCTAAGTATTCATTGGGTCGGTCTTTTATTACGTAAGCAAAGTAAGGAACGGCTTCCTCATATCTTTTAAATGAAAACAGAATCTCTCCTGCGTTAAGATGCGAGTCGCTGAAGGATGAATCCAATGCAATGGTATTCTCGTAAGCCTGAAGTGCGCTGTCGGGTTTATTCAATAATATATAAAGCCTCGCGATGTCGTAGGATACGTTGAAGAATGGCGGGTATATTTCTTGTGCTTTTTAAGGTGGTGCAGCGCTTCTTCTCTTAGTCTCTGTTGTTCCGTTAAATCGTTAGCGGCAAATGCTGCATTTACTAAATGTATGGCCAGAAGATTATGTGCTTGCGCACTTTTATCTACCACCTTGATATCTTTTCGCATCAAGGTTAAGTCGTCTTTCCAGTCAAAGTTTCGTGCGAAGGTAAGTGAACCATAAATCACAAAAATGAACACCAACGTGTACTTTAAAGCGGGTTTTAATTTTTGATAAGTAAGGCTCTCATCAAATTCGGAAGTTTTGAAAATGCGAAACAATAGCCAGGTGATACAGATAGAAAATCCTAACGATGGAATAAGCGCAAAGCGATCAGCAAACACGCCTGCAATGGGTTGTAGAAAGCCGGAGACTGCTGCAGCGCTCACCAAATAGATTAACAGCCCTATTGCAAGCGTTAGATTATTACTGTAAATTGAGTATAACATGATTAGCACTAAAAATCCATGCAAAGCAAAGCTAAAATTACAGTAGGTTCACTTGCCGATACGGAACGAACTCACTGTAGCCGTAGTAAAATGCCATGGGAAAGGGGATGAACATTTTTTTGAAATATTCGGGTGCAACAATGGCAGAAGAACCAACTCTGATTTGTAAAGAATCAAACAGGGTTACTGGACTCTCAGTAAAGTGGATTTGACGGTCTGGATTTTTTTCGAAGAGCTGAATTGGCTTTGAGATTTCAATAGAAGCCGTTTTGCCAAAAACATCTATGCCGGACATGTTGCTTTTCGGGGGGGTAATGTTCCTCATATTAAATTCATAATTGTTCACTATAGATGTAACTGTGCGCTTAGCATTACTAATTGTGATCGCTTCATTTAGACGTCCGCTACTAACGTATAGAGTAGTAGCCAAAATAATCCCCAACACCTTTAATGTGCTTTTAAAACTCAACAATCGTATCAGATACGCCAACGTAATCAGGTATGCGGACACAAAAAGAATTTCTACCAGCAAAATATAATGGTCTGGTAGTTCATCTGCTTCTAAGAAACCGTAAATTGAAGCCGCAATAAGGAGAAGTATCATTACTAAAGAAATGTAATGAACTACAAACTTATACCTCGTAGCAAGAAAAATCACAATCAATAAAAGCCCTACGGGAGGCTCACCAACACGAAACATATGGGCCAAGAAGAAAAATACTGCAACTACAGGCATCCAAATTGCATGTGTAGCACCGATTCTTGAATAACTAGCTGCGAGAATTATTGATATGATCAAGGAAACATACATCCCCTCATAAACAACAATCCCAGTTTCCAAGAAAGAATATAATCTATAGCTGAAAGTATGATTGCCCCAGTTAAAATTGACTGATATACAAAAATATTCCCTAAAAAAAACATTGCCAATACACATATCCACCACACTGTCACTGAATAAAGGTTTCCCCAAGCAATCAAAAGTAAAGAGGTTGTAGTAAAAGAGAAAACAATTACTTTATTGACTTGACCGAAGTTGACAACCCAGCAAGTAGAATTAGACTCCTCTTTAAAAGCAACCCTTTGTGTTTTATAAATTACACCTTTTACGTGCTGACATATAGGTACAAAGCGTAACAATAAAAAAGCATGCGCCCCCTTTAATGATTTGCTATTTTCTTCCATCCTTGTTTCGATATAAAAAACATTAAAAAAGGTAAAAAACAAATCGCTTAGAACAAATTTAAGTCCTTCCGCACCTGATGATTGTTGATACAATATATAAGAAGGTAATGACAAACATCCAGCAACAAAAGAAACCGAAACAAATTAGATCCATAAGAAATAGCTAAGTAAGAGGAGATTATCACAACAAACATTACTCCACTGTATTTACTCAAAAGTGAAATGGTAAGAGTTATCACTCCTAAAAGCAGCCATAGGTAAGACTGCCCTTTTATAAATCTTACAAGGAAAGTAAGTGCGAGCAAAGAAAATAGTAGACTCAATACCTCATCTCGATTTTTAATACTGCAAACTACTTCTGTGTGCAGCGGATGCAAAGCAAATAACAAAACTGTGCAAATCGAGAATAAATCCGAAACCTCAAACACGCTTCGTATTACAATATACAGGAAAACACAGAGTATGGTATACAGCAGTAAGTAATCATATGGCTAACAGCAACATGCTCGCCAAACAACTGGTGTTCTATTGCAAAGGATACATGGACCAGAGGCCGGTAGTCATAGGCATATCCCATATCATCACTGTAGTAGGGTGATGAAAAAATCTCAGGTATTGCTTTAATCCCCTGTGAGGTAAGCGGATGCTTTTTTGTGACCAGCTCATCATCCAGATTATAACCATTAAATAGCGAATTGGAGTATACCGCAAAACACACTAAAGTGATAATGATTGGAGATTTATGTCTGCTCCAAAAACGGGTGAAGGAAAAATAATTTTCACCAGTTTTGCCCTTAGCTTGCTGCTGTTTATTACTCATTTACTTCGCAAGATAAATCTTTCTGTTTCTAGGCAGTAATCTATGTAATCGGGTAAATCGATTAGCCATCTGAATATTCCTTCCAAATATGGGACTTGATAGTAGTATAGCACACGTGCCGTTCTGGCTAGTTTTTTGCGAATCTTGTTTTTGATGGATTGTCCATTTATTGCCCTGATGTATGACGAAATGATTTTTTCTGATTCTGAAGAATACCGAGAGCGTTGTATGGCAGATACCTGAGTGGGATGCACCCTAAAGCCGGCCAGTATAATGTTTAGAGTAAAAAGTTGCGCATGCTGAAAAAACCTTGTCCATAACTCTAAGTCGTAAGCAATAATTCCCTCCGTTAAATGTCCGCCCACTTTTTGCCATAAAGTTCTTCTCCAAAAAACACTTTCCTGTTGTATAGCACTGAAGTCTCCTATGGCGAAGCGCCATTTGCTCCAACGTGCAAATCTTAAATGCATGCTATCGTTAATTACTTTGGACCTTGATAAAACCGGGAATAACCATAACTCATTTCGCTGTAAGTGGTGCCTGTTTGAGCAACCCAAGTAGGCATTCCCATTATCCATTCAATATCACCAAATCTCTGAAAAACTTCAGCCACGGCAAACAATGCTCCTTTATGCAATTTATCATCGCTATTCAGCCAGTACATTATTTCGCCACTGCTGATTTCAAATCCTTTATTGATAGCCTCTGCGGCTCCGCTGCCGGGGGCCATCAATACTTCAAATAGGGAAGTTTTATAGTTTTCTATAATAGATAATGTGTCATCTGTGCTTCCTCTGCCTACAAGGATGTATTCCAGATTCGGATAGTTCTGTTGAATGACAGAAAGCATACATTCCTCCAAATATTTGGCGCTGTTCAGGGTAGGCGTTACTATAGAAACTTTAGGATACTGCATCAATATTCACTGAGCCAATGGCTTTGTGTTTTAAAATCGTAACGTACTACAGGAGCTAATTCGTTGCGTTCTTTATAGTAGGAACGAAGCACCGGAATATTTCTTAAAAAGAGCCATTCCATTATTCTGTTGACAGGTTTTGTTTCCAACAAGTCAGCTTTTTTATTGTAGCGAACCAGATTTTCTCTGTCAATAACGCCTGTTGACAAATATGCGTCAACCGTATAAAGCTTCTGGTATTTGAAAAACACTGTCCACAAATCTTCGCAAAATGTTTGCATGGAAGTAATGTTCAATTCATCTTTTGCAAGGTTCCATAGGTGGCGTTTGAAAAAAAGTAGCCCCTGATGGTATGTGCCTGCCTGTTTGACCATAAAGACTTCTTCGAAAGATGTGCTCGTTCCATCTGCGGCTTGGAGTAGTTTGATTGTTTATCTGAAAACCACCCTGGGTAGTAATGGTTTGAATGCCTGTAAGCCAGTTGATATCTGGATACTTATTGAAAATGTCATTGACTGTGTTAAACACGTCTTGCACGAGGGTAACATCTTGTAGAATTATTGTAAAGTAACTTGCACTCGATGAGTTTAGGGCTTCTACCAAAATTTCAGGAGTTGTATCTGCATAGATTAGTTTAAACTCAATTTGCGACAAAGGATAGTTAGTGCTGAATCCTTTGGTTGGTGGCTGACTTTTGTTGTTATCCTTTGAAAAAACCATGCATAATATCTTCGGATATTTTCTCTCAAAATCAGTTTGGTTACACCATTCTTGGTACATTTTATGAGCATCTTCTACAGCATCGGCAGCCATCTCGTTGGCCATTTCCATGGCCGTATTTGCTAAATATGAATTTTTAAGGATATCCGATATTGCTTCATAGGCAACGAAAAACTTTATTCGCTCTGGCAAAACATCGGTAAAGAGACTAGTATCGGCCAAAGAAAAAAATGAGCCGGTATCGCTATGAATTATATTCTGAACTGCAGGATAGAGTTTGTTTCCAAACGATCTAACAGCGCTACTGCAAATTTTAGATGACAGCAGATATTGGGTTCTGACCTCTGAAAGCTGTTTAGTGCCATACAAGTCTATTGTAATATCTTTTTCGAACATTGAAGGTAACTTCTCTAAAATGTAATCGACACATATTTCGAAATTGGCATCATAATATACCTTCGAACTATTAAAGTCTGTAAGCTTTAGCTCTCTTTTTCTGTCAGTAAAGGAACCTGAAAAACCCCTTTGTGAACTGAATTAGTTCCTTCTTCGCCATAGTTAGTCGACACTGCAGTATTTGGATATACAAAATACATTCCCCTGTTTATCATGTAATCGACAAAGTGCTTCTTCCACGAACCTTTGGTCCAGTTATTTGCTAAATAAATCGGTAACTTACTGGTATAATTATGTTCTCCGTTTTCTTGTAACCATGCTTTAAACGGCTTCCAGTGACTTGCGGAAAACATTTGCCCCCAAGATGAAGGTAACTGAATAAAATGTATATCAAATCCATCATCAATAGGATGAAACGGGTAGTAATAGTTCTCAGTATGGAAGTAACGATAAAGGGACACTCCGGCAATTCGTTCATCGTTCTTGTAGTATGCGGCCGTCTGAAGAGAATAGTCATAAAACCATGGAGATACCAGGAGGTCATCTTCTAGCATGATAATGCTATCGTATTGCTCTGTAAGGTCTCCGCAACGCAGCACATGCTCTTTTAGGCCAAGATGCTCTGAATGACATATCACCTTCTTGTCACCATGTGTCCATTCTACCGTTTCAGCATATTGTTGCACTTCAGGGTTGTTGCTTTTGTCAATGCTGATGATGAGCGGTACATTGCCGCCCTCCGGATAATGCGCAGCCAAAACAGAACCCACCAGCCGCTGCAGGCAATGCAGCCTGTTGTAAGCAATAATGACTATGGCCGGATTTTGTTGCATCAGCTTTTTAGTTCGTATTGAAACAGGCTTCCGTATTGCTTTGTCAACTCTTCAATAATGGCCACTTTCTCTTTTATCAGTACCTTCCTACCTGATTTTACAAGCCTTTTTGCCAATTCTAATGGCTGCGCCTCTTCTAATATTACGGTTCCGGGCTTATACACCACTTCGTCAAAAACAATCACCTCATCCGGTTTATAGTCCTTCATATACTGCTCGTATTGAAACTGTAGGTGTTGTCGATTCACATTGTCAGTAGCTTCGCTGATGAGCAGATTGTAACCGGAATTGCGCGCAAAAAGGTTGAGGGCACGGTTATCGCGCGGAAAGCAGGGACCGCCAAACCCAAATCCGTATTTAAGATACTTGCTGCCAATGCGTGAGTCAGCACCTATAGCTTCCAGTATTTTTTCGGCATCGGCACCTGCTGTGGTAGCCAAATCGCCCACAGAGTTAGCAAAGGAAATTTTGGTGGTAAGAAAACAGTTAGTGGCCAGTTTCGCTATTTCGGCACTGATGCGGTTCATGCGGCAAACCGTGAAGTCGCTTTTGCACATGTTGCGGTAGATGGCTTCTAGGGCATCTCCAATGGCAGCATCTGCTTCTCCTATCAATATCTGATCGGGGTACAGCTGGTCGTGTATGATGCTGCCTTGAGCAATAAACTCCGGGTTATAAGAAACCTGATAGTTAAATGGAGCAAGTCTTTCTTGTAGTGTGTCGCAATAACCGGGCATTACGGTGCAGCCTATCACCAGGTCTACTCTTTGAACCGTATGCCCAAATACGATCAACTGCTCCACTACACGTTCTATCTGCGAGTGGTCGTACCCGCCATCTGGTAAAGAGGGCGTGGCAACCATAACAAAAGTGAGTGAAATGGGTTCTATAAGCACTTGGTCTATTTGTGTGTGTACTGTAAGATGGCGGGCATGTTGTAGCCATTCGTTTACCTGAGGTTCATAGCTGCAAAAACTTTTATCGTTTAGTTGCTTAACGTAGCTTTCGGAGATGTCTACACCTACAACGGTGTAGCCTGCTCGTTCTAAATTTAAACCGAAGCAAAGTCCGAGCTTCCCAATGCCAAGAATGCCAATAGTCATCTTATGAAATGTTAATGCCGAATGTAGTTAATTGAAAGGATTGAAGACTACCTCTTCAAATTTTTCATTCGTAAATCCCCAATCACTTTTGTTAAATCCGTAAGTTACGTGTTCACGCATTAACTGTTTTCCTGCTTCAATTACTATGTCTAATCCTACCCGGCTTATCATGAATAAACTTCAATCTTTCAACTGCGCTCAACGTTTCCCAACCATTTGTATGTTCGATATGGTAGGTGCATGCCTCAGTTGGAAATATCACTTGTTTCAGCCCAAGGGATTTTGCCGCAATAAGCGCCATAGTATCAATATGGATGGAATAAAAATCCAATTCCGGATAACCCGCTATGGCTTCCCAGGCATTCCTATGCATTAATGTGAAATCACCGCAGCCAACAGTATCTAGTTTTTCTATCTCAACCTGCTCGCTATTTCGATATCCTTGAACTATGTCAAAAACAAAGTTTAAAAATTTAGCCAATCCACAGGAGTAAAATAAAGACGGCAGGTTTGTATGAATATTAAGGTATGCACTGTTCTTACCAAGGGTACGAATTACATTGTATTTTGCAAATGAAAGTTGGTTTTCAACCGTCTGGAAGTCATATATTCTACTGCTTACATCCTTTCTGTTTGCTCTATAGAAAGTGTCCTTTACAAACTGCTGGTTTGACATGATCTGCATGAGAGGATCAGAAAAAAGTAAGTCAACATTTGTGCAAAGTATATAGTCGGCACTGGCCCTTCTTATACCGACATTTTTAGCAATCATTTGATAAAGTGGCAGAACCTTAGAAAACCTATACTGTTGATGAATTGCCGGAGGAACTGTAATGTATCTGATACATAAAAAATCTCCATTAACTGGCTTTGGCAATATTTCACAAAGAGGTTTGCAATCTGGCGCTGGGTTCCAATCTATCACTAACAGCTCGGCTGGTACCTTATACTTATTAAATTGATATATGAGTCCCTTTACAAACAACTCCATTCGTTGCCACATTTGACCCCCGTGGTTATCATTGCGTGATGTGGTTACAATGCTTAGGTACGGTTTCATTTGTATTGGATAGTGTGGAAATTATGTTCCGGGAAACCCCAATTATCGTCATTGTATATGATAGGCTTTTGGGTTTTGCGCATCCACTTCGCATCCGTTTCAAATTTATCATACATAGATTCAATATCTGCGTCTTTGGTTTCCGGAACAAACCGTCTTGAGTGATCACGATGATAAACAAGGTAAAAAAACACTTTTTCCTTCAACCCGGAATATCTCGCCATTGCTATAGAGATAGAATCGGTATGTATAGATAAGTAGGTGTTCTCTGGATGGCCTTTGAGCTCATGCCATTTGCTATTGTGCATCATAAAAAAATCCCCGCTTGCGTTAGTGTGTATTTCATACTCAACATTATTGTAATTGATGTTCAGGTTAAGTTTTTTCGAAAGCGTTTCGTATTCGGCAATTTTTAACTCTCTAAACAAATGCCAACGATTCATAATTTCTAATGACAGTATTTTTAAAGAGGGGCACTTTGCAATACCGCATTCGTATTTAAACCCTTTCTTAAACATTTTAAATACGGAGTTGCGAATGAGCTGAAGATTTTCATAGTTTGGTAAAAGAGGGGGAAGGCTACCCGAAAAATCAGCTCGGTCAGCCCGATAATAACAATTGACTTGAAGTTTTTTTTGTGCTATAAATTTAAAAATTGAAACATCCCAGATGACATCAGGGTTGCCCGAAACGATGTATTCTCCTGTTGCTCTGCGTATACCTATGTTTTTGGCAATGTATTCATATAGTGGTACGTTTTTGCGTATGGCTTTATGGCTTATTGAATTATGAAACGATGCTTCAACTGTTATAATCTTAAACTTTACATAAGCTGAGAGTGGGAAGTTAATGGCTTCTGTAATTGATGAATTCTCTTCAATAGGGTTGTAATTTACTACTAAGAATTCCGAATGAATTTTGAACAAGTTTGCATAGTGGCAAAACCAATTTACACAGTCTTGCATGCGAATATTAAAATCACCTCCGTAGTTATCGTTTCGGGCGGCTACTACAACGGAAATGTATGGAGTTGTCATTGGCTATAGGAGAACATTTGCTATTTATGATGGACTAAAACTGGAGGCGTTTTTGAAGTACATAAATAGATATTTTTCAAGATTGGACTATTCAAGAAATAAAACAGTCGTAATAGTCTATGCTGCACTAAAAACAAAATTGCAGTAAAAAGCGCAGCCAATTTGCTTGAGTTTATCTCTTGTTTACGTGCTTGTTCACACTGAAATAAATACAGAGTTCTGTTTGCGTTTGTTGATTGCTGATTAACGCCCCTAGTAATTCTAAAAGCCCCTATTGGAACTGTTGTAGTGTATAACTTTTCATATCTAAAAAACCGACACCATAATTCATAGTCAAACGCTATTGTGTATTGTTCAACATTCAATCGTCCACCAGCTTGTTCCCATAGTTCGCGCCTCCAAAAAGTGCTCTCCTGCTGAATTGCAGCATGTTTTTGATGTAAAAATAATTGTTTGCTCCAGCGTTCTGACGCTATGTCATTATAGTTGTACAACGCCCCACGGCTGTTCAAGTACTGGGGTACACCGGTAATCCATTTAACATCCGGATTAGCAGAAAATGTTCTACCCAAAGCAAATAAGCTACCCGGCATTAAACAGTCATCTGCATTTATCCATCCCATTATTTTTCCAGTTGTCATTTGTAAACCTTGCTGTAATGCCAAGTGATGACCACCGTCCTTACCAGATTGCCAATAGGTAAGTTGAGATTCATACTTTTTTATTATCTCAACAGAACCATCTATGCTCCCTCCATCAAAAATCATATACTCCAAATTTGGATACTTCTGATCTAAAACGGAACGTATGGTATGCTCCAAGTAATGCCCATGATTGAGGTTTACGGTTACTATCGAAATTTTTGGAAGATTACTAAAGGATTTCATTTGTGCAGATAACGAGTTGGTGGATATTTTTCAAAAAAATAAGTATCCGCTTCCATATCATAGTTAATCAAAGGTTGGTACTCAAAATTTTCCCTTTGGATATATCGTAATACCGGTACATTAGCTACAAACGCCCAACTAAAAAAAGTGGCTGTTATTCTTTTCATCAATAGATACAACTTGATTTTCCAAAATGCTTTTTCCGACCTTTGCTGAGGGAAAAAAGACACTGCATAGTTTAAGTTCTCAAAATATTTCGAGGGTGGTTGCCAGACAATGGCAGTGCTTAAATAGGTGGTGTATAGTTTTTCTGTTTCAAACAACTTTAACCAACATGCTGCATCTGGAACTCCATAGTATACACTATCAGTAAATGGAAGGGCATTCCCCCATACTGCAGTCTTTACAAATGTGCCCGAAAATGGAATGTGATATTTGAAAATTTTAGACTGTCTGGTATAAAAATCAAGCGCGCTCCATCGTATTTCATTATGCCTGTTAGGTTTTAATAATCCAAATTCTGTTTTGGTGGTTAGATATCCGGTTAGCCACGAAACATCATCGCATGAACTAAAAATATGTTCTACTTCTACTAAACAGGCAGTGCATAAGCTCTCACCTGATTTAAGTATGGTTGTGATTTTACCTCTGCAAAGCAAAATACATTCTGTAATCACCTGTGTTATTGGTATGCTGGCATCAAAACAAACTACCTGCACAGGAAAGGGAAGCTTGACGGATATGTTTTCAATAGCTTCCTCAGTGGTGGCAATTATAAGTTCTAAGGAGTCATAGTTCTGTGCCAGAATAGATTTAATTGTTATGAGGTTGTTTTCTTGGGTGTCACCAGCCCAAAATATTATTGAGTAAGTATATCCTGCTGTATTCATTTTTTGACCTACAAAATTTATCCTTAAACAAATCGCTTCAGAATTTAGGCTACTACAATGGTCGTTAATTTCGGGCAAAAAGATTGATTATTTCAGGTCGCGATGTAATATTTTTTGCATTACCAGTGAACATCTTACACCATTATAACCCAGCGAGTAATTGTTGTGAGTTTAACGCATGGGCATAAAATTATCTAGGTTGTTATTCCCTCGTCTAAGGTGTTGAAGTTGAAAGACTATCAATTATTTTATGTAAAAAACGTGCGTAGATGGCATGCCCATTATCATTAAAGTGTCCATTATCCATGTCGTAATCCTGTTCCTTTACGGGTGAGGGGAAGTATTCAAGGCTGTCAAACTGGTGGGGTACGTTATTGGCATTCTTGTTCATGAAATCTGAAATTGATACTAACACAAAATCTGCTCCGTTTTTCACACTTAAATTATTGATAGCCATAAGCTGATCGTGAGAGTAGAGACGGTCTGGCTTTGGAGGTTCAGTATGAGAATAGTTGAAAGGAATACGCGCATTATTTACTAAGCCGTAATGATTTAGTGCTTTCCAAAGCAATGTGGTTATGGCGGTTGTAGAACAGAATTGGTTAAATAGATTGTTAGCTGTCGGTATTGAAATGTCCTCGAGTATAAAATCATAAATACTGTCGGCACTGGTAAACAAAATCCCGTTGGAGTAAGAATAAAGGTTACCAGCATTGGTATGGTAATAAATGGGGTAATTTAGGTAGGGCGATCTATCGAAGTAACAAACATCGTTCCCCATAAAAAAATTGCAAATTACAATGTCGGGCTTGATCAGTTCAATGTATTGTTTATGCTACAATTTGATACTGTAATGCATCTGCGCCTGGTATGCCGGTGTTGTATACAGCATAACCTTGTTGGAGTAATAGGTCGGCAAAACTTGAGGTGCACCTATCGGCAGCACTGCCCCATGTAAATGAATCGCCAAGTAGCAAAATTTTTTTGTGCCTTCTCCAGGCTGTTTAAAAGGAATGCTTCTGAATCCCTGTACGTTAATAGGCGAGTTGTAGTATTCTTTGATTAGTGCTATGAGCCCTTTGTGTGTTTGGCTGTTTAACTTGCTGAACTCGTTTTGTGTAAACTTGTTGGTGTTTTTGAAAGAGTCATCAAAGATATTGGTATAGTCTAAGACTGTAAGGTAAACAGATTTTGAGTAGTGCCGGGTTTGCCAAAAATAGGTTATAAAGTTTGCTAAACGTTGGAGCAGATTTACGCGTTTTTGCCGAGCTATGTAATTATTCATAACAGGCCTTGCCGATGTATCTATACAAAAAATACCTGCGTTATCTGTTTGAAAACCCTTTAGCAGTTGCAGCCTGTCTACTTTTTCAAACCACATGTTACTACCACATATACCCGGTGTAATATTCACAAATACTCTAAGGATTATTTCAGAGATACTGAGCGTAAAAAGAACACTACCAAGAAGTAGTAATTTTTTGATTCTTGTTTTGTTTGAGCGGTGCATTTTGAGAAAAGCGTAATGTATACAGGTTAGTCACAAATGAGGCTATCCTTACTATGAATGTAATAAATTCAATTCAAGCTCATTATGCTTCAGTTGCCGCTTAGTTTTTAAAGGCTTAGATAGAATAGCTTATTGTGCAAAAGTGGCGAACTCTAACATGGATTTATATGAGATTCTACCGCACGTAAGGCAGGGCTTGTTTAATTGTACCTTAAATTTTAGCATTCTTATCAGACAGCAAATGTGGGTTGTGTTTTTTAAATTGTTCAAAAGGGAGGGGACCTTTGAGTCAAATTGTATAGTTACTCCAGTACTCAAAAGTTGTAGTTAGAATAAGCAGGAGTCAACTAAAGTAGATGATAGGGAAAGTAACTCTGAGAAGATAAACGAATTGACTTTCTAGAGTCTTTGTTGTCAGCCTTGATGGTGGCATAATATTATGCCAGCTTCGAAGCAAAGTATGCCATACGATTAATGAACCATTTTTTAAAACTCCATGTAGTTAATTATAATCATTCACTAGTTCCATTGTTGTTTACCTACGGAATAAACAACATACTCGCCATTCCGGTATTTTTCATTAAAAACTAACCCGCACTTGTTCGCAGTATCAATAAATACGGAGCTGTGAAATATAGAGTCCATTTCTAAGTTTCGCTGAAAAAACAAGTTGTCATAACCATCTTTGGTTACCAACCTCAGAAGCACCAGGTGAGAAAACTTTTCATAATGCGCGTATTTTTTTAATCCCGGATAATGGGGAAAGTAGCTGCGGCTGGTAGGTATGCCAGCTAATGCATTTATACCGCAGTAATTAAAATTTGCTACGTTCATTACATACTTAGATGTTGGTTTTTTATTCAGACGAATCCATTCACATGACTCATAAAATCCCGATGCTGTAGTAATTTGCATAACCTGCCTAAAAGTAGATTTAATGGGGGGTATGTAAACGAATACGAGAACTGCTGAAAAAAATAAAGCAAGCAGTTTGCTACCTGTAGAAACTTTAGACAAAAAATAACCCATAAATGGGAACAATAAAAATAGAGCGGTAGAAAGATACCGTCCCTGCGACTCAAGCGTGCGATTGGCCCATTTGTAAAACACCGTTGCTATTAATACAGCCACTAAAACCTGAAGTGGAAGATGTTTCTTGTGTCGCCAGCAATACCATACAGAAGCTACAGCTATAAATGCCAGTGAAAACGAAAAAGCAAAGTCTGAACGTATTTCATAAAACATGCGCAGATAGCTTCTGGGGTTTGACTGATAGGAATAGAAAACTTCCAAATCGCTCATGTAAATACCGTAGGTGAAAAAACCTCTTTCTAACTTTGCCCAAAGCATATAAATTGCAATAGGCCCAAAATTCATAGCTCCGTATAAAAGAGTTCTGCGCAGGTTTGCATCGTAAAAAAATAACATCAACGTTAGTCCACCCGCAAATAGCCAACCATCAAACCGTATCCAACTAGCAAACCCTATAAAGACCGATGAAAAGATCAGGGGCAATAATTTTTTTGTATCTAAGTGCAGATACAATAGATACAGCGCACAGAAAACACAAAACAGAAAAGGCACTTCTGGCATTGTAATAACACTGTATTTGGCCTGAAAAGGATTTAATGCCAACAGCAAAGCCGCAAAAAAAGAGGCAGTGGTGTTACGGAAAAGCTTTTGAGTAAGCAAAAACAAAGGCACTACAGTAAATATCCCAGTAAATAGTGTAATTAATTTGCTCCCATTAATGGGTACGAGGGATGAGCCACTATACCCAAATACAAAAAAAAATGATGAAACGGCAGCCAAACCAATGCTCCCGGCTTTAGAAAACTTCCTTCCAGATAATCAAACTCATAAGACTGAATAAACCGACACATGGCATCGCCTTCGATAGTAACCAGCGGAAAGTGGTTAAAAAAATACACGCGCAGGGCAGCTGCCACTGCTAGTATAAAAACCATACAACCTGGTTGAGAAATGGGAAACCTCATAATCGGTCGATTTTTCGGGCTAACCTTTGTAAAACAGACGAATAAATATCAACTCCTTAACTACAAACAAAGATTTAAAAATGCTGTAATTGCTCCGTCCTTCTCCTCTCCACCGGTGGTTTACCTCACACTCGGTAAGCCGTACGTTGTTTAAATGAAGGAGTATTGGGATATACCTGTGAAAATTTTTGAAATACTTTAAGCGTTTCAAGCATTCTGCCTTTACCACCCGCAAACTACAACCCGAATCATGCACCTTTAAACCGAATAAAACCCTTATCAAGTTGTTGGCAATAACTGAACTGATAACGAAAATTGGCCTGTCTTTACGGTTTTTCCGCCAACCGCAAACGCCTTCACAGGAGCCATTTAACTTTTGCAACAATAGCAATATATCTGCTGGGTCGTTTTGCAGATCTGCATCTAACATAGCAATGTAATTTCCGGTAGCTGCTTTTATACCTTGCATGGTAGCATAACTCTGCCCAGAGTTTGTGTTGAGGTTTATCAACCTTACACGTTGGTCATTTGCACAAATTTTTTGAATAGCATTTTTAGTGTCATCACTTGAACCATCGTTCACATATATTATTTCCAAAAAAAATCGGGTGTGGTAAGCGCACTTACAATCTCGCTGTGGAGCAACGGCAAGTTTTTCCCCTCATTAAAAGCAGGTACCACTACCGATAATTTCATCTGTTTAAATGCATGTATTTTTTGTAATCGCTGTTCTTTACAAACATATCAAACCAAATAAGGAAAATTAGCAAACACCATACCGCGCGACCATAGTCCTTTGTGCCCGCTTTATGCCGTTGCCATATTTCTGTTATCGCCTGCCAGTTTAAAATTTCTGTTTCTTCTACTTTTTGTTTTGTAAATTAAGAATCGCACAAAGGTTTGAAACGACTGAGTACCCATACAGAATTGGGAATTTCTAAACCCGATTTGCGCCTGTCAATAATAGCTTCGGGCACTAACCCGACAGCCGCCAATTTCTGAATGTTTCTTCGTTTAAATTTTTTTACACGCAAATGAGGAGGTATAGAAGAGACATACTCCGCCAGTTCTCTATCCATCATCGGAAAGCGTGTTTCAAGACTGTGTGCCATAAACATGCGGTCGTTTTTTACCATCAAATCATCAGCAAAGAAGTAGTAAGTATCCAGCCAGGATAAGCGGTTGAGTGGCTGTTCAGATTTTATTGCTTCATACGCTTCTGAAAAAACAGTATGCGATGTAGGGTAGCTTTCCGAACGGCCAAATAAGTTACCCTTCTCGTTGTCGGTAAGCACATGTCGCCAATACATATGTGCTTCGGGTATACTTAACTCTGCTCCTTCTGTAAATCTTTTAAGCATAAAGTCCAGGCTGAGTCTTTTGCGTGATACCGGTAATACGTGAGCCACTGAAAGGAGAATACCGCGAAGCCATGCCGGAGAAAACTGACGATATAAGGCACTGGTCTTATATGCTATGTGTGTATCATATCCGTTAAAAATTTCATCCCCGCCTTCGCCCGAAAGCAAAACAGTAACATGCTTTGCCGCTTCCTTTGCCAGCAAATAGGAGGGTATATTACCACCGTTACCCGATGGCTCATCAAGATATGCAATGTGCTCAAATAGCGCTTCCTCTATTTGAGGGGCAGTTACTTTTATTTCATGATGTTCGGGCTTAAACCGCTCTACCATCAACCGCTGATAGGTGGATTCATCAAATCCCGGCTCATCTATTTTAAGCGAAAAGGTAATCAACTTCTTGTTCAGGTTGGCATTACTCGCCATACTTAAAATAAGGCTGGAGTCCATTCCACCAGAAAGCGTTATCCCCAACGGCACATCGGCCGTCATGTTGCGGGTTACAGACTCCTGCATTAGCTTACGCGACTGCTCTACTGCCTCCTTTTCTGTAATGGTGGAGTTGGGTTCAAACGGCAGCGAATAGTATTCGTGAATTTGTCTGGTACCCGAGGTTAGGTTAAATTCTATATAGTGCCCGGGGCGCAACTCATGTACATTTTTGTAGGGGGTAAGACCGCCTGGTATGTAGGCAAGGGTAAAATAATGAAAGATAGATTCAGCGTTTACTTCAGGTTTAAAAGATATTAACTCGCAAAAGACTTTAACTCGCTGGCAAAATAAATTCGTTTATTCTGCTCCATGTAAAACAATGGCTTGATACCGAAAAAGTCTCTGACGAGCCATGCCTTGCATTTTGCATTATCTAAAATAAACAGGGCAAACATGCCGTTTAGCTCTTTAATAAAATCTATTCCATATTCCTGATACAGGTAAAGTAAAACCTCCGTATCTGAATTTCCTTTAAAAAACATACTTATGAGCTAAGTTATAGCGCTGTTTAAGCTCTTTGAAATTTGACACAAAACCATTTGACCCAATCACTATATCTCCGGTAGTATTCTGTATAGGCAGGTTAGACCGTGCGTCAATATCGGTTATAGCAAGCCTTGTGTTACCCAGCAAACAGTTTTTGTTTTGGTAGTATCCGGTATGCGTAGGCCCACGGTGATGCAAGATGTGGGTCATTGCCTCAATATCGGTTCTGTCTCTATCGCTAATCGTTTGGCTTGGCAAAATGATGCCCGCAATACCACACATGATTCTATATGTCTGTTAGGGTGATTCTGCATGAAAATAAGTATTTTCATGTGCTTAGGTTTTTGTGTCCATCTTTGTTGTAAGTTTCTTATTATGAAAGTTTTATTGCTTAATCCTCCGTTTCCGGAAATGTTGCTCAGAGACAACTACTGTTGCCATACTTCTAAGGGAGATTATGTTTGGGCACCTACAGATTTGCTTTATGTTTCCGGAAACCTTTCCCATCCGGATATTGAGCAAAAAGTAATAGATGCTATTGTAGAAAAGAAATCGTCTGAAAAAGTAATTGCTGAAATAGAAGATTTTCAACCTGATGTTATTGTGGCATTATCCGGCACTGCCAGTTTTGTTTCTGATATGGAACTGCTAGCCAAGGTGAAGGACCGTATTAAGTGCAGGTTGTATGTGATGGGAAACATTGCAGCATTTGAGCCGCGCGCCTTCTTGAACAAGTTTCCCATGATAGATGGAATTTTTCATAATTTTTTTGATGAAAAAATTCTTCCATTTGTTTTAAATCCACTACATACGGCCAAAAGTATTTCGGCAAGGCTGCCTGATGGCAGCATTATTTTAGGTGAAGTAAATTATCTAGGGAAGCATGAAATACCGCAACCGCTGCCACCAAACTATAGTTTGTTTCCGCTTCACCTTTATTCTACGCCTATTTCGCTCCGCAGCCCCATGGCCTCGGTAATCACCTCTTTTGGGTGTCCTTACGTATGCAAATTTTGTGTTGCCAGTGGTCTTAATCTGTATCACCGGAGTATTGAAAATATAGAATTGGAGTTTGATGAAATACACCGTAACGGGGTAAGAGAAATTTTTTTCATGGACTCTACATTTAACACCTCCCATGCACGGGTAAGAGAAATTTGTGAGTTAATGCTGAAAAAGAATTACGGCTTTACGTGGAGCTGTAATGTGCACAGCCACCGCAATCTGAATCAAACCTTTACCTTAATGAAAAAGGCTGGCTGTCATACCATTCAGATAGGGTAGAAGCCGGCAGCGATGATTCGCGCAAAGAATTTGCACCTCAAAAACCAAGGGCAATTTGAAAGATACTTTTATGCTGCACATAAAGCCGGATTGCGAACATTGGGCTATTTTATCATCGGCTTTCCTGAAGAGGGCGTATCTGAAGTGAATGAAACTATTGACTTAGCGATTGAACTCAATCCTTTTTTTGCTTCTTTTTCAACCCTTGTACCCGATTATGGAACGGCTTTTTACCTGGAAGCTAAGGATAAAAATATGTTGAATGAGGAAATGCACTCCAGCGATAACAGCGGAATTGCAATGCTTAGCAACACCAAACTTTCTAAAGATGAGCGAGGGAAATTGTTAAAGACGGCTTATCGCAGATTTTATCTGCGTCCGCGTCAACTTTATAAATACATTTCTGATTTCAGTATGCTGCCCGTATATTTTAGAAATGGCAAAAGAGTGCTGGCTAAGTTTATTGCTTAACTTTAATCACTCCCTATTTCATCTTTTCCTTTAATAGATTGTTGTTATGAATTTCTCGGGCTAACAAATCGGCTATTATGCAGTTAAACACAGGAGGATAGTGACACTTGAATATGCCGGCAGTATCAGTTCGCCCACTCAAATATTGATTGAATGCTTGCGTAGGGTCTACCTTCAATACACCCTTTCTTGAGCATAAGGAATCAAAAAGTGTCGGCAGTGGTTTAGCTCCATTTTCCATAATCTGAACATCCCATGGCAAATACACGGTTATAAACAATGCATGTTGCTTTTGCGCAAGTGTTACCATGCTGTCTAAAATTGCTTTTGATAATATTTCGTTCTCGGGGCCGTTATAAGTAGCAGTTACTTCTGCCCATTTTGCCTTTAATAGTCCGATACTTTTTAAATGAAATTGGTTGGTAAAATATTCAGGAAATGGAACAGGAACATTCTTCAGTTCAAGGGTATTATTTTTTAATACGAAGTATGGTTTTGCATAATCTCTGAAAGAAACCATGTTTCGATACACATCATCTTGCTGATAACCCAATACGATAATATCCGGTTGATATTTTAATCCTTCGTGTATGAGCTTAATAAGCTGCTGATCGTGCCCATAACCATGCACGCCAAGGTTTATTACCTCTGCATCCGGCAACCGTTTGTTCAACTGGGCAGGAGATGTTTGAGAGTCGTTTACGCACTCTCCAAACGTGAAGGAATCGCCAATGGTAACGATGCGTAACCTGGAATGTTTTCCATACGCATGTTCTATACATCCCCTTACACCTTTTGAATTACTATTTACTATCCACCCTTGGTGCTGACCAAATTCCCTTAGATTGCTTTTGGTTGTCCATCCATACAAACTATCGTATCTGTCTATTGAATGTCTGGTTACTTCTGCTTTGGTTTTGCTTTTCTGCTCCAGTTCCAGCCATCGTTCTAGTGCCCATGCAGAACTTGGGGGATATGCTTCACCTACCGTTAAAAAGTTTCGTGCTATTATTTCAAATGCCAGAAAACTGATTACCGTAGCTGTAATAAGTACCAAGAAATTGATGGTTGATTTTTTCACGTTAAATGTGGCGTATGCTTCCCGTTAAAACTTAATGCTCATTAAATATTTGTTACCAAGGAGTTCATTCACTCTTTCAGGTGCAACGGGCGATTTACGCAAATATACGGCAACGCTATCGGCCTGTTTTAGCTTGGGCACGTTAGAAGCCCATATATTCCATAGGCGTTGAACATTGATTTGCATGGAAGCCGAATCGTTGTTTTTACATTTTTGTTAATGCTTTCTTCAACAGGAGTAAAACTTTCCATTCTGAATCCGGCTTTCTCGCCTAAATCATACACCGCAATAGTTTTTTTTGCTTGTCATAGGCTTCAAAATAAATGTAATCGCGCTCTGCCAATACTATAGAACTGTAGGTGGGGTATGATGAGAAGGGCCAGGAGTGAATCCGGTTTAGTCCAAAATAGAAGTTAATGCTTAATAACCCTGTTCCGGTTAAAAAAACCAATTTGTAACTGCGGTTGCTAAACAACTGTGACAAGCTTGTCTTGTAGCTTTCGTTTTCATTTGGGCTGTTAAACCAAGTAGAAGGTTTAAATAGCCTATCCCAAGCCATAAAGACCGCATAGGTGTATTGCAGGTCTTTAAATTCTATGTACATAAAGTAGCCTATAAACTTATGCATAGAAAGGCCGCATACAAATGCCACCACTCTACCCCAACCGCTAAGTACCAAAAACGGAAAATAGAGTTCGAAGAGCATAACCAATACCCCCCCCAAATGCAGCAGAAAAGGGTAATGGTCTATGCGTATAGCCGGCACTTTGTTATACCATTGTGCCCACTCTCATATACCTGGTTAATCATACTATTACTAAGCGCCCAAGCCAGACCGCACGCGTTTAATTTTACATAGCGGGCAAAGAAATAAATGAGCCCCAACTGTAGCCATATAAATGTAAGCGGTAACTGGTATTTGGTATGGGGTGCTGTATCTATCGACCGGCCCCTCAGTTTTCTTATTAACCAGTCAATACTCAGTACATCGGCACAAGGGCTAAAAGTTAGCAGAAGCGGAAACCACACCCATATATGCATGTGAAAAAGCTTACCAAAAAACATAGGCACGTTTATAATGTAAATGCCTAAGGCTATGTTTACAAGCAGCATGGGGCGGGTTAAAAAGCCGAACATGATACACTTGGCCGCTACCATACCAAATACGCCAGCCCAGTGGTATTGTGCCGGAGAAATAGGCACGTTTTGTATAAACCAATCCATATAGGGCAAACTAACCCGCATATGGTGCGGAAAGCCTGCCCAATAGGAATGGTGGTCTATAAAACCGGAATATACCCCCGATAGGTTGTAGCCTATGATTATTCTGAAAATGGCCACGTTAAAGGGGGAGGCCTTTTTTGCAAAAAATGTGGTAACAAGTTCTTTTAGACGATGTCTGCTTAAAAAAAGCACGATACACAGTTGCAATAGCAGTGCGCGGATGAGCCAATGTGATAGGCGCAACTGCTGTTGAAAAAAATCAACACTGAGTTCATTGAGTGAGAGGTACCATTCTGAAAAAACTGTTACAAGAAATAAGGAGGTGGCAAACTGTGTGCTTAACGAAATGGAATAGTTTCCGCCTATAGAACTCACTTTTTGGTAAATGAATTGTATGAGGTGCTCACATTTTGGGTGTAATTGCTGCAAAAAAAGAATCCATACAGAGGCCGGTTCTTCCCATCCGCTCTTAGTATTTTTTCTAACCATAAAATAGTACCACAGGCTAATGGCTGCCAGTAGTGGCCAGTGAATTTTAGCTGCGGCCCATACCAGCCACCCCAAGCGCGGATAATTTTCCTCAAAAGTTTCAAGCGGAGCGAAAGTGAGGAAATGAAACAGGCACCGGCTATCGGTGAGGTATAGGAGGAGCGTATCGGCTATTAGCAGTAGCCGTGCTATACGCCCATATTTACGAAAAAGCACCACGGAGAGCAAGGTATAAAAAGAAAGAATATGCCGGCTGGTATGTACTGCTTATGGTAGGGGGCGGGCTTTTGTGCCAGCGAAAACGTAGCTTTGTTGATGATGACTACACTGCGCTAATGCGCCTTTGCTTTTGTTTCGGTATACCTCGTGCACCGTTTCTTTTACCATGGTGTGTTCGGTTTTCCAATCGGCAACATTGCCTTCTGTATTAAATACATCTTTAAAACTCATATCGCCATGCAGGTGGTTGCGTTCGTAGCGGTAGGTTTCTTCGGTGTTGGAGTTGATGCCGTAGTGCTTTAGCTGGTGGTCAATGGTGCAGTGGTAGTAGCCCTGGTCGTTGATGTCGAAAGTTACCGATGCGCGGTAGTTAACCGCTATGCTACCCCAGGAGGAGATGTCCTTTTCGGGGTCAAAAGTAATGGTCATTTTAAACGCACCGAACACTTGAAAGAGGCCATAGAAAAATGCAAAGTAATCGCTGGCTGCATGTGCACTTATAAACGAAGATGCGCTTTGGGGAGAGATGCGGTTGAAGTCAATACAGTCATCGGGGGTAATTACGGTAGTGGTGGCCCGATGGGGTGTTTTAAATTTAAAGCAGGAAGTGGTGTCATCGTGACGCTGGGGATTTTCGATAACACTGCCGGCATGTTTTTTTAAAATCTCAAGCCATACGTGAAACAGTTTGATTCGTATAAACCGATGGAGTTGTGTGTTTTTAAAACCCTCTGTAAACCAACTGCCAAATAGTTGATTGTCCCATGGCTTTTCTTTCCAGGCTATGCCGTAGGTTTGGTAGTTGTTGAGCAAATCGGTGAGGTGGCTGATGCCGCAGCCCATGCCGGGGCTAAGTTGATGGATGTATTTTCGAACGTTAAAGATTAACAGATTGGAGTGATAGTAGTCTATGTTTTCTTCGGTGGGAAAGCCAATGAGCCAGTTTACATGTGTCCATATTTTGTTGGTGGTGTAGGTGTCTTTCAGGTTATTGTAAATTTCCCACACCGCTATTTTTTTTCGCATGTCGTCCAGCACTTTTTGACTGCCCGATTCCACTCCATAGCTAAGTGCCGTGCAGCCGGATAGTGCCACTTTATCTATAAATTCTTTGGTCATTCGGCCATCGCAGCGGCTGTAACTGTTCCAGCCTATTTTTAGTTCGTTTTCTATGATTAAATCAACCAGGGTGGTAAAGTTTTTTAAGTCGCCATTGACCAAACTATCTACAAACCAAAAGCGCTTTACGCCATAGTTTTGTATTTGGTACTTCATTTCTTCAATTACCCGCAGGGGGGTCATGCTTCTGAATTTCCAGAAATAGGTTTCGGAACAAAAGCTGCATTGTGCTACACAGCCACGCGAGGTTTCTATGCTTACACCGTCTTTATGCAGGTAGGCGGTCAGGTCGTAGTCCGAGTAGTCGGCAAATGCTTTTTCATCCAGTTTAATTCTGCTGTCTAGCTTGCCGATGGTAATGCCCTGCGGTTTTTCGCTGTTTTGAAGGCTGCTATTTTGTAAAAACGCCAGCAGGTTCTCTTCTGCTTCTCCTTTAAAAAGTAGTTGACGTAGGCTTAAACTCTTTTTCCAGTTTCCAGGTATCCGTGGCCACCGCGGGTCCGCCCAATACTATATTCAGCTGTGGTAGTGCTTTGCGCAGGGCTTTTACCATATACAAAGTAGCCTGCACATTGGTGCTGTAAACACTAAAGCCCACCAGGGTGGGTTTATCGGCTATCAGTTGTTCAATTCCTTTTTGTAAAAAAGGCTCTACATGTTTTGCCAAATACTTGTTATAAAACCAACTGTCTTCCCAGTAAAAAAACTTTTCGCTCCGCCAGTAGTCCTCACTGGTTTTGTTTAACAGGTAGTGGTACGATTGCACGTTAAAATCGTACACCTTGCAGGCATAGCCCTCCTGGCGCAAGGTGCCCACCACTTTAGCCAAACAATAAGGAGGAAAAATAACGCCCCAACTGGGGCAAATGGCAAAAACCAAACGTTCGCGGCCGGGGTTAAAATCGCGCAAGGCCACCGGTGAGCGATAGTGGCGATATTTTACTTTTCCAGGTACGCCAATGTGGGCCGAGGCGTGGTTCATGGGCATGGTGCGCACGCTGGCATCGGTTTCTAAAATATGCCGCAGTATCAGTTGGTCTCTATCGCCCGATACAGCCGCTTGCTGTTCTTTCTCCTTTTGCTTTACAGCCGCTTTTTTTTGCCTTACTGCCTCTTTACCGAACTGCACAAAGGCCACCCACACTAGTTTGATTTGGTGTGCAATATCTTTTGTAAGGTTAGTAAGCGGTGGTAGTTTCATAAATTTGGAGAGAATGCCCTTACTATTCACATTGGGTAAAAGTGCTCTATTTTTACGTGCCTTACTCTCTGAGAGGCGAAGTTTAGCAATGATTCTTTTCTCTCGGGCTGAAAGATTTCGTTTAGCCAAGTTAATTTTTGTAGCCTCATACCAGTCGTCTGGAATTAAATCGTCCCTATCACGTGCATTTTGCCATTTGTCAATTATTTCAGCGATTGAAAATGACATTAAATGCCTATCATATCTATCCATAATTCGGTTTTTAAGACATGACTAAGGTAGCCGAATTTACTCATACATATAAATAATTGGCATATCAACGTCTATTTTAAAATTACGTTGTTGCCTATAACGAGCCCATCTAAACCGCTACTGAAAAAGGTGGCCAGGGCTTGGCGTGGGGTGGCCACGATGGGTTCGTGACTTAAGTTAAAGCTGGTATTGAGCACTACCCCGTGGCTGGTGTGCTGCTTCAGGTTTTTGAGTAAAGAATAATACAGCGGGTTTTGTGCTTCATTTACGGTTTGTATGCGGGCGGTGCCGTCAGTATGCGTTACTGCCGGTATAGTTGTGCGCATGTGCGGGTGCACGTTGGTGGTAATGGTCATATAAGGCAGCGGAAGCTGCGGTGCATCAAAATAAAGGGCGGCATCTTCTTCCAATACGCTCAGGGCAAAACGGGCGGGAAGCCTTCGCGCGGAGTTTATTTTTGGTTCACCACATCGTTCATACCTTTTATAGTGGCGTTCGCCAAGATGCTGCGGTTGCCGAGCGCACGCGGGCCAAACTCCATGCGGCCCTGAAACCAGCCTATTACCTTACCTTGTGCTATCAACTCCGCAGCGGTGTCTGATACATTGTTTATTCGCTTATAGTTGATGTGGCAGCTATTCAATACAGTTTTATTTCTTCATCGGTAAACAGAAGCTCCCAGGTAGGTATGGTGTATGGGTGCTGGTGTGTGTCCGCCTGTGCCGCTGCAAACGTTTCGCCCAAACATGCCTGCATCGCTCGATGCGGGCTGCACAAATATTTCGTCAAAAATTTTGCTTTCAATTATACGCTGGTTGAGTACACAGTTGAGTGCCACACCACCGGCCAAGCAAAGTTTCTTTTGACCCGTGAGGTCGGCATAGTGGCGCAGCATGTTCAGCACTACCTCTTCTAAATGGCTTTATGCCCGATGCAGCAACATCTTTATAATATTCGCTGATAGTGCTTGTGGGAAGTCTGCGGGGTGAGCCCATCCTTTGTAAAAACGCCTTGCTGAAGTTCATTTCATCTCTATGCAGTGCAGGAGCTTTTGGGGGTACGCAGTTCACATATCTTTTATTGAGCCATAATTGACCATCTTTGAAATCAACGAGCCAGCCAAAGTCAAATGCATGACGGTTTCCATAGCTGGCCAAGCCCATCAACTTATATTCATCGCAGTCTTTTACAAAGCCGCAATATTGGGTAAATAATGAATAGAAAATACCCAGACTGTTTGGCCTATTCATCCGTGCCAGTTCATTTATATTTCCGTTTTGGCCGGTGGTCACCTGTAAGCTTACCCCATCGCCTGATCCATCTATAGTAAGTATTAATGCGCTGTTGTATCCTGAAGCGTAGTATGCACTGGTGGCATGGCAATTGTGGTGATGATACTTTTGCAGTGGTGGCGCATAGCCGAAGTGGTGGAGAAAATAGTCCCTTACTTTTTGGTCAATTTCGCTGCCCCAGGTGCTGCCATGAAAAGCCACTGCATCTATATCGTTGATAGAAAGCCCGCCTATGCGCAGCACTTCCAATACACTCAAATAGGGCAGTCTTCCGGCTGAGTGTTTTACGCGGCTCAGGCGCTCTTCTTCCACAGCAGCTATCACCTCACCGCCACGCACCAGCACCGCGCTTACATCCTGATAGCCCTGCCTGAAACCTCCGTTGATGCCGAGTATGTTCATATGCGCTTTTTAAAATTGAATTCCTTTTTGTTGCAGCATTTTTCCGTACTGTGTGCCTTTCCATTTGCCCTCGCCCAATTCGAGCGCTACTATTTTTAAATCGCTTGCAAACTCATTGAATTCGCCCTGGGTAATGTTACCGTGCTTATCAACGGCCAGCGAGCAGCCAATCATTTTTTTTCCTTCATAAGGCCCGCCCACAATGTAGCCCACGCTGGTGGTGCTCACCACGGGTATCTCATACAGTGTAGCTAATGTACTCAGGGGCTTTATCCATTTATCGCGGTAGGGGTCCATTTCTTCGGTTACAAAATGGTCTACTGTCCACGATGATGGCGAAAGAATGATCTGCGCTCCCATGTGTGCCAGAGTTTTACCAATATGTAAACTCTCTATGTAGTTATCGGCACAAATGTTTACTCCCACTTTGCCAAAGGGGGTATCTACCACAGTCACACTGTTTCCCGTTTCGTAAAACGGATGCTCCACTTCCAGCAAATTTATTTTGTGGTAGCGGTGAATGATTTCTCCTTGATCGCTAATCAGTAAAGCAGTGTTGTAAATTTTTGAATCTGCCCTTTCCGTCAATCCCAGGCAAAGCCAAATACTTAACTCTTTAGCCAGGGCGCAAAAAAAATCAGCGAAAGCACCGGGGATAGGTTGCGCTTCGGTATAAGCCGAAGGATGCGTCCACGCCAGATCGAGCGTTTCGGGCAGCAACACTAAATCGGCCTGTTGAGCTTTAGCCTCGCGCACCAGTTTTTCGGCCCGCTGCAAATTGCGTTCCGGTTCACCACCCTCCACCAGCAGCTGTGCCATGCCTATTTTAATGCTCTTCATACGGTTTGAAAATAACTACCTGAACGGAATGCCGAAGTATTTGTCATATACCACCTGCGTAAAAATACCTAAGCGTGTCATCAACCACACCACCGGTTTGCCCAGTTGCATCAGGCGGTAGCTGTTGGGGTAGTCCCACCAGTTTTTAGGAGGCAGTTGTAAGTAACCATTGAACTCCTCGCGCGTAATACCCAACCGCTTAATACAAAGTGATATTACCTTTTCGTCTTCCAGTATATTGTCGGGTGTTGCTACTTTTTGCAGAGCTTCTTCGCGGGTCATTTGCCCGCTGCGCACAAATGCACTGTATTCAATCAGCCGGAAATCAATATTGAATTTTACGCGGTGTATGTAGGTAATCAGCGTCCAATACAAATCATCGTAATAGTGCGCACCGGTGTGCACATAGCCAAACTCTTTCTCCAGCAGGGGTTGCACTTCGCTTTTTACATAGCTTACATAATACAATGGCGAAAACACGCTGATGCCCTGCAGCACAGAGTAAAAGAACATTTCTTTAATACCCAAATTATAACCTGCATCATCGGGCTTCCATTTGCGCAGCGGGTAGGTGCCGAATTGCCTGTGCAAAGCCCGCAGTAAATCGCCATCAAAATAAGCCCATGCCAAAGGGCGGATACCCTCCGTTCTGAAACTCTGCCCGAACAAAATGTGCTTTACGCCTTCCTTGTAAGCCACGCTATACAGCGATGCCCCAATGCCCACATCGGTACCGTTATTCAGCAGCGGAATGCTTGCCTTCAGGTCCACCAGCTTTAAATCTTTGCACTCGCGAAAATCGGAAGTAATGGTGCGCAGTTCTACATTCCACTTGCGGGCTGCCTTCAGCATGTTTTCGCCTGCCACGGGGTTGTCAAACCCATCATTAAAATGCACTGCCAGCACGCGCAGGTTCCACACCTTTACTGCATTATACAGCAAAAACATACTATCGCGCCCGCCACTGATGCCTATTACGCAGTCGTATTTTCGGCCTGCTCCATCTTTTTTAATAGCCGCTATTTTTTTCCGGAGAATACCCTCCCCATTGTTTCCTAAAGGAAAAATTTTTTCCCACCTGCGATGCATCGCACACAGGTTGCACTCGCCTTCAGGATCAAAGCGAATGCCGGGCACCGTGCTATCGGCAATACAGTGGGTGCATTGCTGATACTCTATTTGTTGTTGAAATCCGCTGACGGTGACCATCTGTTCTTAAAAAAACTTTTTAATGCTGTCGCAAACGTTTACACATCCTTTTTCGTAATGCACGGAAATATAGGTAAACTCAATGAGGTTGCTGCCATATGCTCAGCCCACTGGTAATTGGTGGTGTGCGTGTGAAGTGGTATAAAGCCTGCTGCCGGTGTGGCGGCAGCGGATAATCAGATAAGGGGTTTGCACACCACATTTGGTGAGGTGTTGCTGAAGTGCATCTCGCTGGTAAGTCTGAATTACATACAAGTGATATACATGAGCTTGATGATCTTCCGATGCCGGCAGTTGTAAATCACCCACACCCTTCAGTACTGTATCATAAACGGCTGCTGCCTCCTGACGACTGTGGTTCCATTCATTCAGGTGAGGCAATTTGGCAGAGAGAGCAATGGCCTGTATGGTATCTAAGCGCGAGTTGTAACCTTTTAATTCGTGATAGTATTTTTTGGAGGAGCCGTAATTGCGGAGCAGCTTTACTTTATCAGCCAGTGCCGGGTCATTTGTCATTACTGCACCGGCATCGCCTATGGCTCCTAAATTTTTGGAAGGATAAAAACTAGTGGCATTGATGTGACCAAGACTACCTGCCATTTTCCCGCTCAGCATTGCGCCATGTGCTTGTGCACAATCCTCCACTACCACTTAGCTTATGTATTTCAGCATAATCCATAATTGATTCCATGGGGCACATGAGCCCGTATAAGTGCACCGGAATAATGGCTTTCGTACGTAGGGTGATGGCCTTTTTAAGGCCCTCCACCGTTATGTTGCGTGTAATCGTATCGGGTTCCACCGGCACCGGCATTGCACCGGTTTGGCTTACTGCCAGCCAGGTAGCAATGTAAGTGTTCGAAGGCACCAGCACATCATCGCCCCCGGTCAATACCGGGGCCAGTAAGGCACAGCCAGCGCATCGAGCCCGCTACCTACACCTACACAATGTTGCACTCCACAGTATATCGCAAAGAGTTCTCAAATGATTCTACTTCCTTTCCCAGAACAAAATCACCCCCCTCCACCAATGCTTGTGTGTGCATTATAAGCTCTGTTGCATGGCGAGCGTAAGCGCGGAAGGAAAGAGGGTATCTGCATGCGTTTGTTACTTTTCTCTACACCAGACTTATTACTTCAGCCACTTTATCTAAATACATTTTACGCGTATAGTTTTTGCCAATTGCTCACTGGCTTTCTTACCCATCTCTACCGCCAACTCTTTATCGTTCCAAAGTTGAATCGAGTTTGCCATAGTATCTATATTATACTCATCGCAAAGCAGTCCTGTTTCTCCGTGGGTAATAGTCTCCATTACTCACCGCATGTCCCTTAACCACCACGGGCAGGCCGCTGGCCATAGCTTCCATAACTGCGTTAGGGTGCCTTCTTTTCGTTCATGATAGTAGTGGCGGAATGTTGCCTAAAGGCAGGCGCTTTTCATTTCTTCGGCTACCTGTTCGTGCGTAAGCACTCCTTTGAATGATACAGCAAGTTCTATCTTCAGCGCTTTACAAAGGGTAAAACAGGCGCTCAGCAATGTTTCATCGCCACCGGCCATTACCAGTTTGGCATCGGGTATCTCCTGCAACACTTTGCTAAAGGCTAAAATGGTGAGGTGCGGGTTTTTGGTATCGCAAAAACGGCCAACAGAAAGAAACACGGGCGGGTTGGCGGAATGGTTTTGGTAGTGAAAATATGCTGTATCGGCCCCGGAGGCAATTATGGTAATCTTGTTCTCCGGGCAACCCAGGCGTATCAGTTGCTGTTTCATATCTGCCGATACACATATTACAGCAGCTGCGATACTGAAGAGTTTAGGATATTGTGCACCATACTTATCCAATATTGTTTGCCGGTATGCCGTCCATCCTCTGAAATGAACTATTAAAGGAATCTTGTTTCGCTCACAAATATCCATGAGCGGAAGCGCTGTAAAGGAGTAGTTGGCATGCACTGCCTGAATGTTGTTTTTAAGCAGATATTGTTCCACAGCCTCTTTATGCTGTTCTTGTATTTTTTTACCGACTAAAGCTTTGGTCTCCACACACCACTTCCCCCAACCCATTTCAGGCAAAAACGGACGATAGTCACCGTAAAACGCTGGCAACTCTCCACCATACAGATAATGCACCTTGAACGGAAGGTTTTTTACCAAATGACTGATAAAGGTTTCGCTGTATTGCTGATAGTTGTACGAAACTACTGCTATTGATTTCACTTTCTATTTATTAAAGAATCGCTTGCTAATGAACAACTTCACCGGATTAGGCAAAAGAAGCAAATGCGCGGCAAGCAGGAAAAAATAAGCCGTATTTTGGAAACACAACAAAGCCAACACCGGCAATGGGAACCACAGGTTATAAAAGTCATCGGCAAAACGGTAAGCCGCTGTCCGCAAATTTGCTACCGAAAACATTTTTAGGCCCATTTGCGCAAGCAACGAAATCAAAAACACACCATACGTCAAAAGCCATCCGGCAGCTAAGTGCCATGGAACCACAAAAAGCAGAAAGACCAGATGCAAAATTTCTAGTTTAAATGGCTTTTATTACGGAAGAGGTAATATCCAAAATATAAGTGGTGGCAAAGGTCTTCGTGTTTGATTGTATGTCCTTGTCACGGTCCTCTTCCTGGTGCAGCAGTATGTTTCGTATGCCGTTAAAAAACTGCCAGTGCGCTACCATAACAACCATTTTGGTGTTGATAGCAGCCACGTAAGCTGCAACGGAGGGCAACAAGCCGAAAGTGGCTGTGGCCAAAATAACGGGCACTACATGCGCATAAAGAGCATCCACCACCACGCCTATAATAGGTCGTTCCTTAAGCCGTAAAGGTGGTAAAGAATAGGCCGCGAAAAGCGCCAGTTCTAAAACAAGTAGCGATAGCGTAAATGGGGTGGTCGGAAAATAAAACCAGGGCACTATAGCTAACGCGCCAAACAACAACAACAGCCCCCATTTTTGAATGACCGATAATCCCAATGTAGCATTGCTTTTACCAGCTATTAAATCTTTCTGTTCATCGCTCCAGTCGTTCAGTAAATAGGCATAGCCCGCAATGCCGGTAATAGTTACTATGGAAAGAAAAAGGTAGGTATAGGCTAAAGCCGGAGCAGTGGAGTGCATCCATATTACAGCGTATACCGATGTAATAAGCACCGGCACTTTGTATTTAAAAGCATCGGGCAGGCGGAGTTTTTTTATAAAGTGCGTGGTCACTGAGTGGTGGTGAATGTATGTTATCCAAATGCCAGTTTGTTGGGTAATTTATTGGAGCGTAGCCAAAATTCGTTCTTTGAATTCCTTAAATGCATGCTCTACCTCTTTTAGTGCGGGTAGATTTTGATACAAAACATCTTCCAGGCAGTGCGTTTAATCCTTGTAGCCTTGAGGTAATAGGCTTTCTTGATCGGCAATTGATAAAAATGCCTTTAGTTTTTCTTCAATGATGGCGTATTTCTCCTGTTGTTCTTTTGCAGATAGGTTTTCCCTGCTGCCGACATAATGTTTTAGCTTGTTTAGTATATGTGATGCATCTGCCAGAGCAACCTGGTTATTTGTGCTTATGTTGGCCTGTTCTATAAAGGCGTACACTTCGCTGCACTGGTCGGTGTATTTTTTGTAGTTGCTCTTTTCAATATCGGTGTTGGTTGGCAACGATTGTTTTGTCAGATAATTGTGAATACTTTGTAGGTCATCGGCAGACAAGTTTTTAAACTGAGATGGGTGGGGTAGTATACCGTGTTAAAGAATATGCTGGCTTTATGCTTTATTGGCAAAGGCTACGATGTGCCGGTATCTCGCGCCAGTTTTTGGTCATGGAGCAAAGGAAAAGGATAGTTGTGTTCCCTTGTTTTGACAGTATTGGCTGAAGTATATAATGTTGTTTAGCGTGTTTTGGAGGGTGCCTTTTACTCTTATTTCCTCATGGGTGTCGGGCTGCAAGGAGTCAATAGATATAGAAATGGAAGCTCTAATTCTGTCCAGTAACTTTTTTACCCGATTATTTAATATGGTTCCGTTTGTATAAATATTTCGATAGATGGGTTTATTTCTGCAATCATATCCATAATGTCAAAATATTTTTGAATTAAAAACGGTTCGCCTCCAACAAATCTTACCGCAATTAAGTGTGGTATAAAATCTTTTAGCTGCAATAAAAAACATCTATCGTAAGGGTCGTGTAATGGTGGTTTTCGCTCACGTCTTTCTCTGATGCTGCTGCTATACTCACCGGTGCACATGATGCATTCAAGATTACAGGTATTGGTAAGTTCAAATTCTAACCGTGCGGGCCACTGTGGGTCAGATTGATGAATGTTATCGTATGCTGTTAGAGGCGCTCCTGAGCGGTTGCTGTTTTCCAGAAAGAGACGGCAGCCGGTACAGCCCAAATCAAAAATGTTTTGTGCCATAGCCTGACGCAGTTCGTTTGCCCGGTGCCCTTGCCATATTTCAGCAATGCTTTGGTGCGGGTAGGTGCCCAATACATGTAGCTTGTTGGCACAGCAGGCCATTACTGCACCGCGGTTGCCAAAGTATAAGTTATTGAAGGGTGCGCTGCATGGGGCGTTTTTCATTCCTGTTGGATTTGGTAAACTTGCAGTTGAATATATAACTTAAATGAACAGTTCATTGCTTAGATTTATTTTTTCCGAAACAAAGGTTTATGAATTATAACAGCACTTGGCAGCACAGGCATTATGAGGTTGGGTATTTTGTCCAATAAGGGTTGAAGAACAGATTTTTGAAAACGGCTATGCGGTGGCCGGCCGGTTGCCCGAGGCGGTGAGGCAGGCATTGCTTACTTTGTATGGAGATACGCATCGGTTTTCGCAGCCGGAGGGGGGGGTGTTTTATAGTGTGTATTCGCAGGATGTATCTTACAGACGCAAGGTGCACGATGCGATGGGGGAGCTGTTAAAGCCGGTGTATGATTCACTTTTTAATCATTACCGCAATCTGCTTAACTCCTTTATTGTAAAAGTGCCGGGGCCTAAGAGCGAGTTTTCGATGCATCAAGACTCTACGGGGCTTAACGAATTGGAGCATTCTCCACTCAGCGTTTGGATTCCGCTCCAAGACACTACGGTGCAGAACGGGTGTATGTGCGTGGTGCCAAAGACTCATGGTCTTTTTTCGCCTTATCGGGGCATTTCTATATCAGCTCCTTTTGCGAGGCACGAAGCTTTGGTAAAGAAGTATTTGGTACCTGTAGAGATGAAAGCAGGCGACATTTTGCTTTTTGATAACCGGATTATTCATAACTCTACTGCCAACCGTTCCGCATCCGATAGGGTAGTGGTAATGAGTGGTGTTTTTCCGGAGCAGGCGCAGCTTATTTCCTGTTTTAAAGATACAGCATTGCGGCCTGGTGATATTGAGGTAATTGAGCAGGCTGATAGTTTTTTGATTGAGTATCCTAAGTTTTTAAATGGCTGCTTTGACAGGCCAAATACAGGCGTTAGTCGTGGCTTTGTAAAGGATGTATATGGACCTTTAGGGGAGGAGGCGTTGATGATGTTGCTTGAACAGCGGGGTATAACACCGGCCAAGGTGCCTTTATTTGAAAATACAGAAACCGTATGCGAACTGATAAGTGAGCCGGTATCTTAAAAACTTACCGCAAAAGTTGCT
>JADJZU010000023.1 GCA_016715625.1 Bacteroidota bacterium
TCGGGCTGTAACAGGCAGTTGTTTTTGTTGTTCCAGAAATCGATTGTTTCTTCCGTGCCATAATAGCCGGCACCCCCATTATAATCTACGAGCGGGTCGGCAGTGCCGTGTATCTCGAGCACCGGCACACTGCGCGATAGGGCACAGTTGATAGCAGTGAGCGAGGTAAGTGAACCTGTGACCGATGCTATAGCCGCAATACGGTTCTCCAAATCACAGGCCAGCCGGTAACTCTGATATCCTCCATTGCTCATACCGCAGGAATATACCCTCGACAAATCAATGTTATAAAGTTGATAGAGCGTGTCAATTATTTTTGAAATGAAGCCTACGTCATTGGGTGATGAGTTATAGGGTGGAGTGAATCCGGAGTTCCATGAGCTGTTTAAACCATTTGGGAACACACATATAAACTGATTAGCATCTGCTGTTACATCCATGCGCGAGTAAAAAATTTGCTGTGCTGCATTGGAGCCATAGCCGTGTAGGTTAAATACTACCGGTAAGCTATTGCCTGGAGTGTAGCCGGTCGGCAAGTGCACTATAAAGTCGCGCTCTGTATTTTCGAAGTTCATCGTGAGGGTGTATTCGGTGCCAGCAAAGCTCGGTGCTGCGCATAGCATACATAAAAGGAGGGTGTAACAATTTTTCATTTCGGCCTTTGATTTTGAAAAGTAGTTAGAATTGCGGCATGAAGAAATACAACTTTTATGCAGGGCCTGCCATTCTTCCGGTTTCAGTTTTACAACAAGCACAGGAAGCCATCAAAGATTTTGCCGGCACCGGTCTTAGCATTTTAGAAATATCGCATCGCAGCAAAGAGTTTGTAAGCGTGATGGAACAAGCCCGTGCTTTGGTAAAAGAACTCATGAACCTGGACAATACTTATGAAGTATTGTTTTTGCAAAACGGAGCGCTGGCGCAGTTTCACATGGTGCCCATGAACTTACTCAACGAGGAAGAGACGGCTGCTTATTTTGACACAGGTGCCTGGGCGCATGGAGCTATGGAGGAAGCACGGCTTTTTGGGAAGGTTCACATCGCTTGCTCTTCCCGCAATGACCGGTACAGTTACATCCCTGAGGCCTTTACCTTGCCCGAAAACCCCAAATATCTGCACGTTACTTCCAACAATACCATATACGGCACACAGTTGCAGTTTCCCCTATCAAACCCCCGGGCTCCCGGGGTGCCTTTGGTGTGTGATATGAGTTCCGATATTTTTTCGCGACAAATGGATTATTCGCAGTTTGATTTGATTTATGCCGGAGCACAAAAAAACATAGGACCTGCCGGTACGGTGCTGGTGGTGGTTCGTAAAAATATTTTAGGAACCGTAAGGCGCAGTATCCCCAAAATGCTTGATTACCGGCAACACATCGACAAAGAAAGCATGCTGAATACCCCATCGGTATTTGCGGTGTATGTGACTTATCTTACACTTCAATGGATCAAACAACAAGGCATTCAAAGTCTGGAGCAACAAAATAAGATGAAGGCACAAATGCTTTATGAGGCCATAGACAATTCAACGTTGTTTGAAGGCACTGTAGCAAAAGAGAACCGCTCGGCTATGAATGTCTGCTTTCACATTCGAGAGGCGGGCGCATCTTCGATTGAACTGGAAACTCGTTTTCTCCAATTTGCGGGGCAGCGGGGATTGGTTGGCCTACAGGGTCACCGCAGCGTAGGCGGTTTCCGCGCTTCTATTTACAATGCGATGAATTTGGAAGGGGTAACAGCCCTAACTCAAGCCATGGCAGAATTTGAGCGGCAGTTATAAATCAATAAAACATTTCCGGATATAGTTACAGCTCTCTGAACGAATAAATGATAGAATCTATCTGTCCTTTAAAATGCAGCTTGCGCTCTTCGCTGCGGGTCCAGATGCTCAGGTGATAGAGTTCCTTTTTGCCTTCCAGAACCACTTCGCTGAAATAGATAGTTTCTCCATCCATTTTGCCAAACACCTCTGCTCGTGCTCCGTTAAGGCCATTGGCTATAACAGTTAATGAATCGGTGAGGAGCGCATTTTTCATGATGGCTGTATCGCACAGGTGCGTCACGTAGCCCTCCAATGCACTAGATATGTTCCGAGCGGCATCTGCTTTTCCAATTGATTCTCCTATCATATAGAAATTGCGGAAACGATTGGCGTACTGAAATTCTGCACCGGGTTTTAAGGTTTGGTCTTCTTTAAGCCAAGAGGGGATATCCACCGAAAATTTATTGGCCACTGCCACGGTTTCGTACTCCCCAGAATATTTACAGGAGGCAAAAAACAAGAGCATAACAGCTACAGCAAAAACGATTTTTTTCATGAGTGGGTCTTTGCGCAAACATAAACACGGAAAATAAACCGACTGTTTCTATTTTTAAGGAATGTTTACAACACGCAAAGCGACTGACATTCTGTTGCTCTCTCTTTTGTTTTTAGTGGCTGTGGCCATGAGCATCAAGGGTCTCCGCGAACCCGATTTATGGTGGCAAATTAGGACGGGCGAATGGATATTAGCACACGGTCAGGTGCCGCATTACGATGTGTTCAGTTACACTTATACAGGCAGCCCGTGGGTGAACGTGAAATGGATAAGTGAGGTTTTGCTGGCACTGGCAGCACGCCTCGGTGGACCCGAGAGTGTGTTTCTATGGCAGGCATTGGTCACCTGCGGCATTGTTTTCTTCTTATTGAAGTTGGCTGATTTGTCTTCAGAGGTGGCCCCGGGCAAAGCACCGGTGGTGTTTTCTGTATTGCTCGTCTTATTGGCCATTGAATATCGGATTATTGGCCGACCGGAGATGTTTAGTCATTTTTTCTCGGTGGTATTTTTGTGGCTACTTTATCGATACCACCTTAACCCTGGCAAACAGTTGTGGTGGTTGGTCCCCTTGCAAATATTATGGGCTAATACACACGAAGCCTTCGGAATGGGTGTAGTGCTTACCGCTCTTTTTTGTGCTGGTGATTGGTTACAATATACTTGGGGCAAGTACGGCAAATGGTTCACTCAAACGAAGCGTCCGCTTATGCTCACGCTTGTGCTGGTGGCGCAGGTGGCCTCGCTGGCCGTAAATCCTTATGGAATTCAACTCTTATTGCAGCCATTCAAAATTTTTGGGCAGGTCTATGAAAATAAATATACCACTGAGCTGTTTGATTTTAGAACATTGGAATATTGGCAATGGAATACCTGGTTGGTCCTGCTGCTTGTGCTGGTAGCTGTGTTGGGCAATGTGCTGGAGTGGCGCAGTAAAAAAACGAGTTCAAATAAATGGTTGCTGTTCGTCCAAACTTACGGATTGGGTTATCTGCTCACGTTGATGGCTTTTACCTATTTAGCGAGTAGTGCCTATCGAAACATTGTATTTTTTGTGTTGATGCTTTTCCCGTTTCTCGTGCGAGCAATGGTATTTTTTGGCCGGAAATTATTTTCCAACGAACGAGCGCTGTACTTGTCCAAAGGTGGTGTTACCGTGCTGCTGCTGGTCACCTACAGTCTGATAGTTTCCAATACTTTCTATAAGCTGATTGGTAGCCGCGATAGCTTTGGCCTGCAGGTGCGCACAGCTTATAATCCGGTTGCTGCGGCAGATTTTGTGCAGGCACAAAATCTCACCGGCAAATGCTTCAGCGATTATCTTACATCCTCCTACTTGCTTTGGCGGTTGCAGCCCGATTTTAAATCATTTATTGACCTCCGCGACCTCGATGTATTCCCTGCCTCCTTTTTTAATGAATTTGCGGAGGCCGTTACTTTTCCGGAGGAATTTGAACGGTTAGACTCTATCCATCACTTTAGTTATGTCGTGCTTTATCGTCCGCAGTTTAACGCCTTGCATCGCCATTTGTATAACAATAGCCGGTTTCGAATGGCGCTGTTAAATGAAGTAGCGGTCGTTTATACCCCTGCTCAGGACACGCTCCGTTTACCATCCTATAGCGAAGCTCTCCCAAAACTACAGGGTCGCTTTTCGCTTGCGGTTAATTATCTCTTGAATCCGTTTTATGCCTTTACGAAGTCAGTCAATGAAGTAAACACAGATGCAGTTGCTGCCAGTTATTATCTGGCAGTAGGCGATTTGCCTCGCGCCCGGCAACAACTCAGTGGTAAAACAAATGACTACCAGCTGCTGCAACTATCGGGCGAGCTGGCTTACAATGCAGCACTGGCCGCTGATGCCGATACTACAACCGAAGCGCTTACCAAAGAACAACACTTAGCCACCGCCTTGAGTTATTACATGCAATCGCTACAGCTTAAAGACGACTATGGCCCCACTTATCTTGGCCTGGGTGCTGTTTATTTTCAGCAGCAGAATTATCTCACAGCCCTCGAACATTTCGAAAAAGCTACCCGATACGACAAGACCAACCTCAATGCCTGGCTCTTTGCCGCGGAGTGTTGCAAAGTAATGGTGAACAGAAACAATGAAGAATCTGCTGCTTATGCCAGGCAGGCTATTTCCTTTCTGCAAAAGGCGGAGCAACTGAATCCGGATAACCCACCCATGATGCTGAACATTGGTTTTCTTTACTTCCGGTTAAACGACTGCGTTAACACCCGAAAGTATTTGTTGCCTATTAAAGATTTTGAAGGATTTGGACCCGAGCAAAAAACCAATATTGCTCAATGCCTTACTAAGTGTGCCGGCTAATGGCTGCAAAAAACAAAAGGCAACCATCGGCTGCCTCTCTTATTGTAGTGTGTGAAAGTCCGGTATCCTACTTTGCCACCGATGAAAGTGTTACGGCAGGATATGCTCTTGTAATACCATCTTTGCTGATGGTTTTAATTCTGTAGTATGAATCTTTAGAGGCAGGGTAAGGGTATTTGTCTACCTTTAGCATATACCCATTTTCTGTTTTTTCCTCGGCACAGGTGATATACTTACACTGTCCGAAATAGTTTCCGCCATCCGGGCTTCTTTCAATAATGATGTGGTCGTATTGAGCCAAATCTTTTACCAGAATATGCATTTTAACTTCGGTAGACGCACGCTCCAGCTCAATAGCTACTTCTGCATCGGCAGAGTTGAAAGTGTAGTTGGCTAGAGGATTAGTAGCAGCAAATGTGCTGGCCACTGTCATTAAAAGGGTAAGGGTTACAAATATCTTTTTCATGTTCATGTTAATCACACCGTGTGTTACGCACCGATGCTGCTTTTTGTTTCACCCAAAGGTGAATTTTTACTAAAACCGAGAGGAACTACCAGGGGAGGAAGAATCCATATCGCGCTTAAACTATGTTGCAGGAGCGACCAAACTCATGCAGCGATGCGTAAAGTAATTCGAGCGGGGAGGTTTGTCAAGTCCGAAGTGCTATTTTCTTGCTAAACCCAATTTGTCATGGTAGTGTCACAAGTTCATGAGGCTCGGTTATATGACATTCTCATGACATTTTTGTGACCTCTGTCACGTATCATTGCTTATAACATTCGTGCTAAACAACCAACTTTGCACCTATGAAAACAAATTGGTTGCGCGCCCCTCTCTATGTGTGGAGGGGCGTTTTGTTTAATCCCATCTACACGCCACTTTCCCAGTGCTTTGTCTGCTTTCCAAGTAATGGTGTGCATCGGCAATTTCGGAGGCTTTAAACACTTTACCTACCTGTGGTTTAAACACACCGGAGGCATACAGTTTAACCACTTCCTGCAAACAGTGCTGCAACACCAGCGGACGATAGTCAGCAATCTTCAGCATGTTTACCCCAATCAGGCTTTTGCTGTTCATCATAAATAATGCCGGGTGATAAATGCCAAATTGAATACCCTTTACCAACTGCGAAAACACGTTGGCGCTGCCGCTCATATCCGCTGCTCCATAACAGACAATTCGCCCTCCGGCTGCAAGGGAGGCAATGCCCTTGCGGATATACGAAGCCCCCACGGCATCAAATATAACATCTACTCCATCGCCCTGCGTTGCTTGTTCTATGTATTCATCAAAAGCGGTAGTAGAGGTATTAATAACATGGGCTGCACCGGCCTTTTTCAGTAATTCTACTTTGGAGGCACTGCCGGTAGTGGCAAAAATTTCGCAACCTTTGTGACGGGCATATTGCATGAGTGCTGTGCCCACGCCCCCTGCCGCAGAATGGATGAGCACTTTATCGCCCGGAAAAAGATTGACCACATAAGCAGCAGCATAATAAGCAGTGCAATATTGCGTAGTAAGGGCCGTGGCTTCCGCCAAATTCATAGTATCCGGAATTTTTGCGGCTGCGCGAGCATCCGTGATGGCATACTCGGCATATCCACCAAAACGGGTAAGGGCCGTAACGCGATCGCCTATTCGGTGGTTGGTGACGCCTTCGCCCAATTGTTCTACCGTACCACACACATCATACCCCAGCAAACTGGGCAATGGCGGAGCATCGCGATACATGCCTTTGCGCGCCATTACATCGGCAAAATTGAGCCCGAAGCCCTCTACTTTCACTAATACTTCGCCCGGTTTCGGAGTGGGCTTATCGATTTCTCGCTGTTTAAATGCTTTGTCGGCAGAGCCGTGTTGTGTGGTGTAAATGGCTTTCATATTGGTATGACGTTGGTGACCAAAATAATATTTCATTTTCATAGCAGCTATGCAAGGCAAAGTGCCATACATTTTACAAAGCCTTTTTTCAGGTGCTTTGGCATAAGAGATTTTCGGCTGTACGATTTCTCAATTTCTTTCTATTCTTTTGTGGTACACAAACCCAATACCATGACCATCCATACCCCCCCCGCCAAGGCTTTTATTCTTCCTCTTAGTGCTTCTTAGTCCCATGCTGATGCAAGCGCAGACCCTGGTGAATAAGGTAAACGAAGAGCATACACTAGCAGGCACTATCACCGTAGATTTTGTGAGCAGCACCCGCGATAGTGCAGGCTACGTATATGTAGCCGGCAACACCCTTACACTGCCCAGCCAGCACGAAGATGCCATTGTAAGAAAATATCAGGCCGGAACCGGAACACTGATTTGGGAGTACGTCTACAACGACATTTCTGATTTGTCCGACTTTGCCATGGGGGTATATGTCCATGGTGGTTATGTCTATATAACCGGCACCTCGGTAGATTTAACTACTTCTGAATCCACCATCTACACGGTTATCCTGGACCCGGCAGACGGCTCAGAAGTAGACGTCATCAAATATACACCCGACTATGGCGGATATGCTGTGGCCTCCTCGGTAAAGGCCGATAATGTAGGCCGGTTCTTTGTTTGCGGCACCGAACAAAACGGTGCTAATGACTTTCAGGTATTTGTGATAGCTTACGATCTGGTGAACGGGGAACTCTGGCGAACCTACTATGACAGCTCGGGGCGCTATGATGGGGCGGTGAGCATGAAGTATAATTCAAAAGGCGAATTAATAATAGTGGGCTATAGTGGCACAGCCTTCAGCAGTTGGGATTTTGTAACGCTCAAAGTATATCCGGGCGATGGCAGCATCACCGATACGGTATACAGCAGCAATGGCAACGGCAACCTCAGCCGCCCGGTGGACTTTACAACCGATTTTGTAGGTGACCTTTATGTATTAGGGCAAACGGCCATCAGCCCTACCAATACCGACTGGAAACTGATTAAATACGATACCCTGTTTAACGAAGTTTGGGTGCGCACCTGGGGCAGTGCCGATAGTTTAGAAGATAAGCCCGTGAGCATAGCAGCCGACCATGCCGGGCATTTGGTGGTCACCGGCTTTACGAGCAAAAGCGATGGCAGCACTGATGCCACTACGGTGCGGTTTAACCGAAATGGCAGCACCATCTGGCAGCGCAGCATAGCCGCCCTCACAGCCGGTGAAGATGCCAAAGCAGCCGATTTGGTATTGGCGGCAATACCCGACACCGATTTCTATATTACCGGCAGCAGCCACCGGCAGGGCGATGAAGATATGTTTACTGCCAAATACGACATCAATGGCAACCTGAAATGGCTGAAATACTTCAACGACACCACCGCCTGCCAGGACCACGCCCGCGACATACAAATAGACGGCAGCGGCCTTATCTACAGCAGCGGCTCTGTCACTACCCCTACCGACACCGGCTTTGTGACTGTGGTGTATGAGGATTTTGAACTAGGAAAAGAACTTGCATATGATTCGCTAGGGAATCCTTTATACGTCAAAGGACAAATTTTAGTAAAGTTTGATAGCTCTGTAGTCATACAAAGTGCGATTAATAACCCTGAGTTAAAATTTGGAAATGCTCAGCGTTTTTTAAAACAATGGGCCATTGATTCTATTACTAAGTACCTACCATTTACTTACCGAGATATTCTCCTAACTAAAATTCACACGAATCTCAAAACATCCGATACGATTTCTATGTCAAGGTTAGGTGAGCGAGTATCAATACCTGATTTTTGGGCGTCATTCATATTTAGCTTTCCTACACAAAACATAACAGAAAAACGCCTGTGTGACACTCTTATTAACGTATTTCCAATTGTGGAGTACGCACAGCTTGACCAGATTGCCACACTTTGTAGCTTCCCCAACGATCCATTATACAATGATCAACAAAGTTTACATCCCGTAAATTACACCGGGGTAGACATTAACATCGAACAAGCATGGCACTATACAAATGGGAAAGACTACATTAAAGTAGGTATTTTCGATACTGGAATTTTGTCAACTCACCAAGATTTTTGTGGCGCATATGATTGGGGCGGGTTAGGCCAAATAAATCCGACTGTTAAAGATGGTTGGGACTATGTCTATGATATCCCTCTTGGAACGGGAGGCTTGTTAAATGATATAGGAGGCCATGGTACTGCTGTGGCAGGTATCATTGGTGCCGGAACGAATAACGGTAACGGAGTGGCCGGTATAGCCGGGGGTGATAGCTTGAATGATTCTGGTGTGTCACTCCACGGGTTCAGGCTAATGACACAACCTTTATACCAAGGAGGCCCGGATTCACTTGCCACAGCACATCAAATTATAAAAGGGATAGTTGAAACTTCTACACAAAGTTTGGATTCATCCTTCGGTTATGGAATGCATGTGTTGAATCAAAGTTTTGTTTTTAATTCCAGTGCTATTTTAAATGGCTATTTTATTGATAGCAATTGGGCAATGATAGTAGACGCCTATCACTATGCCAATAGAAACAAAATGATTATTCCGTCTGGAGCTGGTAATGATGGAGGTCTTATTGATATTAACGAACCCTACGTTTATTATCCGGCTGCCATTGATGATAAGTGGCTGATTGCTGTTGGTGGAACAGGAAACAACGGGGAGTGGACTGGAACTCACCCGGATGATGAGTTTACTGCCAATTTCGGAAAAGAGTTAGATGTTTCAGCGCCAGCAGTACGATTATTAGTTTACACAGACAGTGTTGGTAGCAACCCATTACAGTATCCAACAGGTCGTTTTGGTTCCTTCAACGGCACATCAGCCGCTACAGCACATGTGTCAGGTGTAGCTGCATTATTATTAAGTTATTTGAATGACACAGTATCTGGTTATCGAAATTTAGCCCCTGAAGATGTAGAGCACATTATTGAACTTTCTGCTTTTGACATAGATAGCCCAGGGTATGATATTTTTACCGGCTACGGCAGGCTGAACGCTGGTGCTGCCTTGTATGTGGTAGATACGGCACACAGAAAATTGGTGCATTATGACTCGGACTCAATAATGAACACAAAGAGTGTATCAATAGCATTTTCTGACTCTATTTTGCTATTAGCAGAATCCTCAAAGGTGGCATCCAATACAGTGATTCAAAAGGGCATATACAAGTGTAACGCGTTTAAAATTACATCCACGCTCACGTTACCTTTGGCTGCGTCTGATACATTGGTTGATATTTGGCCCCGACACAGCTCATCAACACTGTACGGAAAATACGGTGGAAAGCTGATTCCAAGAGAAGAAATATACATTGAGTCTGCTGCCTCTAATCAAGCTGTGGTGGCAGGGTACATTTACCAGCTATATGACACAAGTGGCACAAACCTTATAGGGTGGCTGCCTTTTGACACATCGAGCATATTTGCGGCAAATTTTGCTATAACCGCCTTGATAGGAGACAGCATTATCCGTAATTGGGATACATTGATTTTGTCGAATCCTGCAGCAAACAATACCGAGATGCGGTTTTATATGTATCCGAACCCTTCGTTCAATACTGTCACAGTTGAGATATCGGGCGGTTGTATGTCCGAAAGTGTAATCAGCGTAAGTGCCTTTGACGGAAAGACAGTTTTAAAGCTAAATATAGAACCAACCAATGGCCAGCACAAAAGGCTTTTCTTGAATACTGAGCATTTATCGGAGGGTGTTTATATGATAAACTATCAATCAGATTGCGGAAACGATTACAAGAAGCTGATAAAACTGACTAAATGAAAATCCATTACAACAATACCATACTGACCGTTTGCCTGCTTTGTTTTAGTGCAGTTTTTTGCCGTGCACAGTTTGTGCAAATACCAGATTCTAACTTTGTGAAATGGCTAAATAACAACGGTTATGGAAGTTGTGTTTCAAACAATCAGTTAGACACTACCTGCTCTCTGTTGCAAACCGAAGATTCGGTATCGTGTAATATGAAACAGATAGGCAACCTTGAAGGAATACAGTATTTCAAAAACCTGAAATACCTTAATTGTAACGACAATTTCTTACTGCAACTTCCACCGTTGCCAGTAACACTTAGAAATTTACTATGCCGAAATAACGATTTAACATCGTTGCCGTTTTTACCAAACAGTCTTAATAAATTATATTGCCATAACAACCTGCTTACATGGCTACCTCCTTTACCAGACAGCCTTCAATTATTGAATTGCAGTATGAATCAGTTAAGTGGGCTGCCTGAGTTGCCAAATAGTTTAACACGCCTTTCATGCGCTTTAAACGTGATAAATAGTTTACCTGAACTACCCGATTCTTTGTATGAGTTAGACGCTTATGGGAATCAACTTTTCTGCTTGCCTCTATTAAAGCGTATAGTTTTACTGGACTTTAATGGTAATAATATCCAGTGCAAGCCCAACGATGGAATAGTTACTTATAGTTCTCCAAGCCTGAGTTCACTGCCGTTTTGTGCAGATTCCAATCCGCATGTTTGTTTACTATATCAAAGTAGTATAGATGTAAAACGAAAAAATATTGCTACCCTCCACCCCAACCCCGCCACTACTTCCATTATCCTCAGCGGCACAGAGCCGGGCAGCACAGCTACCATCAGCAACCTGCACGGGCAGGTGCTGCGGCAGTATGCTATAACCGCAGCACAGCAAACAATAGATACAGAAAGCCTGCCTGCAGGCTTTTACTTCTGCACGTTGCACAGCGGCCACAAGCGGCAGGTGCTTAGGTTTATGAGGGAGTAGGTTATTTTTATGGTATAGCTATGCTAACTAGCAAAGTCACAGGCTTTCGATTAATCAATACTTCCGGTTAACCCTACCCAAATGCTTGGAAGTGTTGGATATGGCTTTTGAAGCCAAAATAATATTTCGACTTTTTAAACTTTTTTAAGAGCGGCTGGTCTATCTTCAAAAACCGCTTATGCTAAAAAAATTACCTGCACTTGGTTTTACCCTCCTCCTGACTTTTTCACTTTCTGCCCAAACTATTACACCCCTTTACCTGAACTTCAACTCGCACAGTGAAGAGAATGATTTTGGCTTTGGCAAAAATTATAACAACAACGTAGATACTTTTAATAAGTATCGCAATCTGCTGGTGACCATGTGCGATACCTTTCGCGCCAAGGGGGCCAAATACAATTCGCAGCACGACTGGGCTTTTTTGGAGGGGGCTAAACTTTATGACAACGGCAGCCACGCCAATACCAACAACAAGAATATTTTTCAATGGATGCGCGATGACAACAACGGCCTGATAGAGTTGGATGCACATGCGCACATGACACAAAAAAACTATACCGATGTGGTGTGGTATTACCAGCAACTGGGCATTACTCCATCCAAAGTAGTGGGTGGCTTTTTGTATGACACGGTCATGAATGCAGCGATGCCCGGCAGTAACTGGACACAAATGCAGGATTCGCTACCCGGTAAAACAAGGCCGTTCATGAAATTTCAGTTTGACATTTTATGGGGTGGTGGGACCGGAAATCATCAGGGCGTAGATTTGAGTCCCGTGGGAATTTGGCAGCCTGATACCATGAAGAATATCCTTACGCACAACGGCAGCAGGCATTTAGTCTTGTTGGGAAATGGCTGCAATACCCTGCTGACCGATACGACCGCAAACATCGTGAGCACTCTCCTGAACGAAATACGTACCTTGGTGTATGAAATCAATAACGGACAATTAGCCGCTGGCAAGTTTTATTCATCCTGTATCATGTTCAACATACGCGACCTTAGGCCCGGATTGGCGGTGAAAGCAGCACAGTTGATAGATTCGCTACAGCCCTTGGTGGATGCCGGTTATATTGTTTGGAAAAACCATACCGAGAAGGTGGATATATGGAAGGCGCAATACACCTCCGCTCCAAACATTGTAATCTGTGCCGACATGCCGGCCTGGAACGGACAAACCGGAATTTCTACCGACATACCGGATTCGGATACGCAGATTTCAGAATTTAGTATCTACCCAAACCCGGCAACAGATGTTGTTTACGTACGCAGTCAATCTTTGTTGATAGATGAAATGCTGCGGGTGTATGATGTGAGCGATCGGCTGGTATTAGAAACAAAACTCTTGTCGCCTCTTCAGCAAGTCAGTTTAGAAGCACTGGATAAGGGGGTCTACTTTATAAAAATCAATACCCGGCTGCAAAAGATATTGGTACAATAGTTTTTTATATTCATCATCAAATAGTTGCTATGAAAAAAATGATACTGGCTATTGCGATACTCTTAACCACCGCGGTGGCCTATACGCAAACGCCTACCTGGGCCAATCAAATTTCCTGTGTGCTCTATTCGCATTGCACCAGTTGCCACAATCCCAACGGCCTGGCGCCCTTTTCTTTGCTGAGCTATACAGATGCCTATAACAAACGAATTGCCATTGTCAACTCGGTTTCTTCCGGCAAAATGCCCCCTTACTTGCCTGATTTATCTTATTCCCGCTTTGCGCATGAGCGCGTGCTCAGCAGCGAGGAAATTACTCTGATTAGTGCATGGGTAAGCGGAGGGGCACCTTCAGGCGATACTACGCAGGCTCCTGCAACACCCGTTTACTCTACTACAGAGGAAATCACCAGTCCGGATTTGGTGGGGCGTATGCCTACCTTTACGGTTCCTAACATCGGGGGCGATTTGTATCAGGCATTTATAGTAACCAATCCCAGCCCAACGGTGCAATACATCACCGAAATGGAAGTTGTACCCGGCAATAGAAATATTGTGCACCATGTACTCGTGTTTCAGGATACCACCAACGTTCCGGTAGCTAACGACAGCGCGTATGCGGGTCCGGGGTATGTTTCTTTTGGTGGCATTGGTAGTAATAAGGCACAGCTCATCAGTGCCTGGGTGCCTGGTTCCGGAGTTTATAGCCTGCCATCAGGCATGGGGATTAGGCTGGCAGCAGGAGCCCGAATTGTGATTCAGGTGCATTACCCCTTAGGTTCCGGAGGGCAGGTGGACTCTACCAAGCTGAACATTAAATTCAGCCCTACGACCTTACGAAATGTGAGCATTGCACCGATTTTAAACTCGGGCAATATTACCAACGGCCCTTTTGCTATTCCGGCCAATTCAGTCAAAACATTTTACTCCCAGTATACTGTTCCTGCGAACGTAACGGTGGTATCGGTGGCTCCGCACGCTCATTTAATCAACACAAAATTTGAAGTGTTTGGGGTAACACCGGCTAACGACACCCTCCGGTTTATCCGCATCAATGATTGGGATTTTCATTGGCAGGGAGCACAAAATTTTCAGAAACCAATTAAAGTGCCTACCGGAACGGTATTGCACGGCATTGCGGTGTATGATAACACGCCCAACAATCCGCACCACCCCAACCCCTCCAACCCGCAATTGGTTACTCAGGGTGAAGCTACCAGTGACGAAATGATGCTTATCTATTTTGGTTACTTGCTTTATCAAAATGGAGACGAAAACATCATCGTAGATACGTCTTCGCACTTGGCGCATTACCTGGATTGCGAACCGGAGGCTTTGGTAAGTGGAGTGAACGATGCTGTTACTGATCTTCCCCGGCTAACTGTTGCGCCAAATCCTTTTGAGGAGGCTTTAGTTTGCACCGTCAATGATTTAGAAGCGGGTAGTTTGGTAGAAATTTTTGATATGCTGGGCAGAAAGGTATTCGAGAAAAGAATGGAAACTTCGCAACTCAATATAGAAACGAACGACTGGAAGTCTGGTGTTTACATCCTAAAATATGGTCGCGAGGTGCGGAGGGTTGTCAAGAAGTAGAAGAACATGGTCAAGGCATTTTTTACTTTACTGCTCGCTACCACTTTTTTTTCTTGCGCGATTGCGCAAAGCACGAACACCAATATCAGCAATGGTGTTGCATTTGATGGCGAGCCATACATTGCGGTCAATCCGGTCAATCCTCAAAATTTAGTAGCTGCCTGGATGGGCCTTAAGCTGAGTAACGGAACGTTTAAAATTGCCATTAAAACCCGCGCTAGTTTGGATGGCGGACTAACCTGGAGTACCACCAATGCCCTTCCGCATTTTGCCACGGGCTTTGGCTCTGCAGATCCTTCTTTGGCATTTGATAAAAACGGCTTGCTCTATGCTTGCTATATCGATTATCAGAAATCGCCCGACAGCGGGGGTATATATGTAGCCCGCTCCGTGGATGGAGGTTTAAGTTGGGATACTCCCTCTAAAGCATTCGATATGTATGATGACGGCACTAAAAAGCCTATCGACCGCCCCTGGTTAGTGGTAGATAACTCCGCTACTGCTAATGCCGGTACGCTCTACATTACCTCTAAGCCTCCGCAATGGGTGGCTCCGCCTAACCGCAATTACTTTAAAGCATCGAGCGATAGCGGCCACACCTGGTCGGCTATCGCCAACATAGACGGTAGCACACATTTAATTGGTAATGCCATTGCTCAACCCATGGCTACACCGGCTGTAACGGTGGGTGGAAAGTTCTGTGCCGCGTATCCCAGCTATGTGGCCTCACAAAATATTTTGCCCGCTTTTTATCTGGCGCAGTCACGTGATAAGGGACAAACCTTTTCGTACAGCACCATGCTCACTACTCCTCCGGCTGCTAACGATTCTAACTACAAAAACGGCTATCTGCTGATTGCCAATCCGGCTGATAGCAATCAATTGTTTTTTGTTTCGCCCGATGCCATGAATGGCGATGCCGATATTATGTCGCTACACAGTAATGATGGCGGGCAAACCTGGAGCAGCCGGGTGCGTGTTAATGACGATGCCATAGCAAACGGCAAGGGGCAGGATATGGTGTGGGCCGATTATAACGAACAGGGTAAACTGGTGGTTACCTGGCGCGACAGGCGCCACGCTTCTTCCAATGGCTTTTGGAATGCGGGCTACGATTTTTACTACGCCACCAGCACCGATAACGGACAGACCTTCTCGGCCAATCAGAAACTAAGCAGTCAGTTTATTGCCTTTGATTCGCTGCTTACATCCGATGGTAACGACTTTATGAGTTGTGCCTATCAAGCCGATACGCTCTACACCGTTTGGGGCGATACGCGAAGTGGCAAGCTGAACATTTATTTCAGTAAAACAGTTGTAAGCAGCAATACGCAAGTAAGCGTGGTGCAGTTGGAGGGCGCTGAAAACACGCTGCTGGCATTTCCCAATCCATTTCAAAAATCGTTTACGGTGAGGGTAGATGAACGACTAATAGGTCAACCGGTTTATCTGACAGACCTGAACGGGAAGATACTGCAAATGGACACTGTCTCTACCACATCTTTTGAATGGCAAACATCCGGTTTACCTGCGGGTACTTATTTGTTGAGAAGCAATGGCAGTATATTAAAACTCCTGAAGCATGAGTAAATGGGTGGCTCTATTCATTGGCTGCCTGGCTGCAATATCTGTGTCTGCACAGAGTTTCAATGCTTATATATTAATGGGTCATGGAGCGAGCTGCACCAACGATGCCGGGGTGCTTTATGTTGATGTGGCCGGTGGAAGCAACTACACTTACCAGTGGAACACAGGGGCCACTACCGATACCATCAGCGGGCTTGCTGCCGGTGAATATACCGTAACCGTTTACAGCGGCACCGATTCTGTGCTGCGGGCTGTAACGCTACCGCCCTTTGGTGCAGATACAGTATTAACGCATCCTGCCTGTCATGGCTTGAGTGATGGTTGGGCGTATATTGACAATTTTGCAGGGCAATATCCTCTACAATATGATTGGTATCGGAATGGTGTAGTGCTCAATCAGCATACTTCGAGTGCGAATGCGTTATCGGCCGGGATGTATCAGTATTATGTAACTGATGCAGCCGGTTGTGTGGATTCGGGTGCAGTGCAGATTCAAGCTTCCTCACCAGTGATGAAGGCGTATATATCCGATTCCATTTTGTGTTACAACGGTATGGCAAAAGTATGGTTCACTCCGGGCTTTGTGCTTAACAATGGCTTTGTCGATTTTTACTCTACCACCGATACCTTTACCTATTACAATACAATGGGGGGTGGCAACACGGTGCCGCTGTGTGGTATCGATACCATTGGCTGCGAAGCTTGCGTAGACCAACTTCCATTTATCTACCGGCAAGGTCACCCCGACCCGGTGCCCTTGTATCAACTGGGCGATACGGTGTCTACATTTTTTGGCATCAGTTTGCAACCCGACACCTCCCGCACTTACTTCTGGAGCTTAAACGGACAGTTGATAGATTCATCGCATTATTCTTTTGTGAAGTTAGACAGCAGCGGCTTTTGTGCTGTGACTATTCGTAACGAATTTGGCTGCACCAATTTTGGTAGTTTGCAGGTTTACGTATCGGCCTTGCCGGTGTCCTTGGCAGAGAGTAGCCTAAGCGCCTGGCCGGTGCCGGCCACCAACAGGCTCTATATGCAAGTCCCCGCCTCCTTGTTATATCAAACGGCTATACTTACCGATGCTACCGGCCGACAAATCATGCATTGGCCCATCCAGCAAACCGTACAGATTCTGGAGCTGGGAAACCTGCCGGCAGGTCTCTATTTTATTCAGGCGCAGCAGTACAGCATTAAAGTGCTGAAAGATTGATTCTTCTTTCCGATAATTGCGGCCTCAAAAAAAGAATCACATGAAAGTAGCCGTAGTAGGTGCCACCGGTCTGGTAGGTACCAAAATGTTGCAGGTATTAGCCGAAAGAAATTTTCCGGTAACCGAGTTAATTCCCGTAGCCAGCGAGAAGAGCGTGGGCAAGATGGTTTCGTTTAACGGGAAAGAATATCCCGTAGTAAGTTTTGAAACCGCGCTGGATAAAAAACCCAACGTAGCCATCTTCAGCGCGGGTGGTTCTACCAGTAAAGAACTGGCTCCTAAGTTTGCCGCCATCGGCTGCACGGTAATAGATAACTCTTCGGCCTGGCGTATGGAGCCGGGTATTCCTTTAGTGGTGCCTGAGGTGAACGCCCACGTGCTGACTGCCCACGATAAAATTATTGCCAACCCGAATTGCTCCACTATTCAAATGGTAGTGGTGCTGAAGCCGCTGCACGATAAATACAAAATTAAGCGCGTGGTGGTGTCTACTTATCAAAGCGTAACCGGCACCGGTAAAAAAGCGGTGGACCAGATGATGAATGAGCGTGCCGGCATCAAAGGCGAAATGGCTTATGCGTATCCAATAGATATGAATGCCCTTCCGCATATTGATGTTTTTCTGGATAACGGTTACACCAAGGAGGAAATGAAAATGGTGAAGGAAACCTGCAAGATTATGGGCGATGACAGTATCCGGGTAACTGCTACTACTGTGCGCATACCTACCATAGGCGGCCACAGCGAAAGTGTAAACATTGAGTTTGAAAAGGATTTTGATGTAGACGAAGTGCGCGCCCTGCTCGCTGCCTCACCAGGCGTTGTAGTAGTAGACGATGTGAAGAACCTGAAATACCCTATGCCTATACACGCGCACGACAAGGACGATACTTTTGTAGGCCGCATACGCAGAGACGAAACCCAAGCCAATACCCTCAACTGCTGGATAGTAAGCGACAACCTGCGCAAAGGTGCCGCTACTAACGCGGTGCAGATTGCGGAGTATTTGTTAGAGAAAGGAATGATTTAAACGATTCTTATTAAATCTTTCCTACGTTCACGCCATGAAGTTTTTTTATCGCATTCTCATTTTTCTGCTCAGCCTTTCTGCGCTTTTTCTGGGCTATTATAAAGTATGGTTCCTGCGTCAGCCGGAGCGTAACATTCCCAATAACGAAGGCGTTTTTGTAAGTCCCTGTAACGGAAAAATTGTGGCTATCAAAAACTGGAACCAGGCCTCCCTCGTGGAAACCAAAGGTGACTTTGGTGCTATCAATGTATGGACGAGTGATGTAGACACGGCCGGCACCATTATCTCCATTCAAATGGATGTAACGAATGTTCACTTTCAGCGTGCACCGGTGTCGTCTGTTTTAGTAACGGAGCAATATGTGCCCGGAAGTTTCAATAATGCCGTGCAGATGAACAACGAATACGGCATCCGCTTTGAGAACGAAAACAATCAACTCCTTTTTGAAACCAGCGAGGGCAAAAAGTTTAAGTTGATTCAGATTGCCGGTTTTGTGGCCCGCAGAATAGAAGACTATGTGCAGCCCGAACAACCCGTGAAACAAGGCGAAGTTATTGGGCTCATTAAATTGGGAAGTCAGATTACCGTTATCCTTCCGCATGGAACACCTGTTACAGCCAAGGTGGGCGATGTGGTGATAGACGGTGAAACGCCTTTGGCGCAGTTTTAATCTTTATTGACCCGCACCAGCCACTTGGGAAAAACAAGGGCCCCCACCAGCAAATAAAAATAGTAGGAGTACATACGCCACAGAATGGCCACCGTGGCAGCCAGCCCCGAAGGAATAAATGCACAGTTCATGGCCACGAATGAAAACTCGGCCAGTCCCGCTGCCCCCGGAGTGCTGGGGATGACTATAAACACCCACAACACATATTGCCGCGCCAGTACCTCCAGATGATTCAGATTTACTTCTGAAAAAGTAAACAGCAATGCATTCGCCAGCAGATAACGACTCACCCAAGCTACCAGCGTAGCGCTCAGCAAGCCGGCAAAAAACGAGGCCGGCATTTTCTTAAATTCATTTGCAGTTACTTCAATTTCTTCCCCCAAATGCTTTAAGGCATGGCTCCATCTCTGGAGCCAGGTCCATTGCCCTATTCGGCAAAACAGTTCTTTAGCTTGACGGGGAAAAACAAAAAGGGAGAGCGCAAAGAAAGCCGCACTGCCCGCATAAAGTCCCCAGCCAACCACACTTTTATCGGCCAGGCTGCTAATGCCCTGTAGGATGGCATTGCCGGCCACATCGGGGCAATCGACCGGGACCATAAACATGCGGCTGCCCAGCAGCAGATACATGGCCGCAAACACCAACACAAACGACAAATTATCCAGAAAGGTGGTGAGCATGATGGTCGCTGTGCTGCGGCCATAGCTGATATGCTCTTTCTTGAGGATAAACAAGGCCAGCGCAATGCCCCCCACTGCTCCGGGGGTAATGGCAGAGCCAAACTCCCACAGCATGATTACCTCAAAGCTTTTGTACCACGAAAGCTGATGACCGGTAATGGCTTTTATCCGCCACATATACGCCAGGTCGCGGATGACCACCGTAAGGGCCGCCAGTGCCAGCCCCGCCACCAGATGCGAACTAAAAGGAATAGCCGCCAAAGCTGCGGGATTGAAACCCGACCACAGCAAATAGGCCGAAATACCGAAGCCCACAGCTACCGGCAACATTATTTTCTTGAACCCGAAAGACGATTGGATATCTGAGCTGCTCATGAGTAAGCTTAAGCACGCACCGGGCAGGGCGGTGAATGAATCCTTATATAATTTCGACCTGCCGTACCACCTTCTGCAAAATTTCAAACACTGTTTCGGCCATTACGTTTTCGCTGTCCAGCGTGGGGTTCACCTCCGTAAACTCCAGACAGCAGACCCGCTCATTCTGCACCAGCTCCAGTATAATGTCGGCCGCTTCGCGCTCGTTGATGCCGCCCTTTACCGGGGTACCGGTGCCACGCGACACCGTAGGGTCCAGTGCATCGGCATCAAAGGAAATGTAAATCTTATCGCACTGCGAAAGGTGCTTCAAGGCCTCGCGGCATATTTTAGTAACCCCGATTTTTTTGATTTCGGAGGTTGTAAAGTTTTTGACCTTATTCTGCTTGATGAGGTAGTTTTCCTGCTCTTCAAAATCGCGCAGGGTCATAAAAAGTAAGTCGCGGTATTCCAGCTTGGGCGAAATGTCGCCTACATTTTTCAGCTTCTCCCACAGCTCAATGGTTTCGTAATCGAGGTCGTTCACCTTGTTTTCAATGTTATCCTCGCCCAGAGCACAGGCCAGCGGCATGCCATGCAGGTTGCCCGATGGGGTGGTGTAGGGGGTGTGCAGGTCGGCATGGGCATCTATCCAGATAATGCCGAGGCGGCTGTCGGGGTAGGCCATTTTAATGCCGGCAATGGTGCCGCCTGCATTCGAGTGGTCGCCTGATAGCACAATGGGAAACTTGCCGTCTTTCAGGCTATCGCGGGTGGCGGCTCCAATGCGCTCATACATTTTTAAAACACTGCGAATCCGCTTGGCATAGCGGCTTTCGATGAGCCCGAAGAGGGCGGCATTATCGTCCGGAATGTTGATGCTCCGGTGCGATTTAAAGAAACTGCTGCGGAAGTCGAGGGCGGCAATCTTAATGGCATCTATGCCCAGGCTGGCACCGCGGGTGCCGGCTCCCACTTCGCTTTTTACTTCTATCAGCCTGATTTGTTTAGACTTTTTCATACACTCATGGTTTCTGAACGCCAGCTGCCAACACTCATCAGAGAGGGGGTATGGGCTACCAAGCGTCTGCTATACTAAGGTAAATTACCGAAAGCGCAAGTGACCCAAGGGGGCACTCCGCCCGGCAGGCCCTGCTTTATTTTGGCAAGTTTTCTTGCATAGCCCGAGTCTTTTATATATTAGATTCCGATATTTCGTTTTTCCGTTAATCCATCCTAAGTTATGGCAGATAACAGAAAGTACATCCTGGCACTTGACCAGGGCACCACCAGCTCAAGAACCATTGTGTTTGACGACCAGGGGAGCATAGTGGCAGTAGCGCAAAAAGAGTTTTCACAGATTTTTCCTAAACCGGGCTGGGTAGAGCACGACCCCGATGAGATCTGGAACAGCCAGTTGTATACCGTGCGCGAAGCATTGCGCAAGGCCAACATAGAGCCCCAGCAAATTGCGGGTATAGGTATTACCAACCAGCGCGAAACCACCGTAGTGTGGGATAAACGCACCGGTGTGCCCGTGCACAACGCCATTGTGTGGCAAGACAGGCGCACAGCCGATATCTGTAACAGCCTCAAGAAAAAGAAAGACTTTGAGAAGTATGTAAAAGACAATACCGGCCTGGTGGTAGATGCGTATTTCAGCGGCCCCAAAGTGCAGTGGATTCTCGATAACGTAAAAGGTGCGCGCAAAAAAGCCGAGGTAGGCGAGTTGCTGTTTGGCACCATTGATACCTGGCTTATCTGGAAACTTACTGATGGCAGCCTGCACATTACCGACTACAGCAATGCCTCGCGCACCATGCTGTTTAATATCAAAACACTGAAGTGGGACCAAAAGCTGCTCGATGCCATGAACATTCCGGCACTCATGCTGCCACATGCCACGGATAGCAGCCGTATTTACGGCTTCACTCATCGTGGCTTGTTTGATGTTGAAATTCCTATTGCGGGCATAGCGGGCGACCAGCAGGCGGCTCTCTTCGGGCAAACCTGCTTTAACCCCGGCATGGCCAAAAACACGTACGGCACCGGCTGCTTTATGCTGATGAACACCGGCAACAAAATGGTGAAAAGCAAACATGGATTATTGACCACCATTGCCTGGGGCATGGGCGGCAAGGTGGAGTATGCCCTGGAGGGAAGTATCTTTATTGGCGGTGCAGCGGTGCAGTGGCTGCGCGATGGCCTGAAGTTGATTGATGACTCGGCAGACTCCGAAAGACTGGCCAATTCGGTAGAAAGCAGTGATGGCGTCTATGTGGTGCCTGCCTTTGCCGGTTTGGGTGCTCCTTACTGGGATATGGATGCCCGTGGTACCGTGTTTGGTCTTACGCGAGGTACTACTAAAGCACATCTCACGCGCGCCACACTGGAAAGTATTGCTTACCAAACCAAAGACGTGCTTACTGCCATGGAGCAGGACAGCGGAATTAAACTGAAAGCCCTGCGGGTGGATGGAGGTGCTTCGAATAATAATTTCCTGATGCAGTTTCAGAGCGATATGCTGGGTGTGCCTGTGGAAAGACCCAGGATAACCGAAACCACGGCGTTGGGAGCCGCCTATCTGGCGGGCATAGCAGTAGGCTTCTATAAAAAACCAAACGTTACCAAGCAGTGGAAATTAGACATGCAGTTTAAGCCCCAAATGCCGGCTGCTGCCCGTACTAAAATGTATGATGGCTGGAAAAAAGCAGTTCGGTTAACGATGGGTTGGAGTCAATCATAGAACCAAAGCAATGAGGGTTATTTATATAACCGAATCACCTCTCTGGCGTTTTGTGCAATTTCATCAGCCAGCCATTTTGGTTTCAGCACTTTCATGGTAGAGCCGTAGCTGAGCAGCTGCATTTTCAATTCGTGGTTAACTACTAATTCCAGGCTTATTTGTAATTCTTTAGATGTGTCTTTCAGCGTTTTCTGCGAATGGTGAATGGGTACGGTCTTTACATACTTGCCTTGCAGCGGTAGAAAACTCAATACAATTTTTTCTGCCTTACCATTACCGAGGGTGACGCCTACCACATTCGTAAAAAAATTCTTTTTGTCGATGGTGGTTTCATCAAAGGTTTCGTCTGTGAGTTGCATATCCTGTATGCGGTCGAGGGCAAAGGTGAGTATCTTTTTGTCGGCCTTGTTGATTCTGCGGCCTATCACATACCAGAAGTTTTTGGACTCGCGGATGAGGTAGGGCTCCAGCAGGTTCTGCGACACCTCGCGGCTGCCGTGTTTTTGATAGGTAAATTTTAAGACCCGCCTTTCGGCAATGGCTTTGAGCACCGGCTCCACATACTCCAGGCCCTTGATGCGGTAGGGTTTATCGAGCTGTATGTAGTCGGCTTCGCCCCGGGCTTCTTTATTTATCTTAACTGTGGAAGCAATTTTCATGATGGCTTCTTCAAACTCTTTGATGGCGGGCATGTGCTTAAACTGGTCGAGAATGCTGATGGCAAAATCGAGGCCGTGGAGTTCATCGGCTGTTACGGGCAGGTTGCTGATGGAGTAGCCCTCTACGGTGTAGCGATAGCGGCCATTGGCACGGCTGTATTCAATAGGGGCATTAAAATTAAGGGCCTGATTGTAGCGCATCTCCTGTAGGTCGAACTGCAGGCTGCGCCTGGATACGGGCTTGCCCAGGTGCTCGCGCACATAAGCGGCCAGCTCCTCAAAGGTGGGGTTGGGCAGCTTGCGCAGGCGCGCATCTATTAATCGGTATCGGGAATAGGCTTCGCGGTTGAGGGCCATAGTGCATCGGGTTTAATCCAAAGGCAAAGAAGAAAAATAGCAGCAAAGGAAGCGGCTCTCTTTTATCAGGCACTCCAGCACACCAGTATTTCGCGGGCGCCTTCGTAAGGCAGGCGACCGTGTGCCACGCTGAAATTATCGATGGCGATTACATCGTTTTTCTTCCAGGGGAAGATGACCATGTTTTTCCAGATTACTTCCTGCACATGCTGCACATAGCTGTTGGGTATTTCGGTGCCATCGCCAAAGAGCACATTCATGCTTTGGTCGATGGGGGCTTTGGTGGCCTGCTTTACCTTGACCATGGCGTTTATCAGGTGTTTCCACAAAAATGTTTTGCCGCGCTGCTGCCGCTGATGAATAAAATCGTATTCCACTTTGGCGGCATAGGGATTAAACACCTGCAGATGGTTAAACCAGGCGGGCTCGCCCGTTACCGGATTTTTTCTGGAGGCGGAGGTGCGGTGCGTAAGGCGCAGGTTGCCATTGGGCATCCATTGAAAGTCTATGTGCTGCTGGCGGCACTGGCGCTCCACCTCGGCCCGCTCGGTGGTGTTGAATATTTCGTTCCACTTTTTGAGTTCAAAGAGATTGAACTTCGATGCATTCTCCAGGCTGGAATAGTTGCGCACGGTGAGCACGCCTTTATTATCAAACTCCTGACGAATGTCCGGATGCAGTTCGGCATATACCTTGCGGAAATCGCAGAGGGGGGTTTCGCCCCCGTAGGCCGGTTCAATGTGGCAATAAAAAAACAGCGAGATGGGCGGCTGCTCCACATAGCTCATTTCGCAGTGCTGGGGGATGGGGTAGTAGCCGGGCAGTTCGCTGGCCGTGAAAATGTAGTTGGTGTTTTTTACAATGTTGCGGGGCGAGGTGCCGTAGTAATCGTTTTTTAACCGCGGGTCTACCTGCAGGGCCACGTCTTCAAAATCTTTGGGCGTGTCTAAATCAAAGCCGCGGAAGAGCACCGCTCCGTATTTAAAAAAGGCTTCATCAAAAGCTTTTCGGTTGTCTTTGATGTATTGCAGCAAAGAGGCTTTGCGGCTATCGGCATCGGGTTGTATCACGAGCGGAAATGCAGCAGATGGGAAGAATGACTGTTTCATGTACTAAAACTAATAAGCTGCGCGGAATCTTTTAGCATTTGTGCAAGGGGGAATGCCATGGGCAATTGAAAAGACAATGGAGAATGATAGGATTAAGAATGGGAGAGATGGAACGCTGATTGGCTGTTGCCTTCGGCTGAAGCCGCCAGGCTCATTATCAAATTATCACATCATCAAATCACCAAATTGCCCTTTGCGCTGTCCTGCTGAGCAGAGGCTCGGCTTTGGGAGGCCCCAGCGGGGCGATGAACCGGTATCATCCTTTCTTTCTCGTTTGTTTTCCATAGTCAATACTTTTCAACTCGACAAGATTATAGAGTGCAAAGGACACCAGAAAAATGGTGGTGTAAGCACACACCACGCTTACCAGGTTATTGAAAGGGGCAGAATGAGTGCCCGGGCTAAATAAATTCAACAAGTCGAACAAAAACGGTTGATGGATTAAGTATACACTATAACTGATTAGTCCAACAGAGGACAGATATTTAAAGATGGTTCTGCTGATGGCGAACTGGTCTATAAAACGGTTGTATAAAATCACCATGAGTGCCACACAGGATAGCGTAGCCGGAATAACTATAAAACGATGGCTAACGTGATGCAATTTAAAAGCAAAGAACAGCCCATAGAACAACAAAAACCATAGAATCGGCCTGTTGAACACTGTTTTGTTTTGAAAATAACGGTCGGCCAAAAATGCTCCTGCTGCCCAGGTGAACCAGAATTTTAAAACAAAAGTGCTAGGCATAGGAATGAATGTTGTAGCCATAGGCCAGGATACAAAATACAAGGGTAGAAAAGAAGTTTGCCGCCCCGCTGTTTTGTAAAAAAGATAGGCGGGTAACAAATACAGCTGCACTTCCAAAGCGATACTCCAAAAGCTGGGGTTGAGTGAAAAAAAAGTGTGGTCGCTCAGGTTATGAACTAAAAATACATGGGAAAAAAAATGAATGAGACCTGATTTTGACAGATCGATTCTGCTGATGTAAAAAAACAATAAAACCAAAAGGTAAGGCGGGTAAATCCGCCAAAATCGCTTACTGAAAAATGCACCCCATTTAAACTCACCGGAGGTTTGCAGGTAGATGAAGTGAATTAAAAACCGCTGATGACTAAAAACAACTCCACCCCCATCCATCCTTGTCCGATGGGATTGAAATTAAGGAGAGCCGTTCTTACATCGGATAAAACCAGGAATCCTCCCTCAGCGTATGTTTTAGCCTCGTACCCCGGAGAGAGACACATTAAAGTATGGTAAGTCAACACCAATAAGATGGCAATGCCCCTGATGGCATCTACCCGATGAAGATATTGTTTGGTCATTTATTGAATTTGTGCAACGTATGCTCACCACAGTGCGCAGCTTAAACCGGCCGATTTTAACAACTATGATGTGGCAATTGAACAAAAGTAATCTAAAGCTCATAGGATTAAACCGGTGCCACCCTTATTCTGCTAATATCGGGTGCGGTTAACCGGCTTTGATAAAACACGCAAAAGGGGGCATCAGCAGTAACCGGCTAAACCCGAAAGCGGGGGCAGGATAAGCGGAAGATTATCGGTTTAATGGGGGGCTAAAGCCGCCTGCGCTGAATAATGTGGGTGATTGAACCAATACACTTTTCTGGTATTATTTGACTACTTAACCCGTAAATGCCAAAACCTACCTTTTTGCCTCAAAATGTCTGTTTTTTGCTTAAAAATGGGCAATATACATGGTTTAAGAAGACCTCGCCAATGTAGAACAAGACCTCGCCAATGTAGAATAAGACCTCGCCAATGTTGGACAAAAAATATACATAGCAGAAGCAGACCTCGCCATAGTTGAATAAAAAATATACATAACGGAAGCAGACCTCGCCAATGTTGGATAATAAATATACATAACAGAATATAACCTCGCCAATGCATGATAAATGATATACATCGCTGGAAAAAAATTCGGACTACGGATAGCTCATTTTAACTTGCGGATATGCTTTATTGTGTTATATCTTTGCTGTGTAGCCTGATGGCTTTGTATGGTGGTGGCATGTCTATTATTTAATAGATAATGTATTTGCTATGGAAGACCAAAACCAGCCCATAACAGACGATGACAAGTATGTGTATGGCAACGTCAAGCGATTAAAACGACAGGGCCTGTCTATCTCCGATGCCGACTTTGTGGCCGAAGGGCGCATTTGGCAGCAGTTGTTTGCAGACTATCTGCCCCAGTTTACGGCCTTTGACCCGCAGCTCGACAGCACCTATGCCGACCAATGGCTCCAGGAGCTGAACCGCTTCAGCGAACTGCCCAGCGATGAAACAATGCGCGACCTGATGGTGCAGGCACAACTGGATTCGGTGGCTGCCCAGCAGGCGGCCATGACACTGGCCGATGATGTGGCGTATTATGTCAAAAAGGCCTACCCGAAAGACGAGCGCAAGGCCGATGAGTTTGGCTTTAAACTGATGCGAAAGCAGGTAGCCAAACCGAATATCAAATTTGCCTTGTATGGTTTTACCCTGCACCGGGTATATGAGCGCTATGCCACCGCGCTTTTGGCCGCTGGCTTGCCCGCAGGCTGGGAGGCGGACTATTTAACCGCTATTGAAAACAGTGCAGGCGCTCACATTACGCATGAATGGCAGAAGCGCGAACGCATCCGCGCCACCACCGAACGGGTGGAGGTTTACAACACGCTCAACAGCCTGTGGGAGCGGGTGCAGGAAGCCTCGCGCGTCATCTTCCGCGAGCAGGAAGAACTCCGCAAGCTGTGGCAGAAGAAGTAGGGGGGCTTTTATTGATTGGCGGGTGTCCCACCCGTCTGTTTTTTTACAATTTACCCAATAACAAACCGCCCGTCTTTATAAATCAATTCGCCATCGGCCCATATTTCGCCCCGTTTTTCATGTCGGTAATCATATCCCAGTGCACGGTGCTTTCGTTTTTGCCGCCACACTGCTTGTAGCTTTGGCCCACGGCCATGTGTATGCTGCCGCCAATTTTTTCGTCAAAGAGAATATTGCGCGAGGTGCGCTGAATGTTGTAATTGGTGCCCACGGCCACTTCGCCCCACTGGCGGGCGCCTTCTATGGCAAACACCTTGTCCAGCACCTCCTGCCCCTGCTCGGCCTGCCATTTTACTATCAGCCCGTCTTTTACCTCCAGCGATATGCCCACCACATCTTTGCCCATGTAAATGGTGGGGTAGCTGAAATACACCGTGCCGTTTACGCTGTCCTCCACAGGCGCGCTGAACACCTCTCCGCTGGGCATATTGGCGCGGCCATCGCTGTTAATCCACGTGCGGCCCTTCACCGAAAAGGTGGTATCAATATTCGGCCCTTTGTAATGCACCTTATCGGCCCGGTTCAGGCGGTCTACATAGGCCTGCTGGTTTTGGCGCACCTCCAGCCATTTGGCCACGGGGTCTTCGTCCAATAAGTAGCAGCTCTGAAACACAAAGTTTTGATATTCCTCCAGGCTCATTTCGGCATCATCGGCCCCGGCCTGAGTGGGAAACTGACACAGGCATCTGCGCATGCTGCCATTGCCCGTGCGCTCAAAATACAGGCGGTTGATTTCCTGCTGTGCCTTCTGCTGTATCTTAAATTTTTCGGGGTCGGCCGGTTCGCGTTCATCATCACCGCGGCCAAAGGGGGCGCGGATGTTCAGGTAACAGTCAAAGTGTTCGAACACATGTTTTTTGACCGGATTGAGATAGCTCAGCTGTTGCTCGTCACCAAATTCAAGCGCCAGATGCTCCACGCCCTGTATCTCTACGTTCAGCAGCGGAATGCCACCGGCTATGTACACTTCTTTCATCACCTGTTGCAGCAGCGGCTCGGCCAGATAGCTGGAGGCGATGTAGACCTTATCTCCTTTTTTTACAGCAAGACAATAGTTCACCAGCAGCCGGGCATATTTTTCCCAAATCGTGTTTGGCATAATTGGTTTTGTTTTAGGCCGCAATACTAAACAGGAACATGAAACAATTTGATACCCCCCGGCAGGAATCGTCCCGCAGCCGGCAGATGCGCTGGCTCTTTAATTTTTGGCCCTGCATCTGGTGCAGCGGAGGCCGGGTAGAGTTTATAGCAGGCGACTTTCGCGAGCTGCATGTGAGCCTGAAGCTCAATATCCGCACGCGCAACCGCGTGGGCACGGTGTTTGGCGGCAGCATATACAGCTCGGTAGACCCTTATTATATGCTCTTGTTTATGGAGGTGCTGGGCAAAGAGTACATTGTGTGGGATAAAGGCGCTTCGGTCAGGTTTGTGCGGCCCATCACCGATAAGGTGAAATGCCGGTTTTTAATTACCGATGAAATGGTGGCGGAGGTAAAACAAAAAGTAGCCGAGGCAGGCGAGTATACTTTTGACCTGCCATTGCATTATGAAGATGAATCAGGAGCCATTTATGCCACGTTCAACAAAACGATATATGCGGCATCCAAAGCGTTTTACAAGCTTAAATTAGAGAAGCGAAGGGCGGTTAAAAATTGAAATCCTGTGGTTCGCCACATAGCTCACGGCCTTTTAAAATAAACTTAACGTGCATCGCTCTTATGTCATCCAGGTGGTTGCCTGCAGGCGATTTGTCTGCTACTATTCCTAAGCTTTTTTGTATTTCGTATTGCTCAAAAGCGGTTGGCAAATGTTCTGCAATTTTTTTTGCGCGAAAGCGCTGCGTAGCTCGTTCAATAGCTTCTGTCCAGTTGAGATGGGGTTCTAAATAAATGGGTTCATCGGAGGTAAGCAGCAGGCTGATGTTGTTTTGCAGGCTCTCCTTCTTATGGTCATTGATGTGATGCCGCAAGTAGGCTTCGTAATACTCTCGCAGCTGTTTATTTTCAAAGGTATCTATAAAGTATCGCATAAAAGACTTGTCGTAGTGGCTTGGTAAAAAAGGTCGTTTATCGCGTTTTAATTCTGCTTCAGCTACTTTTTGCTCGTTTTGCTTTCTGAAAAACTCACGGCCCAGATTATCGTAGTGCTTTTCTTTATCTCCCCGCACATCCGGCAGTCCCATGTAAATGCCGGTGCCCCTCCGTCCGTTGTAAAAATCATACCACTCCGGAAAATTACGGTTGCCGTTATTGTCCGATTTGTATGCCTCTATGATGTTTTCGTAATCCTGCCAGTCATCAACAAACCCCCAATAAGTAGGCAAGTCAACATTATCCTGCTGGAGATAGGCTACATACAAGTCAATGTCATCTTCAGATAGAGGGTCGATGAAAGGACAGTTCATTACATTTTTGCTCCAGCATACAAAGTCGTAGCAAATTTCTATACCCTCATATTGTACTTTTTCTACACACCAAAAACACTGTACATCAAATAACTTTTTTTGCTGAATGATATGCAAATGTCTTGTTGCCGCCTCTACCCATTGTAAGTCTTCTGCTTCGTTTTGCTGCATCCAACGTTCGCCATGGGTCTTCCAAAATACTTTGTAAAACTTATAAGACTGAATGAATGAGTCAACAGAATAAGGGTTATAGCCTTCAAAAAATTGGATGTATCTGTCTTCTGTTCTCAATTCGTGCTCAACAGCGCGCTCGTTCTCTGCTCGCTGTTTATGCTCTGCCTGCATTCGCTCGTGATAGTTCAGCTCCTGTGTTTTGTCTTTGTTGGTATCATCATTATTCATGAGGTATGTTTTATTTGATACACTTTTAACGGGTTGTCACGTTACAGATGATGCTAAATATAAAACCGATTTTTTATTTTCTGCGCGCTACTCTTACCGGTGTGTTCCTTTTTGTGGCAATACAAAGCTACACGCAATACAACTCATTGCTCTGGAAAATTTCGGGCAACGGCCTCCAGCAACCCTCTTTTTTATATGGCACCATGCACACCAAAGATGCCCGCGTGTTTGCCTTTGGCGATAGCGTGATGCCGGCCTTTAACAGCACTGCGGCCTATGCCATGGAGCTGGATGTGGATGCCACGGTATCGCCTGCCCTGCTGGGCCAACTGATGATGGGCGGCAAGCATAGTATTCAAAAGATGATGCCGGCAGCCGAATATCACCGGCTCGATTCCTTATTCAAAATTCAAAGCAAGGGCCTGTCGGTAAAACTGTTTGATAACCTGTCGCCCATGCTCCTCCTCATGATGCTGGAAACACAGGCCCTGGGCCTGAGCGACAGCAGCATCAGCGGCAACGAGGAGGCACTGGATGTCTATTTTTTTAAGGAGGCGAGGAAGCAGCACAAAAAACGGATTGGCATAGAAACCATCGAGGAGCAGATGCAGGCCATTAATTCGCTCAGCTATAAGGAGCAGGCCGCTATGCTCACCGAGGCACTGCAGGAGATGCAGCGCGGCACGGCTGCTTCGCCAGCATTATTGCAGCATTATACAAACCAGCAGCTCGATAGCCTGCTGCTATTAAACGAGGCCGAAGCAATGCCTCCCAAATTTTACAAGGCCCTCATCACCGACCGCAATGCGCGTATGGCGCAGCGCATGGAAGCCATTATCCGGCAGCAGTCCACCTTTATAGCTGTGGGAGCCCTGCACCTGCCGGGCAGCGATGGCGTTATTGCGCGCTTGCGCCAAAAAGGGTTTACCGTGTTGCCGCATCGTTGAAACTGATGGGCACCTTTTTATTTTCACGCACTTGTAGGATAAAAACCTAACCATGCCCATCACCATAGAAGTCAAACTAAGCCCCGAAGAGGCGGCTTCGCCCACCGACATAAAAACATGCGTAGCCCGCGAGGCCGGTTTGCCCGAAGAAGAGGTGCTGCACATCCGTTACCTGCGCAAGTCGCTGGACGCGCGCAAAGGGCGCATCCTTTTTTTGCTGAAAGCGGAGGTATACACCACAGGCGAAACAGTGAACCTTCCCCTGCGCACCTTTCAATATCAAAAAGTATCGGACCAAAAGAGCTGCCACATTATCGGCTTCGGGCCGGCCGGCATTTATGCAGCCTTGCAGTGTCTGGAGCGGGGCATTAAGCCCATTATTCTGGAGCGGGGCAAGCCCGTGGAGGAAAGGCTGAAAGATATTTCGGCCATTCACAAGCAGGGCATCCTGAACCCCGAGAGCAATTATTGTTTTGGCGAAGGCGGTGCCGGCACTTATAGCGATGGCAAGCTGTACACGCGCAGCAGCAAGCGGGGCGATATTCAAAAAGTGCTGGATGTGTTTATCCAGCATGGTGCCGACCCGCGCATTGGCTACGAGGCGCATCCGCACATTGGCACCAATAAGCTGCCGCGCATTATAGCCGCCATGCGACAAACCATTATAGAAAATGGTGGCGAAGTGCATTTTGAGAAAAAGGTAATCGGCTTTGAAATAGCGGAAAACAAGATTTCAAAAATCAAGTGTGCAGACGGCACTTCGTATGCTTGCCGGCAGATCATTCTTGCTACAGGCCATTCCTCGCGCGATATTTTTGAATTGCTGCACCGCCAGCAAATTACGCTGGAGGCCAAGCCATTTGCGCTTGGGGTGCGCATAGAGCATTCGCAGGATTTGATAGATCATATCCAATACAAACAGGCCCGGGGCTTGTTGCTGCCGCCTTCTTCCTATAGCCTGGTGACACAGGCCTGCGGACGTGGCGTGTTTTCGTTTTGTATGTGTCCGGGTGGGGTGATAGCCCCTGCCGCCACGGCTGCTCACGAAACCGTGGTCAACGGCTGGAGCTCCAGCGCGCGCAATGGCCCCTTTGCCAATAGCGGATTGGTGGTATCGGTGAATCCCGAAAACTGGACGGCCTACGAAAAACACGGGGTACTGGCGGCCTTGCAGTTTCAAAAAGAGGTGGAGCAAAAAGCCTATTCGGTGGTGAACAGCTTGCAGGCCCCGGCTCAGCGAGTAGAAGATTTTATTCAAAACAAGGTGTCGAACGATTTGCCGCGCACATCTTATCAGCCGGGGATTGTAAGTCATGATTTAGCACAGATTCTTCCTTCCTTCATTACCCGTAGTTTGCGCGAAGCTTTGGTAGACTTCGGCAAAAAAATGAATGGTTACCGAACCAACGAGGCCATTGTAGTGGGGGTGGAAAGCCGCACCAGCAGCCCGGTGCGCATTCCGCGCAGCAAAGAAACGTTCCGCCATCCGCAGCTCCAGAATCTGTTCCCTTGTGGCGAGGGAGCCGGCTTTGCCGGAGGCATAGTGAGTGCCGCCATGGATGGCATGGCCTGTGCCAATGCGCTATAAAATGAATAATCAACTATAAAAAAAATCCTGTTTCGAATTTTCGAAACAGGATTTACCGCCTTTAAAAGAGAGGCTTATTCGTTTCCGCCCAGTATATCTTTTTTAGCACCGCTTTTTTTCTCTTTTACCGCTTTCTCTCTGGCTTTGGCTTTTTCAATCTGCTCCGGAGTAAGCACCGCTTTCACATCTTGACGATACATTTTCCGAACTTGTTCCATCTCTTCTTTACCCGCGTCTTTTTGGTCCTTGTACTTTGCCCGAATGGCATCCAGTTTTGAGATCTTGTCTAAAGCCAGTTTTTGAATTTTTGATTTTTGATCGGCCGTGAGTGTTACCACTTTGTCTATCTCAGCAACTGCGCTTTGTGCACGCTGCTCAGGTGTAGCTCTTTCCTGTTTGACTACCTTTTCTGTTTTTGAAGTTTGTGTCGATGATTGCGCGAAGGAAACCGCCACTGCAAAGCACAACATGGATAATACATACATTGATTTTTTCATTTTGAATTGTTTTAGTGGATGCTATGATAAGAAAAATAGCCGCATGTTTAAACTGGCAAGCGTTAAAATAGTATAATCAACACTGAACTAAAAAAAAGCCCCGCACTTTAGTGCAGGGCTTTTTAAAAAACTTCTAAGAACTCTTATTGATTCACTATCAATTTGCGAGTCTGTGTTCCCAGCGGAGAGCTGATAACCACAGGATAGATCCCATTAGGCATTCCGTTCAAATCAAGAGCTACCTGCACCATGCCTTCCAAATCGGTGTAGCTGTTTGTGTAAACTACTCTTCCGGTAAAATCCAAAACACGAACAGAAGCCGCGTTCACCATTTCACCGAAATTCATATCCAATGTGGCAAAGCCGGATGTTGGATTCGGATACAGATTAATACTTACATCGTCAGAAAGTTTTCCTGAGTTGTCAGACACTTCCAAACCGTCCATTCTGAATGCAGTGCTGCTGATAGACGCACGGAGGGTATAACAAGACGAAGCGGAGTAGGCACCGTTGTATCCATATACGCGGGCATAGTAGGTACGGTGGGGGCGTTGTTATATTTAATGCCTTCGCCCGTGGTGCCGCTGGCTTGCGAAGTGGCCAGCAAAGAGCCCTTGCTGTTGTAGAGGCGCAGGTCGTAATCGGCCGGCAGGTTGCTCAGCGTTACATAAATATTTTTCTGTGTGCTGGTATTGCTGAATTTAAAGTAGTCGTTATCGGTAGAGGTTGCCAGCATGGAGTTGATGTTGGTGTTCACCGCTATGGCCGTGGCGCTGTTTCTGCTGTTGTTGGATTCATAGTTATTGGTGCAGGTACCGGTAGCCGAGGTGGTGGTAAAAGTGGAAGCGGAATAGTTGCCGGTGCCGGCAGCGCAAACCGAACGCACCTGATAGTTATAAGTAGTGCCGGCCAGCAGCCCTGAAAGTGCCAGTGAGGTGGCAGTGGTGGAGGTAGTGGTCCAGGTAGATGAAGTGCTCTGTTTATACTGAACATCATAAGATGTAGCACCACTCACTGCAGCCCACGATAGCGTAGCCGAAGTTTGTGTGATGGAACCGGCAGCAAGTGAATTCACTGCACCGCAGGCAGCCGCCACAGGAGCCTGACAACCCAGCGAGCTCAATAAAGAATAGCGGGCACCCCCTACGGCAAACATGGCTTGCATGCGTGCTTTTTGTCCTGCGGTAAACATGAACATGCAGGCATCATCGGTGTAATCCATATAATTCATAAACATATCTCCGTTGGCGCCATTGCTGCAGCTTGAGGTAGGGAAAGCCGGGCAACCGTAGTTTTCATCGGCCTGGTTGGGCGTGTCGCTTACGTTGTCGGTGCCGGTGCATCCGGTGCCATCATCACCCCAAATGTGATACAGGTTTAGCCAGTGGCCCACTTCATGGGTGGCGGTTCTTCCTTTATTGAACGGAGCCGCAGCGGTGCCCGTAGTGCCAAACGCTGTGTAGTTGATCACCACTCCATCGGTTGCGGCAGCGCCCCCCGGAAACTGTGCATAGCCCAGTATTCCACCGCTGATGTTGCACACCCAAAGGTTGAGATACGAAGAAGCCGGCCAGGCATCGCTGCCACCGTTGGCGGCACGCTTCACATTGTCGTTGGTGCTAAAAGAGGTTACGGTAGTTGATTTGCGAATAATGCCGGTGGTGGCATTGCCGCTGGGGTCGCGCTGTGCAAGGCAAAACTGCACTTCTGCATCGGCTACCAGACTTTGAAATACAGAAGGGGTGCTGCTCCAGTCGGCATTCAGTTTTCTGAAATCGTTATTCAAAACCGTCAGCTGCGATTGAATTTGGGCATCGCTTACATTTTGTGCCGAGGTGTTATACACTACGTGTACCACCACCGGAATGGTGACTACAGCACGGCCCGTTTCGGGGTTGTATTCGCTCACAAACTGTTGCGTGTGCGCTTCAATGGCTTCGCGAATTTGTAAAATCTGAGGGTCCTGCGTCATGTGATGCAGGTGTTCCATAGCACCGCAGTTTCTTTGTGCGGTGGAGGTACTGATAAGTCCAATTAGAACGGCCAGTGTCAGGTAAATCTTTTTCATTTTTTAAGGCGTATTTTTTTTCGAAACTAAAGTTTTATCGGTAATTGGGAAATGCCGTCCATCGGCTGTTTAAATTAAAAAAATCCCGCCCCCGGTTTATCGGGAGCGGGAATAGGCAAAGCTCAAATCTTGCTGTATAAAAGTGTGGTTTATAAAACTTGCTGCTTCACAGTTTTCTTATGCGTAATAGTGTGGCTGCTCTATTTTGTAAATAAAAAACAGTGAAGCCTCATCACTTAAATACGAATATTTTTTGAGTAGTGGTATTGCCGGTTACTGTTTGTAGTTGAATAGTATAAACGCCTTGACTAAACCCATTGTAAGGTATCCTGAAATTTCCGGCAGGCAGGTATCCTGCACTCCACACTTTACTACAGGCCAAATCAAATATCGCAACATGAGCGATCTCTGAGTCGCAACTAATTTCTACTGCATTGCTTGTTGGGTTGGGATACACTACAAATGATATTTCGTTTATCTCGCGCACGTTTGTGCCTTCTTCATTCTGGAAAAAATAGATAGCGCCCGCTCCATTTAATGAGTCGGCTTCGTTTGCGTCCTGGTCTTCTTCGGGCGAGCCGACCAATACAATATCATCGGCAATGGCTACGCTATGGCCAAAATTATCGTTCCTGGTACGTATGGGGGCAATGATTTTTTGCTGTAAACTCCAGGTGGTTCCGTTCCGTTGATAGATAAATGCAGCGCCTGCTCGCGCTATCGAATCTGTACGTTTGTATCGAATGCATGTGCAAAAGCGCCTACAATAGCGTGTGTTTCGGTAAGGGCAAGCGAGGAGCCGTACTCATCAAAACTCTTACGATGCAAGCCAATTAGCTTCTGTTGTTCCTCCCATTGAGTGCCGTTGTAGTAGTAGATGTAAGCTGCTCCTGCTTCGGGTACCGAATCTTGTTCACCCGGTCCTTCATCTTCTCGTTTGGCACCTATCAATGCATAATTGCCATGCATCGCCAGTGAAAACCCAAAATTGTCGTTTCGTTCAAAAGTAGCGGGCATCAGTTTTTGGTGTAGCGACCATGTGCCTCCATTCTGCTGGTACACGTACACCGCACCGGCACCTTTCACAACAGTGCCACCAGGCTTGATGGAATCTATTCCATAAGCACCGATCATAACCTGGTTTGCCGAAATGCCTACGCACTTTCCAAAAAAATCGCCCGGTATACTATCAAGCATACAAGGGCTGCTCGTATATAAGTGTATCACCCGAAAAGCGATAAACATATGCGGCTCCGGGCCCCGATAAAAGTACCGGAGGTAAACTTCCATTGTAGGCCGTTTTGTAGGTGCCCACCACTACATGCGTTTGATTGAGCGCTATGGAGTTGCCGTAATTATCATCCCACCAGCGTTCATTTTTGGGAGCAGTAATTTTGTAAGTCTGGCTCCATACATTACCCGTGCGTTTAAATAGATATACCGCACCGGCCGGATAACTGGAGTCAGACACGCCATACATATTTTTAGAATCGCCCGTAGCGGCCACCAGCGCATAGTCACCGTAAATGGCTACCGCTTCGCCAAAGAAATCGATACTGCTGCGATCGGCTGCTACCAGTTTTTGTTGCCAAACCCATTCAGTACCGTTATTGTAAAAAATATGTGCCGCACCGGCTGAGAGCATGGAGTCGTTACCGGAGGCATCTAAGTTGTCCCAGTACGCACCTGCAATAGCATAGTTGCCATGCATAGCCACTGCATAGCCCAGCTTATCGCCCTTTTTTCTTTCATTGAAAACAGATTTTTGAACGCCATTCCAGTTTTGTGCAGTAGCTGCCAGGTGGCAGCCTATATAAAGGAGGAGGAGTATCGGTTGTTTCATATTGAAAATTTGTATCCAAACTTAATACTGTAAAGTTGGTATTGAAAACAAGTTATCTCCCCCCCCCCATGTCTTGAGAACTAGAAGGTAACAAAACGTGATGCAGGATTTAATGTTGATGCTGAAACAATTCAGACTAAATTCCATTTTCATCCTTCAACATAACATATTCCGAAATTGCAGCACGAAAAAATTTACGAACTCCTCGAACGCAAATACAAAGAATACGACTCTGCATCGTTTATTGAAGCTGACCCTATCTCTGTTCCGCATCGGTTTTCTAAAAAACAGGATATAGAGATTGCCGCTTTCTTTTCTGCTACCATAGCCTGGGGAAACCGCAAGTCAATTATTACCTCTGCCAATAAGCTGATGAACCTGATGGGTAATGCCCCCTATGATTTTATTCTGCATCATCGGGACAACGATTTGAAAAACTTACTGGAGTTCAAACACCGAACCTTTAACGCCACCGATACACTTTATTTTGTGGAGTTTCTAAAGCAGCATTATTCCAAACACGATTCGCTTGAAGCCGCTTTTCTTCAATCGGGAATCCGAAATTCACAATTTGAAACGCTTTCCCATTTTCATCATTACTTTTTCTCGATAGATGATTCGGCAACTCGCACACGCAAACACATTGCTACACCGGCTCGCGGCAGCACATGTAAACGGTTAAATATGTTTCTGCGATGGATGGTTCGCAAAGACAAAAACGGGGTTGATTTTGGCTTGTGGAAAAAGATAAAACCCGCACAGCTTTTAATTCCGCTGGATGTGCATGTGGACCGCACTGCTCGAAAACTCGGGTTAATTACACGCAAACAAACGGATTGGGAAACGGTGGTTGAGCTCACGGAGAACTTAAAGCAATTTGACTCCAAAGATCCGGTTAAATATGACTATGCGCTGTTTGGTTTAAGTGTGCTAGATGGATTAAGGGGAATCTGATATTCTGAATACTTCTTGGGTTTTACAGCAGTGGCATTCTACATCATTGGTGCTGCTGTTTGTAATCATGTTTTATGACAGAGCAGAGTTGTCTCTTTGCCTCCTAAAATAAAATACCATGAAAAAACTAAACTTTCTTTCTCTTGTAGTGCTTCTTGTTAGTGGTCTCTGTCTTTCAGCCGGTGAGCCGATTGTAAAGCAGGTTGCTATTGCTTCTACCAATGTGAATCTCCGAACCGCTTCAGCAGTTGTTCTGGCTACCATGCCTTTCGATGCACCGACAGCCGGCAGGGTGGTGGTTCGTATGGATGGCTATTGTGTGTCCGATTCTGCCGACCGAATAATTTTAGCTGCCAGCAATGTACCGGATTGGGGTACCAATGATGGAAACGTGTCCTTTTTTGCGCCTCATACAGATTTCAAAAGACGTTCCTTTTCACATACCCGCGTGTATGATGTAGTGCAAGGACTTGATACTTTTTATGCAGTAGGGCAGAATTATGTGGACGAGAACGGAAGTGGAATAGCTTCTGTTTATGGCCACTTAACGCTGGAGTTTTTCCCGGCAGCCGGTCCCGCCATGGTGATAGACGGTAATATCAATTATAGTGGCGATGTTCGTAGCACACAGAAAGTCCTGCAACGTGTATTTTCTCCTTCTACACCCTTGGGCAAAGCGGTAGTACACATGGATGGCAAAGTGATTTCCGATGCCGGTGATCGTATTGTGCTTTCGGCAGCAAATGTACCTTCCTGGTTGGTAGGCGATGGCAGCGTAACTGTCAAAGCATATAACTCATATCAAAAAAACAGCCCCTACTCACATTCTCGCCTTTATACAGCAAACTCATCGCTGGATACGCTCTATGCAGTGTGTAAAAATGTGGTAGATGCTTCGGGTAGTGGGATTGCCTCTGTTTATGGCAATCTGAGTGTGGAGTATTTCCCCAACGGAGGTCTTGCACAGGTAGAAGCTAAAGGGATAGAGCTGGATGATTTGGATGCAGAAGGTGCACCTGTGGCTTTTGATTCTATTACGATTACCACTACTGTTCCAGGATTTGCTCTGGCTCAATTAGATGGTTCCTGTACTTCACAATTGGGTGATGAAATGCTTTTTGCGGTAAACGATATACCTGACTGGGGGGCCAACGAAGGGCATGTGACCGTTTCTGCGGCTTATAATACCAACAAATTCAGCACGATTTCTCATTCACGGTTATTTACCATCGCTCCCGGAACGCACACTTATTATAGTGTGGTAGAAAATGTTGGTAACACAGCCGGTAACGGACTAGTGGATATGGCCGTAAACTTCAGCGTTAAGTTTTTTGCAGACCCCAGCGTAGGTATAGAGGATATGACTGCTGCATCCTCTTTCCGTGTTTTCCCAAACCCTACCCATGGAACACTTACTATATATAGTGATACCAGAATGGAAAATGAGAAAACGTTCTATTTGAGAGATTTGTCAGGTAGAATACTTCAGCAGATAGAAGCTGGTGATGCGCAGCAGACAACCATAAACATTAGTGCCTTGCCGGCAGGGCTTTATTTATTGCAGTGTGGAGCACATACCGAAAAAATAATCAAAGAGTAAGTCTTTGTTGAGCTAAATGTAAAGGCTTCACTTTTATAGGTGAGGCCTTTGCATTTTTCAGCCCAAGGCTTTTATCATTAATAAACAGGTTTAAAATTGAACTATACTTGACACGGTTCTTCTTTGACATAGATAGCGCCCATCAAAACATAATTTAGAATGAATATCCCTATCACTCTATTCGATTCATTTGAGATCAATGACCAGCTATTGCCGGCTACTCATAGCGAAGACGAAAAATTTCGCGCTTTCAGGCTTTTACTCATACGCAGAATAGATGAATTGATTCATCACGATTTTGAAAAACTCAAGTGGATTTTATATCGTATTGATGTAAGCGAAAAGAAACTAAACGAAACGTTGCAAGCCTCCGATCAAGATGCCGCTACTGTGATGGCCGATATGATTATTCAGCGACAGATTGAAAAAGCGGAAAGCAGAAAAAAATTTGGTCAACAAGAAGGCGACTGGAGTTTTGATGTATAGCTTTTCAATGATAGTCCGGCAGTATCGACTTTTTGTGTATTGCCAGTAGCCCGTAGTACATCAGCCACCCAACGGGACCCAACATAAAGGTGAAAAACAGACAAGGCAAAATCAGCCATCGGCTGATTCTGTTTTTGGAAGAGTGATACACAATGAAAAGACCGGTGAGCATGTCGAATGCCAGATAGTGAACCCAACCTGCTAAAACGGCTTTGGGATTTGAGAAAAGCGCCATGACTCCCTCCAGCGAAGAAAAATTTCCCTCTTGAGTGGGCTCCGAAAAACTCCAGACAATAACGCTTGCGTAGAGTATACACAGCAACACCACCAGACCGTTAAACACAATCTTGTAAGTGATGGATTTATCGTAAAAAAATGCCATAGCCAGCCAGCCAAGCATGGCTACACTGTTTGCTATCGTAAAGAGTATTGTAGGCTCCATAATTTTTTCTTTGGTTGAATGGCAAGATATTACTTATCTGCTTAAACTTGCGGATACAGTATTATCATGAGCAGAGCCAACAACCCCCAACTAAAAAGCTGGGTAGAAGTAAAACCCGGTAGCGATTTCCCCATTCAGAATTTGCCCTTTGGCATGTTTATGACCAGCCAAATGACCTCGCGTGCCGGTGTGGCCATAGGAGAATATATTTTGGATTTAGCGGTTGTGGCCGAAGCCGGATTACTGGATGGAATAAAGTTTGATAAAAAAGATTTATCGCGACCGCACCTCAATTGGTTTATTGGCAGCGGCAAAAAAGTTACCACGGCTGTGCGCGAACGCATATCTGATTTGTTGAACGCAGATAATGCTGAACTACGTGACAATGCCGGGTTGAGAGCAAAAGCATTGGTTAAGCAAAGTGATGCGCAGATGCTGATGCCGGTGCGCATTCCGAACTACACCGATTTTTACAGCAGTAAAGAACATGCCACCAACGTGGGCATTATGTTCCGCGACCCGGCCAATGCCTTGCTGCCCAATTGGAAACATTTACCCGTGGGCTATCATGGCCGCGCTTCGTCAATTGTGATTTCAGGAACGCCCATTCATCGCCCAAAAGGACAAACCAAAGCAGACGATGCAGCAGCTCCAAGTTTTGGACCTTGCCGATTATTAGACTTTGAATTGGAGATGGCGTTCATTACCGGTAAGTCCACCGAGTTGGGCGAAAGTATTTCTACTGCTGAAGCCGAAGATTACATTTTTGGAATGGTGTTGTTTAACGACTGGAGCGCCCGCGACATTCAAAAGTGGGAGTATGTGCCCTTGGGTCCTTTTCTCGCCAAGAATTTCGGCTCTACTATTTCGCCCTGGATTGTTACGCTGGATGCGCTGGAACCTTTCAGAGTAGAAACCCCAGTGCAGGAACCCGAGGTATTGCCTTACTTAAAATTTGAAGGCAAAAAGAACTTTGACATATATCTGGAGGTGGAGATTGTGCCTGAAAACGGTAAGAGTAAAACAGTATCGCAAAGTAATTTCAAATACATGTATTGGAATATGTCGCAACAGTTGGCGCACCATACGGTGAATGGTTGCAATATTGAAGTGGGCGATTTATATGCCAGCGGCACCATCAGCGGACCCACCCCCGATAGTTATGGCTCCATGCTTGAAATCAGCTGGCAGGGGAAAAAGCCGATTCAAATGACCGATGGCACTGAGCGAAAATTCATTTTGGATTACGATACTGTAGTTATGCGTGGTTGGTGCGAAAAAGATGGGGTACGAATTGGCTTTGGTGAATGCTCAGGTAAAATTTTACCCGCCCTATGAAATATTACCTCCTATTCCTGCTCTTTCTGATTATGGGTGCAGGGGCGAGAACGATGTTTGAAGTGGCATACCATGGATTAACCAAAGAACACGGCCTGTCACCCGACCGCGAAACCCTGAACCTTATGTTCCTGGCTGGTTGGTATATAGTTATGATGATGGCAGATGTTATTTTACTCAACCACAGGCAAATCAAACATCACCTTGTTTTTGTATGCTTTCTTTCGCTCGGTGTGATGGCCCCCACCCTTTATATGATATTAACACATTGAGTGATTTTAGTCATATCATTGCATCACCGATATTATTACACTTGTGCTGTGAAACGCTATGCTATCGTCTTTCTTAGTGCGGTTTTTTTATCGGGCAGTACAGAGTTGCACGAGTTGCTGAAAGTCCCCATGCTGGTGACCCATTTTCTGGAGCATAAGTCAGAAAATTCCCAAATGACTTTCATGGAATTTCTCTCCATACATTATATACAGCAACCTGTAAAGGATAAAGATTATCAGCACGACAATCAACTGCCTTTTAAAAATGTAGAGCATCTTACTTCATCCATTACAGCATTCATCCCGAACTACTTTGTAAAGTTGCAAGCCTTACAACAAGATACGACTCCGGAACTTTTCGGGTTTCAAACTTCATTTATATCCTTTCAACTCCTTTCTAATATCTGGCAACCGCCTAAGTGCTGATTCTCCCCAAACCAAACAGGAGATATTCTTTTCGTAACGAAAAATAATCAGCAAATGAAATCCAGAATATTGTTTGTAGCTACTATAGTAGTAGCACTAATGAGTGGCGCAAGTTCATGCGAAAAAAACAACCAGCGCTGTGGCGAAAAAAACAATAGTGCCACGGGTAGTAACCGAAGCCATAACGTAGGGCAAAATTGTATGAATTGTCACCAGGAGGGTGGAAGTGGCGAGGGGTGTTTTATCGTGGCCGGAACTACATTTAACAGTTCCGGAAGCACTGCATATCCCAATGCAATAATCAAACTTTACACGCAACCCAATGGAGGCGGCACCTTAGCTGCAACTATTGAAGGTGATGCAAAAGGTAACTTCCACTCTACAGATAATCTCGATTTTGGAAGCGGGTTATATCCCGTAGTAAACAATACACTCGGGCAAAGTGTGTATATGAGTTCAGCGATAACGCAAGGCGCTTGTAATAGTTGCCATGGCGTTAATCAGGACCGCATCTCCACTTTTTAAGCATCCCTTTTTTAGATAAGTGATTACCTGATACATAATCGGGCTATCACTATTATTTCAACCAAAAAATAATCAATATGAATACCGCACACTGGCATTTAATACTTAACCACTTCCCCATAATAGGAACATTGGGAGGCATAGTGGTTCTCTTTTACGGCTTAATCAGAAAAAGCAACGACACTAAAGTGTTGGGCGCTTTGCTGATACTGGCTATGGCAATTATTTCTGTCATCGTAATGGAAACGGGCGAAGCTGCCGAAGAATTGGTGGAAAAAATCCCCGGCATAAGCGAAGCAGCGATGGAGGTGCATGAAGATGCTGCCAAAATTGCTAATGGCATACTGATAGCATCGGGTGTTTTAGCACTCATCAGTTTGGTGTTGCATTTCTTTAAAAAGAATGCGGTGACCGTTGCTATGAGCGCAACACTTGTGCTATCGTCTGTTGCGTTTGGCTTTATGGGCTACACCGGCTACCTCGGTGGTAAAATTCGCCATACCGAAATTACTACGGGCAATTCTATTCCTGCAAACAACTCTGCCGCCACTCCCGAAACGGGCGATGGCGATGAGGACTAAAAAGAAAATCATGCTAGAAAAAATCATATCATTTTCCATCCGCAACAAACTCATCATCGGGTTGTTTACGCTAGCACTGATAGTGTATGGGGTGTATGCGGTTACCAAGCTGCCCATTGATGCAGTGCCCGACATCACCAACAATCAGGTGCAGGTCATTACCATTTCGCCATCATTGGGTGCGCCCGATGTGGAGCGACTCATCACATTCCCCATTGAACAAGCCAACAGCAATATTCCCGGCTTGAAAGAGATTCGCAGCTTTTCTCGCTTCGGACTGTCGCTGGTAACTATTGTGTTTAAAGATGGTGTAGATGTTTACTGGGCGCGACAGCAGGTGAGTGAACGTTTGCAGGAAGTAAAAGAAGTAATTCCTGCGGGTGCGGGCTTGCCTTCAATGGCACCGGTTACAACAGGTTTGGGAGAAATTTATCAGTATGTAGTAAAACCCAAGCCCGGTTATGAAGGGAAGTTTTCTGCCACTGAATTGCGGACTATTCAGGATTGGATGGTGCGCAGACAACTGCTAGGCACCGAAGGCGTAGCAGATGTTTCCAGCTTTGGCGGATTGTTGAAGCAGTATGAAGTGGCGGTAAATCCTGCGCGCTTAAAATCCTTCAACCTCACCATTGCTGAAGTATTTACTGCTTTGGAAAGTAACAACCAAAACACGGGTGGCAGTTACATTGAAAAAGGGCCCACGGTGCTTTTTATCCGCAGCGAGGGTTTAGTGAACAACATCAGCGACATTGAAAACATTGTAGTGAAAAGCACCGACACAAAAATTCCGGTGCTGATACGCGATGTGGCTGATGTGCGCATTGGTGCTGCCACACGCTATGGAGCGATGTGTTACAATGCCGATGGGGAGGTGGCTGGTGCAGTGGTAATGATGTTGAAGGGTGCAAACTCTTCGGTAGTTATTAAACAAGTGAAGGAACGCATTGCGCAAATTCAGAAAACGCTGCCCGAAGGTGTAATGATTGAGCCATTTCTTGACAGAACAAAAATGGTAAACAATGCCATAGGCACCGTTGAAACCAATTTGCTGGAAGGTGCACTGATAGTGGTTTTTGTGCTCGTGTTTTTCCTTGCCAATCTTCGCGCAGGTTTGCTGGTGGCTTCGGTTATTCCACTGGCTATGTTGTTTGCGGTGGTGATGATGAACATTTTTGGTGTGAGCGGAAACCTGATGAGTTTGGGTGCTATTGATTTCGGTTTGATTGTGGATGGCGCGGTAATTATTGTGGAAGCTATTATGCACCAACTCACGCACAGCAAGCACTTCAAGTCGGTTAACCAGTTATCTCAGGCGCAAATGGATGAAGAAGTACATCACTCCTCTTCGCGCATGATGAACTCGGCTGTGTTTGGTCAAATCATTATTCTCATTGTTTATCTGCCCATTCTGTCGTTGGAAGGTATTGAAGGAAAAATGTTTGGTCCCATGGCGCAAACCGTTTCGTTTGCCATACTCGGTGCGTTTTTGCTTTCGCTCACTTATCTGCCCATGATGAGCGCACTCGTCATCAGCAAAAAAATGAAACATAAAGCCACCATCTCCGACAAGATGATGAATGTGCTGGAACGCTGGTATCAGGCTGCTCTGGAAAAAGTATTACTCTTCAAAAAAACAATCTTGGTTACAGCGGTGGTAATGTTTGGCATTTCCGCATTCATTATGTCAACGCTTGGTGGTGAATTTATTCCGCAATTGGAAGAAGGCGATTTTGCAGTAGAGTGCCGCTTACTCACCGGCAGTAATTTGAAAACATCTATTAACTCTACTCAAATGGCTTCTAAAATTTTGCTGGATAGTTTTCCGGAGGTAGAAAAAGTGGTGACCAAAATCGGTAGCGGTGAAATTCCCACCGACCCTATGCCCATTGAAACAGGCGACATGATGGTGATTCTCAAACCCAAAAAAGAATGGACTTCGGCAAAAACATTTCCTGAGTTGGCAGAGAAGATGAGCAGTGCGTTGCAGGTTGTGCCGGGATTAACTACCGGTTTTCAGTTTCCGGTGCAAATGCGATTTAATGAATTGATGACCGGTGCACGCCAGGATGTGGTTTGCAAAATTTTTGGTGAAGACCTTGACACTCTCGCATTGTATGCGCAAAAACTCGGTGGCATAATTGAAACCGTAGATGGCGCTAAAGATTTGTATGTAGAAAGCGTAACCGGTATGCCGCAGGTGGTGGTAAATTACAAGCGCGATGCGATTGCCAAATTTGGACTGAATATTTCGGATGTGAACCGCACGCTCAACGCGGCTTTTGCCGGACAAAGCACCGGCATGGTGTATGAAGGCGAAAAGCGGTTTGATTTAGTGGTGCGTGTAGGCAATGAGTTGCGCAGAGATGTAACCGATGTGCAGAATCTCTTAATCGCTGCGCCAAGCGGTGCGCAGGTGCCTTTGTATCAGGTAGCCGATGTAAATGTGATTGAAGGACCCAATCAAATTCAGCGCGAAGAAACCAAGCGCAGAATAGTAGTGGGCTTTAATGTGCGCGGGCGCGATGTGCAAACCATTGTGAACGAACTGCAACAGAAAACCGAAAAGCAAATCAAGTTTCCTGCGGGCTACTATGTAACCTATGGCGGAACTTTTGAGAACCTGCAAGCGGCCAAACAACGATTGTCGGTAGCTGTTCCGGTGGCGCTGTTACTCATTTTCTTGTTGCTGTACTTCGCCATTGGCACTATTGGCGAGAGCATTCTTATCTACACGGCCATTCCGCTTTCTGCCATTGGTGGTATTCTTGCTTTATGGTTGCGTGGAATGAATTTCAGCATCTCGGCAGGTGTGGGTTTTATCGCACTGTTTGGTGTGGCAGTGCTTAACGGCATTGTGTTGATTGCCGAATTCAAACGCTTGAAAAGTGAAGGCTGGACAGACGTTCGCAGAATTGTGATTCAGGGAACTAAAATTCGTTTACGCTCGGTGCTGATGACTGCACTCGCTCCTTCGCTTGGTTTTATTCCTATGGCGGTTAGCAACGGTGCCGGTGCTGAAGTGCAACGCCCATTAGCCACAGTGGTTATTGGCGGAATTGTTTCTGCCACGCTGCTCACACTTTTTGTGTTGCCTATTCTTTATGTGTTGTATGAAACATTTATGGAGAGAAAAATGAAAAAATCTGTTGCTACGGTTGCCACCGTTATCGCTTTGATTTTTTCTACCCAGCTTGCCGATGCGCAACAAAGTATTTCCCTGGAGCAGGCGTTAAATATTGCGCATAAGAATAACCTCACTTTGCGAAGCGCTCAAATCAACGAGCAAGCAAATGAAAAATTAAAGCGAAGTTACCTGGACGTAAGCAAAACGAATGTGATTGCCGAATACGGGCAGATAAACACCATTTACAACGATACACGGTTCGGCATCTCGCAAGGCTTCAGCTTTCCGGGTGTTTACGTGCAGCAAAAGAAAGTGCTGAACGAAAATTATCAGATAGCACAAAGCGAAACCAAACTGACCGAGTTGGAAACCCGCGCGCAGGTAAAATCGCTTTACTATCAAATTTTGAACATGCGCGAGAAGCAAAAGCTGTTGTTCTTTGCCGATAGTATTTATGATGCGTTCTTACAAAAGGCAACCCTGCGTTATGAGAAAGGCGAAACCAACCTGCTGGAGAAAACTACCGCTGCAGCTTCGCGCAGCCAAATTACCAATCAACTGCAAATGCTGAAAAGCGATTTAAGCATTTCGCTTCAGCAATTCAATCGTTTACTGAATGACTCTGTTTTTTATGAGCCGGAAGTTGGAGTACAGAAATACCTGCTTGTTTCGTTGCCCGATACTTCGCAATTAGCGTCCAGCCCTTTGCTAGTGCGCGAAACACATTTGATGAACCTATATAAGCACCAATGGAAGTTAGAGCGCAACAGAATGGCGCCCGATTTTAACGTGGGCTATAACAACATGTCCATCATTGGTTTGCAAAATGTAAATGGCAGCGATGTTTACTTCAATCGTAACAAGCGCTTCAGTACAGCTACAGCCGGCATATCTATTCCCATCTTCTTTAGCGGGCAAGCGGCAAAAATTGCGGCAGCAAAAAAGAACTGGCTGAAAGCACAAAACGATTTTGCGTTGGAAAAACAAAAGCTCGCTATGACATTTTATGCGGCAGTTGCCAACGTAAAAAAGTATGAGCAGAGTTTAACTTACTATGAAAGCTCAGTGTTGAATAACGCCACCACCATTATTGAAACCGCCAACCGGCAGTTTGCCGCAGGCGAAATCAGTTACATAGGATGGAGCATGTTGCTCCACCAAAGTATTGGCATAAAAAGCGAATACACCGATTTGGTTTATCAATACAATCAGTCGGTTTTTGAATTGGAAAAAATTTCGGGAAAACAATAAATCATTAACCATGCAAAAGTATCTCATCATCCTCAGCATATTCTTTTCGGCATGTAACAACAGCCAAACAACGAACGAAACCAAGCAGGCGAGCGCCAACGAGAACAGTGTTTCGCTCACCACCGAGCAAATGAAAATTGCCGGCATACAAACCGGCACAGCCGAAATGAAAACCATTTCATCAGTGCTGAAAGTCAATGGAGCTATTGATGTGCCGCCACAAAACATGGTAAGCATCAGCTTTCCGTTGGGCGGTTATTTAAAATCCACCAAACTATTGCCGGGTATGCACATTAGCAAAGGTGAAGTGCTGGCTGTGTTAGAAGACCCTCAATACATTCAACTACAACAGGATTACCTGATGGCAAAAGCGAAACTCACTTTTTCAGAGGCGGATTTTAATCGTCAAAAAGAACTGAACGCTACCAAAGCCAACAGCGACAAAACGTTTCAGCAGGCAAAAGCCGATTATGAAAGTCAGAAGGTGTTGGTGAAATCGCTCAGCGAAAAACTGCAACTGATTGGCATCAATCCAATAACGCTCAACGAAGACAATTTATCGCGCAGTGTAAATGTGTATTCCCCCATCAATGGCTTTGTGTCGGCTGTTAATGTAAACATAGGGCGATATGTAAGCCCCACCGATGTGTTGTTTGAACTGGTAAATCCCGAAGACGTTCATTTGAATCTCACCGTGTTCGAGAAAGACGTAAACAAACTTTCTATAGGGCAAAAAGTAATGGCGTATGCCAATCAAAATCCGGATAAAAAATATGAAGCAGAGATAATTTTGGTAAGCCGAAACTTAGATGCTAACCGGGCAGCCGAAGTGCATTGCCATTTTAAAAAGTATGACAGAGAACTTTTACCCGGCATGTTTATGAATGCCGAAATAAATATCCAGAGCAATGATGCGCTGACTGTTCCAGAAGAAGCTGTTGTGCGCTGGCAAAACAAAAACTATGTTTTTACTGATGCCGGCAATAAAAATTTTGAGCTCACCGAAGTGCAAACCGGTGTGAGCGACAAGGGAAACATTGAAATTATCACTACCAACAAAGAAGATTGGAGCAGTAAAAAAATTATTACCCGCAACGCTTATGCAGTTTTAATGAAAATGAAGAACAGCGGGGAAGAGTAACTCTTCTGCCTATTTCCTATTATTGAACATGCTTTCCATCAATCCTTCCGAAATTCCCATGCCTAAGCTGCACGAGTATTTGCTTAGTGCAATTGCGCCACGACCTATCGCGTTTGTTTCTACCATTGACAAGGAAGGAAACGTAAACCTTTCGCCCTTCTCTTTCTTCAATGTATTTGGTTCTAATCCACCAACACTTGTTTTTTCTCCTGCCCGTAGCGGTAGAACAGGCGCTACCAAAAACACACACGACAATGTTTTGGAAGTAGATGAGTGCGTGGTAAATATTGCGCATTACGATATGCTGTATCAAATGAACTTAGCCGCACACATGTATCCGAAAGGTGTTGATGAGTTTGCAAAGAGTGGCTTAACTAAAGCAGAAAGTATTTCAGTTAAACCTCCGCGTGTGGCAGAGTGCTTTGTGCAGATGGAGTGTAAAGTGAAAAATGTGATTGAGACTGGACAAGGAGGTGGTGCAGGCAACCTGGTAGTATGCGAAGTAACCATGCTGCATATCAATGAAAAAGTGCTCAACGAAGAAGGAAGCATTGACCCGTTTAAGATGAACTACATCGCCCGTATGGGGAAACAGTTTTGGGCACGTATTGGAGCAGAGAATATTATCAGCATTCCGGGGTTTAAAATGGCGAACGAGTTGGGTATTGGCTGGGATGCACTGCCTCAAAGCATTACGCACTCCAACTATCTTTCAGCGAATGATGTGGCGCAAATTGCTTCGTTGCATTCTTTTCCTACCAAAGGAGATTTAGGCGAATTGCGTATGGCTGATTTTGTGCAGGAAATATTTGAAGAAAACAATAATGATGCAGAAGCGCTTAAAAAAGCTATTCATCTTCGTGCCAAAATTGAAATAGAAAGAGGTAGTTTACCACTTGCGTTTCAACTACTGATGCTATTAGAAAACGTGTAATTCATTCTATGCCATACATTCCATTATTCATACTGAAATCATTTTTGCGCAGAGTAAAAAAGCGTGGAGATGTAAGTAATCCTCAGCGCGCCCGCAGAGGTTTCGAAAAACTGATTGGCAAATGGAATAAACCACTGAGCGGTTTTACGTACACCCATGAAATAGCAGATGGAGTAGAGGGCGAGTGGATTTTCCCCCAAGGCTGCGACAAAACAAAAGTGTTGCTTTACTTCCACGGAGGTGGCTATTTTGTGGGAAGCTATGTAACCCACCGTGCGCTGGTTTCTCAGATTGCTAAAAATGCGGGCATTGCGGCTTTCAGTATCAATTATCGTTTAGCCCCCGAACATCCTTATCCGGCAGCTATCGAAGATTGCGCAAAAGTGTATCAATGGCTCTTAAGAGACAAGAATTTTAAACCATCTCAAATTTCGTTTGGTGGCGATAGTGCAGGTGGTGGCTGTGTGGTGGGCACACTTACCTATTTGCGGGATAATGGAGTTGATTTACCCAAGTGCGCCATTGCGCTCTCTCCCTGGTTAGACCATACCTTTAGCGGGCATTCATTTCCATCCAGAGATGAAGTAGACCCTATGCTGATTGCCGATGGATTTCCTACCGTTCGTGATTATTACATGCAGGGAGCCGATCCCAAAGCTCCGTATGCCTCTCCCATTTTTTATTCTTTGAAAGGGTTGCCACCGGTGATGGTGCAGGTGGGCGATCACGAGTTGTTGCTCAGCGATTCTACCCGGTTTGAAGAGAAGGCAAAGGCCGATGGGGTAACTGTTCAACTGGAAGTGTATCCTGATATGTTTCACGTGTTTAATGCATTTTGGCGAATCGTGCCCAAAGCCAGAGAAGCCAACAAGAAGTTAGGCGACTTTCTTAAATTGCAACTAACTGCAGTATAACACCGTCTTCGAAAAAATAACGTATGAAAAACATCTTTCTACTTTTTTCAATCGCCATCACCCTTCTTCCTTCCTGCAAAAAAGCCAGCGATAGTATTTATAAGATAGAATATAGTATTGGCTGCTCCGATTGTATGGTGGCTTATACGGCCGACCAGCAAGGCAACCAGATATCGGAATATCATAAGAGTACCGGCTGGACCTATACATTTAATGCAAAGCAAGGACAGCAGGTGCTGCTCATGGCCTACAACACATCCAGTGCACCACAGGGCGTCACCTCCACCATCAAGCTAAATGACGAAATTCTGGAGACGCGTACTACTTACTGTCCCATTAGCGGAGTTTCTTTTTGTGTAGATACCATTCAATAATTTAAACAATACCATGATAGTAATCGATAATGTAATTATTAGTGATGATGTGGTGGAAGAGCAATTTGTCTGTAATCTTTCGGCCTGCAAAGGAGAGTGCTGCGTAGCCGGAGAATTAGGCGCTCCGCTGGATGAAGAGGAAACAACTAAGCTGGAGCAGGTATACGAAAAAGTGAAACCCTATTTAACCGCTGAAGGCATCAAAGCCATTGAGAAGCAGGGTAAATGGGTGCGCACGGAAGAGGCCGAAAAATTTAATACGCCATTGATGGGCAACAAGGGCTGCGCCTGGCTCAACTATGACGAAAATGGAGTGGTTATCTGCGCTATTGAAAAAGCCTATCGTGCGGGAGTAGTAGACTGGAAAAAACCAATTAGTTGTCATCTGTATCCCATTCGCATTACCAAGCAGCGAAAAACCGGAAATGATATGGTTAACTATGAGCGATGGAGCGTATGCAAACCCGCCTGCAAAAATGGAAAGGCATTGCAGGTGCCGGTATACAAGTTCCTGAAAGAACCGCTCATCAGAAAATACGGGGAGGATTTTTACAATGCTCTGGACGAGGCTGCAAAAAAACTATAGTGCTCAGGCATTTTCGCGCTGATAGTAACCGGTGCCATCATAGGTGCGCTTGGTAGCAGATTGCATACACGCCTCGCTGCAGCAACCTTCCATTTTCCATCCGCAGTCTTCGCATAACACAAAGTGTTCGTTGCATTCTGCATTGGCGCAGTTGACCATGTGTGCGCTTTTGGTTCCGCATATTTTGCAGGTAGATACGATACTCGGATTTACAGCGTTAACGTCTACCATCACTCGGTTGTCGAACACATATAACTTCCCTTCAAAATTTTTGCCCCCTGTTTCTTTGGCATATTTCACCACGCCACCATCTACCTGATACACCTGTTTAAATCCGTTTTTCAACAGAAACCCGCTGGCTTTTTCGCACTTAATACCGCCTGTGCAATAGGTAACCACTTTTTTGTCTTTCAGATTTTCAAGCTCTTTTAACTGCTCCGGAAAATCGCGAAAATTATCGATGTCCAATTTGAGTGCATTGCGAAAATGCCCAACACTACTTTCATAATTAGAGCGCACATCTACAAACACTACATCTTCCTGTTCTATCATTTCATCCACTTCATGCGGCTTTAAGTGGATGCCGGTTATTTCGTTCGGGTCAATGTTGTCTATACCCCTCAAGCTGCTGTGCACGATTTCAGGTTTGTGTCGCACATACAGCCGCTCAAACGAAGGTTCATCCACCGCATCAATTTTAAACTCAATGCCTTCAAAAATAGGATTGGACTGTATCGTATCCATATACTTTTTGCATTGAACCACTGTGCCCGATATGGTGCCATTCAGCCCTTCTTCGGCCACGATAATGCGACCTACTACGCCCAGCCGTTTGCAAAATTCAAGATGCTGTGCGGCAAATGCTTCTGCCTGCGGAATATGAGTGTATTTGTAATACAGTAAGGTTTGATACGGTTTCATACTTTATTTCGTGAGGCAAATGTAATGCATACTTAGTTTTTAGGAATGATGTGCATCAGGAGGGTAAAAATCTATTTTTGACACAAACAATTTTCAGATGTATTCCATACAGCAGCGCATCCAAGAAGAACTACAGGAAATTAAAGACAGCGGACTTTATAAAACCGAACGAATCATCACCACCCCGCAGGGAGCCGATATAAAAACCACAGCCGGAAAGGAGGTCATTAATTTTTGTGCGAATAACTATCTGGGACTTTCATCGCACCCCAAAGTGATAGAGGCCGCCAAGAGCGCCATTGATTCACACGGTTATGGTATGAGCAGCGTTCGTTTTATATGCGGCACACAAGACATTCACAAAGAGCTGGAGAAAAAAATTTCGGAGTTTTTGGGCACCGAAGACACCATTTTGTATGCTGCAGCTTTTGATGCCAATGGCGGTGTTTTTGAACCCTTATTCAACGAACAAGACGCCATTATCAGCGATGAGCTAAACCACGCTTCCATTATTGATGGGGTACGTTTGTGTAAGGCCGAGCGCTATCGTTACAAGAATAACGATATGGCTGATCTGGAAACACAGCTACAGGCGGCACAGAAAAACAGATCACGGATTATTGTTACAGACGGTGTCTTTTCGATGGATGGCACCTTAGCGCAACTCGATAAAATTGTTGAATTGGCGAATCGGTATCAGGCCATGATTATGGTGGATGAATGCCATGCCACCGGTTTTATAGGCAAAACCGGAAAAGGGACTCCGGAGCATTGTGGTGTGCATGGCAAGATAGATATCATCACCGGAACTTTAGGCAAAGCACTGGGTGGAGCAAGCGGTGGATTTACTTCCGGTAAAAAAGAAGTGATAGAAATTTTGCGGCAGCGCTCGCGGCCTTATTTGTTTTCAAATACCTTGATGCCTTCCATTGTAGGTGCATCCCTGGCCGTATTTGATATGCTGACTGAAACAACCGCTCTTCGCGATAAACTGGAAGCCAATACAAAATATTTTCGTGAGCAAATTACAGCAGCCGGCTTTGATGTAAAACCCGGGGTACATCCCATTACTCCGGTCATGTTGTATGATGCAGTGCTGGCTCAAAATTTTGCTGCAAAATTGTTGGAAGAAGGCATTTATGTCATTGGCTTTTTCTATCCGGTGGTGGCAAAAGGAAAAGCACGTATACGCGTGCAGATAAGCGCAGCGCATGCGCGGCATCATTTGGATCAGTGTATTGCTGCCTTTACCAAAGTAGGAAAAGAACTGGGCGTTATCCAGTAGTAGCCACTACGCTTCTTCTTTCACTTGAAGGTTCGCTAACTCAATGGTGGTGTTTCCGCTCTTTAGAATTTTGATATGGAAATGATCCAAATCAAACGTGCTGCCCGGTTCCGGAATATCCTCAAAACCGGAGATAAGATAGCCGGACAGCGTAGTGTATTCTCCCTCGGGGATGTGGAGGTCATATTCACTATTTAGATAATCAATCTCTAAACGTCCGCTGAAAACAAATTCGGTGTCCGATATTTTTTTCTCGGTCAATTCTTCTACGTCATGTTCATCATCTATTTCACCAAAAATTTCTTCCATTAAATCTTCCAGTGTGATAAGACCGGCTGTGCCGCCATACTCATCCACTACTGCTGCTATGTTTCTTCTTTCGCGAATAAACTGCAGCATTAAATCGTTAGCGGTCATGGTTTCGGGCACTACCAAAATGGGCCGGATAGCCTGACGAATGCTGGGAGGATTTTTGAGCATATCGAAATGGTGCACATAACCGAGAATCTTATCAATGTTCTCGTCATACACAATCAACCGAGACAATTTTGTTTCCAAAAATTGCTTTCGAAGTTCCTCCAGACCCTCCGAAATATCCACTGCCTGAATCTCTTTGCGCGGCACCAGACAAGTGCGCACTTTTATATCTTTCAGGTATAAGGCCTTTTCAAAAATTTCTGAATTCAAATGGTCGGCCTCGTCATCTTTACCATCTTCCACAGCCGTTTCTTTAACCAGATATTCCAAATCCTCTTTCGTGAAATTCTGTTTCATCTCGCTCATCTCTGAGCGCACCACTGTTTTAATGAGCCAGCGCGAAAGCGAATGAAAAATGCCCGTGAGTGGCGACAGCAAAACATAGAAAAGTTTGATAGGATAGGCAAACACCAGCAGCGTTTGGTCGCTATTGACCCGGAAGAGTATTTTGGGAATCAGCTCTCCCAATATCAAAATGGTAAAGGTGGTGATGATGGTCTGTGTAATCAACAACCATATTTCATCGGAGGGCAAAAACGGAAACCGATCGGGTGTAAGAAAATTGGCGGTAATACTGGCAAAAGTGACCAAGGCAATATTGAGCCCTATCAGCATGGTGCTGATGAACTTGGAAGGATTGGTGTTGAAATCCGAAATGATTTTTCCGCGCGTAGAGCCCTTTTCTTTCAGTAGCTCTACCCGCAGCTTGTTGGCCGATACAAAGGCAATTTCGATACCCGAAAAAAAGGCAATAAACAAGAGGACAATAAAAATGGAGAGTAGTTCCATAGCCGCACGAATGTAAATGAATTAGATAATTTGTAAACCACTAGGGCTTTTGCTTCTGCCAGGTGGTGAAATAAACACCTGTGAGAATGAGCGCCATGCCACCAATTTGTAGCGGACTCAGCCATTCGCCATCCAGTAAACCCCCACGATATAGCCACCACGGGAATCAAGTAGGTAACGCTGGCCGCAAACAGGGCATCTGTTCTTTGCACCAGACGATAAAACAACATCCAGGCGATCAGTGTGCCAAAAACCGACAGCATCACCACACTCATCAATGCGCTGTAAACCGTTCCACTCATGATTTTTTCCGGTGCGCCTGTAGTCGAAAACACGACAAGCGCAGGTATCCCAATCATACACATGGCTATGCTGGTAGTGTAAATCGGATTCTGGTTTTGAAGTTTTTGTTTGGTTAAGTTGGTGCTCATACCATAACAGAAAGTGGCTATCACCGGCAGCAAACCATATACAATGTCAATGGTAAAATCAGCGTTTTCCTTACCAAGCACCAACACTACGGCACCGGCAAACCCAATCAAAACACCCAATGCTTTTTGTGTAGAAATCTCTATTTTAAACAGAAAGTAACCAATCACTAAAGTCCACAACGGAGAGAGCGAATTTATGATACCATTGACGGCACTCCCGGTTTTGGTCATAGAAAGCGCAAAGAGAAAGGCGGGCGCTCCGCTACCGAATAAGCCAATGAGAAAAATAGGAAGATACTTTTCGCGCGGCACCTGTCGAATTCCTTGAACCGCAAACGGAAGCGATACCAGAAAAGATATCGTTATGCGTAAACTGGCCAGCTCTACGGCCGAAAAAGCCGTAAGCCCTTTTTTAATCAGAATATAGGAACTCCCCCAAATGAGCGTCAGCAGAAAGAGCAGAAGCCAGTTGCCACTATTGTGATGTGAAGTTGAGTGCGACAAGTGAAATGTATTGAACTATAAAGACGTGCTAGGATGCTTTCTTGCCATCCAGCAATTTCATAATTTCGTCTTTCAATTTATCTAAGCGAAACTGTGTGGCAGAAGAGAAGAAAACAACCGGCAATCCATTTTTTCCGGTTTGTTCTCCGGCAGCTTTCAGCTTTTTCTTCAAATCCTTCTCCAGCATTTTTTGCAGTTCTTCATCAATCAAATCGCATTTGCTAATGGCCAGAATCCGATCTTTGGTCACCAATTCAGGATTATATTTTTCCAATTCTGTTACCAACACGCGATACTGATGCACAATGTCATCGGCATCGGCCGGCACCAGAAACAATAAAAGTGAATTGCGCTCTATGTGTCGTAAAAACCGAAGTCCCAAGCCTTTGCCTTCGCTGGCCCCTTCAATAATGCCGGGAATATCGGCCATCACAAAACTTCGCTTGCCTTTGTAGGGCACAATACCCAGATTAGGAACCAGCGTGGTAAAGGGATAATCGGCAATTTCGGGTCGGGCATTGCTGATGCTGGAGATTAGCGTGCTTTTGCCTGCATTAGGGAAACCCACTAAGCCTACATCGGCCAGCAGCTTTAGTTCGAGTATTTTCCAGCCTTCTGTTCCGGGCAATCCCGGTTGTGCATAGGTAGGTGCCTGATTGGTTGATGTTTTAAAATGATGATTTCCCCATCCTCCTTTGCCTCCTTGCATCAATATAAATTCTTGCCCATCCTCATTGATTTCCGCTTCCACTCGTCCGCTTTCAAAATCTTTGGCAACAGTACCGAGCGGCACATCGATATAGACATCTTCTCCGTACTTTCCCGAGCATAATGCGCCCATCCCTTTGCTGCCATTGTCGGCATGGATATGTTTTTTGTATTTCAGGTGCAGCAGTGTCCACAGTTGCGCATTGCCTCTCAGAATAATATGACCACCGCGCCCGCCATCACCACCATCGGGCCCGCCCTTGGCCACAAATTTTTCGCGATGAAAGCTGGACGCACCCGGCCCACCCGCACCACTGCGACAAAATATTTTTACGTAATCAATAAAGTTTTGAGCGGCCACAATAAAGTTTTAAGTGTGCTTACACGGCAGCCGCAAAGCGATCGATTTCGGTGCAAAGCAGGTTAAAAATATCCTCAATGGCACCCACACCATTAATACCACAATATTTGTTTTGAGCGGAGTAATACGCTTTGGCCGGTGCAGTGTCGCGGTGATAAACATCAATGCGGTTTTGAATTACCTCGGGGTTTTGGTCATCGGCACGTCCGGAGTCTTTTCCGCGTAGCAGCAATCGCTTCTTTAACTCCTCTTCATCTACTTCCAGTGATAGCATCATGCTGATGGAGGTAGCGCGGCCACTCAGATACTGATCTAAAGCAACCGCCTGATCCATGGTCCGCGGAAAGCCATCGAAAATAAAGCCTTTAGGTGCTTCGTATTTATCAGCTTCACTTTGCAGCATGCCAATAGTTACTTCATCGGGCACGAGTTGACCTTTGTCCATGTAGCTTTTTGCAAGCGTGCCCAGTTCTGTTTCGCCTTTAATGTTTGCCCGAAAAATGTCACCGGTAGAGAGATGTATCAAGCTATACTTTTCAACCAGTTTAGCAGCCTGTGTGCCTTTGCCACTTCCCGGAGGGCCAAATAATACAATGTTGAGCATATTCCTTTTTTAGAACTGCGAATATAAAAATAGAGGGGTGCTATTTGTGTTTACCGGTAGCTTATTGTTGGTGGCTTGGCAAGACGTCTTTCCCGTTTATTTTTTGGAGAGCCGCAAATGAGGGCTATCTACTTTTGGAAATGTGAATGCGCAGTCTATTTTTGTCGAGTTAACAATTTCACACAACCCAAAAATCAAACTCATGAACAAAGGTGAACTCATCGAAAAGATTGCTAAAGATGCTAAGCTTACAAAAGTGCAAGCCGGTGATGCATTGGACTCTGTATTGAATGCAGTGTCTGGTACCTTGGCCAAAGGCGGTAAAGTGACCTTGGTGGGCTTCGGAACTTTTTCTGTCAGCAAACGCAAAGCGCGCAAAGGCAGAAATCCACGCAGCGGCAAGGAGATAAACATTAAGGCTAAAAAAGTAGCTAAGTTTAAAGCCGGTTCAGAGTTGGCAAAAAAAGTAAACAAGTAAATAACAAATGAAGCCCTGAACCAACTTTGTTTCAGGGCTTTTAATTTCATTCATTCATACTAAAAACAATCAAAAATGGGAAGAGGAGATAAGCGCACCGCCAAAGGAAAAAGATTTAAAAAATCTTTCGGCAATGCCCGTCCACAGCGCGTTAAAAAATCAGCAGCCGTTAAAAAAGCAGCCGCACCTAAAAAAGCAAAAGCAACTAAAGCGGCTGCAGCAGACAAGCCAGCTAAAAAGGCGCCAGCTAAAAAAGCTGCAGCCAAGAAAAAAGCAGAATAAGTATTGGATACTTAAAACGAAAGAAGCCGGTAAATTTTTACCGGCTTCTTTCGTTTAGTGCTTTACGATAAGGGCTTATTACGGCTCCAGATATTTTCCTTGTTCAATCTTTTTATCAATGGTGGAGGAGTCGGTACCCAGCTCTCTTGCTTTGCGCCAATTGGTAAGTGCTTCCTCTTTTTTGCCCAGCATAAATAAGATGTCTCCGTAGTGTTCCAGCAGCGTTCCGCTGGGTGATGGAGAAGCCGCCAATGCTTTATCTTGCCACTCCAGTGCAGTCTTGTAATCTTTCATCTGAAACAGAATCCAGGCGTAAGTATCCAAAAAGGAAGAGTTGCCCGGTTCGAGTTGATTACTGTAAGCACTCATCTGCTTGGCGCGTTCCAGATTTTCTTTTCGCAGCGACAGGTAATAACTGTAGTTATTCAGCACATAGCTGTTGTCCGGGTCCAGCTTCAACGATTTTTCGTAGGCGGAATCACTTTCGGTATGTTTGTTTAAAGCATGATACACATCGCCCAGACTGGCTTGAAATTGTGCGCGCAACCTGGCATTGTCTGCAGCCATTTTTTCGCCCTTGGAATAACTTTTGAGCGCTTTTTCAGGCTCTTTTTTCTGTTGTTCTGCAGTGCCTTTAAACAGGTACACCACCGGCTGGTTTGGATATAATTCCAACACTTCGTTGGCCGTTTTTAGCAGGTTATCCCAATCGCGTTTGGCACTGTAGATAGCCAACACTTGCTGCCATACATTAAAAACATCACGATTTATTTCCAACGCTCTTTTATAGCTTTCCAGTGCCTTTTCTTCTTCGCGGTGCAAAAAGTAAACATCTCCCTGCATGGCAAAACTTTTGGCATCCTCCGGATGCACCCGCACCAGTGTGTTACACAACTCAACAGCCTCCGACAGTTTTGCTGTGTCGCCACCGTTCATTTGAATGTAGGAGATAAGCAGAATACTGATTTTGGTATCAATATTCATTTTAGGATTTTCGAAAATAGACTTCACGCTTTCTTTCTGCTCCGCTTCCGACTTAGTGGCCATACCCATTTCGGCAATGGCTAATTGTGCATCGGGATTTTCGGCATCTGTCTCCAGTATTTTCCGATACACCTCTAATGCTTTTTCTTTTTGGCGGTTGGCTCGGTAAATGGCAGCCTCCATGAGCATAAAATCTGTTTCGCCCGGATATTCATTTTGCAATTTTCGCAGCTCATTCACTGCTTCGGTCTGTTTGTTTTGCAACAGATAAATCTCTTTCTTTTGAAGAATGACCTGCTCATCGATACCAAAGTTTTTTTCAAACTGGTCGTAAATTTTTACCGCATTGTCCAGCTGCCCCTGTTTAGAATACAGATATCCCAGATTGAGATAGTAATCGGGATTGTTCGGAAACTTTGTTATCAGCGATTTGTAAACTTCGGTAGCCTCTTTCGGCTTGCCCTGCGACATGTAAATGCTGGCCAAAATTTCCAGATACCATTTGTTAGTACCATCCAGTTTGCCGGCTTCCACCGCTTCTTTTTCGGCATCCGACAGTCTGGAAGTATTAAAGTAAATCTGCGCCAGCTGAAAGTGGGCATTGGCATCCTTAGCATCTATCTCGAGCACTTTTTTGTAGTTCTCGATAGCATTTTCCCAATCCTCCGTCACCTTTGCTTTTTCGGCTTCCAGAAAGTAGCGCTCCTTTTTTGACCGGTCCACGGCCGATTCGGTGGCAGTTGTCTTTTCGGTTTTCGCTTTCTTTTTCTTCTTGTCTTTGCCGGTGGTTTGTAAAGAAGTCGCCCGGCCTGCCAGACACAGCGCGCACAAGGTGATAAGAAGATATCTTTTAGTCATATACAATCGTTCTGTGGCTGCCTGCTTTCTAACCAATGGCGTTTTACAGCCGCAACGCAATACCCGGTGGATGTTTAATCTATTAGCACATTGTAATCGCCCACGCTGTAATCATCAAACCGGCCTTCAATTTTAGCATTATTCCCAATCATACTGTCAGCGATTAACTTATTTTTTACAACGCTTTTTGATTGGATGATGGAGTTTTTTACCACTGAATTTTCAATCACCGTTCCCTTGCTGATGGACACATGCGGACCCACTACACTGTTTTTAATCACTACATTTTCTTCAATGTAACAAGGCGCTATGATGGTGGAGTTTTCGATGCTTGCCTGCGGGCTTACATTCTTTTCGTTCTTCAGAAACTCCAACACTCTTTGGTTGGTATACACCGTAGCATCTTTATTACCGCAGTCGAGCCACTCTATCACTTCGCCTTTAAAAAACCGCGAGCCTTTTGCCTTCATGTTTTCCATGGCATCGGTGAGCCAGAATTCGCCTCCCTTTTGAATGTTGTTGTCGAGCAAATACTGCATTTCGCTGCGCAGATATTTTCCGTCTTTGAAATAATAAATACCAATGATGGCCAGGTCGCTGATAAACTCTTTCGGTTTCTCTACAAACTCTGTAATGACTCCATCACTATCCATTTTCACCACTCCAAAGGCCGATGGGTTTTCTACTTTCTGCACCCAGATAATGCCGTCTTTTTCTGCTTCAATTTTGTAATCGGCACGGAAAAGGGTATCGGCAAAAGCAACGATTACATTCCCCTCCAGAAAATCTCCGGCTTGCAGAATTGCGTGTGCGGTGCCAAGCGGTACGTCCTGATAGCGGATATGTCCTTTGCTGCCCACAGCCTCGGCTACTTTCAGCAACTGCTCGGGAATGGCTTTGCCAAAATCTTCGCGGATGACAAATATGATGTCCTCAATTTTTTGCTCGGTGCTTTTTACCAAATCTTCTACCAGGCGCTGAACGATGGGTTTGCCGGCAATGGGGAGCATCGGCTTGGGGATGGTGAGGGTATGCGGGCGAAGTCTGGTGCCCCAACCGGCCATCGGAATAATAATTCTCATGATATCTGTTGTTGATTTTTAATGTTTACCGGTGGAGCCGAATCCTCCTTCTCCCCGGGCTGTTTCATCGAGCGATTCGGTGGGCAGCCAGTTTATTTTTTCGTGTTTTGCAATTACCATCTGCGCAATTCTTTCACCATCTTTTATAACAAAATTCTCCTTGCTGAGATTGATAAGCGCAACTTTAATCTCGCCTCTGTAATCGCTATCTATGGTAGCCGGGGCGTTGGGTAAGCTGATGCCATGCTTAAAGGCCAGGCCGCTTCGGGGTCTCAATTGAGCTTCAAACCCGAGTGGTAGTTCGATGTAAAGTCCGGTAGGAATCAGTCTTCTTTCTAAAGGACCTAATACGATGTCACTATCCAAAAACGCGCGCACATCCATGCCTGCAGCTCCGGCTGTTTCGTAGGCCGGAAGCGGATGATGGCTTTTGTTGACGATTTTGATTTCCATTTTTTAAGGGCGACAAATATAGAAATGCAGACAGAACGAAAATCAATTCAGTTTGCCGCCCAGCACCAGTTCCTTTTTGTATCGCTTTACTTTTCCGTTCAGGTTAAATATTTCAACATAGGCCACATAGATGCCGATGCGCGCTTTGCGTCCTTCGTCATCGGTGCCATCCCACTGAAACTGCCCCTGGCTGCCCAGCAGTTCCTGCTTCACCAAATATTTTATCTCTCTGCCTTTGGCATCATACAGGCGCACATTGCAGGTGTAGCCCGGCTCCGAAAACTGATATTGGATAAACACAGCATCTTTATCGCCATCGTTATCGGGGGTAAACACAGGCGGAGTGATGGCAATGGCATCTTCCGAAATGCCGGTTTCGGAGTATTGCGAATTCAGATAAGTAGGCGTGGCAAAACCCACCGTGGAGGCCGCACTGTGCCAGGCATTTTTGTCGGAGGTGATGCTGTTGAAGTCAATTCGCTCCAGCGACACACCGTCTTCGTTGTCCAGCAGGGCATATTGCCAGTCGTTTTCATACGCCAGCGAATCAATCGTATAGCTGTTGTGCAGTTTCAGCAGACAGATACTTTCATTATCGTCATAGTTGGGCAGTGCGGTTTCCACCAGCGTATTGGCATTGCGACAGAAATAAGCCTGCCGGATGTTCTCCGCGTTTTCAGTGAGCACGACATACTCGCCCGGGAACAGAAGATAACTTTCGGCAGATGCCGCTGATTGTTCCAATACAATTTCAGGCGCATTGAAATCTTTTTCCAATATATCCAGTTGCTTCAAGTCAAAAATTTTGCTGCTGCGGTTATAGAGTTCCACAAAGTCGTAGCCGGAGGTGGATGGGTTAAACAATATTTCATTGATAACAATATCGCCTACACTCGGGGTATCGGCAATGGCAAAACGTGCGGTGTCGCTCATGCCGATGGGGTTGCCGCTGCAATCGGTCAGGTTCAGCGCCTTTACTGTATAGATGGTGCCCGGCATAAAGTTGTTCAGGAATTCAAGCTGCACTTGTTTGTAGTCAAATGGTATGGGCAGCGACAGGAGCGGAGACCCTACCCCATTATTGACCACGAAATTCGAGGGCACATTGGCTGTTCCATTATTGAGCGGCTCCGAAAAATACAACATCAGTGTATTGGCATCTACCAAAGCGGCACGAATCAACTGTGGTAGTACGGTGTCGGGGTTGCTGGTAGTCACCGAGTTTTTTCTGCCCGGTGTTCCTCCTCCGGCATCGGTGCTGGCGCGCCAGTTTTCTTGTCCGTTGCAGGGGTTTTCGGCATCTATCAACTCCAGCGCCCAGCCGCCATCCTTCTTGGCCTCATCGGCATACCAGGCATCGGTGTAGGGCACATAGTGAATGAGCGTGCCGTTGTTATTCTTCAGGAGCAGATTATCGCCCGTATTGGTGAGCGAAGGAAACGATGAAACAGTCAACACGTTAGGATATTGCGCAAACAAAATGCCATTGCTGCCTGAAGTGATAATCACAAAAGAATCGGGTAGTA
>JADJZU010000024.1 GCA_016715625.1 Bacteroidota bacterium
TATTATGGGCTGGTTTTATTTTAGTGCGCTGGTGGGTCAGGCGGGCACTTCGCTCATGCACAACCAGCAGATCATTAAAAAAATTCAATTTCCCCGTCTGGTTCTTCCATTGTCTAAAGCGCTGGTGGGACTTACGGAGTTTATGGTTTCGTTGGTAATACTAATGGCAGTCCTGCTTATCACTAAGTGCCCTTTAACTCTCGCAGTTTTGTTTTTGCCATTGGCTATTGCAGCAAATATTGTTGCAGGATTATCTATTGGCATCTGGTTGAGTGCGCTCACTTTTCGATATCGCGATTTGCATCACATTATTCCTTTTTTAATTGGCTTTGGGATTTGGCTTACGCCCGTTTTTTATCCTACTACGATTGTGCCGGAGTCTTACAACTGGATATATTATCTGCATCCTGCAGCTAACGTAATTGCGCTTTATAGATGGATATTTCTTGATATGCCGGTGGTTTGGCCTCAGGTAGTGGTTTCTTTTGGGGTGGCTTTGGCTTTACTATTTAGTGGCCTTTGGTTTTTTATTCGCAACGAAAAATTTATGGCTGATCATCTTTAAGCTTAAATCATGTCAGACGTATTATTGGAGATTAAAGACATCAGCAAAAAGTTTGATTTGCATCACAAACATTCGATGGGAATTAAAGAAAGCATTGCTTCTTTATTTCAACCGAAACAAGTTTCCGGTGATAGCTTTTACGCACTTCGTCATATTTCGCTCACCGTTACTCGTGGCGAGGCACTGGGAATAATCGGGAAAAACGGTGCCGGCAAATCAACCTTGCTTCGTATATTAAGCGGCATTTTGCAACCGGATGAAGGAGAGATAAATTTTTACGGTAAAGCGGTATCCATACTTGATATTGGAGCGGGATTTCACCATGAGTTAACCGGACGTGAGAATATTTATTTTTCGGCTGCACTTTACGGCTTTACTGAGCGGGAGGTTAGGCTTCAATTTGAGAATATAGTAGCCTTTAGTGGCATTGGAAAGTTTATTGACGAGCCGGTGAAAAACTACAGCTCCGGTATGTATTTGCGGCTTGCCTTTGCCATTATCGCATTTTTGGATGCAGATATTTATCTGCTGGATGAGGTTATTAGTGTGGGTGATGCCGATTTTCAAAGTCGCTGTAAAACAAAAACCGAAGAGCTGATTGCCCGGGGCAAAACGTTGATTATCGCATCGCACAACATGAATGAATTGTCCTTGCTTTGCCATCGGATTGTATTGCTTGAGAATGGAAGCATCGCAGAGTCGGGCGGCAGCGATGTGATAAAAAAGTATATCGCGCGTACACTGCCACAGTTTCAAAACTTAAGTGCGGCTGATGTTTATCAGATAAAAAATATAGCTGGTTCGGTTCCCGGTCGCGAGCACATTGTAATCCTCAACGCAGGACTTTCAGATTTTAGCCCCATCAATTCAGGCATCAGTAACCGACAACCAATCGTTGTTTTTATAGAGCTGGAGCTATACAGAGAACAGAAAATTGAACTGGCGCTTAGGTTTTTTGATCAAACCAACAACCTGCTTTTTGTGGCTACTACTTTTAATTCTGCACAGCAATCCATTTACTTAACCGGAAAATATCACATAGCGTTTGAAATACCTGCTCATCTTCTAAACAGCGGATTGTATTCTGTAGATTTACTATTAGTGGAAAATTTAAAGTCCCTTTTTGAAAAGGGAAACAGCGCTACTCCCAAGCATATTACCTTGCACCGGGTTGAAAAGTTTTTGAGTATCAATATTGCCGATGAGGATATGCTTGAGTATGGCTTCAGTACGCCTGGCGTTATAAAACCCCATGTAGAAAGCCGTATCTTATTTAGCCATACTATAAATTCGAGCGAGTAAATGGCCAGGCACAGGTTTTTATGTATCATCAAATGGATTGTTTTTCTCTGCGCGTTTCAGGCAAGTTCATGCAGAGCGCCAGGCGATAAAAAAACATCTTCGTCAACGGCAAGAACATTTATACTTAACACCAGTGCGCCAAATAAAAGTAAAGTCGTAATTGAAAACAAAGGCGATTCTCCTGCCATTTTTCAACTAAAGCTCAATAATCAGTTTTATTATTCGCTGGATGATATAGTGCAAACTATAGCTGCTATGCCCGATGAATTTTCTAACGAACCATTGGAGCGTAAAGCATGGCGATTTGTGTCAAGCAATGTAAAATTCAGCAAGACAATCACCGATAGTCGCTGGCAACACAATCCCTCGCTTATGATAAATTCTGTAGGTAATGGTATTTGCGATGATTTGGGCTGTGCTTTACATCTCATTTGGAAAAAAATGAATTTGCAGTCACGTGTATGGGTCCTTCAAGGTCATGTAGTGCCTGAAGTTTTTATTCAAAATACCTGGCACATGTACGACCCCTCACATCAACTGGTTTACAAAAATTTGTCGGGAGATGTTGCTGGTGTCGAAGATCTTTCAAAACATCCGGAGTGGATTGCACATCCTGTAAACCGAAGTGTGTTGCAAAACGCAAATCCGGTGGCATATGCATTAGGTCACTCTCAAAAAATGGCCTCCATATATTCCAGCAAATCAGACAACTTTATAAATAAAGAGTATGATTTCCTGTTTGAACCCGGCAACTCAAAATTTATACTGCCCGCTGGCGGCAGAGTGATATTTCCTGCTTCGGTATCGTTTTCGGAAAATGCGTGTAATTCTTTTGCATTTGAAACAAGCAGATTGTTGGTGGAGTTAAAATCAAATACAGCTGCAGAACTATCCTTCCCTTTAGTGATTGCTTCTATTACAGGAAGCGGCACTGTAATGGTGGATGGTCAAAAATTTGATATTGGCTCCGACTCGCTTCAAGATTTTATTAGCGATTACTCTTCTTTTCATCAATCACTAAAGTTTTCATCGGATTGCTCTGCAGTAAAAGTTTACTACCACATCAATACGAAAGTTGTATCGTTAAAGGCGGCAAATGAACTCATTATTACAGGGGAGCACGTGGAGTCGCTTCGTTGTGAACTCCTTGAAATCGAGGATTCAGGAAATATTCCGGATAAAGGGATGGACATGGATAGCCTGATTAAAGCTCGATTTTTGCTCTACGAAGAAGTGATACATAAAGGCAAGCCACGAAACAGGTTCGCTGAATGGAAGCCACAAAATGTGAATGAAGTAATCGCAAGAATGCACAGTTACTTTGAACTGACCGGAGTCGGAGCTTTGGAAGCTGAGCAAAAAGTTAAAGTTTTATCGGAGAAAATTATTCCAATAATGGCTAAGCTACCTAATTCAGAAAAGCAAAAAAGAGTGTTTACTGCCTTAGCTGATCCATATATTTTTATTGTTTTTTTAACCTATGTGGAGCATTGTAGTGCGCAAGAAGTAATGAAAATGATGAGTTAAATTTCTTATGAAAAGCACCTACAAGATTCTCATTCTTTTTCTATCAGCTTTAAGCTGCTTGACGTTGGGCTTGCTTGTAACGCAAAATCTTTTTGATGTCCCGGAACTTATTAGTGTTAAAAAGAGTATCCGATCACTTGTTTTTGTAGTTGGGCTCTTTCTGTTTTGGGCAGGCGTATACGTGTTCCATCAAAAATCGCACAGGTTTATTTTAAAAAACACCTTAACGGTGATGGGTGGCTTGTTATCAATCTTCGTTTTACTGGAAATCGTGTTTACCTATTTGTCAATTAGCTGCGGTGGTTCACAAAGTTTGGTCTCTAAAAACTGGTTTGCGAAACACTGGGGTCAAAACAGATACGGATTTCGTGATTGGGACCCCAAAGCCATTGACAGGCCTGGGAAACCCAACATTTTTATTGTAGGCGATTCCTATGTTGCCGGCCATGGAATTGATGACACCACACATAGGTTTAGCAATATTATGCGCCAGAGTCTCCAAACTGAATTTGACGTATTTAACCTGGGGATTTGTGGTGCAGATACCAAAGAGGAATTACAGTTTGTAACAAACTATCCGGTAAAGGCTGATTATATTGTAGTGGCGCACACAAACAATGATATCTACAGGATTTTTGCGAAGAGCGAAATCAAACGAATTTTTAAACCTCAAGATGGCGGTTTGATGGCGAGTTTCAAGCTTAAGCCATCAACACTGCTGCTTGTTTCTCAATCTTTTGCATTGAATTTTTTTGATTACGTCTTGAAAAATATTTTGCGTGAGAAACTCATAAAGGCAGATGCCGAGAGTTTCTCAAGTTTTGAACTATTTCTTAGTTCGAAAAATGCAAAAGGGTTAGAATTAAACTATTACAGGAACGATAAATTGTTTCAAGCCCACGTTGCTCAAATAGGTAGCTTTGTAAATTATGCCAACCAAGACTCTGCCAAGATTCTATTTTTATTGTTTCCCAAAATTGATAGTGAAGTAATGGAGTATACTAACCGGACCGCTAACCTGCCAATTGCTAACTATCTCACTTCTATCAACATTGATTATATAAATCTTACTCCGGTGTTACGCGATATACCGGAACAAAAAAGAGTAGTAAGCCGGTTTGACCCTCACCCGGGTATTTTTGCCAATAGAGCAATAGCTGATACGCTAGTGCGATTTTTTATTCCTGCAAAGTAAGCGAGTCTTTACAGTGCCCGCTGGCCAATTCTTTTCTTATTCTATCATTGCGGCACGTTACAAACAATATGAGTTCGGTATCGCATTTTTTTGACTGGATAAAGTCCTCTTTTGCAGCCAATGCAAGTGATGCATTTACTGCTGTCACAAATCCGCTCGAGCAATACAAACTCACCCGGCAAGTTCCATCACATACACCGCTTTGTCTGGCTCCCTATACCTCCATCAGTTTTAGTATTGATGGATATGCTACGGTTTGTTGTCTTAACCGAAAGACAACAGTTAGTGTTGTAGATCAAACCATTGATCAAATCTGGACCAGTCCTGAGTTCGAGCGATTGAGGCATGAGATTAAAAACAACAACCTTGGTTATGATTGCGCTATATGCAAGCATCAGATTGAAGCTGGGGATTATGAGGGAGTAAAGGCACGTAGCTCCGATAACTACCTCAGCGATAATTACAGCCGCCCTGTGTTTATGGAATTTTGCCTGGACAATACATGTAATCTGGCATGTGTGATGTGCAACTCACTTCTGTCATCCAGTATTCGCAAGAATGAAAAGTTACCTCCCCTTAAAAAGTTTTATGACGACAGTTTTGTAGAACAACTTATCCCGTATATTCCTCATTTAAAAGAAGTGGTTTTTTCAGGAGGAGAACCTTTTTTGACCCCTCTGTATTTTAAAATGTGGGAGAAAATGATTGCCCTTAATCCTAAGCTGATTATTGGGGTGGTAACGAATGGTTCTACTTTAAACCAGCGAATTAAAGATTTGCTGCAGCGCGGTAAGTTTAAGATAAATATTTCTATCGATTCAGTAGACAAACAAACCTATGAAGCTGTGCGTTGCAATGCAAGTTTCGATCATTTAATGGATAATTTTAAATGGTTTGTACAATATGGCAGGGAAAACGATCAACGTGTGAATATTCCAGTTTGCCCCTTAACTAATAACTGGCGGGGAATTCCAGAGTTGGTTCGTTTTGCAAACACCCATGATGTTTCCATAAACTTTGTTCATGTTGACAGGCCATTCACTTTAGCTCTTTCGCGGGCGTCTTATACATTGCTGGATGAGATTATTGTTTATTACCAGGCGCAATTTTTTGAGGATGTTTCGCATAGCTCTAAAGTAAACATCCGAAGATTTGAAGGATTAATTGGCGATTTGAAAAACTGGCGGGAAGCAAACTCAATTGAAAATAATTTACAGCAGACTTATGATGCGCTGCAGAAGTTGGTTGATAACATAAAAAGTAGTGAACTCATTCCTGAAAGTTCGACACACACGGACAGCAAATCGGCTATGATAGATAAAGTTAATGCTGTCATTGAGCTTTCTGAAATCACACCGTTGCAGCGTGCTAAGTTGCTCTCAGTCTTTAATAGTTATTCCATAGAGAGGCTTCACGATTTTATGAGCTCAAAAAGCAAGAGTGAGGTGGTGGGTTTCTTTAAAGAATATATTGGTAAATAATAGTCTCACTTGCCAGCCAGCATTCTATTGATGGCATTGTTGGCTTGTAACAACCTTACCTGTAAGTTGGCCATAGGGATTGCTGAAAACTCGGCATTAAATTTTTTAAGAAAGTAATCATACACCTTAATATCTACATCATTAACAAGTGCTATTTTCTCCAAGGTTTCATTACTCAAAACTTGATTAGGATTGTTGCGGGCTACATTTCTATTGCTATAGCTTTGTGGCTTGATTCCTATTTTATGTTTAAAGAAAATCAAGCCTTCATCAAACAGGTGCGTGGGATAAATGCCTACAAAATGCTTTTCATAATTCTCAACTACCTTATCATAAGCTTTAACTTTATCTTTCTTGATTTCATTAATGCTCATCCCCGACAAAAAGAACGTTTGCATGTTATGCAAGTATTCAATGGTCATAAAATTCTCCATCGTTTTCTCTGTTGGCAGTAAGAAGTTCTGATATGTCTCTGGCATTCTAAGCAGGGCTTTGTAGGCCGATACAAAATGACCAGTAGGTTCGCGCACCACGCCTAAATACTTGAATTGATTAGATTTGAATATGTCGTGAATGCCAAAAGTGAAGTGACCACCAATGAAATTGTATTGTTGCCAGTTAGGATTCTTTTCGAGGTTATAAGACGGACCTTCCTTAATTCGCATTTCGAATTTATCCATTTCAGGCTTGGGAGGGTAAAAAAAGCCTACTCGGTTATTTTTATCACTTGCCAGCACATCCATAAAGGTTGTGCCTGAAGTTTTGGGTGTATGAATAAAAAAATACGTCAAAGGTTATGCTGTTTAAATTCAAATATATCCAAGAATGTAAGCCATTAAAGTGTATCGTTTTAAAGTTAGTTTACATTTGAAAATTGAAAGCCGCAGGAAACGGACCTAATGCATTTAGCAAATGCATACAAAATACAATCAACAAGAGTTTATGAGTAACACATATAAAGAACAATCAAAGAAAGTTGCTGACTATTACGATAAATGGAATGATAGATATGATGCTGTGTATGGTAAAATTATCCAGGCACACCGACCACCTAACGATAAAGACCTTTTAAACTATACTTTGACCAGCGCAGGTTTGCAGGATGGGCAGACAATTCTAGATGCAGGATGTGGAAATTGTGGGCCAGCTATCTACTTCGCAAAGGCGCTAAAAGTCTATGTAGAAGGTTTAAGTATTTCGCCTTACCAAGTGGAGGAATCAAAAAGACGCATAGCCGAAAATGGATTGCAGGAAAGGATAAGTGTAACTTGTGGCGATTATCACGAGCTTTCGGGACTGTACACTGCCAATAAGTTTGATAGGATATTATTTCTGGAGTCCCTTGGTCACGCTGGCAATCCTTCTTCGGCAATAGCTTCAGCGTATGAAATATTAAAGCCGGGTGGTGAAATTTACATCAAAGATTTCTACGCCAAGAAATCACTGGATAATCTGTTTCAGGAAAAAATAAACCAAGTGGTCAGTAATCTAAACCGCCACTACAGCTATAATGTAATGGATTTAGAGAGCACGATTGGAGCGCTTAGAAAGTCAAATTTTGAGATTGATTTTATAAAACGTATTGATTTTAAAAATGATGCATCCATTAAAAATGATTTTGAAGCACAGTTTGGCATTGATTTGTTTGAGGGTATGGAGGAGTTTTATTTTGCCGAATGGCTTGAGATAAAGTGTTTTAAGCCTCTTTAGCTCATAAGCTCTTTTTGCTATGATAAGAGCTATTAAATACGGTCATATTGTGAATTATATTTTAAGTTCCTTTTTTTGTAGAAGAAAGACAAACAGCAAGTATATGTTCTGAAGAAATGATTGATAAAGTTTTGATACCAGATGATAACACCAACCGGTTCACGTACGACTATATGCGTGCCATGCCCGGCCGCATTAATTGGCACTTAAACGATTTATGCAACTTCAAGTGTGAGTATTGCTTCTTTCCCTACTTCACAAAGGAGAATCCAGATGTGGGTCGATTGAGCCCCACTCAGATTGTTGAAGCTTTTAACCGCACAGGTCGTCAATGGCACATATACATGGCAGGGGGAGAGCCTATGTTGTATCCAAATTTCATTGAATTGATTGGGCTGCTAAAGCCGTATCATCCTGTTTATATCAGTACCAATCTTTCTAACAAATATACACGCGCTTTTGCAGAACAAATAACTCCTGAAAATATTATATCTATAAACGCTTCATTGCATATTGGGCACCATACTGAAAGCAGCCTCGAGAAATTTATTGATAACTACAAATTATATCGCTCAAAAGGATTTCATGTGATTGTAACGTATGTTACTCATCCTCCTTTGTTTTCAAAAATGGATGCCGACTTTGAGTTTTTAAAAAATCGAGGAATTGAACATTTGCATGCCCTTACATTTCAAGGGTCATTCGAAGGCAAACAATACCCTGCAGCATATACGCATGAGCAGAAAAAAATGCTAAACAAATATCTGATTGATAAAACGGAAATGTTTGTCTCAATGGACCGGACCAACTTTCAAGGTAAGTTATGTCGTGCTGGAAAGGATTATTTCTTCATGGACATAAAAGGGAATATGTTCAGGTGCGGAACACTCGAAGGAAAAGAGTCTTATGGAAATATGTTTGATGGAACATTTCAACCCAAACAGGATATTCACGCATGTCCGGTCTCCAGATGTAACGACAGTTGTCATGGCATTACTTCATTAATAAATATGCCTCCTGTTCCTGAGCTTGATTCCGACATAAAACATTCCATTATGAATGGTTACCATAAAGTAAAAAGTATTTTTACAGGCGACACCTCGCTGGTTGAATGATGCTGAAGATTGTTCGATTGGGACATTGGTGGTCAATAATTCCACCTCAAATTGCAGGATGGATTTATTATGCGGCATTAAGGAATAGCAATTCATTTTTAGAGCAGGAAAGCCGCAACGTCTTATTATTCTCAGCAGGGGTCATCTGCATTGCAGCATTTGGATATCTTTTCAACGACTATTGCGATGCAGACAGCGACCGCTTGGCAGGTAAGAAAAATCTACTCTCCGAAAGGAGTTTTGCAGTGCAGCTATTGGCCGTTTTAGCCCCATTGGCAGCAGGTCTGTTAGCGTGGTATTTGGTACAAACAAACTGGACTGCAAAAGTGCTCTACGTCCTGCAAATAGTGGCATTAGTTATTTATTCAGCTAAGCCCTTTAGACTTAAAAACAGAGGTGTTGCGGGAGTCATTTGCGATGCATTTTACGGTCACGTCAATCCTACATTTTTTACCCTTTTTACATTTTGCAATCCATTTCATACGATGCAAAAAACTGATGTGATACTTTTGCTTGTCTTATTGATTGTAACTTCATTAAAGGGGTTGCGAAATATTTTGCTACACCAGATACAAGACCGCAAAGCTGATAAAGCCGCGGCCATAAGAACATTGGTTGACAAACAGGGAGCTTTGTTTACTTTGAACTTGATTAATGGTTTACTGCCGTATGAAATTATTTTTACAGGTTTATTAGTGATAGTTATCAGCATACATATACCTCCAGTTTTTCTTTCACTGCTTTTATTTGCAGTGCTTACTTATTTGAAATTCAGCGGTTGGAAACTAGGATACCTACCTAAGCGCCAGTTAAAATTTAAATTCCTTTATTTTCTAAACGATTACTACGAGCGCTGGTTGCCTTTTTTCTATTGCTTATTTTAACTATTCAGCAGCCCGTATTTCTATATCTATTAGTGCTACACCTCCTTGTGTTTCCTGCAATAATTACTGAAACCCGGAAAGACTTTTCTATTATAAGGGAGAACTTTAAAACCGAAGAAGACTACTGAATATGTGTGGCATTGCGGGACAATTAAAGTTTAAAGGGGTGGTAGAGGAGAGAAAAATAGTTGCCATGACGGATGCAATAAAGCACCGGGGGCCGGATGGTGATGGGGTTTATATAAATGCTGATTCAACTCTTGGTTTAGGGCATCGCAGACTTTCGTTTCTTGATCTTTCTACTGCTGGCAAGCAGCCCATGACCAACGAAAATGGCACTATTTGGATAACCTACAATGGTGAGATTTATAATTATGTAGAATTAAGGACAGAACTGGTTAAACTGGGGCATGTTTTTCATTCACATACCGATACGGAGGTAATTATCCACGGATATGAGCAGTGGGGAAGTGGTGTGCTAAACCGCTTGAAGGGGATGTTTGCGTTTGCTATCTGGGATGAAACAAAGCGGGAGTTGTTTTTAGCCCGCGACCGGTTTGGCATAAAACCACTATACTACTATTTTGAAAATGGCAATTTTATTTTCTCTTCAGAGATAAAAGGAATTAAGGCAAACAGTGATGTAAAAACAACTCTGGACCATACTTCATTTGCAGACTATTTCGTTTATCGGTATGTGCCTTCTCCCAAAAGCATATGGAAAGAGGTCAAAAAATTACCTCCGGCTCATTCGCTTATTATAAAATCAGATGGCTCAGTTACCACTAACGAATACTGGAAAATTCCCTTTGCCGAAAATGTCATAAGCGATAGGGATGCGGTTGAGCAATTTGACGTCTTGCTCTTGAACTCTGTAAAAACGCATGCCCGCAGCGATGTGCCAGTGGGTTCGTTTTTAAGTGGAGGCTATGACTCATCTGCAATTGTTTACTACATGAGTCGTTTTGGCTACACACCGGCTACATTTTCAATCGGTTTTGAAGGGTGGGATGTAAGCGAACATATTTATGCAGATATGGTAGCCCGACAATATAATACAGAGCACCATTCACTAATACTTGAGGCGCAAAGCTTAGATATATTAGAGCATTTGGTATGGGTTTATGATGAGCCTAATGGCGATATTTCAATTATTCCCACATATCTGGTTAGTAAAGCTGCTTCAGAAAAACGTAAAGCGGTAATGAGCGGTGAAGGCAGCGATGAGTTCTTGGTGGGCTATCAGTGGCAGAAAGATTATATGCCTGGTCAAGTATCGTGGTTTCAGCAGTTTTTGAGCAGGCTGAAAGGGAAGAAGAATAGTCAAATGTTGGATTATTATGCTGGTTGCATGGCTATGGGTCGATTCGATAGCAATGAACTTAGAAAGTTACTTCATCCAGATTTGCATATTCACATCTCTGGAGACCCTGAATGGTGGTATAAAAAACTATATAATCCATCGTTGCCGGATTTAAAGGCAATGCAGGTATTAGATGTAAAGCACTTTATGGGCGAGCAGGTGTTGGCGAAAGTTGACAGAGCCAGCATGGCTAATTCGCTCGAAGTAAGAGTTCCGTTTCTAGATCATGAAATCTGCGAATTTGTTTTTTCCTTGAGCTCCTCGGTTTATTACAAAAAAGAGGACACTAAACATTTGCTTTATCAAAACATTAAAAATCACTTTCCCGATGAAATACTGCATAGAAAAAAACAAGGATTTGTGGGCCCCGATAAGTATTACATGAACTATGATTGGTATAAAAAACACCTGACCCAAAGTAGATTGGCAGACGATAAGATTATAAATCGGAACTACATTGATTTCTTATTGAAAGAAAATGACCATTGGCGCTTGTGGAAGATAGCCGTGATGGAGTTGTGGTACAGAAAATGGGTTTGATTTGAACTTCCATTTGCAATAGAGATACAAATTATGAAGAAGATACTTGTTACAGGGTTTGCCGGATTTATAGGCTCTAATTTGGTGAAACAACTTCGAAGAGATTATCAGGTAGTGGCAGTAGATAATTTTACCGATTTCAGTAACTCAGCTATTAAACAGGCCAGAGCCCAAAACTTAGGTTATAACCCGCAGGCTACCGGAGATGAGCATGGCGTTACTTTTCTAAACGCTGATATCTGTGATGCAGGTTCTCTCCGCAAAATTTTTGAAGCTCATCAATTTGATGTCATTATTCACTTAGCGGCATTAACAGGCGTAAGGCAATCGCTGGAAAATCCGCAAGCTTATATTGAGGTTAATGTTAGCGGCTTTTTAAATGTGCTGGAATGCGCAAAAGTGTATAGTGTAAAAAACGTGATTTATGCGTCCAGCTCCTCAGTGTATGGCTTGAACGATGAGGTTCCGTACACAGAAACCCAGAAAACCGACTCTCCTATCTCTGTTTACGCAGCCAGCAAAAAAGCTAACGAGCTGTTAGCGCACACGTATGCTCATCTTTTTGGCATTAACTTAACAGGCCTTCGTTTTTTTACGGTGTATGGTGAGTGGACTCGACCCGACATGGCCGCATATATTTTTATGAAAGCCATCTATGATGAAAGCCCCATAAAGCTGTTTAACGAAGGGAGGATGATTCGAGATTTTACTCACGTGGATGATGTGGTTCGAGTGATTCAACTGCTCATAACAAAGTTGGAAGAAGAGCGCAAAATAGGGCATCGAATTTTTAACGTTGGCAATCATTCCCCCATCTTCACGGCTCAGTTTTTATCGGCAATCGAAAATGCGATGGATAAGAAGGCTGTTATAGAGAATGAACCTGCGCAGCCCGGTGATATGGCGGCAACAAATGCATCGGCACATGCAATTTATGATTACATCGGTTTTAAACCGGATACAAAGATTGAAAAGGGGGTTCAAAAAATGGTAGATTGGTTTTTATCTTATTACCCACCCCGCAGCTAATTGCTATCTTACCCACCTGTAGCGAATCAAAAAATGGACGCAAATAATATTGCATTTAGTGCTTTAAATGCTGAAGTGGTTGCTGAGTATAACCAGACCAGAACTGCAATACATGATAAATTACTTTGCCATGCTCCTTTCAAGAGTATGTACTTTGGTCATCATGGAAGAGTCCATAGCTGTTGTTATAATAGAAATCACATTTTGGGTTATTACCCACACAGTACAATACATGACATTTGGTTTGGGGAACAGGCCAACAGACTCAGAAACTACATTTCAAACAATGATTTGCGGTTGGGTTGCCATGGCTGTAAAGAGCAATTGATAGCAGGGAATTTTGATGCGGTAAAGGCAAGGCAATACGATGAGCGCAGGCTAAATGAAAGTAAAATGCCTAGTGTGATGGAGTTTGAATTGAGCAACACCTGTAACCTTGAGTGTGAAATGTGCACCGGAGAGTTTTCATCGCTAATTCGCACGAAACGTGAAAAACTCCCTCCCCTTGATAATCCGTATGACTCAAACTTTGTCGATCAGCTTGAAGCATTTATTCCATATCTCGAAGAGGTAAAGTTCTATGGTGGAGAACCGTTCTTAATCGAAATCTATTATCGTATTTGGGATAAAATAATGACCATTAATCCTGGGGCAAGAATTTCGGTTCAAACCAATGGCACTACATTGAACAGCCGAATCAAGAATCTTTTAGACAACACAAATTTCCACATAAGTGTATCTATCGACTCTTTGCAAAAAGAAACCTATGAATTAATAAGGAAAAATGCGGTGCTTGAACGTACGCTGGAGAACATAAAATGGTTTCGCGATTATTGTAGCAGAAAAAATACATTTTTTGGAATTTCTGTTTGTGCTATGCAGCAGAATTGGATTGAGTTGCCACACTTTGTTGCCTATTGCAACTCACTGAATGTTCCCGTTTACTTTCACACTGTAGTTACTCCCGAAAAATGCTCAATTCGATATTTCCCCTCTGTACAGTTAAAAAATATTTTAGACCACTTATCCTCAGTTTCTTTACCCTATGCTACAGCCATAGAGAAGAAAAATAAGCTGCATTATGAGGGGCTTATAAGGCAATTTGAGAAATGGCACACCGACAGTTTGAAGAATATAGAATCCCAGCTAGTAAGCGAGTTCGATGATTTTCAAAAACTGATGCTCGATTTTGTAGCGAGGGATAAATCGGTGGCCCAGAACCTAAGGCCAGAACGAGCCAGATTGTTGGCCGCAAAACTTACGCAGATAAAGACGGAGTTAGGCGATAGTTTTTTTAGCGAACATGCACACCTTCTTAATATAAAAAACCCAGATATACTGGAAGTAATTACTAATCAGATTGAACAGATGGCTGTGCCCGATTTTATTGCCATGGCACGCGCTAACGCTGCAAAACATAAATAGTTTATTCATATTAGACTTCATTAAAACAGCACGTATTGAGTCAAAATAAGTTCGTATTCGTAGTTTGTGGTTCGCGGGAGCATATTGAAACACTTCATTACTCTTTACGCTGTCTCCGGCATTTTTCTTCCAACGAAATTATTGTTGTTACAGATTCTTCGCGCAATGAAATACCGATTGAACATGAAAACACGGTGGATGTAAAAACTCCGGAAAACTTCAATCATCATCAGGCTAGTATCTATCTCAAAGTCGGCTTGAATAAATTTTTACCTAAGGGCAGTTTGTATTGCTATTTGGATACGGATGTGGTAGCTCTGAGTAGTGACTGTGATGAAGTTTTTAAGGAGAAAAAGGGACTTGTAACTTTTGGAGCAGACCATTGTAAGATGCCAAAGTTTAGTCCGAGTGCTGTTCGATGTAACTGTTTGGTACAAAACAAGAAGGATATTGCAGAATTGGAGTTGCTCATGCAACGCTTTGACCCTGATAGAAAGTTAAGGGATGAAGTAATGGAGTTAAAGAAACAACAACTTATCAAAAAGTTTGAAGTCATTAAACAGAATAAGCTGCACTACGCCTGGATAACGTTTAAATTTCTGACTGCGCTTACAAGATTTAAACTGGATGAGGATACGTACTATGACAGATGGAAAAAAGTGTGGATAGATAAAGAAGGGCGCGTAATTATACGTCCTGCTGAAAGTATGGTTAAAGATATAGAAGCCAACAGTCAATGGCGATGGAATTATTTAAAGCGCAGATGGTTGGGGCCTGACGGACGAGATGTTTATGATTTGGAATGCCACCATTTACCGGAATACATTCAGAGCCAGTTTGGTATAGAAGTAAAGAACAAAAACTTCCAGCATTGGAATGGCGGTGTATTTCTTTTTGACGATAGCAGCGATAGTTTTCTGAATGCCTGGTTCGATAAAACAATGAAAATATTTAATCTGCCAAATTGGTATACCCGCGACCAAGGGACTTTGATTGCAACAGTGTGGGAGTTCAATTTGCAAGAGAATCCTCTCTTGCCAAAGAGGTATAATTACATAGCTGATTACAATAATCCTAAGTTAATGATAGATGAAAGAGGTAACTTCTCGGATGATGCGTTCAAGACTAAGGTGAAGCCGGCATTGGTTCATGTATATCACAATTTCGGCAAAAAAGGTTGGGATGTGTGGGACTATGTAGATAACGTAGCCACTAGCTTTTAAACCGATGAATAAGCATGTTCTACTCTTTTGGCTTTTCCTATTGTTTGTAGCTGCTATTGCAATAGAGATTTCGCTTCGGTGGATGGGGTTCCATCCTGGAGACCTTCGTCCCAACTGGCTTTCCTTTAAAGCGGTTGATTCGCTTTACATTATCAAACAATTCAAGACTGGAAAGGATGGAATACTGATTGCGGATAGCACTTACTGGGCAACTCAAAACGTTGCAATAAACAGCAATGGATTTCGCACACCAAACTTCGACAAAATTGATTCATCCAAAAAGAAAGTACTTGTAATTGGAGATAGCTTCACATGGGGCCTTAGTGCCAACCCAATACAGGACAGTTCATTTTGTGACTTATTATCCAAAGCCTCCAATTTGCAAGTTATTAATTTGGGTATACCTGCAGTGGATCCCTTACAATACAGCCTTATCGCTCAAAAATATGTGAGTGTGCTGAAGCCAGATGTTGTGTTTGTAATGTTTTTTTCAGGCAACGATTTTATGACATATGACAGGAGAGTAATCCCCAATTCAGAAATGTATTATTGGACAAACGCTGGAGCTATCGCTGCGGATATAGATGGCAATCATTTTGCTGATGTTCAGTCGGCATACAATTATCTTTATGAGGAGAAGTATTATTTAAAAAAGCCAAAGTCGAAAATTGAATATATAATTTCCAGTAGTAGTTTGTTATCAAGATTATATGCACTTAAATTCAGAGTAGAGGAAAAACGACTTTCACTACAAACTATCCATTCGCCTGCCATAACACTAAAATATCTTTACCAGATTTTGAATTTGTGTAATGCTTCAAAGGTGCCTCTAAGATTTGTGTTTATCCCCGAAGTTAAAGAGGTCGAAAAAGACTTCGCGTCCAAATATAAAGTGCTGCTTGGAGATAGCCGGCTAAAAGAAAATTGGCTTGTGCCTGAATACAAGTATGAGGACTATAAGGATTATCCCGATGGGCATTGGAATAACGATGGACATAGGTTTATGGCAAAATACCTTGAAGAGATATTAGCAGGCAATATTAACTAAGCATTGTTTCAAATTTTTATATTGGTGTGTTGAATCATTTCTGCACTATTACTACCGCCAGTCATCTATACAAGGTTTATGCACTTGCCGATTCCTTGTCGAGGCTAGGGACTTGTTTACTGCACGTTTTGATTACAGATGTTAAAGTATCAGCTGAACATAAAAACTGCAGGTTTTATAATTTGAATGATGTAGGTAAGCAACAGACTGCCAATGTTATTATCTCTAAGTATCATAATTATAAGGATAAACTAAGGTGGAGTATGAAGCCGGTATTCATGAACTTTTTATTGAATGTTATGAATACGGGGAAGGTAATATATCTGGATAATGACCTTTACTTCTATTCAGACTATACTTTCCTTTTCGATTTACTGGATAGTTATTCCGTCATTTTAACGCCACATTATTATAAGTATAGCCCTCGAAAAGAGCAAAACTGGTTTGAGGCAAATTTTCGGGTTGGGTTGTTCAATGCAGGCTTTGTAGGTGCTGGTGCCAAGTCAACTGAAACGCTTCAATGGTGGGCAGATTGTTGTGCCTATCGCTGCGAGAAAAATTCTTTCCGAGGACTTTTTGATGACCAAAAATATTTAGACTTAGTGCCTGTTATGGATAGTAATGCGCATATCATCAGGCATCAAGGCTGTAATGTTGCTGGCTGGAATACTGATGTTTGCCGCAGAGAGATTATAGATTATAGAATAATGATCAACGGAAAGTATCCGATTGTATTTATTCACTACAACGAAACAACTATTCGCGAAATTATTCGTGGTGCTGATGTAGTGTTATTCAATTATTATCGCGATTATGTTTCATCATTAAGTAAGTATAATTCGAATTTAAAGGAGCAGGACTTGCTGGTGGGGCAATCTTTAATTGAAAAGTTAAAGTTCAGCATATGGAAAGTGCTCACGGAATTTGGAGTTTGATATGGCAAAGCAGCAAAAATTAAGTCAAAAGCAATCTGAAAAGCGTGCAGTAGTCAAATCTGGTTCTTCTCGAAGAGTTGACTGGGCATCTTGGCTTCTTTTTATTTTCAGTTTTGTCATTTACGCAAATACTATTCCTAACGATTATAATCTGGATGATGAATTGGTTACACAAAATCATCGCTTAACATCAAAAGGAATTTCCGCAATACCCGAAATTTTTACCTCGCCCTATTATGAAGACAAGGCCGGTTATAAGTATGAATATCGTCCTATTGTCTTGGTTTCATTTGCAATAGAGCACACTTTTTTTGGAGACAATCCACATGTAAGCCATTTTTTCAACGTTCTACTCTATGCCTTGTTATGTGTCTTGTTGTTTAAGACGCTGAAACTTGCTTTTAAATCGCATAACGGTTTGTTTCCTCTTCTAGCGGCTATCCTTTTTGCAGCACATCCTATTCACACCGAAGTTGTGGCCAGCATTAAAAACCGCGATGAAATATTTGCGTTAATTTTTGGATTGCTGAGTTGGCGTTATGCTATGAGTTTTTCGCAAAGAAAATCACTTCCGCATCTGTTCTTAGTGCCGCTTTTCTTTTATCTGGGCATTCTTTCTAAGAGTACTACTATTTCTTTTGTGTTGCTGGTGCCGGTTTCTGTTACGCTGTTAAGCAGCGCCTCATTTGGCAGAATTATCATGCTCACGGTTGTTTTACTGATTCCGGCTATACTCTATGCCAGATTATACTCGGTTTTTCAGCAATTAGTTTTATCAGCAGCTGTTTTGTTAGCGGTTACAGCACTTTATACAGTAAAACATTTTCGGTTCTTAATACCCCTTTGGAGAGAAAATGCTATCAAAATTTATAACCAGTTACAGAGAAGCCGGACACAGGGTTCTGAAGTGGACTATAGTCTTGACTTCGGTTTTTTACAAAACCCTTTGGTGTTGTTGTCCTTTACTATTTTGATGTTACTGCCTTTCTCTATTTCTGTTATTGGCATTCATTCAGGTAATATTTGGATGACGGTATTGCCTTTCGTTTTTTTGACCGTATCACATCAATTTGTTAGAAAAGAGTTACAGCTCGCGCTCATAGTGCCTATAGCTTTTCTGGGTTTGATTGCCATAGTTAAACTTCATTATTCACCTAGTTTAATAGAATATATCCTTCTCGTTTTTATAGCGTTGCAAATATTATCCGGCAACGCTAGATTCAGATTTTTAGGCACTCTTGTTTTTCTAATTTATGCTCTAACAGCTGCCTACACCCTCCATTCCTTTAACTTTTTAATAGCCCTTTCATTTGTTGGCTTCATGAATCGTAGATTCATTGCTCTCACCCTTGTAATGTCGATTGCTTTGGTTCTGTTGGCTGTGTTTAATATCTATACTGCCGTTTCTATTGGTGCCTTCAATTTAAATTTGCTGGCAGCTCCATTTGTTCTTATGGCTATTTACATGTTGTGGATCAACAAGCAACACCTTATTTCCAGAGCTTCGGTAATGCTATTGCCAGTTTCTGTAGCATTATATTTTTTAAGTGTGTCACCGGTAGAAAATAACGATTTCGCATCTACATTGGAAAGAACATACTACACCATAAACGAAATAAAAGCGGCTGACCTTACACCGGTGCAGAGTGTACGACCGATTAAGTATATCGAGTATCCACTAGAAAGCACCGATCCATATTCTGTTAAAATAGGAACCGCTATGCTGGTGTTGGGCAAGTATTTTCGCTTGGCTTTGCTTCCTTACCCTATGAGTTTTTATTACGGCTATTCCTATATAAAACCAACTCCCATAACTGCTCCTGAAGCGTTCGTTCCATTAATTATTTTCATCCTTCTGCTTGCTTCGTCCTTGTGGTTGGCCGACCGAAATGCTTTGTTGTCTTGGGCTGTTTTATTTTTTCTCATCAGCATAGCTGTATTTTCCAATCTTACGCTTCCCATTCCCGGAATGCTGGGCGACCGCTTTCTACTCATTCCATCCATCGGATTCAGTGTGCTTTTAGCTTGGATCATTTTCAAGTTGTTCCGGCAGGATACCGCTCCCGGAGTAATGGATTTGAAATCTATTCCTAAACCGTTCTCTGCCGTGGTGTTAGCCCTGCTTGTGATTTATTCCTTCGTAACGCTTGCACGCAATTCGCAGTGGAAGGATCGGCTTACCTTGTTTAAACATGACATCACTGTGGTGGATTCATCTGCTCAGGCACATAACTTGCTGGGAGTTCACTTGCTTATTGCATCTGCCAATGTGCCGGTTCCTGCCGAGCAAACCCGCATGCGCGAAGAAGCTGCAACGCACTTCAAAAAGGCGATTGAAATTTATCCTCCATTTTTGAATGCCACTTATGATTTGGGGCGCACCTATGAGTTACTGGGGAGGATGGATGAGGCCTTGGCTGCATATCAGCGCACCACCGAAATTGATTCCAACTTTGTAGCACCTTGCTTTAACATGGCGCTGTATTATCACAACAAAGAAGATTTAGACAAGGCCATTCCGCTCTATGAAAAGTATATTTCCAAATACCCTTTTCAGAAGGAAGTATATGCCAATTTGAGTTACGCGTATTTTAAGAAGGGGAATTTTACAAAGTCGATAGAAACCAACCAACGGCTATTGAAACAACAACCGAATACATACGAACCGAACATCAATATTGCTAAAACATTTTTGCAATTGGGTAACAAGGATAGTGCGTTTGTCTATTTTGAAAAAAGCTTCATGCTCAATGCTACCGATGTTAATCTGATAAACTCACTTTATAGCATTAGCGCAGAGAAAGGATGGAGAGATAAGGAGGCATTTTATCGCAGTCAGTTGGCGCGCTTTAATCAGCCAAAACGTTGATGCGCTGAAATTACTGCGCACTGTTTTGCTTAAACTTTTTCATTTTTGACGCTTATGGTTGCCCGTAAAATTTTACTGTGCTGGCTATGGATTGTCTCTGCTTTGCTTCTACAGGCACAGGAGCTAAAAAGTATTCGAGGTCAGGTAATCGATAAGGATTCTAAATATCCGGTAGTAGGAGCGAGTGTGGTAGTGTTAGATACCACAAATATTCAGGGAACCGTAACCGATGATGATGGATACTTTAAGCTGGATTTGCCGCTGGGACGGGTGTCGCTTCGTGTTTCCTATATCGGCTACAAAGATGAATGGCTGAATAATTTATTGGTAATAGCCGGCAAGGAGTTGAATGTGTTGGTAGAACTGCAAGAGAAAGTAAATCAGATTTCGGAGGTGGTAGTATCGGGGAAAAAAGAGCAAGGGCAAGCAAAAAATGAATTTGCCGTTATTAGTGCCCGCTCCTTTGATGTGGAACTGACCAGCCGTTTTAGCGGCAACAGAAACGATCCATCGCGTATGGCCTCTAACTTTGCCGGAGTCAGTGGAGCAAATGATGCCCGAAATGACATTATTATTCGTGGAAACTCGCCCATGGGCATGCTGTGGCGGTTAGAAGGAATAGACATTCCAAGTCCCAACCATTTTGGTGGCTTTGGCAGCACCGGAGGTCCGGTGAGCATGCTCAATAACAACACTCTCTCTCGCGGAGATTTTATTACTTCGGCTTTCCCTTCCGAGTATGGTAATGCTTTATCGGGAGTGTTTGATTTAGCCTTGCGAAATGGAAATAAAGACAAGTACGAGTTTATGGCTCAGCTCGGTTTCAATGGCATTGAAGCAGGGGCCGAAGGTCCCTTTGCCCGCAAAAAAAGTAAGGCTTCCTTTCTGATTAACTACCGCTATTCTACACTCGCACTTTTCAAATTATTAAAAGCAAATTTTGGAACCGGAACGGCAGTGCCGGAGTATCAGGATTTAACCTTCAAGATAGACGTGCCCACCAAAAAAGCAGGTGTGTTTCGTTTTTGGGGCTTGGGCGGGTTGAGCAAAATAGAACTGCTGGGTTCAAAAGTTGATTTGGCAAAAAATCCCAATAATCTGTATGGCAACGAAAACGTAGATATATACAACCGTGTGCGAACCGGAGTGGCTGGATTTTCGCACACTTATTTTTTCAATCAAAAGACCTATTACAAACTTATGCTGGCTGCGTCACATCAAACGCAACTGGCCGATATTGATTCGGTAGAGCCCGTTTATAGAACGGAAATTGTGCGCACAAACAAAGTGGCCCTCACACAAAATAAATATACTGCGCATCTCTTGGTCAATACAAAACTGGATACAAAGAATACTGTGACAGCTGGTGGAATCGGCAATGTATACGACATTCGATTTGCCGATAGTGTATTATTTCAAAATCGTTTTGTGCCCGTAAAAGATGGCAAGGGCTATAGTGCGTTGGTGGAGATGTACGCTATGTGGAAGCATAAATTTACAGAGCAGATTGCTCTAAATGCGGGCGCGCATCTTCAGTATTTTTCCCTCAGCAGTAGCTTTGCCGTGGAGCCGCGGTTGAGTATAAAGTATCAGTTTCGTGAAAATCAATCGGTGTCCGTTGGTTATGGCATGCACCATCAAATACAGCCCTTGCCTGTTTATTACAACCGCGATGTAGTGAGCATGAACAATACAGCATACACCAACTCATCTCTGGACTTTACCAGAAGCCAGCATGTGGCGGTTGGTTATGATTTAACGTTCGTAAAAGATTTTCATTTAAAGGCGGAAGCGTATTTCCAGTATATAGATAATGCCCCGATAGAGAAAACTAAAAGTTCTTTCAGCATGCTGAATGCAGGAGCCGACTTTGCCACACCCAACAATACCAATTTGGTTAACAAGGGGATTGGCAGAAATTATGGTTTAGAAATTACGCTGGAGAAATTTATGAGTAAAGGATTTTATTTTCTGGTTACCGGATCTCTGTTTCAGTCGCAGTATCAGGGCAGCGATAAGGTTTGGAGAAATACAGCTTTCAATGGATTGTATGTGGTCAACGCACTGGCCGGGTATCAATACTTGTTTGGTGGAAAGAAAAACAAAACGAAGCGTCATACTTTATCTATTGATATGAAAATGACCGGTGCCGGTGGGCGATACTACACCCCCATAGATGTAGCCGCCAGCGATGCACAAAACAAACAAGTGCTCATTGATAGTTTGGCGTTTACCGAAAAATATCGCGATTACTTCCGGTTAGATTTGAAGCTGAGCTACCGCATCAGTTTCAAAAAAATTACACAGGAATTTTCGATGGATTTGCAGAATGTAGCCAATATCAAGAATATATTTCGCAAGGTATATAACCCTCGCACCAACACGCTGAACAATGAGTATCAGCAGGGGCTTTTTATTCTGCCGCAATACAGAATACTCTTTTAATCAGACTATTGATCTCTGTAGTTTTTCCCGGTCAATTGCAAAAACAACTCTTCCAGATTTTGCTTGCCATTTTCACGCAGCAAATTTTGTAGGTCGTTCATGGCAATAATCTGGGCATGGTCTATGAGTGCCACACGGGTGCACAGTTGCTCTGCCTCATGAAGCAGGTGTGACGTATAAATTAAAGTGGTGCCGTTTTCGTTTAGCTTTTTCAGATATTCCAGTATGGCGTGTCTGGTTTGCACATCTACACCGGTAGTGGGTTCATCCAGAAACAAAACTTGTGGAGCATGAATCACCCCTATAGCCAGATTCAGGCGACTTTTCATTCCACCCGAAAATTTTGACACCTGCTTATCGGCCACCTGCGATAATCCCAAAATGTCGAGCAGTTCCAGTGATCGTTTTTGAATCTCCTTCCGCTGTAGTCCAGCCCATGCTCCAAAAAAATCGAGATTTTCCAGTGGACTTAAGTCCGGGTATAAAGAATGACTTTGTGGTACAAACCCAAACAATCTTTTCGCAGCCATAGGCTCGCAAGCTATATCTTTACCAAGCACACAAATTCTTCCACTGCTGGCAGTCAGCACACCGGTCATTAAATTGAGGAGGGTGGTTTTGCCAGCTCCATTCGGACCCAAAAGCCCAAATCGTTCTCCGGCATCAATCCGCAGATTAAAGTCACTGAAGACTACGCCTGAATTTTCCGCATAACGGAAGTGAAGATTCTTAATTTCTATGGCTGCGCTGCTCATCTTTTACCACTTTATCTTCAGCAGATTTTTAAAAGCCTTTTTCTCCATTTCAGCAATTTCTAAGAGCATATCACCCATGGTGTCAAAATCTTTTTGCTCGGTCCATCTGCCTTTGTAAATGCCCGATGCCTGCACCGAAGATGCGCGCCAGGCATCACCAATAGCCGTGAATTGTTTAGAGATCTCGGGCAACTCATCTTTGTGTACGTATGCATGCGCCTGTTGTAAAAAAGCAGCATATACAAATCGAAAGCCTGCTCCACCTGTGCCTATTTCCTCCTGCATGCGAACGAACTGAGCCAGATAGGCCCCCGCTCGTCTGTAGCCAAGTTCATCGCGCCAGCGTTTGATTTTTCGAGCAGTGTATTTAATTCCATTGACGCCTAAGATGGGCACAGGCGTTTCGGTCATAAACCAGGCCGCATGTTTTATCCCTTTCGCTATGGCTTTCGCTATGCATTCATCCGAAACAGCGGCTACCTGTTTAGGATAATATAATTGTCCTTTGGGCGCTAGGGCTCCTTGCGTAAATCGCACGCGTTGCAAGTCGGCCGATGAGAGCGTGGTCACTGTTTCCATCACCGGATCGCTAATGAGGTATTGATCGCCCTCTTTGCCATACACTACCAGGTTGTGCGCATTAAAATGAAACCGATATTCCACCGGAAAATAGGTGAGATAATAGACACCAACCTGACAGCCCACGGGCTGATTGGCCGCCAGGCAGGCATCTAATGCTGCTTGCGCTTTTTCTTTGGAGCTAAATTTTTGTCGGCTTACCCGCACACCTAGTGCATGACAGGTTCTGCTGAAAATTTGCCCGGGCATGGTTCTAAAAGAAACCGCAGGACCATTATTTATTTTTAAAAATGGCAGATGGATGTAAAAAATGCCGGCCCCGATTCCAAATGCCAGGGGCTCGTTGATTTGGGTAATACCGGCATGCCGAAGCAGATTGGTGGTTACCCCGTTTTCGCAGTGGGCCGATTGTATGTGTTCAAAGGGAATTTTCATGGCAGCAATAATCAACGAGTGGGTGAAGTAACCATACAGACAAATGATGCCATCAAAAGTTCTTTAACTCTTGCAATGAAATCTGAAATGCATCAGCGTATTTCTGCAGTTTTTTGTCCGATAGATTTTTAAATACATCCGGTTTCAGATGTCGCTTAATGGTCCATTGCCAGAAGCCCGTATAGGCAGACACCATGGCCAAATCCATCATGTTTACTTCCATAAAATAAGCAATGGGGCTACGGGCTCCGTTTTTGATTTGTTGCCGGGCTTCCTCCACGCGTGCTTCCACATCCTGCCAGGTAATTCCCAGCGCATCTGCTTTTACCTGCCATCCACGACTTAAGGTAGTAGTGTACTCGCCTTTTTCGTCCACGGCATAGCATACCTCTTTGGTAAATTTATCGAGCACACTGGGGTCTTGAGGCACTTCTTCCTTTTTCATGTCAGCATACAGTTAGCATGGCGTATACATAGGAGAAGCGTGAACTTTCAGGTATCATCAGGAGCAGTTTTTCGCCCGTTTTCAGTCGCCCGCTTTGGAACAATTCATCGACCATTAAAAAGATGGAGCCTGCTCCCACATTGCCAACCTGGCTTAAGTTGGTAAACCACTTTTCCTGCGGAATACCCAGCCCGTTTTGCTCCAGTTTATCGGCTATCTTTTTTCTAAAAAACTCGCTGGATAAGTGAGGTAAGAAGTAATCAATCTCCTGTATTGAAAATCCTTTTTTATTCAGCACTTTCCGCAGCGTTACATAGCCCAGCTCCACAATGTGTTTGTCCAGTAGTTTTACATCCTGCTTCATGCTTAGCACCGATTGTGCAGCAATTTCTTCGGGAGTAAAATCCATATAGCTTTTCAATGAACCATCGGCCCGCTTTTCGCTGGCCATATACATGCAGGGCTCCACCTGATGAGCAAAAGAACTGCTCTCTATCCAGTCTATCCGAAGGCTGGGCGAATGTTCGTTTTTGGTGTTGCTCAGTAAGAATGCCCCCGCTCCATCGGAAAGCATCCAGCGCAAAAAGTCTTTCTCAAACGCCAGTATTGGATTGCTTTCCAGCTCGCTTAGTTTTTTGGCTTCATCTTCAAATGCATCGGCACATAACACACGCGACAGGCGTTCCGAGCCGGTGGTTACTGCCACATCGGCTTCTCCGGTTTTCAGTGCCATATATGCATACTTCAGCGCATGCATGCCCGAACAGCATACCCCCGCTGATGATACTACTTCCACTTCGTTCGCTTCGGGTAGCCAGCCATGCACCATCACCGCATGGGAGGGCATCATTTGGTCGGGGGTGGAAGTGCCGCAGGTCAACAACTGTACGGTTTTAATCTCCTCCGCGTTTTGCGCAAATAATTTACGGATAGCCAGCGAAGCCATCTCCGCGTTGGTGTGCGTGGGCACTCCGCCTTTTTGCAAGGCATAAAACCTGCGTTTAATACCATTATTGCGCAGCACTACATTTTTACTCTTGCTTGGTTTGCCGTTGATGAGCCCCAGATATTGCTCCATTTCATCGTTGGAAACAGGACTATTGGGAAAATAATGTGAGGTTCGGGTGATGTATACTTCTCTGAATGACATGTGATTTTCTGCTTTTCCGGTAGGTGAATTGGCCGGAAAAACCGAACACAACATTAAGAAACAAATTATAATTGACCACTATTCAACGTTCACATACCACGGGCTGTTCTTGTGGTTTTCATTCCTATTTTTGACTTCAGTGACGTTGTTTAAAAAGGCGGCTATGCGCAAACATGTTTTAGTGTTGTATTATTCACAAACGGGTCAGCTCACCGATATTGTCAATAGTTTTCTTCAGCCATTTTACGAGCAGGAGGTGTCGGTGGAGGTTGTTCGGGTAAAGCCACTGAAGGACTTTCCTTTTCCATGGACCTCTGCTTCTTTTTTTGATGCCATGCCCGAAACCGTTTTGGGTCATCCGATTCCGCTTCAGGAATTTGAATTCAAACGAGAACGATACGATTTGGTTGTGTTGGCTTATCAACCCTGGTTTTTGTCTTTGAGCTTACCCATCAATGCCTTGGTTCGGCTGAGCAAAGTGCAGGCTGTGTTAAAAGACACCCCCGTGGTTACCCTTATCGGCTCCAGAAATATGTGGATTAGTTCGCAAGAAAAACTAAAAGCGCTGCTGCATACAGCCGGAGCCAAGTTGGTTGGCAACATCGCATTGGTAGATAGAAATCCGAACTTAATCAGTGTAGTTACTATTCTTTATTGGATGCTGACCGGCAAAAAAGACAAATATCTCGGCCTGTTTCCGAAGCCCGGTGTATCGGATGAAGACATTGCGCAAACCCGGATATTTGGACAAACTACTCTCGAAATTTTATTCACAGAAAAATGGGACGGTCTGCAACAGCAACTGGTGCAGCAAGGCGCTGCAGCGGTGCAATACAATCTCATGTTTATAGAGGAGCGCGCTCCGCGACTCTTTAGTCTGTGGGCACGTTTTATTGTAAAAAGACAGAACCGCAAAGCATGGCTGGTTGTTTTCAAATATTATCTGCTCTTTGCCTTATTTATCGTTGCCCCCATTGTGCTTACCCTTAACACGCTATTTTTACGCATATTTTTTTTAAAGAAAGCAGCCGCAAAAATGAAGTACTATCAGGGCCTTTAGATAAACACTATTTAATTTCTGTTCTATGCAAGCAAATCATTACGATGTCATTATTCCCGGTGGCGGACTAGCCGGACTCACCCTGTCTATTCAGTTGAAAAGGGCGATGCCCAATATAAAAATTCTGGTGCTGGAACGCAGAAAAAGCGAAGCCACTATTGCGGCTCATAAAGTAGGCGAAAGCACGGTGGAACTGGGTAGCCATTACCTGCGCAACGTGCTTGGGCTCAAAGATTATCTTGAAGCACACGAACTACCCAAGCATGGTCTGCGATTTTTTTTCCGCTCTCGCAATAAAGCAGACATCACCACACGCCTGGAGCTAGGCCCTCGGCAATGGTTGCCCACTCCCAGTCACCAATTGGACAGAGGTACGCTTGAAAACTACTTACTGCAACACACCCGCTCTCTGGGCACCGAAGTGATATTGGACGCAGTGGCCAAAGACGTTGCATTTGGTCAAGAGCACCACGCTTTCACTTATGTACAGGCCAAAGAGGAAAAAACTGTTACCGGACGTTGGGTAGCCGACACCACCGGACGTGGTAGTTTCCTGAAGCGAAAGCTGGGCTTCGAAAAACCCATGGAGCACCATGTAAATGCAGTATGGTGGAGGCTGAAAGGCGTAATAGATATTGACAAGTGGAGCGATAACAAGGACTGGCAAAACTATCTGGTATCGGGTTTGCGCTATTTAAGTACTGTCCATTTTCTGGATAAAGGCTATTGGGTATGGGTGATTCCGTTGGGGTCAAAAAATACGAGCATTGGCATTGTGGCCGATCCGGCCATTCACCGGTTCGAGGATTTTAATACCTACGAAAATGCGATGGAGTGGTTGAAGAAAAACGAACCGCTTTGTTACAATATGCTGGAGCCCGAAACGCCCAATAAACTCGACTTTAAAATTCTGAAACACTTTGCCCACGATAGTGGCCGCGCTTACGATGGAGGCGAAAGATGGGGTGTAAGCGGAGAAGCCGGAGCTTTTTTGGACCCGTTTTATTCGCCCGGCACCGACTTCATTTCTCTGAGCAATACATTTCTCAGCGATTTAATTCTTCGCGATTTGAAAGGGGAGGATGTGCAGTTCAGAGCCGAAATTTATGAGCGCACCTATCTTACGCTGGTTAATCGCTGGATTCCCATCTATCAGAATAAATACAACCTGATGGGAAATCCTCAGATTATGGTTAATAAAATTTTATGGGATTGGGGCTTATACTGGGCCGTTCCATGCGTGCTGTTTACCAATAATGCCTTCACCGATTTGCGCATGCTCAAGCAATTGTTTGCAGCACCCGACAGCTTAGGACAAAAGTTTGGCAAACTGCATGAACGCATGCAGCAGTTGTTTTTGGATTGGTTGCCCTATCAAAACGAATTGTTCGAAAACCGATATATCGATCCGTTTGATTTGAATGTAATGCAACAATTTCAACGGAATATCGACACAGCCTATGGCGATAAATTATTGGAACAGATTGCTGTCAATATTTCTTTACTCGAAAAAATAGCAGCAGAAGTTTTTCGTAAAGTCAGCGCGCAAGTAAAAGGAACTCCACATGATATGCCGGTGAACCCTTACACTATGAGCTTAAACGGGGATTATGTACCGGAGCCGGGCACGGTAGATGAAAGCTATAATGTGCCACCGGATGAAGCCATTCGCAAAGATGTGGAAACCATGTGGTTTTATCCGGCAAAGCAAACCGCCTGATGCTGTTTGATACAGCTGTGATTCAAGAGCGGATGGCTACCATCGCACACATTTTCCGCGAGGTGCAGGAGTCGTTGCCCGTCACTGTAGATTGGGCGCATTCCCCATTAGATTTTCAAAAATATCCGGAGCTGTTTCGCTCCATAGCCTACGAATCGGCTTCTATGCAATGTGCGCTGGCCGACATCAAACAACAGCACAATCTTTTGCATTGGCTCCGCTTTCTGGACCTACACAAAGCTGCACACGCCACACAAATTTACATTGGCCTGGGCTGGGCATTGGCACAGGAGCATTGGCCACCGGAGGAGTTTTTAGTGCTGTGCGATGGTGTAGATGTAGCTAAAGTGGCGGATGGCTATGGCTATTATGAGGGCATGTTCAGACGGAGAAAAAGCATACTACAACAGCATCAGTGGAGCTACGCCAACGAAGTAATTATAAAGCACTACGATGCAGGCCTCGGCAGAAGCATGTGGTATGCAGCGCAAGGAAATTTTGATAGCGCACAGCAAACTATCGCTTCATTTGCAATCAATCGGCAGCCGGACCTTTGGCAAGGTTTGGGAACTGCCATCAGCTATGTAGGCGGCTGTTCGGCCGATTATCTGAAACACATTTTGCACGTTGCCGGGCCGTATGGCAGCACTTTGGTGCAAGGCGCAAGGTCGGTGGTGCAATCGCGAAAACAGTCGGGGCTCCTTTCTACCGATGCTAACCTTACACTGGAAATCTGGAGCCAGGGATAATGGCCCGTTTATTGCCCGACTAGAGCGAGTGCAGCCGCCAAAGGCAATGCGCTTTCTGATGGTCTCATATCAATTTTTATACTTTTCGCGTTAGCATTAAAACACCGGCTATGAAAAAACCAATCATTCTAATTGCGCTGCTGCTGAGCATCGGGCTGTTACAGGCCCAGGATAATATTTTGCTAGTGGGTTTTGTTTACGACAAAGAAGCCAATAACGCTCCCATGAGTATGGCTGCCATCCAAATCAAAAACACACAACTGGGCGGCATGACAGACGATAACGGCTACTTTGAGATTCCGGTGCCCAAGGTGAACCTGAAAGATTCGCTGCGCGTGTCGTTTGTGGGGTATCTTACCCAAGCGGTATCGGTACGCGACTATAAAAATGGCGACACCATTCGTGTGTCTTTGGCTACTTCTACCGAAACCAAACAAGAAGTAGTGGTGGTGGCCATGAATGCCAAGGGGGTGTTGCTGAAAGCTATCACCAACATGAAAACCAATCTGCTGCGCGATTCTCTTTTATCTACCGGTTTTTACCGCCAATACCACAAAGAGAACGGAGTGTGTGTGCGCTTGATAGAAGCCGATGTAACCGTGGCGTTCAACTGTAAAAATATCTACGAATACTCTTTTCACGAGAGCGTGCGCACCAATAAAGTGCGCAGAAGCAAAAACTATGAAACCAACGGTGACGAACATGGCGACCATCTGGTGGATTTGCTAAAAGAAAATCCGTATAGCTACAACCGCAGCAACTTTCTGGACCCTAAAAAGATAGATTTTTATTCGCCCAAGTTTGAATCGGAAGACACCGCTCAATACGTGATTAAACTGCAATACAAAGAAAGCAGCAGCGCCAAACTGGAGAATGCCCGTGTGTGGGTAGCCAAAGAAACGTATGCGATTACGCGTGTAGAGATTGAAAAATTCCCTAATCCCTATTATGTAAAAAGCCGCTATGCCAACGACAGCCGATGGAAATTGGTGAACGAAAAGAATGTGATTGAAACGGAAAAGATAGATGGTAAATATGTGGTGAGCAGTATTACGCGCAGCTACAACCACCATGTGCTGAACAAAGTAACCGGAAACGTTGATTTTATTGTGGAAGAAGCTTTTGAAATGCACTTCTACGATTTTGAAACCGAACAGGTGGGTGTTGCGTTGCAAAAAAACTTTAGTGCCATGACCGAACTCTATGAGTCTAAATACAAATATGACCCGGCCTACTGGAAAAAATACCCACCGCTCGAAGAATACGAACTGCCCGCTCCGGTGTTATCCGATTTGGAGCATTCGACCAAACTAGAGGTTCAGTTTATAGAAGCAGGCAAATAGCCGGACAAAAAAAGAGGGGATGACAAGGTTCTTCCCCTCTTTTTTTGTTTCAAACGGATGGCAAGCGCAAAATACTTTTGCGGTTTTTTCATTTGCCAATACCCCAAAATCGCTTATGTTTGGCTTCCTTCAAAATAAAATAAACCGGATTCGTTATAGACGCACTTCTACTTTTTTTAGAAAATCAATACAAAACCATCTAATTACATGAATAGTAAGTTGCGCATTCGTTGTTTATCTGCCCTTTCTTTGCTGGCGCTTGCTGCGAGCTATCAAGAGGCGAAAGCCCAGTTTGACCCCACGGCACTTTCCAAAAATGGCGTTCGAATTAATACTGTTACTACAGCCGTTCCGTTTCTTCGCATTAACCCCGATGCCCGCGCAGGCGGCATGGGCGATGTGGGTGTGGCCACACCGGCCGATGTCAACAGCTTGTTTCTGAACCCGGCTAACATGGCTTTCAATGAAAGAGATTTTGGTTTTTCAGTGTCCTTTACTCCCTGGCTCAAAGCCCTGGTAAATGATATTTACATGGGAGGCCTCACCGGCTATTACAAAGTAAAAGAGAAGCAAACCGTACAAATCGGGTTGAAATATTTTTCGTTGGGTAACATCACCTTTACCGATTATAACGGAGCGGAAATCGGCAATTTTAGACCGCAGGAATTCAGCTTAGATGCCGGCTATGCGAGGAAGCTTTCTAATGATTTCTCTATAGCGGCCACCATCCGCTTTATTTACTCTAACCTGAGTAATGTGGGTGTAGATGGCATTGCTACCTTCCCGGGTTATGCCGGTGCTGCTGATATATCGTGGATGTATTACAAGCAGTTCGGGAAAGGAAAAATGAAACACGACTTGCGGGTGGGTATGAATATTTCGAACATCGGTAATAAGATAACTTATACCCGTAATGCTCAGAATGCCGATTACATCCCTACCAATCTAAGGATTGGTCTGGGCTATACTTTGAATATTGACCAGAAGAATGCGGTTGGTCTTTATATGGATATCAGCCGCTTGCTGGTGCCCTCGCCACAGCCTGCTACTATCCCTTACGAATTGGGTGGCGATACCATCAATCCGAATTATGACAAAAACGGAGTGCCGGGTGCCGATTGGAGACAGAAAAGCCCTATTACCGGAATCTTTACTTCGTTTGGCGATGCACCGGGCTTCTTATATATGGATGCCAATGGCAAGGTGCAGCGTGTAAAAGGGTCTAAGTCTAAAGAGGAATTGCAGGAGACCACTTTTGCTATTGGTGCGGAGTATATGTATAATAAACAGTTTGGGGTTCGCTTTGGTTATTTTTATGAGCCGAGGAATAAAGGAAACCGCCAGTTTGTGACTGCCGGGCTCACGGTAAAATACAGTATTGTAGGACTCAATTTTTCTTATCTGATCCCTACAGGCATTCAAAGAAACCCGTTGGATAACACCCTGCGTTTTTCGCTCTTGTTTGATTTCTTTAAGGGAGGAAATAAGGCCAAAGCCAACAGTGCCAGCCCGAGTGGTGTATCGCTTGTGGAACCTGCCCCTAAGAAGAAAGAAAAGAAAGTAAAAGAAGATGCTCCTGCGCCTGAATCAGAAATTTCGGAGCCACCAAAAGAAATGAAGCTGGCTCCTATTGAGCCTAAGTAATAAGGATAAGTTCCTTTACAGAAATCCCCGTTTCATATTACTTGGAACGGGGATTTTTATTGTGGTAAACAGCATTGTTCTGTTGCTCTTTTACAGCCGAAACTGCAGTTGGATGGTGGCACCCTCCGGATAGCTGAATTTACAATACGAATGCATTGGCTAAAGGCCGTTTGTGGCCTAGAACCGTAGGCTGCTTACCCGTTTAAGCTCGCTAGCGAAAAGGGTTAAGACGCTGAATAAGGCGCTTAGCAGCGCAAAGCAGAAGATCATAGCGATGGTGGTGTGAATTATGTGCCGGACGAAACAGATTATGCAGATAAAGAGGGTGGCTATTAGGTTAAAGTTCGTGCTTATGAGCCTAAAGATGGAAATTATGACCGTGAAGAAATAAATTATGACCATAAAGAAGGAAATTATGGCATTGAAGGACACTGTTAATACCATAACTAGACACTACTCTCTCACAAACCGGAGCACCTGCCACAAGTGGTCGGTGTTACTTATTGGTAACCGGGTTATCTGAAAGTTAAAAAGGAGGTGTTACAGCCTGAACTGCATTTCGATGGTGGCGCCCTTATCGCTGAACACTACCATGTCGGCCAGTTGCATCATTAAAAAAACGCCTCTGCCGTGTGTGCGTTCCAGGTTTTCGGGGGCGGTGGGGTCGGGCAGGTTGTTGTAGTCGAAACCGGGGCCCTGGTCTTTTACAATAAAGGTGAGGTTCTTGCCTCTGCCATCCAACTCATAGTCAATGGTTACTTCTTTGGTTTCGTCACATTTGTTGCCGTGAATCATGGCGTTATTGGCCGCCTCTGTGAGTGAGATGAGGATATTACCATATACATCGTCCCCAATGTTTAATTCGTTCTTGAGGTCATCAATGAATTTTTCAACGATGGATATATTGGAAGGGTTGCTATTGAACCGGATTGTTTTCACAGGTGTCTTTGTTGTTGCGAATTAAACATTTGTTTAAGAACCATCAAACCTATACTCAACAAACTTTTACGGCTGCTGGATGGTGATGTTTCGAAAATATTTTTCAGCCAGATTTTTGTAGTAAGGTTTCAGTGTGGGTGGTACGGTTTTATACAGGTCGGTTTCGTTTTTGCGCGCTTTCAGGTATTCTTCGAGCGAAGGCGGAAGCGAACGCTGCAGGTCTTTGCCGGAGTTGCTTTCGCGTTCGGGTTGCTCATCGCGCTGGCGCTGTGCGTTTTCGGCTTCCAGCAGTTTGTTCATTATTTCATTCTGGCGCTTCTGCATTTCGGTGGTGAGTTGTTTGTTCACCAGATTTTTTTCGGTCTCTTCCATCTTTTTAATGGCTTCGCCCAGGTTGCCCAATGAACCTTTGCCGTCTTTATTTTCCTGCTGATTAATCTTCTCCAGTTCTTTGCGAATCTGCTGCTGCATTTGCGCCATTTCGGCAAACTCGCGGCTTTGCCCCTGCTGCCCCGGTTTTTGTCCCTGACCTTCGCGCTTCATCATTTCGCCCATCTTCTGCATTTTATCGTTCAGCTGTTTTTGCATCTTGGATAAGTTGGGCAATCCGGCTCCCGGTTTTTTGCATTTCATGCAGTTCTTTTTGGGCGCACCGCTGCTCTTCTGTTCGCTTTCGCTTTGTTGCTGCTGCATTTGCTGTAATGCTTCGCTGAGCATGAGCGCCAGATTGTTGTAGCCGGTCATTACAAACTGCTGCTGACTCATGGCTTTTACCACATTGCGGTCTTCCATGTCATCAATGCTTTTGCCCAGGTATTTGTTGACGCTGGTAATTTCTTTGGTGATAAAAGACTTAATCTGGTCTTGCCGTTTGGCGAGTGCATACAAACTGTCTTCCACCATTTTTGAGTTTTCGCGAATGCGCTGCTGGTCTTTCATCAGTTCCACATATTTGGGATTATTGATGTTGGTGGCTTTCACATTATTCATCAGTTTTTCTTCATCAAAAGAAAGCTGCACAATGTTTTCTAAAAGCTGGCGGATGGCTTCCATGTCTTCTGCGTTTTGCTCTTGCTCCATCTGCATTTTCATGTCGCTCATTTTCTGCGAAGCGTTTTTCATGTTGTTGGCAGCGCTCTTCTGATTTTTAGATGCAGCATCATTCTTCTTTTGCTGCATGTCTTTTTGTGCATCCTCCTGTTGTTTCTCCGCGTTATCCAGGCTTTCTTCGATGTCTTTGAAATCCTGTTCGCTCTTGGTTTCTTCGTTCAGCTTTTTGAGGTCCTCCACATCTTTTCGGGCTTCTTTCAATTCCTGTTGCAGTTTTTCCTGCTGCTCTTTCAATTCTTTTTGCAGGGCTTCGTTTTTGGCGTCTTTATTTTCCTCGGCACGCTTGGCCAGCTCCTCCTGCTTTTCGGCCAGCTTCTCCAGTTTTTTGGCGGTTTCTTCCAGCTTTTGGTCAAACTCCAGTTTTTTGAAAAGCTCCAGCATGCGGTCCAGTTCTTTCTCCACTTTTTCGTTTTCGCTCTTCATATCCTCCATCTTTTCCAGCGCATCTTTTTTCTGTAGCTGATCCAGCATTTTTTCCAGCTTTTCCATCAGCTTTTTCATCTCATCGCTCAGGGTTTTTTCCATCAGCTCTTTGAGTCGCTCTTGTTTTTCAGCTATCTTTTCGTCCACCTGCTTAAACTCCGACTGCTTATCAAAATTCTGCTCCAGTTTATTTTTCATCTCCTCCATCTGCTTCATCAGGTCTTTCTGCTTCTCTATATTTTCCTGCAGGTTCTTTTTGTCTTCCCAGTTCAGGTTTTGTTTTTCCTGCAGTTTGTCTTTCATGGTCTGCAGGTCTTTTTTCAGGTCTTTGGCATCGTTCATCAGGTCTTTTAAATCTTGCTTTATCTCCTTGTTTTCTTTCGAAATTTCTTTGTTCAGCTCGTTCAGCGAAGGCATGTTGAACTCCATCATATTGCTGCGGGCCGATTTGCTTCCGTGTATGCCATCATTATCCCATACTTCAAAATAGTAAGTCATGCGGTCACCGGGTTTTATGCCCAGGTCCGAAATGCTCCAGTAATGGGTAAAGCGCGAAGAGAGGCCTTTGCTGATGTTTACATCCATGGTTCGGTCGGTGGCCGTAGAAGAATCGGCTCGGGTAATTTGATAATGGAAGGTCAGGTTGCGCAGGCCATAATCGTCACTTACTTCTCCGATATAATAGAAATATTTTTGGGTAGCCGAATCGTTTCGCTCCTGCACCGCAATAATGGGATACAGGTCGGGCGTTACGTTTATGGAATAAGAAGCGCTGTCGGCATCCTGCACCTGTTGGTTCGATGTTTTAATGGTATACAGCGCACTTTGCAACATCGTTTTGGAAAAACTGAAGTCGTTCTCTCCGCTTCGTTTTACGTTGTAAGCAGAGTCGCCCATCGCAAACGTAATAGACTCCACATTTTGTGTGCTGAAACGCCAACTCAATTTGGTGCCGGCCGGCACCACCAGGTCGCCCATGTTTTGGAGCATTTCATCTTGCTTTCCGGTATATGCCGGGTAATCGCAGCTTACTTCAAAACCGGCCACCACCGGTTTGGCCACCACTTCCAATTCATAGTCGGCAGAGCGAAAGCCATTGGCCGATAACTTGAAGCGCGTGGTTTTTTGAAGATTGATAAACTCGTATGTAAACGATTGTGCCGATTGTTTTTTCAGTGTTACCGAGTGACCCGATGTTATATCCTGCAATTGCACTTCAGCCGGCAGTACATCGCCTTCTATTTTTACTTCCAGCAAAAAATTTTCAAACTGCAAAGCCTTCAAATTTTTATTGGTAACCACAAACCGAAAGGGAGCTTCTTTTTCGTAAAAAGTGTCGTTGTGATACAGCCGCTTGGTTCCTTCTTTTATCACATTAGGTGCTGCAATGATGATAAACAGAAAAAGCAACGCAGGCGGAGCCAGATACTTCAGATACTTTCTGTTTTTATTCAGGTCTATGGCAAAGGTGAAGTCTACGGGTTTTAGCTCCACCGCTTTTTGATCAATAGCGGCCAGCAACAACTGCGACTCCTGCGTAGCCGATGCCTGGTGTAGTTGCAGAATATTCAGCAGCTTGTCTTTTACCTCGGCAAAATGGGTGCCTATAATGACAGCAGCCTGCTCGTACGAAATGATTTTCCCCAGCCGGTAATAATGCAGAAGAGGCTGCACAAAAAAAGCTGCCAGGAAAGCCAGCGATGAAAAAATAAAACCGAAAAACAGAATCTTGCGCAGCAGCGGAGAGAGATAGAAATAATACTCCAGCAGGTTGATAGCCAAAAAAAAGGCCAGCACATATACGCCCGAAAATATGGCTCCGCGAATCAGCTGATTCGTGTAATACTTGCGAATAAAACGGTCTAGTTTTTCAACCAGCGAGGTATAAGATGAAGTGCTGCTCATGCGGTGAACGAAAATAGATTTTCGTGCGATTGAAAATACAACGTTCTCTCACATAGTTTGCTGTAATTCCGCTTTTTAGAAAAAGTTTAATGCATTTAACAGATTAGCGGGCTAACACCACACCTCCCCATCCCGCCAGGGTTAGTTTCTCACCGCTTAGTTTATTTCCCTTGCTGTTACTTACTTCCACTTTGCTGAATGTGCCGGGAACCGACATTTCCACTTCCCTTTTCCCAAAATTCAGGACCACTACCACTTTCTCGTTTCCCCACGTTCTTTTATAAGCCAGCACATGGGCGGGGAGTTGCTCCGCTGAAATCAATTTCAGGGCTCCGTGCGATAAGGCTTTTGTTTTGTTTCGGAGAGCCAGCGTCTGTTTTATTAAAAGCAGCAGGCTGCTATCGCTTGCAGAAGCGTTGGCTACGTTCACATTTTTGTAATCGGAATTTACCGGCAGCCATGTTTTTTCAGCAGTAGAAAAGCCTGCATTTTTATCTGCACTCCATTGCATAGGTGTGCGCAATTCATCTCGGTTGAGTGTTTCATCTACCATATTTACAATGCCGCGAGGAAGTTTTACATAATGGGGGATAGGGTCCAAGGCTGTCTTGTAAGGAAGTTTTGCATCGGTCATGCCCACATCTTCGCCATAATACATACACGGTACCCCGCGCAGGGTGAGTTGCATCAAGTGCAGCAGTTTTGCTTTGGATTCATCATTGTTCAACCGCTTCATGCTCCGCCTGCGGTCGTGGTTGCTAAACACATAGGCAGGCATAAAAGGCTCCGGAAAATCGTTTTCTAAATTACTTACCAGCTTTGCAAAATACTTTGCGCTGAACTGAAAACGCAGCATTTCAAAATCAAAGGCCAGCGTTAATCGGTTATTGATTTTATCGCCACAATATTTCCGGCTTACACTGCGATCGCCAATAATTTCGCCCAGCAACATCCGTTCTCCAAACGAATCGCAAACAGCCCGAAGTTCTTCTGCAAATTGCAGGCTTTCAGGTCGGTTAGCTGTATACACAGGACGCTGCATGTGCGATTCTATATTTCCCGAAGTAGGATTGTTTCTGAGCGAATCGTCCTCATAAATGGAATTGAAAATATCCAGCCGGAATCCATCTACACCCTTTCTCAACCAGAAGCGTACATGGTCCAGCATGGCTTCTTTCACTTTTGCATTTCTGTAATTGAGGTCGGGCTGAAAAGGAAGAAATGCAGCGTAGTAATACTGTTGGCGGATAGTATCGTAGCGCCAGGCATTGCCGCTCACCATGCTCTTCCAGTTATTGGGCTGGTCGGTCCACACATAGTAATCGCGCCTCGCGCCCCGCTCCTCCGGTTTTCTATGCCGGTCTTCTGCAAACCACGGATGCTCATCGCTGGTGTGGTTCATCACCATATCGAATAAAATTTTCATGTCGCGCTGATGCACTTCGGCTATCAGGCGCTCCGCATCGGCCAGCGTGCCATACTCGGGTGCTATCTGCCGATAGTCGCTTACATCGTATCCAAAGTCTTTTTGGGGCGATGCAAAAAACGGAGAACACCAGATGGTCTCATATCCCAGGCTTTTGATATAGTCCAGCTTTTGAATAATGCCGGGGATATCGCCAATGCCATCGCCATTACTATCGTAAAAAGAGCGCGGATATATTTGATAGATAGTGGTATGATGATACCACGGTGATTGCCCGAATATTACCGGGCAGCTACTCAAGACCAGCAGCAGACAAATAGTAAAGTTTTTTATCATAGGTTGCAGTATTACAAATTTCTTTTCACTTCGCCACATGGAACTGCAGGAAATTCTTACCGGCATTTGTTTGGGCATAGCGCTGAGCGCCTGTTGCGGGTTTCGCATTTTTGTTCCGCTGCTGCTGGCCAGCCTGGCCGCCAGGTTTGGTTTTGTGCCGCTGTCTTCCGGTTTTGAATGGATGAACACCTGGGCGGCTGTTACCTGCTTTGGCGTAGCCAGTGTGTTGGAAGTAGCGGCCTATTATATACCGGTGGTCGACAATCTGCTCGATACGCTCACCACCCCCGGCTCGGTGATTGCCGGCACCATCATTTCCGCTTCCATGTTCATCGATTTAGACCCCATGACTAAATGGGCGCTCGCTCTTATAGCAGGTGGCGGCACAGCCGGCATCATTCAAAGCGGCACAGGCTTGCTGCGCCTGGGCTCCACCAAATTGACGGCCGGCCTCGGCAACTCCGTGGTAGCCTCACTCGAAAATATTTTTTCAATCATCGGCACCTTGCTTTCGCTGCTGATTCCGGTGGCCATGTTTGTGCTCTTTATTACACTGGTGGCCGGCACCATCTATCTGCTTGCCAGGCGTTTTGTAAGCAAGATGGGTTGAATCTCAATTTCTGTAAATAAAAAAGCGCCTTCAACATGTTGAAGGCGCTTTTGATTGGGTGCAGGAAGCTACCGTGCATCGTAACTCCTGCTTTTCTTGAACAGACTAGCTACATCCCATGCTGTTTCCACAGTTCAGGCATTTGTAGCAAGTGCCGCTTCTTAGCGTAATGTTGCCGCACACGCTGCATGGTGGGGCATCGCCCTGCATGTCCTGCGCTGCTTTGTTGAAAGCACTCATGCTGTTGTCGGCCAGCGTAAATTTGCTGGGCTCTGTTTTCTTTACTGCCTCGGCCTTAGGAGTCGCTTTTGGCGTCACCTGCATTTCCGGATGAGTAGAAATATTGCTCTTGGTTTCTTCGGCCAAATCATCGGCAATGTCGGTGGTCAGGTCCAGGCTGCTGCGCTCGCGCATGCTCAGCTCGCTGGGTGTAACATGCACCAGATCGGTGCGCTTTAAATATTCAAACGCCAGCAAACGGAAAATGTAATCCACCACTGATGAAGCATTCTTAATGTTCGGATGGTCTACCATGCCGCTTGGCTCAAAGCGGGTGAAGGTGAATTTATTTACAAACTCTTCCAGCGGCACACCATATTGCAGACCAATAGAAACGGATATGGCAAAGCAGTTCATTAAAGAGCGGAACGAAGCGCCTTCTTTGTGCATGTCCACAAAAATTTCTCCCAGCGTTCCATCGCTGTATTCACCGGTGCGCACAAACACGGTCTGCCCGCCAATTTTTGCTTTCTGCGTAAATCCGCTTCTGCGGTGGGGCAGTTTTTTGCGCTCCACAATGCGGGATAGTTCGCGCATAAAGTTAGTGTCGCTGCTTTCCTGCATCAGCACGCGCGCTGCTTCCAGCACCTGCTCCGGGGTCAGCTTGCTAAACTCGCCTTCGTTGCTCGGTGCCACAGCCAAAGGAGCGGCTTCTGCTTTTTCTTTCTTGTCAGCCTTCTCTTCATCTTTCTTGTTAGAAAGCGGTTGCGAAAGTTTGCATCCGTCACGGTAAAGGGCGTTGGCTTTCAGGCCCAGCTTCCACGATAGTTCGTAGCAGCTTTGAATGTCTTCCACCGTAGCTTCGTTCGGCAGGTTGATGGTCTTGGAAATAGCACCGCTGATAAACGGCTGCACGCTGGCCATCATGCGGATGTGGCCATGGGCATGAATGTAACGCTGCCCTTTGGCACCGCATTTATTGGCGCAGTCAAACACAGGCAGGTGTTCATCTTTCAGGAACGGAGCGCCCTCCACGGTCATGGTGCCGCAGATATATTCGTTAGCCGCTTCAATTTCGTCATTGCTGAAGCCGATTTCGCGCAGCAGATTAAAATTAGGCGCCTTGTATTGTTCGGTAGTAAATCCTAAGCGCTGTAATGTTTCTTCGCCCAGCGTGTAAACGTTAAAGGCAAAAGAAATGTGGAATGCAGAAAGCAATTGCGCTTCCAGCTTCTCAATATCGGCATTGTTAAACCCTTTAGCGCGTAGTGTGTCTGCATTAATGGAAGGACTGCCAACGAAAGAAGCAGAGCCCTTGGCATATTTTACAATCGCATCTATCTGCTCGGGGCTGTAGCCCAGCGTTTCCAGCGCAGCCGGCACACACTCATTCACAATTTTGAAATAACCGCCACCCGATAGTTTTTTGAATTTCACGAGTGCAAAATCAGGCTCTACACCGGTAGTGTCGCAGTCCATCAGCAAGCCGATGGTGCCTGTGGGCGCTATCACCGTAGCCTGTGCATTGCGGTAGCCATGTTTTTCGCCAAGCTGCAGCGCCTCATCCCAGGCGGTAGTAGCTGCTTCCAGCAAATAGCTTGGGCAATCTTTCGGGTTAATGCCCTGTGGTTTTATTTCAATGCCCTCGTATGCATTTGCATCGGCATTATAAGCTGCAAGGCGGTGATTGCGCATTACGCGCAGCATGTGTTTCTTGTTCTTTTCGTAGCCCGGGAAAGCGCCCAACGCAGCGGCCATTTCTGCTGAGGTTTTGTAAGCAATACCCGTCATGATAGCGGTAATGGCACCACCCATTGCGCGGGCCTTGTCGCTGTCGTATGGTATGCCGCTCACCATCAATACCGAACCCAGGTTCGCATAGCCTAAGCCAAGGGTACGGAATTCATACGAAAGCTGCGCCACCTCTTTAGAAGGAAACTGCGCCATCAGCACCGATATCTCCAATACCATGGTCCAAATACGGCTCATGTGTTCAAAGCCTTCTACATTAAAATGTAAGGTGCGGTCGTCAAAGAATTTGCGCAGGTTAAAAGAAGCCAGATTGCAGGCCGTATTATCCAAAAACATGTACTCGCTGCACGGGTTGCTGGCGCGGATAGGGCCATCTTCTGGGCAGGTATGCCACTCATTAATGGTAGTGTCATATTGCACACCCGGGTCGGCACAGCGCCAAGCGGCCATCGCTACTTTATTCCATAATTCGTTAGAATTAAGCGTCTTCATTACTCTTCTCTCGGCACTGCGGCCCACCAGATTCCAGTTTTCGCCTTTCTCCAATGCATGGAAAAAAGCATTCGGCACACGAATAGAGTTGTTGGAGTTTTGTCCGCTCACCGTTCTGTAGGCTTCGCCTTCGTAGTGGCTGTCGTAGCCGGCTGCAATCAGGGCCGCTACTTTGTCTTCTTCCTTCATCTTCCACTCAATGAAATCCACTATTTCGGGGTGGTCCAGGTCCAGGCACACCATTTTGGCTGCGCGTCTGGTAGTGCCACCGCTTTTAATAGCACCGGCTGCGGCATCGCCTATTTTCAAAAAGCTCATCAGGCCCGAGGAAGTGCCCCCGCCCGATAATTTTTCGCCTTCGCCACGAATGTTGCTGAAGTTAGTGCCCACGCCCGAGCCATACTTAAAGATACGCGCCTCGCGGGTCCACAAATCCATAATACCACCACCATTCACCAGGTCGTCATCTACCGATAAAATAAAGCAGGCATGTGGCTGCGGACGCTCATAAGCCGAGGTAGACTCTTCCAGTTTGCCGGTATCGGGGTTCACAAAGTAGTGCCCCTGCGGTTTGCCCGTAATGCCATAAGCCGTGTGAAGCCCCGTGTTAAACCACTGCGGAGAATTGGGGGCCGCCATCTGTGTCAATAGCGAGTAGGCAATCTCATCATAAAAAACCTGTGCATCGCGCTTGCTCGCAAAGTAGCCATAGCGCTCGCCCCATGTTTTCCAGCAATCGGCCAGGCGGTGTACCACCTGCTTAATAGAACGCTCACCGCCCAGGGTGCCATCCGGCTGCGGCACACCGGCTTTGCGGAAATATTTTTGCGCCAAAATATCGGTAGCCACCTGGCTCCAGCCTTTGGGAACCTCCACATTGTGCATTTCAAACACAGCATCCCCCTTCGGGTTTCTGATGACGCTGCTGCGCAGGTCATACTCTACCAGGTCGTAAACCGATACGCCTTCTTGGGTATACAGGCGGTCTACCTTCAGTCCTTTTTTGTCAATCTTTTTGGCCATAGTGTAAATTTTTTTTCTTGATATATAGTTTTGGTTTCAGGTTCGTTTTCCGCTGACTTTCGGGGTCGAAAAAAGGGTTACACATATATTTAACGTTCTCGAAATGTAGGTGTAACCCTTTGTCTGTTCTAAAAATCTGTTTTTCAGAAAACGTGCTACGAATCTATTTTTCGCAAAAACAGATTGCCACCCCATTTATTCACACAAAATGTGCAAACGCCTGTGCACTGTTTTGAAACCTTGTACAGGCTTCATTTCCTTGTGTGGAAAAACTTTACACGCTTTTTTTTTGGAATAAAAACAGAAATTTCGGGTGATTTTTTTGTCTTGAAAATTAGGCGGAGAATTGGAAACGCCCGCAGGTTTTTAAGTTTCCCGAATAGCGAAATTTCTTTTTTCATGCTTGCCTCTCTCCGCTCCGCATGCTTCTTGCTGCCGGGGCTCGGGAGAGAGGCTGCCGGGGCCATACACATATCACTTCCGCGTTTATATTCGCCCGCTATGAGCAAAGAAAACACCACCAATACCTTTCAGGAAATCATTTCCCACTGCAAAGAATACGGTTTCATATTCCCCTCCTCCGAAATCTACGATGGACTCAGCGCAGTATATGATTACGGTCCTTATGGTATAGAACTCAAAAACAATCTCCAGCAATACTGGTGGAAATCCATGACCCAGCTCCACGAAAACATCGTGGGCCTCGATGCCGCCATCTTCATGCATCCCAAAACCTGGAAAGCCAGCGGCCACGTAGATGCCTTCATGGACCCCCTCATCGACAACAAAGACTCCAAAAAGCGCTACCGGGCCGATGTGCTCATAGAAGATGCCATGGCCAAGATGGAAGAGAAGATAGAGAAGGAAGCCGAAAAAGCCCAAAAGAAATTTGGCGAGGCCTTCGACCGCGAAAAATTTCTGGCCACCAACCCCAATGTGCTCCGCGTTAAGGAAAAACTGAACGCCACCGAAGCCCGCTTCAAGCAAGCCCTGGAAGATAACAACCTCGAAGAGCTCAAGCAGATTATTGTAGACCTCGAAATTGCCTGCGAACTATCCGGCAGTAAAAACTGGACCGAAGTGCGCCAGTTCAACCTCATGTTTAGCACCGAAGTAGGCTCCCTGGCCGATGACAGCAGCACTATTTACCTCCGCCCCGAAACGGCACAGGGCATCTTTGTCAACTTCCTGAACGTGCAGAAAACCAGTCGCAAAAAAATTCCCTTTGGTATTGCACAAATCGGCAAAGCCTTTCGTAACGAAATAGTGGCGCGCCAGTTCATCTTCCGCACCCGCGAGTTTGAGCAGATGGAAATGCAGTTCTTTGTGCGCCCCGGCACCGAAATGGAATGGTATAATCAATGGAAAACCGAACGCATGAAATGGCACCGCTCCCTGGGCTTTGCCGACTCCAGCCTCAAATTCTTCGACCACCTCAAACTGGCGCATTATGCCAATGCAGCCGTGGATATACAGTTCAGTTTCCCCTTTGGGGTCAAAGAAATTGAAGGCATACACAGCCGCACTGATTTTGATTTGAAAAATCACCAGGAACTCAGCGGTAAAAAGCTGCAATACTTCGACCCCGAAACCAACGAAAGCTACATTCCATATGTAGTGGAAACATCGATTGGTTTAAATCGCACCTTCCTGGCCCTTATCTGCAATGGCTACAAAAACGAAAAACTCGAAGATGGCAGCGAACGCACCGTGCTGGCCCTTCCGGCATTTCTGGCGCCTATCAAAATAGCAGTGTTCCCCCTCATGAAAAAAGACGGCCTGCCCGAAAAGGCCCGCGAGATTTTTGACGACCTCAAGTTTGAACACAAATGTTTCTATGAAGAGAAGGATGCGATTGGTAAGCGCTACCGCAGAATGGATGCCATTGGCACTCCGTTTTGTGTAACCGTGGACCATCAAACCCTCGAAGACAACACCGTTACCCTCCGCGAACGCGATTCTATGCAGCAAGTGCGTGTATCGCTCGATAAACTCAAAGAAGTGGTAAACGCCAAAGTGGATTGGAAGGTGGTAGCCCGCGGATAGTATTATCCTCGCCTGGTCTTAAAAAAATCTTTCAGCAACTGCGAGCACTCTTCGGCCATCAGGCCGTATGCTACTTCTGTTTTGGGATGCAGTACCCTGGCGGGCATTAAAGAATACCCCGCTTTTACATCGCTGGCACCATACACAATGCGCGATATCTGTGCCCACTTCAGGGCGGAGGCACACATCAGGCAGGGCTCCAGCGTTACATACAGCGTGCATCCCTCCAGATATTTACTGCCCATATAATTGGCAGCCGCTGTAATGGCAATCATCTCGGCATGGGCCGTCACATCTTTCAATCGCTCGGTTTGGTTATAGCCCTTGCCGATAATCTTGTTGTTGCACACCACCACCGCGCCCACCGGCACTTCATCTTCGTCCAGTGCGTTCAGGGCTTCTTTAAGGGCCACGCGCATAAAGTAGGTATCGTCAAAAATCATGATTGTTTCTCTTTGCGGACAATAAACAGATAACCGACCAGTGCCGGCAAAACTAAATTCAGTAACCAAATAAACGTAGCAGCGCTGAGCAGCGCCAGCGAATTGTCGCTTATCTCCCGAAACACATACAGCGCAACAGTGCCTCTGAAACTAAAATCGAGGGCCGGCAGCAGGGGCGAAAAACTATTCATGAGCAGCAGCACCCCGCTATGTATCGTTAAGGTGAAAACCGTAGCCTCTATACCAAAAAAATGAAAGGCACACACATATTGAAACAGATAAACCAGGTAACGCACCAGCGAAAAAGAAATAACGATGGACTGTGTGCGGAGGTCGGGCAACTCTTCATCGGAAATGTAGAATCCCGCCTTGCGCAGGCCGTCCTTTTTAGACAGGTAGTTATTCACCACATCGAATCGAAAAAAGAGTAAAAGAAAAACAACACTCAGGCCAATGACAATACCCGACACAAAAGGATTGTTTACCCATAGTGAAAAGCAAACGGCCCCGGCTACCAGAGTGATGGCGGTTTGTGCAATGCCCCCCAGATTGCTCAGATAGAAAGCACTTCTTCGCATCTCTGGCGACAAATGCCAGATTCTGCCGCTAAACTCTCCAAGGCGGGCGGGGCTCACAAAGCCAAGGGTAACGCCCGACAGCACGCTGCGCAAGGCAGGCGCAAAAGCGATATTATCCTGCAGCAGCTTTTGCCATTTAATGGTTTCCAAGTACCAGTTGACGGGCATGAGGAGGATAGCGACCACTATCCACACTACCTGCGCAGCCGACAGGTTTTGTGTAAACAATTGCCACTGTGCCTCAAAATCATTTTGAACAAAGAGCCTGTGCGCAATCAGCCACACGAGGAGCGCTGCAATAAGGGCCTTCAGTAAAAATGAAAATGTAGAATTCATCCTTCTTGTTCAATGATTTTGTTCTCTTAGCCCTGCCAAGGCAGGGCGAAAAGATGGGCGAAGAAAGTAAAATCATTATTGGCATTGACCCCGGCACTATTGTGCTGGGCTACGGCATTATAGAAGTGCAAAAGCAGAAAATAAAACTGCTGAGTATGGGAGTGGTGCATTTGTCGAAGTATGAGGATGGGTTAATGCGCCTCAAAATTATTTACGAAAAAATTGAGGGCATGATAAAAGAATACAAACCTACGGCCTGTGCCGTGGAAGCTCCGTTTTTTGGTAAAAATGTGCAGAGTATGCTTAAACTGGGAAGAGCACAAGGGGTGGCTTTGGCTTCTGCGTTAACGAATGGCGTGGAAGTGTTTGAATATTCTCCCAAAAAGATAAAGCAGAGTGTAACCGGCAATGGCAATGCCTCCAAAGAGCAGGTAGCTGCCATGTTGCAGCGCCTATGCGCCTTTGAACTGCAACCCAAATTTCTGGATGCCACAGACGGATTGGCCGCAGCCATTTGTCATCATTTTCAAACGTCTAATCAGCCGGCCGGCAGCACCAAAAAACTATCGGGCTGGGGCGATTTTGTAAAGCAAAATCCATCGCGGCTGAAGTAAAGGGCATCTCCTTTTTTTGTTGAGCAGTTTCAAGTTACAGCGTGCAAACCTGTTGTGTTTTTTTGTGATGAAAGCACCTCCTTTTACAATAAAATAATTTTGTGGAGAAACATAGTCGGGTTATGAGAACTTTTTCTCTACTTCGCCCGCAATTCAAATACGCACAAGAAATTAAAACCCCGCATGGCTTTATTTAACTTTCTCACTCAGGAAATTGCCATAGACCTTGGAACAGCCAATACCCTGATTATACACAACGATAAAGTAGTGGTAGACGAGCCCTCTATTGTGGCCATCGACCGCAAGACCGATAAAGTGGTGGCTGTAGGCAAGCGCGCCATGCAAATGCATGAAAAAACACACGAGAATCTGAAAACCGTTCGTCCCTTAAAAGACGGGGTGATAGCCGATTTTAAAGCCGCGGAAAGCATGATTCGCGAAATGATTAACAGGATTTATGGCCAGAAGAAACCTTTGTTTCCTCCGCGCTATCGCATGGTCATCTGCATTCCATCGGGTATTACAGAAGTGGAAAAGCGTGCCGTGAAAGACAGTGCCGAGCAGGCAGGCGGACAGGATGTAAAGATGATTCATGAGCCCATGGCTGCGGCTATTGGTATAGGCATTGATGTGGAAGAGCCGAATGGCAACATGATTATTGATATTGGCGGAGGCACTACCGAGATTGCTGTTATTGCCCTGTCGGGTATTGTGTGCGACCAGAGTATCCGCGTGGCGGGTGATGAGTTTACCCTCGACATTGTGGACTACATGCGCAGACAGCACAACATGCTGATAGGCGAGCGCACAGCCGAAATGATTAAAATAAACGTGGGTTCTGCCCTCACCGATATTGACTCGCCACCCGATGACTATGCGGTGAACGGACGCGATTTGATGACCGGTATTCCGAAGCAGATTATTGTTTCTTATTCTGAGATTGCCCATGCCATTGACAAGAGCATTTCTAAAATTGAAGAGGCTATTTTAAAAGCACTGGAAACCACACCGCCCGAGCTGGCGGCCGATATTTTTAAAACCGGATTGTACCTGACCGGTGGTGGCGCTTTGCTCCGCGGCCTGGACAAGCGCATCAGCCAGAAAACAAAACTACCGGTGCATGTAGCCGAAGATCCTTTGCGCGCGGTGGTGCGCGGCACCGGCATTGCGCTGAAGAAGATGGATACCTTCACCTTCCTGATGGATGAATAATCAGATTCGAAAACGGACACCGGCCCGGGTCGGTGCGCTGTAAATTTGCGAATTGAAGCACCATGTATAACCTCTTCCGGTTTATTGTTCGTTATTATCTGCTCCTGCTTTTTCTGCTGCTGGAATTTTTCTGTTTTTATCTGATTTATCGCAACAGCCGGTTTCATCAGGCTGCGTACAGCAACACGGGCAACGCGCTGAGCGGCCGTGTGTATTCCACCTCGCAGAATGTGGCCAGTTATTTTTATCTGCGCTCTATCAGCGATTCGCTGGTGAAAGAAAACGCCTCGCTGCGCGCCCGCCTGCAGGAGTCTTTGTATGATACCCGCGTGGACACCGGCAGCGTGAGCGATTCCTCGGCCCGCAGGTATGTGCAATCGTATTCTTACATAGCTGCCAAGGTGATTCGCAACTCTATTGTGGAGCCGACCAACATCCTTTATTTAGACAAAGGAAGCGCTCAGGGAATTACGAAGCAGATGGGAGTGATATCGCCCACGGGCATTGTGGGGCAGGTGGTAAACGTGACCGAACACTACTCGGCTGTGATGAGCGTGCTGAGCAAAGATTTTAAAGTGAGTGCCCGCTTTAAGAAGAACGATTATTTCGGTTATCTGCGCTGGGATGGCATTTTTCCGGATGAAGCGATATTGGAAGATGTGCCCAAGCATGCTCCCGTAAAAGTGGGTGACACCGTGGTGACCAGCGGCTACTCGCAGTTGTTTCCGCGCAATGTGATGATTGGCGTGGTGAAAAAAGTGCATGCCGAACCCGAAAAAGGATTTCTGGATGTGTCGGTGCGCCTCACCTCCGATTTTGGTAACCTGAATTATGTGTATGTGGTCAACAACATCCGCAAGGAGGAGATGCAACAGCTGGATAGTGTGATTAACCCCCCCAAAGCCCACTAAGATGATAGCCCAGATACCGATGAATTTGTTCCGCCTGATTGTGCTGCTGCTGCTGCAGGTGCTGCTGTTCAGCAATATGCGGTTCAGCATTTTTGTGAATCCATATGTGTTTCCGCTGTTTGTGCTGCTGCTGCCTTTTGAAACGCCACGCTGGCTGCTTTTATTCATTGGCCTGGGAGCCGGGCTGCTGCTCGATTTCTTTTTAGGCTCCTGGGGTATGCACGGGGCTGCTTGCCTGTTTATAGGTTATGCGCGGCCTTTTCTCATCAATATTATTACCCCCAAGGGCACCGAGTTTGAAGTAAGCCCCAACCTGTTTGCACAGGGCATCACCTGGTTTTCTATTTACACCACGGTGACCATGCTCATTTACCTCACGTTTTATTTTGTGGTGGAAGCCGGCACGTTTTACAACCTCTTTTGGCTGCTGCTAAAGATTATAGGCAGCACAGCCGTGTCGGTTATCTTTATTCTTATTCTGCTTTACTTCTTCTCCGCGCGCAAGAAGCGGAAGTATGCATAGTGCCTGATCTCCTTTATCGCTGTGCGGCAAAAAACACCCCGATGGTGGGTGAGTTGGCCATGCTCCATCCGAAATAAAGGTTGTTGCCCCGCGGATGATAACCGATGTAATCAATCGGGTCGGTGAAGGTGGCGGGCAGGCCTTCGGACGAGGTCCAGGTATTGCCATCGAGGCACTTGATGCCAAAGAGCGAATAAAAACTGACCTGCATGGGGTAGTTGATATAGGTGGCATAGAGCCGGTCGGTGAGCACTTCGTCAAACTTCAGATTGCGGACCATGGTGGTGGCCCCTCCGGGCTGGCTCTGAAAAGTATGCGTGGTCCAGGTGGAGGAGTTAAAGTCGTAGACAAAGACTTTAGATGTTTTGGTGGTAAAGCTGGTTTGGCTGAGGGCCATCTTGCTGCCGGTGTGGTTCATGGTAAACTGAAAGTCGGTGTCCACGGTGTCTATGGCGGGCAGGGGCAGATCATCCCAGGTGGTGCCGTTAAACTGCCGCAGGTAAAAACCACCGCTGAGTGTGCCCGGAGGATTGTAGCCATAGGCCACTACGCGCCCTCCACCGGCCTGCACACCCAGGTAAAAGGGCAGGCGCTCGCTGAAAGCCGAGCCGCCCAGCACTTCCCATTGTGCATTGTTGTAGCGGTATACATAGGCGCTGTCGGTGGTTTGGGCCATGGCATACACCTGCCCTATGTAGGCCGACAGGTTATAGAGCTGATTGGTGCCGAAGTTGAGGTCGGGCAGGGGGACGAGGCCTCCGCCTTCGGTGTATTGATACACCTTGGTCACATTTTGCCCCTGCGGATGATAGGCAATGAGGATGGAGTTATCGTCATAGTTAAAGAGCTTGCCGTAGTAGGGCTCAAAGGGTAGCGACACCACATGCAGGGTATCGTTGCTCGAAGGCAGGCGCACCAGGCGGAAGAGGTTAAACTTATCGCTGATGAGGGCATACATATTGTTAGCCGCATAGGCGGTGCTGTAGACCTTGCTGATGTAATTGCCAAAGGGCACTCCGGGCTGGTCCTGGGCAAACTCGGGGAGGTCGGTCCAGGTGAGGGCAAAGGTGGTGCTGCCCGGTGGGGGATTGTTGGTGTTGTCGCCATCATCGGTGGTTTCTTTTTTGCAGGAGGCAATAAAGAGCAGCATGCTCAGCAGGAAATAAAACAGCGTGGTAGATTTTGTTTTCATGCCGCTAAAATAATAGTGTGTGCCTTTCGCCACAGGGTTTGGTAAGATTGGAGGGGGTTAGGGAGGGGGTAATTAGACTAAGTATCTTATGGAGCCCCCTCCGTCATTTTTCTGTCATTTTTTATGGCGGGTATTGATAGAAAGCCCCGGGTTTGCCTCCTTAGCAAAAACCCTCTGCCGATGAGACCCAAACAACCCTTGCCGGCCCCCGGCCAGTCGGCTACCTGGAACTACAAAATGATTTATCTCTACAAAGATGAAGTGGTGGGCAGTTACAGCGATGAAGTGAGCATTACCGTAACGGGCGAGGTGTAACAGCTCCCGGTTTTTGGTTTAAAAAAAGCCCGCTGCCTAGGCAGCGGGCTTTTTTTTGCGGCCGCAAAACAACCGCTACTTCCTGCCTTCCAGCAGCTCGGTGAGGTGGTTGATCTGCTGCTGCTGTTCCTGAATAGTGGCAATCATAATAGGTATGAGCTCGGTGTAGTTGAGCGCATCAAACTCCACTGCGGGGGCTGTTACTTTGCCCGTTGAAGCATCGTGATTTTCATATACCGGCAGCGATTTAGCTTTTTTCACCGCACTGGGCACTATCTCCTTCACTTCATCGGCCAATAGGCCGTATTGCAAGCCTTCGGCCAGGTTTAACTGACTGTATTCATCGGTGCGGTAGTAATAAGAGGCCGGTTTCAGTCGGGCTAACAATGCGGAAGCATGCTCCAGAGGTTGTATATCGCGCTTCAGCTTGCGGTCGCTGGTAGTATAGCTGGTGCCAAACACTGCCCCGTTAAAGTAGCCCGCCCAGTTTGTCGCCCCGCCTGTTGCTGTACCGTAAACTCCGTACCTGTTTCCTATGCAGCAATAATTAGACTCTCCATATACCCCGCACTGCCCGCCATAAACACCCTCCATACCCATAGCGGCACTGTTTTGACAGTTACCTGTCACCGCATAATTATCTACCCATATAGCGGTATTGTAAAAGTTGCCGGTTCTGGCATCGCTGCTCACCACATCCAGCGTATAGACAGGGGCCGTAGTGCCTATACCCACCTTTGCACTGACAGTGGCTGAGTTTGTGCCGTTAATGCTTCCTATTACCACGCTGTTGCTTTTGCGAAACCTGCGCATAACTACCTATAGCGGTAGAGTTTATAAGGGATCCGAAAAGTGGCCCTGCGGTATAACCAACAGCTGTGTTGAAAGAGCCTGTTGTGTTCTCATATAGACTGGAATAGCCAATTCCGGTATTGTTGAACCCTGTTAAGTTCCGATAGAGTGCCTGATGCCCAAAAGCTGAATTAGAGTAGCCGGTGGTGTTCGTATAAAGGGCAGTTCTACCCACAGCCGCGTTATAATTTCCCGATGTATTAGACGTTGCAGCGAGGTCGCCTAATGCCACATTATAGCTTCCTGAGGTATTATAATAGAGGGCATTATAGCCACCGGCCGTGTTACTTGTGCCCCAGGTGTTATTGTGCAGCGTACTGCAGCCCACTGCCGTGTTGTAATACCCATTCGTATTACTATACAAACTACTTTTCCCAACAGCTACATTTTGGCTTCCTAATGTTGACGAAAACAAGGCCGACTCTCCCATAGCTGTGTTGTCGTACCGGTGGCTGTATTCCAGATACCTGTGGTGTTACTGTATAAGGTGTTCACCCCCATACCGGTATTGGAATATCCCGTTGTGTTTGTATACAGTGATTGCACTCCATACCCCGAGTTGTAATTGCCGGTGGTATTGTTGTATAAAGAATAAACGCCTGCCCCGGTATTCCATATACCGTTTGTGTTGCTATACAAAGCCTGATAACCACTGGCC
>JADJZU010000025.1 GCA_016715625.1 Bacteroidota bacterium
GCAATAACGCTTGAGGGCTATCTGGAGTTTGAAAGTAAATATAAAGACCACCCCGCCTTTAACGCCATTCAGGATAGCATCTATGCCATGACCGTTCGCCACGGTTGGCTGAGTGAGTTTACCAAGTTTGTGCGCACCTACAAAAACAACCGAAACACAGCCGATGCCTGGCGGCAGTTATATACCCTGAGCACAGCCGATGGCACACCGGAGTCGTTTCAGAAGTTCAAAAAAGATTTCCCCGATTTCCCCGACAAAGGCACTCGCCAACGATTTGGCTTTGTCCTATAAAGAGCTAAAACCTTTTCAGCGCGATGGTAAATGGGGCTATGGCGTGCAGCCCACCCCCGATTCCATTGCTATCCTTTTTCCGTTTGAATATGAGGAAGCCTACGATTTTCACAATGGGCTGGCGGTGGTTCGCCTGAAACCCTGTGGCGATAAATGCAGTTATTTCTACATCGATAAAAACAATCAGCGGGTCTTTAACCGCGATTTCAATTACGCTTTCCGATTTTGAGAAGGGGGTAGCCATCGTAGGCTTGGGCGATTGCGAATCTTCCGATTGCCGCTACGGACTGATTGATAAACGCGGGGAGTTTATTTTACCGGCTGAGTATGAAGAATTGAACGACCCCACCGAAGGCTTGTATCTGGCTGCTAAGGACAGCAAGTATGGTTTTGTGAATGCCAAAGGCGAAACCATGGTCAGCTTTAAATACACCGATGCACTGCCCTTTGCACGTGGGCTGCGCAGTAGCTATCGATGGCAATTGGTTTTTTGTGGATGTAACCGGTGCGCAGAAGTTCATCAATCGCTTTATGGATTGCAGCAGCTACAGCGATAGCTTATGTGCCGTTACACAAGACAAGTAAACCTGGGGCTACATCGACATGGCCGGTAATTTTGTGATTCAACCATCATTTGAAAGTGCCGAAGATTTTGTAGGCGGCTTTGCGATTGTGTCCAAGAAAGAAAAAGACCCCAAAAACAAATCGCTCACCATCAGCCAGCGTTACAAGATTGATAAGACCGGCAAGGTGCTCGAAAAACTAACAGCGCCAAAAGACCCTGTTTCCAAGTCTAAAAAGAAAGGCAGGAGATAAAGCGGCCACTACACCTTGCGTTCCCTCCGGACATTATTTCGCTAATTCGTATTACTAATCATCTTTGTGAGAATGAAAAAGAAAATACTGCTTTCAATCCTCGTAGTTATTGTGCTCTTCCTGGCAGCGCTCGTAGCTGTGCCCTTTTTGTTTAAGGATAAAATAGCGGCAGTGTTTAAGCAGGAAATCAATAAACAGGTAAACGCCACCATCAACTACAGCGATTTTGATTTATCGCTGCTGCGCAGCTTCCCCGATTTCCGTTTTTCCGTGGACGACTTTACGGTGACAGGCATCCGCGAGTTCAAGAACGATACCTTGCTTTATATCAAGAACTACAATTTTACGGTAGACCTGATGAGTGTGCTCAACGGAGGTCCTTACAAGTTGCAATCTTTGCAGGTGAATCAGCCGGTGGTGAATGCCCGCGTCAATTATCTGGGCAAAGCTAACTGGGATATTATGAAGGAAAGTAAAACGGAATCCACCGCATCCTCGAATGCTCCGTTCAAGCTGGAGATAAAAAAACTAAGCATTACCGATGCCCACCTTACTTATGATGATAAAAAGTCCTCTTCCTATGCACGCATCCGCGATTTTGATTTTGAAGCATCGGGCGATGTAACCGAAAACATCTACGACCTGGTTACTAAAACCGCCATTGCATCACTGACCTATAGGAGCGGAGCAGTGGCCTACCTCAGCGAAGTAAAGCTGGCATCGGAGCTTGCCTTTAAAGTAGATAACATCAATAGTAAATACACCTTTGGCAACAATACTCTTTCGCTCAACGATTTGGCCCTCACGTTTGAAGGATGGGTGCAAAACAAGAAGGAGGAAATGAATCTCGACCTGAAATTTAAAACCAAGCAAACGGAGTTCAAAAGTATTTTGTCATTGATTCCTTCGGTATACAAAAAAGATTTTGACAAGATAAAAACCAGTGGCTCGCTTGCGCTTGATGGTGTAGTGAAAGGGAGCTTGAAAGGCGAAAACTACCCGTCTGTTAATCTGAATTTGAAAGTGAATAATGGGATGTTTCAGTATCCTGATTTGCCGGTGGCTGTTCGCAACATTTACGTGGCTACCAACATCGCCAAGCCGCAAGGCAAGCTCGATGCCATGGTCATTGACATTTCTAAACTACATCTCGAAGCCGGCTCCGACCCGGTGGATGGAAAAGTATTGATTAAAACACCCATCAGCGACCCGAATGTGGATGCCCACTTAGCCGGCCGAATGAATTTGGCGAATGTGCCTAAGTTTTATCCTATGGAAGGTTTGAAGACGCTCTCGGGGCTCTTATCCTTGAATCTGGATTTTAAAGGAAAGCAAAGCGATTTTGAAAGCAAGAACTATCAGGCTGTTTCTGCCTCGGGCAATGCACGAGTGGCAAACCTGGTGTATGATACCAAAGAAACGCCTATGCCTGTTCGTGTAATGGCGATGGAAATGGATTTTAGTCCGAAGCAGGTAGACCTCAAAAGTTTTTCATCGGTGATTGGCAAAAGCGATTTTAATGCTACCGGCAAGTTGGGCAATTTTATGGCCTATCTCTTCGGCAAAGGAAGCCTGGACGGCTACCTGAATCTGCGCTCGGCCAAGTTTGATGCCAACGAATGGCTGAGTAAAGAAACCTCCGGCACCGCTGCAAAACCTGCTTCCGCATCGGCACCCGAGGCCAGCGCCTATTTTAAAGTGCCTAAGCTGATCAACTTTACAGCACAGTCTAGCTTTGGAAAAATACTCTATGAGCAATTGGTGTTGGAAAATGTAAAAGGCGAAGTGCAGGTGAAAGATGAAGTCATCTATCTAAACGATTTGTTTGCCAATTTGCTCGGTGGCAATGCGCTTATTTCAGCCGTGTATAATACCAAAGACCGCGACTATCCTGAAGTGTCATTTACCTACGACATCAATAATTTTGATTTTCAGCAAACCTATCAGTATGTGGGCATGGCCGAAAAAATGGCTCCGGTTATCAAACATATTCAGGGCAATTTTTCGTCCGATTTAAAAGGTAGCGGAAAGCTGAATAAAGACATGAGTGTAGATTATGCTTCGCTCACCGGTGATGGCAAAGTAGAAATTCCCTCGGCTCGCATTGTGGGTATGCCCATCCTTCAAAAAGTAGGCGAGGTGTCTAAGATTCCGGCTTTGCAAAATCTGCAATTGACGAATGCTATGACGGTGCTCAAGTTTAAAGATGGGAAGGTGAACGTAGACCCCACAAAACTCAATTTTGGAAAAGGATATAGCATGGATTTAAAAGGAGCCAATGGTTTTGATAAAACCATTGATTACGACTTTCAGTTAAATGTGCCTAGCAAAGAATTAGGAGCGGCCACTTCCTTGGCTCAAGGCTACCTTAGTAAGATTCCCGGCTTGGGGATGAACATGCCCGAAACTGTCAGCTTTGTGTTTAAAGCCACCGGCACAGCCGATAAACCTAAAGTTACGCTGTCAAAAGTATTGGCGAACGGAAGCTCCGTAAAGGATGGATTGCAAAACAAAGCAGAAGATTTAAAAAAGCAGGCCGAGGAAGAAGCTAAAAAACAGGCGGATGCCTTGAAGAAGCAAGCCGAAGATGCTGCCGCTAAAGCCAAAGCCGATGCCGAAAAGAGAGCCCGCGAAGCAGCCGATAAGGCAAAGAAAGAAGCAGAGAACAAGCTGAAGGATATTCTTAAATTTCCAAAGTAATGGCAATAAAGAAACGGGAGGTAGTGTCCTCCTTTACGGTATATGACAGCGCAGCCGAACTCGCAGCGGGTGATGCTGTTTTGCTCCAAAAGTCGGTGAGTGAGTTGCAGCATTCATATTCTCCTTACTCCGGGTTTAAGGTAGCCGCCACCGTATTACTCGCCAACGGAGAAGTGCTGACCGGCACTAATCAAGAGAACGCTTCCTATCCGGTGTGTATGTGTGCCGAGGGCACGGTGCTGGGCGCTGTTTCATCGCTCTATCCGGGCGTGGCAGTGCTCAAAATGGCTGTTACGGTTAAGAGTAGTCAGCAATCCATCGCGCATCCGGTGGCCCCTTGCGGCTTGTGTCGGCAACGGTTATTGGAGTATGAAAACAGATTTCAGCAAAACATAAAGGTGATAATGGCCGGAGAATCGGGCGAGGTGCTGGTGGCAGATACCGTAAAGGATTTGCTGCCACTCTATTTTTCGGGAAGTGATTTGTAGCTTATATAAATCGCTCCAAAATGTGTATGCCGGCCTGCTCCAGCTGCGAGTGTAATCCTCCTGTTTTCAACAGGTCTTCCAGGTCCTGCCGCACTTTTTCTTCTTTTTCCGGAGTGTCCAGATAGTGAATCCGGTAAGCATCTATGAGTTCTATTGCATCGGCATCGCTCGTATTATCCACTATTTTCTTAATGCTTTTTACATCGGTAATGCCTGTTCTTTCCTGAATAAATGTCAATTCCTCTTCACTTAATGGATAGTTCATTTCGGCTCCATAAATCATTAAGAAAGCGAGAAATTCCTGATAAGACCATTTGTTGTTTTCCATAGAGTGGGTAGGGTTGGTTGCAAAAAAAATCGGTCAGATTTAAAACCTGACCGAAAGTATAAATTATTTGAATGTTGTGTTTATGGCTTAGCCGGTGCAGGTTGTCCTTGTGGCTGTTGTGCAGGGGCACCAACCGGAGCTTGAAATCCTTTTTTGGCTTCCACCGCTTCAATTTCCGATTTAATAGTAGTGCCGGTAGCTTTAGCCGTTCCTTTTTTATCTACAAAGAAAGAAGTGCTCAGGCAGAAAAACAATACAGCCCCCGCCAGTCCCCAGGTAGCTTTTTCCACTACATCGGTTGATCTGCGAGCACCCAGCAATTGTTGCCCTACGCCCCCCATAGAGGCACTCAATCCACCGCCCTTAGGATTCTGAATTAAAACAATAGCACCCAGCAGAATTCCTGCAATAACAACAAGTATGGTTATGAAAATGTACATCTTAAATCTGTTTTTTTAGTTTCTCAATTCGGGCTGCGAATAAATCATTTTTTTCGGGAAATTTCATAGCCAGTGCCTGATAAGCTTTTATAGCCTTCTGATACAGTCGCTGTGATTCATACAGTTTAGCCAGAGTTTCTGTCACAAATTCGTTTTCAAGCGCTTCCTCGTTTACCGACTTTCTGGCTTCTGCCTGACGGTGTTTTTTAATTTGCGACTGAATAAAATTATCCAGCCCTTTGCTGTATTTGGTTTCTTCTTCTACCAGTCCATGCAGATAATCTGCGCTCACGGCATGCTCCTGAATCAGTAGCTCCAACTCGTCCGGCTCTTCTGTTTTAGTTTCAGCCTGCACTTCTATAGTGGATTGCTCCGGCCTGTCCACCACCGAGGTTTCATGGGTAAATGCCTGTAGCCATTCATCGTAGGTGTGGGGCTCGCGGAAGTCTATGGCCGAACTGGCAGGAGCTTCCACAAGAATGCTTTGCTCTAAATCGGGTTGTTCGGCATCAACACTCACTTCATACTCCGGTTCAGTTTGTTCGGTAGACACAGATGAGAGAACTTCCAACGTTGGCGTTTCCTCGATGCTCACCTCCACTGTTTTTTCCAAAACTGTGTGTGGCGTATCTTCAAGTGGTGCAGCCTCTGATGTATCTATGGATGGCAGGAGAGTCTCCGGCTCATTGGTTTGTTCGGTTTGTATGGTGATAGAATTCTCAACGGCTGGTTTAGTAAAAATGTCGTAAAGCAACTCTCTGTTCTGGGTATAAAGAGCTGCTAATTGTAGTTGTTCATCAAACTTGGGATTGTTTTCCAGTTGATATTTTTTAGCCAGCAACAGATGACCTTGTTGGAAATATGGAAACTTCTGCACTAAACCTTCCAACTCCGCTGTAGAGAATCGGCCAAGCAGGCTATCGAAATTTTTGTATGTTATTTTTTCCAGCACAAGTGTGGTGTGTTCCGGCAAATGTATTGCACCTGCTGCAAAAGGCAAATTATCGGTATTTTTTCTTCGTAGGAACTATCGCTGTTTTATCGCTTTTTGGAGTATAAATGAGAATTCGCTCAGCACAATTGCAGTAGCTCCCCAGATTACGTGGCTCTCATATATATAGGCTGGCGCACGCACGGTGTGCCCGTTGAATAGTTTGATTTCAGTTTGTGGATGAATGTTTTGCTCGTTCAAGAAGAAGCCGAGCGGTATTTCAACAATCTCCGCCACCTCTTTGTCTTGGGGCGTAAACGATTCAATAGCAGGAGTGAAGCCAACCGCTGGGTGTACCAGAAAGTTGCTGGGCGGAATGTATAGCTCGCTCAACTTCCCCAGCAGCTCGATGTTGTTTCCGTCTATCCCGATTTCTTCTTGCGTTTCGCGCAGCGCTGTGGCTGTAAGGTCGCTGTCGGTGTCGTCTTTTTTACCCCCAGGAAAACTCATTTGACCGCTGTGCACACCTTCATACTCCCGTCTTTTGGTAAACACCGTTTTCAGCAAACCGTTGCTTTCGTAGAGCAAAACCATTACTCCACCCAGACGCGGATTTTGAGCGGCAATGTCAGCAGCGCTTAGTCTGGGACGGTAAGAAGGGGCCATTCGGTATTGGGCCGTTTCTCCGGGCAATGGTTTTTGCAGCTCGGCTTTTAGTTGTTCAATAATCCGCGAATCGAAATTCATATACTGCAATGATAAAAAACAAAGAAGCCCGCAAGTGCGGGCTTCCGTTTAGAAATTTGAAATTTTTACTTGGTTACCGATACCCGAACTGTTTTGGTGAGTGACGGTGTGGTCAGCTTTATAAAATAAATGCCGGATGAAATATCCGTAGTGGCCAAGGTCATCTGATTGCTTCCCGATTGTAGTTCTACATTCTTTTGCGATACAAGTGCCACGGTCATGTTTACTATAGATAATACTGCTACACTTCTTTCGTTGGTGTTGATTTGTACGTTCAATAGTTCGTTTTTGGCAACCGGATTGGGAAATACACTCATGCTCGCTTTTTGCTCCAACTGAATACCATTCGATGAGAATACAAATGTTTCGGATGCTGTGCAGCCTTTAGCATCGGTAACCGTTACAGTGTAAGTGCCAAAGGTAATCCCATTGTTACCGGCAAATTGTTCACCGTTGCTCCATGAATAGCTGTAAGGTGATGTTCCACCGGAAGGCACAGCCGTTAAATTGTTACCCACTTTATTAATGGTAACACCCACTTGCTGGGGCTCGGTGAGCACTACGGTGGTCACCGCCACTTCGCCATTAGCATCAGTGATTGTAGCTGTGTAAGTGCCGGCAGCAAGGTTTGTAAGCGATGCGGTAGTACCGTTATTGCTCCAGGCAAAAGAGTAGGGCGCTGTGCCATTGGCCGGGTTCAGGATGATAAATGCGTTGGACTCAGCCGGGCAATTAGGATCTGCTTTCACCACCGACACCGTTAGGTCAGAGGTAGAGATGTCTTGCAGAGGAGAATAAGGAGAACAGGTGTTACCGTAAGAAATGCCTTTCACCTTATAGCGGAAAGATTTTCCCGGTGCCAATCCGTTTACCGTAAAAGATGTATCAGCTAACACGGTGTCGACATAAACAATGCTCGCATTGGCATTTTGAAATCTGAAGAAATAATACCGGGCGTTGGGTATACTGTTCCAACGAATGGTAACGCTACCTACCAGCGTAGTATCGCCCGATGTGGGAGACGTAAACGTAGGCGTAGGTAGCTGGCTTAGGTCAGGTAAGGTTTGATTCAGTAAGTTTGGGCGCTCATTGATTAAAACGCTGTTCATTTCCGCCATTTGCTGATTGCTGAAGCGGTTGGTGCATGCGTCATTGAAATAACTCATATAGAGCGTTTCATCAATCACTGTGTTGTATAAGTCGCCATTAGGATCAGTTTGGTTGCCGGTATAAGGGCAAGGGGTGCGCTGGTCCAGAAAATCGGCCGGAGTATCGCAAAAACCATCGCCTGCATTATTGCAGTTAGTACCGTTTACAAACTCAATTCCATTGCCATCATCAAAAGTATGCAGCAAACCCATGTAATGCCCCATCTCGTGTGGATAGGTTGTGGTTCCGGTGCCCATACAGCCATCGTCCATAAAAATACCGCCACCGCCCGGTGCCGTATTGGGGAAAGTAGCAAAGCCACAAAGGCCAGGCAGATTACCGTTTACATATACGTTGCAGGTATTCGGCTCATTGTATTGACTAAAGGCCTGATAACCCAAAAATTGACTCTGATATTCCCAAAGGGTAGTGTTTTTGATGGTATCAATTCCGGCTATGTAAAATCCGATGTTAAACACGTTATAAATCTCATTCAATTCGCAGTGCGATTCAAAAATGGGTTTGTAACCTACTCCGCCTGTGCCATCGCTTTTGGTAATGATGTGATAAAACACCGGAACCCAATTAATTCCTCCACGTTCTTCGAAACTGAAATACTGGTTGGACCGGTCTTTAGCGAAATATTTTTGAATGTAATCGGGGGAAGTTTGTGTTCCACACCAATTAATGGTAGAAGCCTGTTGAGCTGTAGCCAGAAAACTCAGAAACAACAAAGCAGGCAGAAATGATTTTTTCATTGAGGTTAAATTTTTTGCGGCAACGAAGAAAGTAAATTGATTGAAACAACCGCAAGACGGTTTTGGTTCAGTTTCGGTGATGTTAAATGCCCATTACAAGGGTGCTATAGCCGTGGTATACTTAGATCCGTAACCGGCCCAAATCCCTAAGCCATTATTGATATTGGTTTTGATTTTGACAGGTGAGCTAAATGGAGAATCGCCCCCATCGTTTTCAAGCGTGTAGTAGAAATCGTAGGTTTTGTTATCAATATTACTCCACTTCACCGATACCGTATCTCCCTTGCGGAAATAGGTGTAGGTGTTTATGTCAAATTCCTGTCCATCCGGTTGGCCACGCTCCAGCGGCAAACCAATACTCAATCCGACAAATAGGCGGTCGTCATAAACACTGGAGGATAGCGGTTTGTAAAACGGCTCACTGTTTCTTTTGGTCCAATAGCGAATGAAGTTGCCAAAGGTGTCGGGTACAGAAAAATACGCATAACAGGACACCAGCGAGTCGCGATAATCAGGATTGGGGTGCTCGCGGAAGGCCAGTGAATCGAGCCCAATCGCGTAGGGGATATAAGTAGTGGAGTTAGCGCGCACCGAATCGAGGCCCGGCTGCAACGGTGGCGCTACTATATCCAGGTAATAAGATGTTTGCGACTGACCTTTAAAGGCGCAGTTTCCGGTCAGGGAAAAACTTACAATATCAGGAACTGTATAAACACAAATATCAGGCACTTGTCCCGAATCAATCTGAGATTGAGAGAATCCGAAGGATAAGAGTAATTCCTGTGCCTCTTGGGGAGTGAGGTTTAAATCTTGCAGACAAAATTCGGTAAGTGGGGTATAGGTTCCATCGCTCCCGGTTACGCTTACTTGCGCACCGCGAACGTAGTAGCTGGCAATGTCATTGATATTTACTTCATCAAAAAACTTAGCGCTTTTAGTGAGTATCACAATGGGCGGGCTTCCATTTTCAATACTGCCCTCTACTACTATTTTATTAGCCGAATCAGGAATTTCTACATCAATCACTTTAGTGCAGGAAGCAACAGCCAAAATCGCTGTCAGCAAAGTAAGTTTAAGTAGGAATGGACCTTTTATTCTTCGATTATTCATAGGTTGCTCCATCATTTTTAAAATTTAAAGTTCCAGGTTAAGCTTGGCAGAATAGGGAAAAGCGAGGCCTGTTTTGCCTGAAACTTTAGTGGGTCCGGATTTCCTTGTTCGTCCACACCTCCAATGCCTCCCTTGGTATCAATAAACACAAAAAAGGGATTCATTCTGTTGTAAGCATTGTAAATGGAAAAACTGATGTCAGAGGTAAAATCAATTTTCTTTTTTCTGGGCTTTTTGTATTTCGGGATGATGGTGTACACAAATCCTAAATCTAGGCGGTGATAGGGCGGCATCCGGAACCAGTTTCGTTCGCCATAGATGAAGTGAATGCTGCCTTCATTTAAGAAGAATGAAACCGGTAAGGTGGTTCGCTGACCGGTGCTGAAAACCCAGGTGGCGCTTACTTTCCAATGCTTGTTGATTTCAAACATGTTGACGACCGAAATGTCGTGTCTTCGATCGTACCGTGCCAGGAAGGTTTTCCCATCATTTATCTCTGGAAATTTCCGGAAGGTCCATGCCAGCGTATAACCCACCCATCCTGTCCAACGACCTTTTGCTTTTTTTACAAAAAACTCTGCTCCATAGCTCCACCCTTGTCCGTAGGTGAACAGGTCTTCCACATCCACTGTAATATCACCTACGGCACTTTCACCATATTCAATTTGATTCCAAAGTCGTTTGTAATAAAGCTCCACCGAAGTTTCAATCATATCGTCTTTGAAATTCCTGAAATAGCCAACGGATGCTTGCAAACCCAACTGTGGCTTTACTTCAGCCGTACTGGGTACCCATAGGTCGATAGGTAGGGTAGTGGTGCTGCTGCTTACCAGGTGTATGTATTGCTGGTTGTAAGTGACGCCCGCCTTTATGCTGGAATTTTTATCTACTTTAAACCGCATCGAAAGGCGGGGTTCAAGCCCCCAGTAAGTGGCAATGTTCTCACCGGTCTTGTAAGTGAGTGTGTCTGTGGCTCTGCCTCCTTCAAACTTTATCTTGCTGAATGGACCCATGAACGTAAATAACGATCCCCGAAGTCCAATATTCATTTTGAGCCAAGGGGTGGCTTCAAAGTCGTCCAGGAAGTAAGCCGAAGTTTCATGCGCAAACTTGTTGGCTTGGTTCGTGGTCGAAAAATTGACATCTCCGGCATTTCCTGTTGCTTGATAAGGCGTAAAAACATGGAAGTTATATTGCCAGCCAAATTGCATCATGTGACCCAGAATAGGGGAGTAGTCAAAGTCCATTTTGACAGTAGCCTCACGCACTTTACTATTTAAGCTAAACGTTAAGTCCTGAAAGCCGGTGTTGGCTTTAAATCCAAAATCGTTGTAGATGAGCATGGTGTTCAGGAAGAGGTTTTCTCCAATGATTCTATTCCATCTGAAAGTGGCCGTAGCATTTCCCCACGGAAAATTCAACTTGAAATTGCCTCCGGGGTCTTTAAAGTTAAATACATCGCGCCCGAAATAGCCGCTCAGGTAAAGCCTGTTTTTGCGGTTGACTACCCAGTTTACTTTAGCGTTTATGTCATAAAAATAGTACTCGTTACCGGCAAATTCGCCATCTCCTATTTTGGGCAAAATGGGACGCAGCAGCAAGTCGATGTAGGTTCTGCGAGCCGAAATAATAAGTGATGCTTTATCTTTTACAATAGGACCTTCAACGGTGAGCCGCGATGAGATGATGCCTATTCCTCCCTGCGCACTCCATTTTTTCATGTTGCCCTCTTTCATTTGCACATCCACTACCGAAGATATTCTTCCACCATAGCTGGCCGGCATCCCGCCCTTTACCACGGTAGTGTTTTTTACCGCATCGGAATTGAAAACAGAAAAAAAGCCGAATAGGTGGCCAGTGTTATAAACTACAGCATCGTCCAGCAATACCAGATTTTGGTCAGGCCCGCCTCCCCGCACATAAAAGCCGGAATTGCCTTCGCCCGAAGCTTGAATGCCAGGCAAAAGCTGCAACGTTTTTAATACATCCACCTCACCAAATAAAGCCGGCAGCGATTTAGAAATCTCAACACTAATCACCTGTTTTCCCATGTCGGTGCTTTCCACATTAGAGCCTTTCTTTTCACCGGTGATGACCACTTCCTGCGTTTGCACTTCGTTAGTTCCCATCTCCACATTAAAATTCATATCAGCATTGAGCTCTACTTTTTTTTCTGTGGTAGAAAAGCCTACATACGAAACTTTAAGCGTGTAGCTGCCTTTGGGAAGGGTGATGGAATAAAAACCATACTCATTGGTATTGGTGCCTTTATTTAATTCCGTTACGTAAACAGATGCGGCCAATAGGCTCTCTCCGTTGCTGCCATCTTTTATGTAGCCACTAATCGTGAACCTGTCTTTATTGCTGCCTTGCGCCCCCACAAACGTAACGGTCGACATTATGAGTAAAAGGCAGGTAAATACTTTGCAGAACTGACACGAAAAATGGTGCATAATCGCTATTGAAATATGGTGCGCAAAGGAAACAATTTGTGGAAGTATTAGGTTTAAAATGTAGCCTTATTGGTGGCTTTTCTTACGCACTGTATCTTTTTGTAAAACGGCAGCATTATTCGTGGAAACATAAATACATTATTTTGCCTGCTATGGTTAACATTGTTTTCTGAAATTGCACACTTAAACTACCCCAATTGAGCATTAGAAATAGCATTGTTTTTATATTTTGTTTGTTGGCGGTCTGCGAATCTTATTCGCAGCAGGATATTGCTGGTTTGGTATGCCGCTACCCGCTCGACAACCATTTACGGGATAGCAGGCGAGAAGGGAAAGAAGCGATAGCTTCGGGGGAACTTGCCCGTGCCACCGACCGATTTGGTAACACCTGCGGAGCCGTTCGATTAAATGGTAAAGACCAGCAAATTTCTATTGCCGATTATTGGGTAGGGAGCTCGTTTACTGTTTCTGCTTGGTTTAAACCCGAAAAGAGAAGCCAGAATGAGTTGGAGCTAATTCTGGTATCGCAGGCATCGGATGGAACTGAACCCACTGCCTCTCTGCTCAACATTAAATATGTGCAGTCTTTTTATGATGCCACCAGCCGAATTTATTTTTCGGTATCGCAAAACACCGAAGACAAAAATTACCAAAGTCATAGGTTAGAGTTTGACCAATGGTGCCACTTAGCATTCACTTTCGATGGCGAATGGGCTTATGCCTATCTCAACGGGAAGTTGATTGGGCAGATGCTAATACTAAAATCATTGCGTTCAAATAATCAGCCTTTGCTTTTGGGTCGTGATGCTATTATGCCTAAGTTTTATCAGGGGGCTATGGATGATGTTCGTTTTTATGACAGAGCTTTATTGCCGGGCGAAATCAATACGCTGTATACAGACAATACCGCTAAGCAGGGTGCCGAAGTTTTCAAAATGAAAGTATCTGATGATCTGAAAGTAAGCAGCGATAAAGGTAAGTGTAGCGCTACGCTTAAGTTTTTCCCACCGGTTGTTACGCTTAGCTGTGGCGGCTATGAGGTAAAGCAAGTAAGTGGTATACCTTCCGGGTCGCTCTTTAATGTTGGGAAAACCTATAACCGTTTTCAGGCTACTGCCGATGATGGTAGAATTATTACCGAAACATTTACAGTGGAAGTAGTGGATGCGCAGAATCCGGATTTGCAGTGCCCCGCGGATGTTTATGTGCAGGCCCCCGCAGCGGCTAAAGTAATGCCGGTGCGATATCCGGGAGTAGTAGCCACCGATAACTGCGTTGTGAAATCGGTGGAGAAGGTAAAGGGTTTGGCAAGTGGAGCTTATTTTCCTATTGGAACCACCGAGATAAGATATCAGGTTTCGGACTCTGCAGGCAACAGGAGCGATTGTGGTTTTAAGGTAGTAGTAACACAAGAGGCTCCGCCCGCACCTGCACCAGTAGAACAAACGGAAACAAAACCCGTAACCGTTCAAGCACCGGCTCCTGCAACTCAAGTCACAGAAAAACCTGCTCCAAAACCACTCCCAACTCCTGTTGTTGTAAAGAACGATCCTGCGCCCACGGCAAAATCAGATAAAAAGGACACAGTGGTTCAGCGCACCAGCAGTAATGCACCGGATGTTTTGAATAAAAATGTTACGCCTGCTACTACCGTCATTAAATCCACTGAGCCGTCAGTTTCTGCTGTCAAAACGCAACCCGGAGTGGTCGTAAGCGAGGTGAAGCCTAAACCTAATCAGGTAGAAGTTTTTGGTGACGGAGTCCCCACTAAATCTAAGATTGTGTTCCCATCGGATATGACAAAACCAAGTGAACCGGAAAATGCGGAGCTACTGTTACTACAAAGCTCCAAAATCGGAGAATGGTAGGGAAATTACAGTGCAACAATCTAAGGGAAAAACCAGTGGTTCATTCTTCCCGGTTGGGGTTACCGAAAATGCATTTTACGCGATTCAACAGAGTGGTTCCACTGAATATTTCTTTAATGTGGTGGTTACGGATAACGAATTGCCTGTAATCAGAAACTGCCCTCGAGATACGGTCGTTAAGTTGCCTTACGGCAGAAGAGGAGTGAACTTCTATTATGACAAACCTATCATCTCGGATAATTGTAAGGCCGATACGTTAAGCGTGATTACCGGATCCGTAAGCGGTTGTTTTTTGCCATTGGGCGTTCATCCGTTTTTGCTGGAGGCGCGCGATGCAAGTGGAAATGCCACGCAATGCGGATTTGAAGTAGTGGTGATGGAAGACGCGGTGCCGAGTATAGTTACTGCCCCTCAAAAACTTTCTAAGCACTTAAATTTGGGAACCGACAGCATTAACTACGAACATAAAGTGGATGTGAATAACTGTTTCCTCACCATTTTGATTTACGATGATGGCGAAGAAGATAACGATTCGGTTTCTATCATCTTTAATGGGTCTGTAATTGTAAATAGAGATATGATACGGCTTAAAGAAAATGGTGCAATTAAGCGGGAGTTGGTGTTGGGTAGCAGTATGCAAAATTATCTCATAGCTAAAGCCTGGAATACCGGCCGTTATGGGTCCAATACACTTAGAATTGATGTGTATGAGGGGCTTATTGAGAACGAAAAGAAAGACCTGAAAAATAAGAAGCCCGTGATTTCAAAAATCCTGCACTCCAGACCGGGTATTGCCGGAGGTGTGCTTTTGAATTGTAAGCAGTAAAGAGCGGTTGATAAAAATCATTCTTTGACCTGTCTTAAAATGCTTTAGGTTTACTTCTGTAATTAATGATTTAACCCACAAGTTATGCCACATTATTGTAAGCGCGGTGTAGTCCCTCACAAGCGACATACACAATTCAGAAAACCGGACGGCACTCTTTACAGCGAAGAGTTGGTGTCCACAGAGGGGTTTCATAGTGTTTATTCACTAATTTACCATTCATACCCACCCACCTTAGTTACAAAGATTGATGCTCCGCTGGATGTAAACCCGAAATTGAGCAGCAAAAACAATATGCAAAATCGTTGTTACAAAGGTTTTAATGTGAAACCTGTAGCCGATTTTTTAAAATCGCGGGTTCCGGTGTTGGTGAATAGTGATGTGCATTTAGTGCTTGCTGCCCCTCAACAATCCACTAAAGATTATTTCTATAAAAACAGCGATGCCGATGAAGTGATTTTTGTTCACGAAGGCACCGGCACTTTGAAATCGGTTTTTGGCGAGTTGAAGTTTAGTTATGGTGACTATGTGGTAATACCACGCGGCACTATCTATCAAATTGAATTTGACACGGACAAAAACCGCCTGTTGATTGTGGAGAGTTTTTCGCCCATTCAATACCCTAAGCACTATAAAAATGAATATGGACAATTACTGGAGCACGCTCCGTTTTGCGAACGCGATATAAGGGAACCTGAGAATTTAACTTGCGTAGACGAGAAGGGGGATTTTTTGGTATACATCAAGAAACAAGGGTTTCTGTATCCCTATCATTACGTTACCCATCCGTTCGATGCAGTAGGCTGGGATGGCAATCATTATCCGTATATTTTTTCCATTCATGATTTTGAACCAATTACCGGCCGGGTTCATCAGCCACCACCGGTTCATCAAACTTTTGAGGCGCACAACTTTGTTATCTGCTCCTTTGTTCCGCGCAAATACGATTATCATCCGGATGCTATTCCGGCCCCGTATCACCACAGCAACGTAGATAGCGATGAAGTGCTCTATTATGTAGATGGTGATTTTATGAGCAGAAAACATGTAGAGCGGGGCATGATTACGCTACATCCAATTGGTATTCCACACGGTCCGCATCCCGGCACAGTAGAAAAAAGTATCGGAAAAGAAGAAACCAGAGAACTTGCCGTAATGGTGGATACTTTTAAGCCACTTTGGATTACCGAAGATGCTTTAGGAATTGAGGACCCATCCTATTTTCGCTCTTGGGTGGAGTAAGAATGCAAACCAATTATTTTAAAGAAAAACTTAATAAAAACGATGGGAACAGATACAATGGAAAAACAAAATGTAGGTGGTGCCGCAGATTTTTTACCACTCAATGGCACTGATCATATTGAGTTTTATGGGGAATGCCAAACAGTCTGCTTATTATTATCAATCGGCATGGGGCTATGATTTAATTGCCTATGCCGGCCCCGAAACCGGTGTGCGCGATCGTGCAAGTTATGTTTTACAGCAAGGTAAAATACGATTGGTACTTACCACCGCCATGTCGCCTGATAGTGAAATTTCAAAACATGTGTTACAGCATGGTGATGGCGTAAAAGTGCTGGCACTTTGGGTGGACGATGCCCGCGCCAGTTTTGAAGCTACTACAAAGCGCGGGGCTAAAGCGGTGATGGAGCCTACCGTGTTAAAGGATGCATTTGGAGAAGTAGTAGTCAGTGCGATTCAAACCTATGGCGAAACCATTCATAAATTTGTGGAACGGAGAAACTATACCGGAAGTTTTCTGCCCGGTTATGTTCCTAAAAAGTCTTTGTTTACGGTAAAAGGTGTGGGCTTAAAACATGTAGACCATTGTGTGGGCAATGTGGAATTGGGCCGAATGAACGAATGGGTGAAATTCTACGAAGAAGTAATGGGATTCAAATTGTTGCTCACCTTTGATGACAAGGATATTTCTACGGAGTATTCCGCCTTGATGAGTAAGGTGGTTTCAAACGGCAATGGGTATATCAAGTTCCCTATCAACGAACCGGCTGAGGGCAAAAAGAAAAGCCAGATAGAAGAATACATTGAGTTTTATAAAGGCGCAGGATGCCAGCACATTGCAGTGGCTACCGATGATATTATCGCTACTGTGACCGAATTGCGAAATCGCGGTGTAGAGTTTCTTTACGTGCCCGATAACTATTACGATGAGGTGTGGGATAGAGTAGGGAAAATTAATGAAGATGTGAATGCTATTCGCAGGCTAAATATTTTAGTGGACAGAGATGATGAGGGATATTTGCTACAACTCTTTACCAAGCCCGTTCAGGACCGGCCTACTGTTTTTTATGAAATTATCCAGCGTTGTGGTGCTAAAAGTTTCGGTAAAGGGAACTTCAAAGCCTTGTTTGAATCTATAGAACGAGAACAAGATTTGAGAGGTAATCTCTAGGTCTTTACAAATGAAACTTTCGCCTGTCAACGGTAGAAAAGCGATACAAAAAGCAGCACTGATATTAGTTTCAGTGCTGCTTTCTTTTTTGATTGCAGAGTGTTTGCTCCGCTTGTTTGTCAACGAGTCTGACAAGTATTACGTTTGGCAACCCAACCTACAACATACATTTTATCCCGACACCACACTATTCTGTGGAGTGTATGGTTCCAGTCATTTTTCAATTAATGCATCCGGTTTTCGCGGAGCAGATTTTGAAGGAGAAGCCATCCGTTATTTGTGTATGGGCGGTAGTACTACTGAATGCCTGTATCTGGATGATATGGAAACCTGGCCACATCTGTTGGGAGATTCGTTAAATGAATATCATAGCAATGAATATCAGATAGGGAGCATCGGGAAGAGTGGTTGCACCACAGATGAACACTATCTACAACTCAAATATTATGTGCCACAGTTGCCAAAGGTAAGTAGTGTAATCTTAATGGTAGGGTTAAATGATATGTTGAAACGATTGAGCCGGGATACATTGTATAATGAAAATGTTCAATTCACCCCGCAAATGGAAGATTCTATGGTGCGTGCAATTTTTCTGACCCACGCAGTATCCAAAATCTGGTGGCGAAATCTTGAATTGTTTCGCTTAGTTCAAAGTCTATTACACCGTGCTCGTCCTGTTACCTGGGAGCAAGTGCAAGATGACCGTGGAGCAATAATGGCAAACTGGCGCGCCAATCGCAAAAAAGCTTCAAAATATATAGGCAACTTACCGGATATGAATTCAGCATTAGATGATTGGGAGCAAATGCTGAATTTGATTTATGCAGAGGCGGAGCGCCAAAAGATCAAGCTTTGTTTTGTCACGCAGGCTTCCTTGTATAATGCTTCCCTTACCGATTATGAAAATGGTTTATTGTGGATGGGTGGTGTTGGAGATTATCAGCATCAAACCCATCAGCCTTATTATTCCCCAGCTGCGCTGGACACGGCCCTTCAACTTTACAATAAACGTCTTTTAGCTTTTTGCAATAGTAAATCGAATATTACCTGTATAGATATTGCCTCGCTTTTGCCCAAAGATACTTCAGTGTTCTATGATGACTGCCACTTTAACGAAAGCGGTGCACGAAAAGTAGCCGGAGCTATTGCTCGGTCACTTTCGCACACGCTTCAATGAAACACTTATGTATTGTTTGCTTTCATTAGTAGCTCCGGTCTCTTTTATCTGAAAGCTATACCCACGCTTCGGTTTATTTTTGATTTCTACTTTGTAGAAGTTTATAGGGTTGGGTGATTCCGGCTTCGCGTAATAAGTCTCTATCAAAACAGAGTCTCCGGCATACACATTTCTTGAGACCCGTTGTCCATAAGATTGTTGGTTAAATGCAGTAATCTTAAGTGGGTTGCTGGTATGGTTAATGATATAGAAATCAAAGGGCATTTGAACGGGCGCACATTCAACAATGGCAGGCGTTTTCTCCGTTGGGCTCACCACCGGTGATTTTAATGACCATTCCACCGGCACTGTAATTTCCGGCATTCCATTTCTTCCCCAACTCCGGTCTTCTTCTCTTTCAAACGCTCCGTTTTCTGTGTAGAAAGTAGTCACGTCAGTACGTTGAATTCCACCATCGGGCTGCATCGTGTATTGCACACTTTTTACTTGCCCATTGTCATGGTATTTCAAAGTTACTCCACTGCTGCCCCATTTCTGACCATACTCTCGGCTATATAACTCTTGCCCAAGGCTGTTGTAGATCTTAACCAAATACCAATGTGGGCTGGAGGAAATTTTTTTAGTAATGGTAGAAAGCTTTCCATTCGCGTGAAAGCACGATGTGGTGCTCAGTTCACCGTTCAGTATGGTTTTACAATTTAACTGTGCTTTTAAGCTTAATTGCATGGTTAGAACAGCAATGAGTAGCAGAAACTTTTTAAAGGAACGAACACTTTTGTATGAATAGTGAATTTTCATGGTGTACTTGTTTATGTTGCAGACTAGTTTTTATTTCGATTCCATAATCGCTGTCACTTATACCTATGAATTTTAAGAAAATTATACAACTCATACTTTGTATCAGTTTACCAATGCTCATTGGTGGTGCCTCCGGTTTTGCAACGGCATCCAGTTTGAGCGATTGGTATCTTACCATCAACAAGCCTTCTTTCAATCCGCCCAACTGGGTGTTTGGCCCCGTGTGGACGGTATTGTATTTGCTCATGGGTATTTCACTTTTTTTGATTCTGAAATCAGAAAATGCTCCTCGAAAAAGAACAGCAATTCTTGTTTTTCTATTTCAGCTAACCTTGAACTTTTGGTGGAGTATAATCTTCTTTAGTCTGGAAAGTCCGGCCTGGGCGCTGCTTGAAATTGTATTGTTGTGGTGTAGTATCTTGTTAATGATTTTTGTTTTCAGAAAGATAAATCACACTGCTGCGTATTTGCAAATACCGTATCTGGTCTGGGTAAATTTTGCTGCTATTTTAAATGCAGCCATCTGGTATCTCAATTAAGATAGAAGGAAATGAACTTTTACAGGTATTGTCTGTTTTGAACGCAGCCATTAAACCCCTTTGAAATGAATCGTAGCCTTTATGTTTTGTTGTTGCTTTCTTCCCTAACACTGTTCTCCACTGCACAAACCGGTGGGATTCTTAAATCCACTGTATTGGAATCGGGCAGTAATGCGCCAATCGAATTTGCCAATGTATTGGTAGAGGGAACCACTCTTGGTGGTGTGACAGATGAAAAGGGTCAAGTTGAAGTTAAAGACATTCCACCCGGAACTTACAATGTTAAAATCTCGTCTATCGGTTACCAGCCCAAAACTGTTTTTGAAATAGAGATTACTAAAGGAAAACCGGCTGTTATTGTTACAGAAATATCCCCGGCATCTACTGAGCTGGCCGAAGTGGAGATTAAAGCCAATCCGTTTGTGAAGAATGAAGAAAGCCCGGTGAGCGTTAGAACAATTGGAACGAATGAAATTCAACGCTATCCCGGGGGCAACCGCGATATATCTCGCGTTATTCAATCGCTGCCCGGAGTGGGGTTTTCATCCGGTTTCAGAAACGATATTTTGATTAGAGGCGGCTCTCCCTCCGAGAATCGTTTTTATCTCGATGGAATCGAAATTCCGAACATTAATCACTTTGCCACGCAAGGTGCCAGTGGTGGACCTACCGGACTAATCAATGTCGATTTTATCCGCGAGGTGAATTTTTATTCTTCTGCTTTTCCTGCCAACCGTGGCAACTCGCTTTCCTCGGTAATGGACATTAAGATGCGTGAGGGCCGCGATGATCGTTGGGGCGGCACGTTTACCATTGGTGCCAGTGAGATTTCTGCGTCCATGGAGAGTCCGCTGAACAAAAAGAAAACAGCCACTATGCTGGCCAGTGTTCGCTATTCGTACCTGCAGTTTTTGTTCACTGCACTCAAGTTGCCGTTTTTACCAACGTACAGCGATGCACAAGCAAAAATAAAATGGAAGGTTACCGACAAAGATGAGTTGGTTTTTATTTCCCTTTCGGCTTATGACATCAACCGGTTGAATACTAAACTTAAAAATCCCAATGACGGTCAGCGATATTTGTTGAATGTTTTGCCGGAGCAGGACCAGATTTCTTACATGTTGGGAGGCAAATACACGCACTATTTTGAGAATAGTTATCTCCAGGTTTTTTTGAGTAGAAATATGCTTATCAATAGTTTTAATAAATGGGTAAACAACGACAAAAGCTTGCCGAAAGTCACAGAATATAAAAGCACCGAGGCTGAAAATAAGTTGCGGGTAGAATACACCGGACGAAAGAAAAATTGGCGCTACAACGTAGGCGTCAACTACGAATTGGCTCGTTACACCAACCGTTCTTCTTTTATAGATTCAAGATTTGTAGATAATGGTTTGACGCGAGTAGAGTTTAGTTCCAAATACATGCTCCATAAGTTTGGTGCATTTGGTAATGTGAGCAACTCCATGTTTGATAACCGTGTAACCGTATCTTTAGGAATGCGAGTAGATGGAAACAACTACAATAAAAGCATGCTGCAAGTCTGGAATCAAGTATCTCCCCGGCTCTCGCTATCGGTCAACTTAACAGAGAATTTACGAGTGAATATGAATGCCGGATACTACCACCAGATTCCGGCCTACACTCTACTGGGTTACGAAGATTCTACCGATTCATTTGCCAACATAGATCGACTTACTTACATGCGCAATGTGCATGCTGTTGCGGGTATAGAATACACAACACCGATTAATAGCCGAATATCGGTAGAAGGCTTTCTGAAGAGGTACTACAATGTGCCTTTCATGTTGGATAATAACATTTCACTGGCCAACCAGGGAGCGGGGTTTGGTGTAGTAGGCAACGGACCGGCACGGAGCACCAGTGAAGGAAGAACTTATGGCTTGGAAGTGCTCTATGAGCAGAAATTGTTTAAAGGATTCTATGGTATATTGAGTTACACTTTATTCTGGAGTCAGTTTCAGGATGCTACACAGAACTACGTGAGCAGCAGTTGGGATACCCGTCACATTATAAGTCTCACAGCCGGAAAAAAGTTCAAGAAAAACTGGGAGTTGGGTGCGCGCATGCGGGTGCAAGGCGGCTCCCCCTTTACACCTTTTGACATTGCTGCTTCTACCTTGTATTCCAGATTTAACCCTTCCGCCCCTGGTATACCAGATTATAATAACATCAACTCAGTGCGTGCCGCATGGTTTCACTCGCTTGATATACGCGTTACAAAAAAGTGGTACTTTAAACGCTGGAGTTTTGAGTTGTTTGTAGATGTGCAAAACGTATACGCAGCTAAAGCTCCATCTCCGCCTTCATTTGTGCCGGTGTATGGTGCCGATGGTGTAACGCCTGTGGCCGATAGCAATGACCCTTCCCGCTTTCAATACACATTGGTGGAAACCGGTAGCAGGACGGTGTTACCGACCATCGGTTTTGTAATTTACTACTAAGCCGCTTCCACAACCAGATAATTCAGCCGGATACCGGATATTTTCACTGGACTATTTTTGGCAATGAAACCATCATCTGTAATTGCTTCATAGCGCTCACCATTCAACTCGATTTTTCCGGAAGGCCTCAGGTCAGTTACACTATAAGCAATCTGGCCCATTAACGTTTCTAGTTTTTGATCTTTAACCGTGAAACCGACCTGATGATTCATTTCGGCTACATCACTCATTTTTTTGAAGACGGAGGATGCAAAAATTTGCTGTCCGAAAACAAGTAGAATAACAAGTGGTGCCGCCATAGCCAAGGTCACCATCAAAAAAGAGTAAGCAAGCGCAGATCCGGGTACAAAGCTAAAGTCGAAATTGATATTTCTGACCAGAGCGAGCGTTAATCCCAATATAATAAGCACAATGCCTGATATGCCTGCCACCCCAAATCCGGGCAATACAAATATTTCCACCAACAAGAGGATGATACCTAACGCAAAAATCAAAATTTCCCAGTTGGCAGCCAGTCCCTCCACATACAAAGGCGCGAAGTAAAACAGAGCGGCTACCACAGAAACTCCCAAAGGCAGTAAGGTGCCAGGTGCTTTAAATTCGAAATAAATTCCTCCGAAGATAAGGAGGAGAAATACTCCGGACACAGCCGGATTGACCAACCACAGAACGGCTGATTCGGCCAGCGAACTTTCATGTTTTTCCAATACATAGGGCCCGCCTGCCAGCAACGCGAGAATTTCTTCGGGGCGCTCCAGTTTTGCATTGCAGTAGCCATGCTTCAATGCTTCATCGGTGGTAAAGGTTACAATTTTGCCTTTTGGCTTAATAGAATCAATCTCCGAATTTTCATCGGCCATGCCTTCAGCTATTTTGGGGTCGCGTCCGGTTTCTTCAGCGGTGGCGCCCAGTTTTTTGCGCATATAGCTCTGATACTTTTCAGGCATCATTTCCCCTTCCTGATTCACCACACATGCGGCACCAATGGTGGCACCCGGCATCATATAAATGCTATCGCAGGCTATCGAAATCAGCGCTCCGGCACTGGCGGCATTGTTTCTAATAAAAACTAAAGTGGGAATCTTTGTTTTTAATAATGCGGTTCTAATCTCATCTGCATCATCTACCAAGCCACCGTAGCTATCCATATCAATCAGCAAATAGGCAGCATTCTTCTTCTCTGCCTCAGCAATTGCTTTTTGTGTAAGCCGGTTGACCGAAGGTCCAATTTCATCGTGTATGTCGTATTGGTAAACAATTTTGTTCTGTGCGTTCGTGTGCATAATACTGCACATTAGCAGCACAATTATTGTTAGCATGTGGTAATGTGTTCGCATAGGGCAATAATAGTGCAGTTAAGTTCGCGTTTATTAAAATAAACGTATGAGAAGAATACAATCTTTATTCCTGGTGTCGATGTTGTTTATCATGCAATCGGCATTTACATACGCAGATGGGCAAAAGCATTAGGTGAAGAAAGGCGACACCCTGTATTCATTAGCCCGGCAATACGGAAAAACAGTGCATGAAATTGCGAAGGCAAATAGTATGGGGGCCAATGATGGAATAAAAATAGGTCAGGTGCTTTTGATTCCATCTTCAGGTGGAGGCCCCCAAGCAAGTTCTCTTACAGCCACAAAACCTGTAAAGTCCTTCACCCCCAAGCCGGTTCCATCCACGCCCGATACGCCATATAGAGACGAGGATACCAAGCCTCGCAACGAAGCTCACTTAACGCAGGCCGAAATGCAGCAAGACGAATCGGTGATGGCGGCTATCCCTCCGGTAGCCACTTCCGGATTAAAAACGTCTTCAACCAATCCGGCCGATTATCCGGGTGTGTTTACGCAATACCCCACTCAGGGATTTAAAATAGTAAAGCAGCGCGGCACTGCCAATTACCTCACAGATGCGACTTCCGGCAATCAGTTTCTGGCATTTTATAATTATGCCGAAACGGGTTCAATTATTCGCGTTACAAACATGCTTAATCACAAAACCATCTTTGTAAAGGTAATGGGTAAAGTGCCCATGCAGGATGCGAAGCAGGATATTGCCATCAAGTTAACTGCTTCGGCAGCCGAAGAACTGGGCGCGCAGGAAGAAAAATTTCTGGTGGAAGTAGCGGCTTATTCGGCCAACTAATCCGGCTCAAATTTGTTGGTAAATTCACCCTAAAATTCGCCTGCTAAATTACATTTGCCGACACTTTTAACGATTCGTCTATGAACTCTTCTAACTTGGACTACATTCCTATTTTGATGCAGGTGATTTTTGCTGCCGGATTTGTGGCTCTGACCATCGGCATTTCTCACTTTGTGGGGCCTCGCAGAAAATCTGTAACTAAAGATGCCAACTTTGAGTGTGGTATAGAGCAGCACGGCAATGCCCGTATTCCTTTTTCAGTTAAGTATTTTTTGGTAGCCATTTTGTTTGTGCTGTTTGATGTAGAGGTCATATTCATGTATCCATGGGCTGTTAACTTCCGCGAAATGGGCATGGACGGGCTGGTTAAAATGTCCATTTTCATGGGCCTTTTGTTGCTCGGTTTTTATTACGTTATCAAGAAGGGCGCGCTGGAGTGGGAGTAATCTTTCATCGGTGAATAACCGGGCATATCCGATTTTTAAGCACAACCCGTATCAATAAACAGATTGCAGAATTATGGCAAACGATTTAATACTCAAGGAAACAGCACAAGGCTACAATGGCGATGGTTTTCAACTCACTACGCTTGATAAATTTGTAGGACTGGCTCGCAGCAAAAGTTTGTGGCCATTACCATTTGCTACTAGTTGCTGTGGTATAGAGTTTATGGCCACCATGGGTTCTCATTATGATTTGGCACGGTTTGGTTCGGAGCGCCCCAGCTTTTCACCGCGCCAGGCAGACATGCTGCTGGTAATGGGTACCATTGCCAAAAAAATGGGTCCTGTTTTGCGCCAGGTTTATGAGCAAATGGCAGAGCCTCGTTGGGTTATTGCCGTAGGTGCTTGTGCCAGTTCGGGCGGTGTGTTCGACACCTATTCGGGCATCGCAGGGTATTGATAAAGTAATCCCCGTGGATGTGTATGTGCCCGGTTGCCCGCCACGTCCGGAACAGATACTAGATGGCATAATGAAACTGCAGGATATTGTAAAGAACGAGAGCTTCAGCCGCAGAAATTCATCTGAATATAAAGCAAAACTGGCCAGCTACGGCATCACCGTAAACTAATTGACAAACAGCATCCGTATGACAAACGAACAGATACAAGAACAGCTTTTGGCCAAGTTTGGAGACAACATAAGCGCGTTCAAAGACGAATTTGGTATGATGTCTTTTGAAGTTTCCCGCGATTTTAATACCGAAGCACTGCATTTTTTGCGCGATGAATTGGGCTTCAATTTTTTGACCGATGTTTGTGGTATTCACTATCCCGATATGGAAACAGAGCGACAGTTCGCAGTGGTATATCACCTGCATAACTGGGTAGAAAATGTGCGCATCCGCTTCAAGTCTTTTTTGAATGGCGAGAACCCGGAGATTGAAACAGCAAGCAAACTTTATCTATCGGCCAACTGGCAAGAGCGCGAGACATACGATTTCTATGGTATCGTGTTTACAGGGCATCCTGACTTAAAACGAATCCTGAATATGGACGAGATGGTTTCGTTTCCATTACGCAAAGAGTTTCCGCTGGAAGATGGTAGCCGCACCGATAAGGATGATAGATATTTTGGCCGCATTCCGGTAAACGCAAATTCGAATTAATTCTATGAGCAATATTATAGCCCCTATTTCCATTCAAGATAAATATGCTGACATGATTCGTCAGCGCGAGAACGAAGACGGCAGCGAGCTGTCTATACTGAATCTGGGACCTACGCATCCTGCAACTCACGGTATCTTTCAAAACGTTCTCTTGATGGACGGTGAACGTATTCTGGATGCAGAACAAACGGTAGGATACATCCACCGGGCCTTCGAAAAAATTGCAGAAAACCGTCCGTTCTATCAAATCAATGTGCTCACCGATCGCATGAACTACTGTTCATCGCCTATCAATAATTTTGGTTGGTGGATGACCCTCGAAAAGTTGCTGAGCGTAGAGGTGCCTAAGCGGGCACAATATCTGCGTGTTATTTTGATGGAGTTGGCACGTATATCCGATCACCTCATTTGCAACTCTATTCTCGCGGTGGACACCGGTGCATTTACCGGCTTCTTGTATGTGATGCAGTATCGCGAGCGCATTTACGAAATCTATGAAGAGTTGTGCGGTGCCCGCCTTACCACCAACATGGGACGCATTGGAGGTTTAGAACGCGACTTAAGCGATACCGGTTTCAGAAAGTTGCGTGCTTTTATGAAAGACTTTCCGGTGGCGTTCAAAGAGTTTGAAGCACTCGTATCGCGCAACCGTATTTTTATGGACCGCTGTGTTAATGTGGGTGGCATCAGTGCCGACAAAGCTATCAGCTATGGTTTTACAGGTCCCAATTTGCGGGCAGCCGGAGTAGATTATGATATACGCATCGTGAATCCGTATTCGTCTTACGAAGATTTTCAATTCGATATTCCGGTAGGTAAATCAGGAGATACCTACGACCGCTACTGTGTGCGCAACGAAGAAATCTGGCAAAGCTATCGCATTATTCAGCAGGCTTTGGATAAACTGCCCGATGGGCCCATCCATGCCGATGTGCCGGAGTTTTATTTACCGCCTAAAGAGCAGGTATACACCAGTATGGAAGCCCTCATTTATCACTTCAAGATAGTGATGGGTGAAATTCCGGTGCCTAAAGGCGAGGTATATCATTGTGTGGAAGGTGGAAACGGAGAGCTGGGTTTTTATCTGGTGAGTGATGGCAGTCGCGTTCCTTATCGCTTGCACTTCCGCAGACCGTGCTTTATCTATTATCAGGCATTTACCGATATGATAAAAGGCGGATTGCTGAGCGATGCTATTGTGATTATGAGTTCGCTGAATGTGATAGCCGGAGAACTCGATGCTTAGTTTTATAAGTTGTAATCAGTAATTATAAAGAATATGACTTTAAGAGTAAAAACCGGAAATCAACTAAACGTAACCGAGCGTTTTTTGGCCCGTGTGGCTGAATTGAAATCGCGTTTTCCCGAGGGCAAACAGAAGAGCGCATTGCTCACCATTCTGCATGAATTGCAAAACGATAACAACGATTGGCTGAGTATCGAAGCGATGGATAAGGTAGCCGAGTTGCTCAACATTAAACCCATTGAAGTGTATGAAGTGGTGTCGTTTTATACCATGTATAACCAGCAGCCGGTGGCCAAATACATGTTTGAGTTTTGCCACACCGGCTGTTGTATGACTCGTGGTGTAGAAGACCTGATGGACTATACCTGCCAAAAGCTGGGTGTAAAGCCGGGCGAAACCACCTCCGATGGCTTGTTCAGCGTGAAAGGGGTAGAGTGCTTGGGCGCTTGCGGATATGCCCCTATGTTGCAGTTAGGCGATTTCTATCACGAGTTTTTGACGCCCGAAAAAATGGATGCCTTAATTGAAGATTGCAGGGCCGGAAAAGTGGAATTAATCAGTCAAGTATAAATCCTATGAAAACGTTTTTCCTTTCTCTTCTTCTTGCTTTGTTAGGTCATGCGATAAGCGCACAAACCGTTTACAGCGTTAAATACAAAAGCGATGCAAACGTAAAAGTCTATGTTGCCAAGTACGCCAGCGATGCTGATTTAGTCGTTTACAAGGCAAAATACAAAAGCGATGCAGGCGATAATAACGGGGTATGGTTTTTTACCGATTACGCCAGCGATGCCAAGAAAAAAGTATTTTTTGTAGACTACGCCAGCGATGCCGACTTTAAGGTGTTTTTTGCAGACTATAAGAGCGATGCGGGCTGGAAAAACAGCAGCAAAAAGCATTTGATGTATTGATTGAATTCTGAATAAAGAAACAGCGATTAGCCATGGGCAAAAAAATCCTCCTCGAACACGTTAACGTTCCTAACATTCATACCTATGAAGTATACCGCAGCAAGGGCGGTTACGATTCAGTTGAAAAAGCGCTGAAGATGGCCCCCAACGATATTGTAGAGGAAGTGAAAAAGAGCGGTCTTCGCGGAAGGGGAGGAGCGGGTTTCCCCACGGGTATGAAGTGGAGCTTTATTGATAAGAAAAGCGGTCGCCCACGCCACTTGGTTTGTAATGCCGATGAGAGCGAACCCGGAACTTTCAAGGATAGGTATTTAATGGAAAAATTGCCGCACTTGCTGGTGGAAGGTATGATTACCTCCAGCATTGCACTTGAAGCTCATCTTTCCTACATCTACATCCGTGGGGAATACATGTGGGTGTATCGCATACTGGAGCGTGCTATTAATGAAGCTTATGCCAACGGCTGGCTTGGTAAAAACATTAAAGGAAGCGGCTATGATTTAGACTTACACGTTACCTGCGGAGCGGGGGCGTATATCTGTGGCGAAGAAACCGCTTTGATAGAATCGCTGGAAGGCAAGCGTGGCAATCCGCGTATAAAGCCGCCATTTCCTGCAGTCGTTGGTTTGTATGGCAACCCTACGGTGGTCAACAACGTGGAAACCATTATGGATATTCCATGGATTGTGATGAACGGGGGCGATGAGTTTGCCAAAATCGGTATTGGTAAATCAACCGGCACAAAACTGATTTCTGCTTCAGGCAATATCAAGAACCCCGGTGTATATGAAATTGAGTTAGGAATAACCGTGGAAGAATTTGTGATGAGTGACGAATGGTGCGGTGGTATGCAAACCGACCGTCCGCTCAAAGCCTGTGTGCCCGGAGGTAGTTCGGTGCCTATTCTTCCGGCAAACCTTCTTTTTAAAACCGCTAAGGACGAAACCCGCCTCATGACCTACGAAAGCATGGCCGATGGAGGCTTTGCCACAGGTAGTATGATAGGCTCAGGTGGTTTTATTGTGTATGACGACCGCCAGTGTATTGTGCGCAATACGTGGAATTTCTCGCGTTTTTATCACCACGAAAGTTGCGGACAATGCTCCCCTTGCCGCGAAGGCACCGGCTGGTTAGAGAAAGTAACCTGGAGGCTGGAGCACGGCTATGGCAACATGGAAGACATTGACCTGCTGTGGGATATACAACGCAAGATTGAAGGCAACACGATTTGCCCATTGGGCGATGCAGCTGCCTGGCCGGTAGCGGCAGCTATCCGCCACTTCCGCCACGAGTTTGAATACCATGTGCGCTACCCCGAAAAAGTAAAAGACCGCAAACACTTTGAAGCCGAGCCATGGGAAAAGGTAAAGCACCTGATGGAGCTACTTTACCTTCCTATTTTATTGGACTTGGTGGTTCTCGCCCAATTTTGTATTATGTTATTCCTAAATTATAAACAGAAGCTATGCCTATTCATGTTTTAGAAAATTACGTGTCGGTAGAGCAGTATGCCGCGCTTTGCCGCAAAAGCAAACGCGCCATTATGGACCGCATCCGTGGCGGCAGCATTTCGGCCATAAAAGTAGATGGCTATTACGCCATCAATACGGTAGTTAATCCTCCCATACATACCGTAAACCCACACCACAAGCGCAAGGCAGGTGCACATACTTCTTATCACGATCTGCGTTGCATCATCACCTGGTGCAATGGCAAAGGCATCCGCAGCTATCCGTATTTGCGGGCCGTTATCAATGGCCAGTTAGAAGGCTGGCTGATAGGTGAGGAGGTGTTTGCGCGCCTAACAGATCTGGAAGCGTTCCGTAAAAAATGACTGTAAGGCTTTCTCCTCAGTCATTTAACCCTGCTTATTAAATTTTAAGCCAGCGAAAATTCGTGGAGCGTCTTCGTTTGTCAATTATTTACGTTCCACGAGTTTACACCGTCTTTGGTTGACACATGGTTACGTTGGACGAGCGTGCAGCGTAACCATGTGTCATACGGCTACGTTCCAAAATAGTGGAACGTAAATAAGTGACAACCGGATACGTTGGAAATGTTTCCAGCGTATCCACGTGACACCTGCATACGTTCCACTAGTTTCCGTTGGCACAAAGTAAAATGTAGGGGTGCCGGAAGAACTTCCGAAGAGGAAAAATGATTTGCTACAGAACTCCCAGTGTTTAAGCATAGCTACAGGCGCATGCATCCGTTGACACTGTGATGGTTTGCGAAACTTCTTATGTTTGAATAAACAGATTTTACATGGATAGATTTATAGGCTTGCTGGGGGTGGTCATGATATTGTCAATTGCATTTTTGTTCAGTAACAACCGCAAAGCAATAAACTATCGTTTAGTGGTTAGTGGCCTTGCTCTCCAACTCACTTTGGCTGTTTTAATCTTAAAGGTTCCGGTAGTTACCCGCTTTTTTCAAACCTTAGGGCATGGCATGGAAAAGATAGAGCAGTTTGCTAGGGAAGGTGCTAAGTTTTGTTTTGGTAACATATTACCCAACCCACCCGAGGCCGCCAAAGTTTTTGGCGGAGCCAATGCTTTCATATTTGCCTTCAATATACCTGCTACTATTATTTTGGTTTGTGTGCTGGTGGCTATTCTTTACCATTTTGGAATTATGCAGCGAGTGGTTGCTCTCATTGCCAGAGCAGTTCATTTTTTAATGCATGCCAGCGGTGCCGAAGCACTGTCCAATGTAGCCAGTGCATTTGTGGGGCAGGTGGAAGCACAGGTAATGATTCGCCCTTACCTTAAAGGCATGACAAATTCTGAGCTATTGGCCAGCATGAGCGGTAGTATGGCATGTATAGCGGGGGGCATTTTAATTGTCTATGTAAACATGGGTGTGCCTGCCGAATACCTCATTGCTGCCAGCTTGATGGCAGCACCTGCAGCCTTGGTTATTTCTAAAATTGTGTATCCCGAAACAGAAGTTTCCGAAACCAAAGGAAATGTAAGCATAGAAGTAAAAAGCCATTACACCAATGTAATAGATGCCATATCGCATGGTGCCAGCGATGGCATGAAAATCAGCATCAACGTGATAGCCATGCTTATTGGCTTTATTGGATTAATTGCGCTTGTCAATTACATACTGGGTATGATAAGTCCTGGCTTTAGTCTCAATGTGATATTTGGCTGGGGATTTTACCCCATTGCTTGGGCCATGGGTGTGCCAGCTAACGAAGCCAAAACCGTGGCCACCTTGATGGGGCAAAAAATGGTGGTCAATGAGTTTGTAGCTTATCTCAACCTTATTCCCATGAAAGAAACCTTGTCTCCAAAAGGCTTAATGATTGCCAGTTTTGCGCTCTGTGGTTTTGCCAATTTTTCATCAGTAGGTATGCAGATTGGCGGCATAGGAGAATTGGCTCCGGAGCGCAGAGGCGATTTGGCAAAACTGGGTCTTCGCGCGCTGCTCTGTGGCACTTTGGCATCTTATCTCTCGGCTACTATAGCTGGCATTTTACTATAACCTATATAATAAAGCCTAAGTCGTGCTCACCTTTAAGCCCTTTATTAAGATTTATATTTCTATGCTGGGCTTTTTCATCATACTACTGGTGGGCACAGCGGGCTTTATGCTCATCGAACACTACAATACGCTCGATGCACTCTACATGACCGTTATTACTTTGGCCACAGTCGGTTACATGGAGGTGCATCCGCTTTCCGATGCTGGTAAGGTATTTACTATCTTCCTCATATTGGCCAATATTGGAACCTTCACTTATTTCATCACCTTGCTGTCTACTTATTTTCTCGATGGCGAGTTTACCCGCACCTATAAACTGTTTAAAATGAAAGATAACATCCACCACCTCGAAGGCCACGTAATTATCTGCGGCTTTGGGCGCACCGGCAAAGAAGCGGCCCTGTCGTTTAAGGTACCACTACTCCGGTAGTAGTATAGAAAAAGAAGAAAACCGCCACAGCGATGAGCAGTATCATATTCAATACCTGCTACATGGCGATGCCACGCGTGATGAAACCTTGCAGGAAGCAGGTATCGATAAAGCCGCTGCGCTGATAGCCGCCCTGCCCGATGATGCCGATAATCTTTTTGTAGTGCTCACTGCCCGAGAACTTAATAAGCGGATTAAAATAATCAGCCGGGCGGCCTACGATACTTCGGTCAAAAAACTGAAAACTGCGGGGGCTAATAACGTGATAATGCCCGATAAAATTGGCGGTGCACACATGGCCAATCTGGTAATGAACCCCGACATCAAGGAGTTTATGGATAAGATGAGCACGCATAACTCCGACAAGTTTAGAGTGGTAGAGTTGGAGTCGCACCGCACCATTACTCTGGCCGACCTCAACTGCTGGCACACCACCGGGGCTACGCTGCTGGGCATACGCACCCCCGATGGTGATTTTCAAATTAACCCACCCGCCAAAACCATCCTCTACAATGGCAATAAATTGATTGTAATGGGTTCAGCCGAGCAGATTAATCGTCTCAAAGCGCAGTTGACATAAACTTTACCGGTTGAGCCGAAAGTGAAACGGTAATACCAGCTGCACCCTCACTTCGCGACCGGCTTGCATGCCGGGTTTAAATTTTTTCAAAGACCTGACTACGCGGATTGCTTCTTTTGAAAAACCGGGACTGTCACTTCTCAAAATTTCAGCATCCGCCACGCTGCCATCTTTATTCACAATAAAGCGCACCAGTGCTTTGCCTTCAATTTCCAATTCTTTTTCGCGCTCCGGATACACTGTTTCCTGCGCCAGGTAGCGCAAAAGGGCGGCATCGCCCCCCTCATATTCGGGCATCACTTCGGCATGCACGATAAATGATGGTGGGGGAGTGTTTTCTACCACGGGTGCGTCCAAGTCGTCCTCGTCACCGGTGCCATCGGTTTGTCCCAGGTTATTGGCATCAGCTTGCAGATTGGTATTTATGCCGGAGTCAAAATGCCGGAGTTGTTCCGCAGTGGCAAAAGTATCGGTGGTGGCCTGTTGTTCAGCTACCACGTTCATAGTAGTGTTGCGCACACTGGCTTTGGCTTTTGGCTGCTGGGGTGTTTCGGGAGTTATCTTGACTGGTTCATCGTCCAGTACTTTTACAATGTCAACGATGTCGTGCACGCCAGGGGTGGTGGTGTAAGGAGTTTTGTGCTGCCAGGCCGCTTGCATAAAGCCCACTAGCAATACCAGTAAAGTAGAGCCCATGGATATACCAACGGCCAACTGCAGCCGCTGATTTTCCTGCTGACGCAGCACATAGGCACCATACAATTTGTTTCTGTTTTCGAACACCATGTCCAGCAGACTGGTGTTTTGATAGTTTGTTTTCATGACAGACTGTTTTAAGTGAAGAAATAGATACCCCTATAATGCCGGGTTCACATATTTCCACACGTTTCCAGTGTCATGGTTTTGTCATAAAATATACAGAAGAGCCAAAGCTTAGAGCAAAATAACGGTTTTAATGACCTCGGCACCCAACTCTTTATTGAAGAGCTCTTTAATCTTGTCGCGCGAGTAGAATAACTCGTTTTTAAGCGGAGCTGAGGTGACATGTATGTATAGTTTGCCGGCCTTCAGCGATACCGAGGAGGTGTAGCGGGCAATAGGTGCGCCCATCAGTTCTTTCCATTTTTTCTTTACGCGCACTTCGTGTATTCCGGCACTTAGCTTAAGGTCGGCCACCATTTGGTCCAGAGCATCGGCAATGGTTACACTGTTTTTATTACGCATAGTATTGGTAAAAGGGCTGCATGATAATACATCAATATTTTTAAATCGTCCTTCTAAATGGGGCCACCTGTCCGGTATCGGTGCAGTGCTGTAGCAATTCTGCCACAGTGGCATCCAACTTGGGGTGACGCAATGTTGGGGCAATTTCGGCTAAGGGCAGCAGCGTAAACCTTCGCTCTTGCAATAGCGGATGAGGCACCGTTAACTCCGGGGTTTCCAGTATCTGATCTCCAATAAAAGGATATCAATGTCAATGACGCGAGGCCCCCATTTAATGGTTTCCTGACGGCCCACCTCCCGCTCAATAAGTTTCAAAGTGCTGAGCAGGTTAATGGGAGAAAGGCGTGTTTTAATGACCAGCGACTGATTTAAAAATGCCGGTTGGTCTTTCATCCCCCAGGCTTCCGATTCATAAATACCGGAGCTTCGCACTACTTTGCCACATCTAAAATCAAGCAGTCGGATGGCATTTTGCAGGTTTTCGGTTCTGTTGCCCTCATTACTACCCAAAAGCAGATAAGCATCTGTCATTGTTTCAAAATCTTATACTTGCAAACTTAAAATTTTTGGAAGCCGGCATCGTCCATCCATCACAAAATCACAATTATTATGAAGCAGTTTTTCAAGTTTGTATTCGCTACCATAGTGGGTCTATTTCTGTTTTGCTTGCTCAGTATTTTTATCATAGCCGGCATAGCTTCGGCTGCCGGCAAAGAAAAAGTAGCCAAGGTAGAAGCTAATTCTGTGCTTAAACTCGACCTGAACTACAGCATCCCCGAAAAATCAAACGATAATCCATTTGCCGGTATAGATGTGTTTAATACTACCCCCAAAAAGGCGGTGGGCCTCACCGAAATTCGCGCCAGCATAAAAAAGGCAAAAGACGATGCCAATATCAAGGGCATTTATCTTGAAATGGGCATCAACGACAACGGCTACGCCACACTGGAAGCCATCCGTCAGGCTTTGCTGGATTTTAAAAAGAGCGGAAAATTTGTGTATGCCTATGGCGAAGTTGTGTCGCAAAAGTCGTATTACCTGGCCACCGCTGCCGACAAAATTTTTGTAAACCCGAATGGCGGCTTGGAACTTAAAGGCTTCGGTCGCGAAATCATGTATTTCAAAGGAATGTTTGATAAACTGGGAATAGAGGTTCAGGATTTTCACTGTGGTTCTTATAAAAGTGCGATTGAGCCATTTTTGCGCGAAAATATGACCGATGCCAACCGCGAGCAGTTGAGCTATATCTACTCCGATGTGTATAGCACTTTCTTAAATCGCATTGCCGGTGATCGCAAAATGGATACAGCTACCTTAAACAACATCGTTGATAATCTGATGGCCGAATCGCCAGAAAAAAGCAAAGCGCTGAACCTGGTAGACGACATACTATATTATGACGAAGTGGTAGATAAAATGAAGACCAAACTGGGGATAGATAAAAAGAAAGAAGTTGAAGTGGTGACCTTGGATAAACACGCCTCCACACTGGAAAAGAATCTGGATATTGAATCCAAGATAGCCGTGGTATATGCCCAGGGCAGTATAGTAGATGGCGATGGCAGTGATGATGAAATAGGAGGGGAGAAGTTTGCCAAAATTTTCAGTAAACTGCGCAAAGACGATAAGGTAAAGGCAGTAGTGTTGCGCATCAACTCGGGCGGAGGAAGCGCCCTGGCCAGCGACATTATGTGGCGTGAAATTGTGCTTACCAAAAAGGAAAAGCCCGTGGTGGTATCTTTTGGCGATGTGGCCGCATCGGGCGGGTATTACATAGCTGCACCGGGGGATCGCATCTTTGCCCAGCCTAATACCATTACCGGTTCTATTGGTGTGTTTGGTTTGCTGCCAAATGCTCAAAAGATGTTTAAAGACAAACTGGGAATTACTTTTGACGAAGTGGAAGTAACTAAACATGGCGTATTAGGCGGTCTCACCAAGCCATTGGATGGCGAGGAGGTAGCCGTGGCACAACGCAATGTGGAGCGCACCTATGCCGAGTTCAAATCGCGCGTGGCGAGCGGTCGCAACAAGACTACCGATTATATTGAAACTATCGCTCAGGGACGTGTGTGGACAGGCAATCAGGCTATTGCCAATGGTCTGGTAGACGAATTGGGTGGCTTGGATGAAGCCATCGCTTTTGCCGCTAAAAAGGCGAACCTGAAAGAGAAGGATTATCGCCTAAAAGCTTACCCGGAGGAAAAGAGTTTTGGCGAAAAAATTGCCGAAAGCTTCAAAGATGCCAAAGCACAGATGGTTCGCGAACAGTTAGGCGAACAATACGAGGTGTATAAAACACTGGAGTGGGTGAAAAAGAGCAGAGGAGTGCAGGCGCGCATGGTATACGACCTTGGACTGTAGAAAGGCTTAAAGGGGTAGATTCACCTTCATTATCGTTCCTGTTGGGTGATTTTGCTCTATCGCTATTTTACCGTTATGTATTTCCACAAAACGCTTCACAATAAAAAGCCCTAAACCGGTGCCTTTTGTTTTGCGGGTGTTTTCGGAACCCACGCGATAAAATTTTTCAAATACCCGCTCTCTTTCCGAAGGGGGAATACCTACCCCTTCATCTTTTACCAGCAACACAGCTTCTGTGGAACCGGACTCCAATTCAACCATAAGTTGAGTATGCTCTTCAGAGTATTTGAGCGCGTTTTCAATCAGGTTAACCACCATCGAGGTGTATCCAATAGAATCTACCGATAAGAGGATGCCGGGTTTTATCTGCGTTTGAATGTCAATTTTTTTCTTGTTCGCCCGGTATCTTTCCGTTATCACTTCGGTGAGGTTGGAAATATCTACCTGTTCGCTGTGCATACCGTGCTGGTCGCGTTCTATTTTTGCAGCAAACAATATGTTGTCGACCAGCGATTGCAGCCTGTCTAAATCGGCCAGGGAGTTATGAATCAGCTTTTCCTGCTTTTCCTGCTCCAATTTATGCTTTTGTAAGGTTTGAAGCGAAAGTTTTACCGTGCTCAGTGGCGATTTTAACTCGTGGGTGATAGATAACAGGAAGTTTTTTTGCTGTTCTGCGAGTTCCATTTCTCGTTTAAACACTACCCGAACGCGCAGAAATCCAAAAATTAAGAGCACCAGATAAACGCCTCCCTCCAGAAAAATCATCAGGCGCTGACGTTTGTATTTGTCCGTAAGCTTTTGAAATTCCGGGGTTGCCGCATAAGTGGATGCGGAACTATCCGGCACAAACTTCATCTCCATAATTTCTACTCGTTCGGTGTAGGCTGTTTCATTTTTTTGAAACAGCAGGTAGCCCCACCACACAGAAAACAATAAAATGTAGGTAAACACCACATAAAAGGTGCGAAAGGCAACGTGCTTGATATGTCCGGGCATACGACAAATGTAATATCTGCCGCAATGTTAGTGCAAATGGGGAGGCAGCTATGGATAGCCGAAGTGGTTACTGTGGATAACATTGCCGCCATATCGCTATCACATTTTCCTAAAATTATACTTTCGACATCGAATTTTTCGCAAACACAGTTTTGCCTAACGAAATTTCAAGTGATGAAGACATGTTTTACACTACTACTATCCCTCATATTTACAGCCTCTTTTTCGCAAACCTGTCAACTGACCGGTAAAATTACCGATGACAAGGACGGTAGCCCCATGACCGGGGTAACCGTTTCGGTACGCAATACTTCCAACGGAACTCAGACAGACCTTGATGGTAATTACAAACTGGAGCTAAAGCCCGGAATCCATACCATAGATTTGAGTTATGTGAGCTATACTAAACAAAGCATTACGGTGTCTGTGGCACCAAGTGATGTGGCTAAAAAAATGGATGCTACGATGAGTTTGGAAAGCACTGATTTAGATATAGTGGTGGTAACCGGAAGTAAATATGAAAAGAAACTGGGCGAAGAGGTGGTGAGTATGGAAGTATTGAAAGCCAATGTGATATTACAGAATAACGCGAAAATGGATGAAGCGCTCAATAAGGTGCCGGGAGTTAATATGTTGGGCAGGAGCATTAGTATTCGTGGTGGTTCCGGTTTCAGCGATGCCACAGGCAACCGTGTGCTCGGTCTGCTGGATGAGATGCCGCTGATAAGCCCCGAAAACGGCAGTATCCGATGGGAGGCGATGCCCATAGAAGCGTTGGAACAGGTAGAGGTAATCAAGGGCTCTTCTTCGGCACTTTACGGCTCCTCGGCTTTGAACGGGGTATTGAATATGCGCACCATCAACCCCAAACCGGAGGCGGTAAATAAGTTGTTGCTGAATTTTGGAGTATACGATCAGCCAAGGCAGCGGACCTGGAACTGGTGGTGGTACAAAAAATCAATGAATGCTAAAGGCGATACTATTGACCGTTTGCAGCCCAGAATGTTTGGCGGTGGTCAATTTGTGCATGCTAAACAATACGGACAAATAGGAGTGGTGGTAGCCGGAGCTTACCTGCAGGATATCGGCTTCCGGTTTAATAATGATTTCAAGCGGGCCAGAATGTTGGCTAAGCTGCGCTACATTCCCAAAAAGTTCGAAAAAATTACGGTCGGGCTTAACATGACCTTCTTCCATGAAACGGCCAAGGACTTTTTTGCGGGGTCAGGGCTGGCAAAAAATATGTATATCCCTTCTCAGGCGGCATTGACAAGTCAAAGAAACATTACCGTAGACCCTTATATTACCTATTATGACGAAAAAGACAACCGTTTTTCGGCCAAGTTTCGATACTACCATGTAGGGTTTAACTCCAGTACAGGCGATAGCAGTTTATCCTCTCAGTTCTTTTATGACCTGAGCTACATGAAGACTTTTCGGAAAATCAACTTAAATATCACGGCAGGTTCCAATGGTTTCTATACCTATACTAAGGGCAGAACTTTTGGCGATTTGGTGGCTGATATTTATAGTAGTTCTTTGTTCCAGCCTCGGAAAGTATGGACTTTCTCCGCTTACATGCAGGTGGAGAAGAAATTCTTCAATAAACTGACGTTGACCGGTGGTTTAAGAATAGATGTAGCGCAATTGGATAAGGCCATTGTGTTAAACAAGTTGCCGTTTATCAATTTACTTAATCAGAGCCACAAAAAAGGGAAGTATATAAAGTCTCCTGTAACGCCCCTGTTTAGGTTTGGTTTAAATTATCAAGCCACCGAGGGCACTTATCTGCGCGCTTCCTTTGGTCAGGGGTTTCGCTATCCGGCTTTGTCCGAGAAGTATGTTTATACCGTACGTAGCGGAGCGCAGGTATTCCCGAATGATAGTCTGCTTCCGGAAAACGGGTGGAGTGCCGAAATTGGTATAAAACAAGGCGTAAAAATCAGCAAGTGGGTAGCCTATTTCGACATAACAGGCTTTATTATGCAATACCAGGACATGATTGAGTTTCAGATTAATACCAATCTGCCCGATTCTGTGGGAGGCCAGCCCCTCACGGTTTATGGTGTTCCTTTCAAGGCCTACAACGTAGACAATACCAGAATTATGGGCTTTGAGGCCTCCGCTGTAGCCAGTGGCAGTATTTTCGGGGTGCCGCTTAATTTTTTGATTGGCTATTCCTTCTTGGATCCCAAAAACCTAAGCTACGACTCTGCCAATCCTATGTCTACCAAGATATTGAAGTATCGTTCGCGCCACTCTGCTAAGGCGGATATTCAGGCTAACTATAAAGGGGCCACACTAGGCCTTGCTGCATTGTATGTGAGCCATATGATAGAAATTGACAAAGGGCAACTGGGGGCCCTGAAGTGGGTCAATGATTTCAGAACCGCTCACAACAAAGGGTTCTTTACCCTAGATATAAGAGCTGGCTATACTTGGAAAGAGAAGTTCTTATTCAACTTCATTGTTAAAAACATACTTAATACCGAGTATATGTTGCGTCCTGCCCTGATTGAGGCTCCCCGTTCCTACACTTTTCAGGTAGGTTACAACTTCTAAAAAAAGTTTTTTCATACTTCGTGCAACTTTTCGTTTTGGCTGCCGTAAAGGATTTAGTAACCGAGATTAAATCCAACAAAGCCTATGAGGCAGCTCAACATTTCGCACAACGTAGCATATCGAGACCCGCAGGTAGATAAATACCTGACCGAAATTGCAAAACACGAACTGATTTCTGCAGAGAAGGAAGCAGAACTGGCACGAAAAATCAGAAACGGAGACCACGATGCTCTGGAAGAATTGGTAAACGCTAACCTTCGATTTGTGGTAAGTGTTGCCAAACAGTATCAAAATCAAGGACTTGCATTAAGCGACTTGATAAATGAGGGCAATCTTGGTCTTATGCGTGCCGCTTATAAGTTTGACGAAACACGCGGATTCAAGTTCATTTCTTATGCTGTATGGTGGATTCGCCAGGCTATTATGCAGGCTATAGTAGAGCAATCCAGAGTTATTCGACTGCCGCAGCATAAATTAGGAGCTTATACTAAGATTACAAGAGCCTTCCAAAGTTTTGAGCAAGAGTTTCAGCGGGAGCCGGACGTGGAGGAACTGATGGAGATGCTAGGTATGAGTAAAGAGGAAATTGATGAGTATTTCAGGCTCAACACCCATACTATATCCGTAGATGCACCCATGCGCGGGGTGGAGGCAGGAACCTTAAAGGAAACATTGGCTGACAACGACCATACCTCGGCTGACGAAGAAATAATGAATGAAACAGTGGTGAATGAATTGAATTCTGCCATTGCACAACTAAGCGAAAGAGAAAGTGAAATTATATCCAGCTACTTTGGTTTGAACGGCAAAGCACCTATGACTTTGGAAGAAATAGGAATAAAGTTCAACCTGACCAGAGAACGGGTAAGGCAGATTAAAGAAAAGTGCATCCAAAGGCTGAAAACATCCAGCCATGTAAACAACCTGCACGTTTTCTTAGAGGGTTAATGATTCCGGCAAAGCTCGGATGCCATGTGGGCAGGCAATAGTGCCCACCAATTGAAACGTCCTTCAATCTCGGTTCCAATAGAAAATTCCTTCGCCCTCTCAGGCGGAGGATTTTCTAATTTATGGGAGAGTGTCTTTTAAAATATACTATGTGTGGGATTAAAAATTACAGTTTGCATTTTTATGCCGAATCCCGATTTGGATATGTTGAAAGCATATCTATATTTGCCGTCCCAAATTTTGAAAAAAATATACCATGCCTAAGCAAAAAACAAACTCCGGTGCCAAGAAGAGATTTAAAGTAACCGGTTCAGGTAAAATAAAGAGAAGCAAAGCTTATAAGCGCCACTTATTGGGTCGCAAAACCAAGAAGAGAAAAGAAGAACTGTCTAAATCGGCCATTGTTCACCCAAGCGATATGCCGAGAGTGAAGATGCTTCTTCGTATGGCTTAATTAGGATAGAATTCATTTGTAACAATATTAAAGATTAAAAGATGCCACGTTCAGTCAATGCAGTAGCTTCCAGAAACAGACGGAAGAAAATTTTACAGAAAGCTAAAGGCTATTTCCTTAGCCGTAGTAATGTATATACCGTAGCAAAAAACGCTGTTGAAAAAGCCGGTGTTTATGCATACGTAGGTCGCAAACTTAAAAAGAGAGATTACCGCGGTCTGTGGATTACCAGAATAAACGCAGCTGTGCGCGAAGAAGGTTTGACTTATTCTAACTTCATAGCAAAGTTGAACGCAGCGCAGGTTCAGCTAAACCGTAAAGTGTTGGCTGATTTGGCACTAAACAACCCGGAGGCTTTTAAAGCGGTGGTTGCTAAAGTAAAATAAGCTACATCAAGATTTAGTGTTTTCATAGGTTCAAGGTTGGTCGCTCGCAAGAGCGACCTTCTTTGTTTTTACCAGCTTATACTTGAAAAGACCCGCTGTGCGTTTATTTTAGCCCGATGAATATTGTATTGTTCGATTTTCATCAGGTGCGCGGCAATCTGATGCCATTTACACTCACTCGCCCGGTAGCTGATATCCGTGTTGGTATAAGGACCATTCGAGAAAAATGGGAGCATTGGCTAAAACGAAAAACTTTTTCGCTCACCGCTGATTATTTGCACACAAAATTTGAGGCGGCATCGCCAAATGAGCCGGCTTTGTACATTCACGGTGCTGTGCTTCCGGATGCTGCCTTGGTTAAAGCTATTCAAGGATTAGGGGCTTTGCAGGCTTTGGTTTCGGGCAAAAAAATTATTGCGTTTAAATCAGAGAAACATCATCTGAATTATGAGAATTTTGAGCCTATAGTAAAGGGGTTTACTCCGGTAGCTTTTTTGGAGCCAATACGTGCTATAGAGCAGCCTTGGGATATTTTTCAGCTGAATGGTGCAGCACTCCAGCAGGATTTTCAGTGGATTACAGCCGGACGAAAATCGCAGCCATTGAGTGAAACGAATACCTTGCTGGGCCCGGTAGAACATGTTTTTTTAGAAGAAGGCGCAAAGGTAGAGGCTTGTATTTTGAATGCGAGTCATGGTGTGATTTATGTGGGAAAGGATGCTGAAATAATGGAAGGAAGCGTAGTGCGCGGACCGCTGGCATTGTGTGAACATGCCGCTCTCAAAATGAGTGCAAAGGTATATGGTGCTACTACCTTGGGACCGCATTGCAAGGCAGGAGGTGAGTTGAATAATGTGGTGTTATTTGGGTACAGCAATAAAGCACACGATGGTTTTTTGGGAAACTCGGTAATTGGCGAATGGTGCAATTTGGGTGCAGATACTAACAATAGTAATCTGAAGAATAATTATAGCAGCGTAGATGTTTTCAACTACAGAGAAGGAAAAGCAACAGAAACGGGACTTACTTTTTGTGGCTTGTTTATGGGTGACCATTCCAAAAGTGGTATCAACACAATGTTTAATACCGGAACCGTAGTGGGTGTTTCGGCAAATGTTTTTGGAGGAGATTTCCCCCCCAAGTTTGTACCGTCTTTTAGCTGGGGTGGTTCTAAATGGTTGCGCACTTTTTCGTTTGATAAGAGCATAGAAGTAGCCGAAAAAATGATGGAGCGCAGGGGACTTGTGCTGTCAAATGCTGACAAGGAAATTATGAAACATGTCTATGAAATAGACTCGCGATTTAGAAAGGATTAGTGGTTAAAATAAATTGACAAAATGAAAAGGAAGAAGATTGTAGCCGGTAACTGGAAAATGAATATGGATTTAGAGATGGCTGCCGCCTGGCTATCTAAAGTGGGCGAAGAGATGGAACAGGCAGATTGCGATGTTATACTTTTTCCCTCCTTTGTGTTATTGCCCGACATGATGGATTTGTATGAAGGGGGCAAGCTGACTTTTGGGGCGCAAAATTGTTCGCATCACGAAGGAGGTGCCTACACGGGGGAGGTTTCGGCATCGCAGCTGGTGAGTATTGGTGTCGATTACGTTCTCATTGGACACTCTGAGCGAAGAGAGCATTGTGGAGAAACCAATGAAATGCTGAAACAGAAGATTAAGCTCGCATTGCAAGAAGGGCTTACGCCTGTTTTTTGTTGCGGTGAACCTTTATCGGTTCGCAATAGCGGCTCGCAAAAGGAGTACGTCTACAAGCAGTTGGAAGAAAGCCTTTTTGAGTTTACTGCAGCGCAGATTTCCGAAGTGATTATTGCTTACGAACCCATTTGGGCGATTGGAACCGGCTTAAATGCCTCACCGGAGCAGGCACAGGAAATGCACGCTTTTATTCGTTCGTCAATAGCGGCCAAATACACGGATAAAATAGCCGCTGAAATGCCCATCCTTTACGGTGGAAGTTGCAAGCCCGATAATGCTTCTGCTATATTTTCCTGTATTGATGTGGATGGTGGATTAATAGGTGGGGCCTCCCTGAAAGCAGAGGATTTTTTGAAGATTGTGGCGCAGGCAAATTAACTTATCATGCAGTATACCCAATACGAATTTTTAACCGGTAATGAAATTGAACAGAGTTGGTTGATTTCAATTTTAGGCGATGTAGGTTTTGAAGGATTTGAGGAAACTACACAATCGCTGAAAGCTTTTGCGCCCACGTCAATCGCTGCCGGGCTCGATGTCAATAAGCTACTGGCTGATAATAATTTTCAGCACATTCATTTTTCAAGCGAAATACTGCCGGAAAAAAATTGGAACGAAGAATGGGAAAAAAACTTTGAGCCTGTGCTGATAGCCGGCAGAGTAGGTATTCGCGCCCCTTTTCATACAGCTCAGGCAAGTGAGTTTGATTTGGTAATTGAACCGAAAATGAGTTTTGGTACGGGCCATCACGCCACTACGGCAGCCGTAATCGGAATGATGCTGGATGAAGAATTTGAGCATAAATCGGTTCTTGATTTTGGTAGCGGAACCGGTGTATTATCCATTCTGGCTGAAAAGTTGGGTGCCCCCGAGGTTTTGGCGATTGATAACGAATTGTGGGCCTATGAAAACTGCATAGAAAATGCTGAACGCAATGCATGTAGTAAAATCAAGTGCGTGCATGGTGATGAAAAATTTGAGATCACTGAACTTTATGATGTTATCCTGGCAAATATTAATCGGCATGTGATATTGAATAACATCGGAAATTGGGCCAAATTGATGAAGCCTCAAGGTCTTCTTATTGTTAGTGGCATTTTACAAGCCGATGAGCTGGTCGTAAAAAATGAAGCAGCAAAGCACCATCTTGCTGTTAAAAAGACTACAGAATTAAACGGATGGTTAGCAATATCATTCACGCATTTTTAATTTCCGTGTAAATTATTGGGTGAAGGCAGATCTCCTTAAAAATCAAGAAAGAATGAAGAAAATTCAGATCCTATTTTGTTTGCTGTGTTTCGCTTTGGGTTCAGGGGCGCAATTGGCCGTAACTTTTTCTAAAGAGAAAGAACGATTTGTGAAAGAGTTGTCGAGTTTTATGACGGCCAATAAAATGGAACAGACCGTAAATACCGCCAACGAGTTTGAAAAAATGGTCAAGGATGGAAAGATTCCTGCCACCTGGTTTGAGCGGATGGCTGTTACCTGCAATGAAATGTCGGGAAGGCAGATGAGCGCATACACGCACTACAACCCTTATTTACAAAACGTGATGTATGCAGCCAAAACAGGTCTGTCAGATTCCAAGTTTATTGAGTGGAGTGATTTTGTAGACGATATAACTTACAACCAAAAAAAAGGCGACAATACCGGATTTCTGAAACTCATGGATTTTTCAGAGGCTTTGTTTTTGCATGGTGCTTTGAATATGACTCAAGCCAAAACCTGGCGCGTGGATACCAAAGAGTATAAAATGGATTACAACGATGGACGTCCGCGTGTCACCTTTCCGGTTACCACGCTTACCGGTGCAGCCCGTGGCGACTCCATTAAAATTTTTCAAACGGCCGGTGATTATTATCCTTTAGAAACGCGCTGGGAAGGTAAAAGCGGAAAGGTGGACTGGAAACGGGGCGATTTAGACCCCGCTAAAGTATACTGTACCTTCAAGGCGTATGCTGTTAATGTATCTAACTTCAACTACACGGTGGATACGGTTACTTTCTATCATGCCGATTATTTTAAAACACCGGTACAGGGCAAACTTCTGGATAAGATGGTATCAGGTGCCGATTCGGGCAATATTAGCTATCCACGCTTCGAAAGTTTTGACCAAAATATTGCAGTAAAGGACATTGCTCCCAATGTGACTTATTACGGTGGATTCAGCATGAATGGAGGAAAAGTGCTAGGCTATGGTGCCGGTGACGAAAAGGCTCGGCTTGATTTTTATGCTCGTGATGGCAAAACAAAAGTGCTTTCGGCAAAGTCGTATTCTATTTCCATGAAAAAAGGGGAGGAGTTGGGGGCCGATAAATCGGAAGTTGCCATTTATTTCGGCACTGACTCTATTTACCATCCACAGTTAAATGTGGTCTATAAAATTCAAAAGCGCGAGATACGACTCCTGCGTGGCGAAACCGGAATGGGCAAAGCAAAATTTGCCGATTCTTATCACAATCATGAGTTTCAAACAGATGCCATTTTCTGGAACCTGGATTCATCGGTACTCAATTTAAAGATATTGCAAGGAGCCGGCCAAAAGCCGGGCGTTTTTGAATCGGTCAATTACTTTCAGAAAGATCTTATCCGAAAAATTCAGGGTTTTGGTTCTTATGAGCCGCTTTCTATTCTTAAAAAGTTGTATGAAAAGAATGGCTCACGCGATATAAACGCCACAGAAGTAGCTCGGGCATTTGACCCCAAATTGACCGAAATGGAAGCTCGCTCCATTTTTTACGAATTGGTGGAAAATGGGTTTATCCTCTATAACGAAGTGACGGGAGTGGTAACCGTGCGCGACAAAACCTTGAATTATGTTTTGGCCAACGCCAAAAAGATAGACTATGACGTTATTAAAATAAAATCAGCTCCAAAAGCCGGCAACGACTACATCGACCTCAAGAGCAGCAACATTGACCTGAAAGGCACCTTTGAAATTCCTATCAGTGATACTGCATACGTTTATTTTCGACCGAAAGAAGGAGCCATTAGTTTGCAGAAAGACCGTAACATGGAGTTTGACGGTTTAGTGTATGCCGGAAGAATGGATTTGTATGGAAAAAAATTCAAGTTTCAATATGCTCCGTTTACTACCGACCTTACGCAAGTGGATACCATGCGCATTAATGTGCAGGACAGCAACAAGGTAGATTCCTATGGTGAACCTATTTTGATTCCGCTGAAATCCAAGATTGAAAACATGAAAGGTTTGTTGGAAATAGATGCGCCCATTAATAAGAGCGGAAGAACAAAGTTGCCCCAGTTTCCACGTCTCTATAGCCGCGAAAAAGCCTATATCTATTACGATGACCCGGCAGTAGCCAAAGGGTCTTACAATCGAAAAGATTTCTTCTTTGAATTGGACCCGTTCCGCTTAGATAGTCTCAATAATTTTAGTGGTGATATCATCAACCTCAAAGGCAAACTCGCTTCGGGCGGCATTTTTCAGGATATAAGAGATAGTGTGAAAATACAGAAGGATGGTTCGCTTGGGTTCAAATCTGAAACGCCAAAAGATGGATACGATCTTTATAAGGGTAAAGGAAAGTATTATGGCAAATTTGAGTTGAACTATAACGGGCTGCAAGGCGATGGACGAGTGACGCATTCTACGTCCGATTTTGAAACACATGATGTAAAGCTCTATCCCGATTCACTGATTGCAAACACCGATAGCTTTACCATCGCAAAAACATTTGAAGGAGTAAAAACCCCGGCCGTAAAAGGGTTCAATGAGCACATTCGCTGGCGGCCAAAAGCCGACAGTATGGAAATTATTCCTAATAAAAAAGAAGAGGCGTTCTCCATGTATGATGATGGATTTACCACGTTCAAAGGTAATCTCTTATTAACCGGCAAAGGACTACGCGGTAATGGTTTGCTGGATTGGGATGAAGCCACTTTAGAGTCGCGCGATTTTTCGTTCCAAACAATGAACTTAAGTGCCGATACTTCTGCACTGAATATTAAATCCACGGGTGACAAGGTTACTTTCAAAACACCCAACGTAAATGCAAAGGTAGATTTCAAAACGCGCATAGGCGACTTTGTCTCCAACCAGAAAGGGATTCCAACCGATTTCTCCTACAACCAATACAACACGGCCATCAACGAGTTTAAATGGTTTATGGACGAAAAAATTCTGGACTTTAAAGCACCCCCCCAAGGTCCGGGTGAATATTTTACATCTACCCGACCCGACCAGAAAGGATTGCGTTTTTTGGGGAAGCGGGCTACTTACAGCCTTATCACTTCTATCTTGCGCATTGAACAGGTGCCTGAAATACGGGTGGCCGATGCAGCGGTGTTGCCGGATAGTGGCGTGGTGATTATTGAAGAAGAAGCTAAAATGCGTCAGCTTCGGAATGCTGTAATTAAGGCTGACACACTTAAAAATTATCACCGTATCGATGGCGCAACCGTTGACATATACAGCAAACAGGAGTTGAAGGCCGTGGGTAACTATCATTACACGACCAAAGCTCTGAAAGAGGTAATCAACTTTACCGATATCGGTTGCAAGAAACAGCCGGTTGGTAAAGGGAAGAACAAAACCGAATCCTGGACCTTGTATGCCAATGCAGACTTAGATGAGGCCAAGAAGTTTCAGATTTATCCGGATGTTTACTTTCAGGGAAGCGTTGCGCTAAAATCACTTAATCCTCTTTTAAACTTTAATGGTTTTGCAAAACTCGATTTGAAAAATCCGTCTGTAGCTACCTCCAATTTTAATATCAAACAGGATGTAGATCCGGCAAAGCTGGAATTGAAGTTTGACACCGTCAAGAACAGCGATGGAAATCTGCTCTCGGTGGGTATTCATATCAATCCAACCGAAGGAATTGCGAATATGTATTCCACCATCATGAATCCGCTACAGGAGGCCACCGATGTTTCTCTATTTAAAGCAAAAGGAATTGTAACGCAGGATGCCAATGGGCTCTATTTGTTTGGTGCCGAGAAGAAGATTAAAGAAAATGCTATCACAGGCAATCTCTTAAAGTATGACGATAAAAAAGGAACCATTAAAGCAGAAGGAAGATTCCGCTTGGGAACCAACTTTGGAATCATTAAGTCGATGACCGTGGGTAGTGCGGATGTTAAACTGGATAGTAGTATTTACAAATACAACTTCACTTTTGGATTAGATGTAAAAATGGACCCGAAGGTGCAGGAGCGCCTGGAGTTTTATATGGCAGGCGACAATATTGACCTCAACGATATCGGTTACGAAAATGACAAACAGAAAAAAGCGATTTATGAGCTGAGCGATGAGAAAAAAGATAAGAAGATGCTGGAGGAGTTTGATAAGAATCCGGTATTCAATAAGCGTCCCGAAAATCTGTTTCATAATCTGGTGTTCAGCGACATCAATTTTGTGTATGACAGTACCGATGTATCGCTGCGCAGCGTAGGTAAGATTGGCCTGGCCATGGTAGGTAAAAAAGTGATTAATAAAAAACTGGAGGGTTACATTGAATTTCAGTACAAAGGGGGGGCAGATTTGTTTACCATTTATTTGAAAACAGGAACCAACGATTGGGTGTTTTTTGAATATCGCCCCGGCACGTTGGGTATTCTTTCTTCTTATGACGATATCAATACGATGATAGGTTCCACTCCTCCGGAAAAGAGAAGAATAAAAGGCGACAACGATCGCTTTTACCTGTACACACTGGGTTCCAGTTTAAATAAGGCGGACTTTGTAGATTACATGAAAGACCGCGCCAATGGCATTGTTCGTCCTCGTTTTGAACCTAAATTGGATATTCCTATTCCCGGTGATAGTGCATTCATAGAAGGCGACAGTAGCTTTTTGCCTCCATCTATGATGGTCGATTCTTTCTTTGATGCTCCGCTTCCACCGGATGTAAAAGAGCAATTGGAGCGCCAGGAGGAAATAGATGGAATTGAGCAAATGCGTCAAAGCGGGCAACAGATACTTTCGGGTCCACCACCTGGGCGCGATAAACCAAAAGAAGAACCGGCAGCCGAACCTACTCCCGAGGTAAAACCAGAGGAGACACCGGCACCGCAAGAAGAAACCCCTGCAGCAGAACCTCCCAAATAGCAACTACAAAAAAAAAACCGCAGTACACACTGCGGTGTTTTTTTGTAAATTTTGAGAGCATACTTTTGCTTGAGTGGTAAAATCAAATAAGTTTGCGCCCTCATTTGGTGGCCATAGCTCAGTTGGTTAGAGTAACGGATTGTGGTTCCGTGGGTCGTGGGTTCGAACCCCATTGGCCACCCAAGCAAAACCGCCTCGTTTTCGATGGCGGTTTTTTTATTTTCCTTTGTAGCATGCATTTTCCAGTAATTATCATTACCCAAGAAATGATAGAAGAGGCTCAAAGGAAAGTTCCTTCGGCCAGCGTTCATCGTACCGTTGCTTCTCGTATCGATACACTAACTGGACATTTAGGCGAGTTTGCGTTTGCGCAATATTTATATGGCGACTGGCGAAAGAATTCGGTTGGCAGCAATAAGGGACAAAGTGATTTTGGTGATTTTGAAATAAAGGCTTCCTCATTTCCATTTAACACAAGATTGAATTTACTGGTGCGCGAGGATTATGCGCAGAAGCGAAAGCCTAAGTTTTATGTTCAGATAATTTTAGATGTAAAAGATACCAAGGCATCAGAGATTTTTGCAGGTACCTCTGCTTTTCTCTGTGGATATGCCACCTGCGAAGAAGTGGATGCCGCACCACTTAAAGATTTCGGGAGCAAATTATCTGATAGAGGAGGATACCGGTGTCATTATATCTCTATTACAAAGCTTCATGCTATTGAAGAACTCAAGAGTCGATATTTGAAAGATTTCAAATGATAAAAAAAATAAGCCCCGGCATTTGCCGAGGCTTTGTGGGAGCTACAGGGTTCGAACCTGTGACCCTCTGCTTGTAAGGCAGAATCATACTCTTTGTGTCATTTTCTATAATTTGTATATACTTGATAATGAGCGATTAATGTGTTTTTTGACTTCTCATCATTTGTCATAAAATGCCTATATTTTTAAAATTTTGCAAATTGTGTGCAAATTGTGTGCAAATTTTTATCAATGAAATAAAGGAATCTGTATGTTTGTTGTGTGCGAATAAAACCTTCCATAAATATTTGGCTTGATAACCGGAGAATAAAGAAGGATGATAAATATCCGGTGAAAATTCGTATCACATATCATCGCCAACGGTATTACTATCCGACAAATATTTCTCTTAGTGAAATTGAATTTCAAAATGCATTAAGTCCGAAGCCAAGCAGAGGGCTAAAAGAAACTCATTTAAAACTACAGGAACTGGAGCGACAGGCGAACTACTGTTGACAAAATTGTTGATGACATGCAAACGGAATTTAGCATAGGTCTATTTGAAAAATATTTGAACCTTAATGATTCTGATTACAAGGATGTGTTTAATTGCTTTCAACGTAAGATTGATGAACTCAAACAGAATGGTCAGATAAAAACAGCGACCGGTTACGAGTCTTCGCTCGAATCTTTTAAACTATTCGTTGGAAGAGAAAAAATTTCTTTCCCTGAGGTAGACAAGAAATTTTTAGAGGACTACGAAAATTTATGTTGAACGAAAAGAAGTCTTATACCACTATTGGAATTTACACCCGCAATCTCCGCACTATTTTCAACGAAGCGATAGAAAGCGGGGATGTGAATCAAAATTTCTATCCGTTCGGAAATAATAAATATCAACCACCACAATCAGCCAATAATAAAGGGCTTTGGGCAAAAGACTTACAGAAGATTTTGAAACATAAGCCAGAGGAAAATACATGGGAAGAATATGCGAAGGATATCTGGACGTTCTCCCTTTTATGTCAGGGTGTAAATATGAAAGACATTGCCAATATCCGGTACAGAAATATCCAAGGTGGTCAGTTGGTATTCATCAGAGAAAAAACAAAACGGACTAAGCGCGCAGAGCAAATGCCCATTGTAGTTTATCTCGGCAAAGAAGCATTGGACATTATAAAAAAATGGGGACACGAAAATAAATCACCGAACCAATTAGTCTTTCCTATTTACTCCGATGAAAATACACCGCTGCGCAATCTGCGATTAGTAGAGCAGCAGACAAAAATGATTAATAAATACATGCGCAAAATTGCGACTGATTTAAAAATAAAACAGGATTTTACCTTCTACGCAGCACGGCACTCCTTTGCAACTGTTCTAAAGCGACAAGGTAGAAGCACTGAGGAAATTCAGGAATTCCTCGGCCATGCCACCAAGAAAACTACCGAGCTTTACCTCGGCAGTTTTAGTGACAACCACAAGCGCAACGTTATGCGTGATTTCGTAAAGGGATTGAAAAATGCCTAATCAGTTTTTTTCATCTCTTTAATGGTCACAATCACGCCAGGCAATTGTTTCATTATAACAATTACACAAAATGTGATAACCAACGCTGAAACAGCCGGACTTTTGATGATTTGTGTAATATTATCTCCGCTCATTTTCTTTATTTTTGGGATTAGGCATTATTATGGGTGATTGCATTGCCTGATATCCCAGGTAACTTACACCACCAATAACTATTACGGCAAGAATGATAGTTCCCCAAGGCAAGCCGCCATTTTTCATTGGGAGATTTTTAGTTGTCATTAGCATATGATTATTGATTTAGTTTAGTTGAATAAATCAGAGCCTGAATAATATGCTCCGGTTTTTGATACGTGATGGCAAAGTTCTCTCCATAAGCATTCTCTACGGTATCTTTTTTGCCTTTAAGATGATCGAACAAATAAAGGAGCCGCTTGTCGCTGTAAATAGCTAACTGGTCATTCTGTTCTTTAATTATTTTTCTAAGCCGTTCATTCTCCGCTTGCACAACTTCAAATTGTTTCCCACCGGTAGAAGCAACTTGCGCTTTCAGCCTTTCAATTTCCTTTTTGCTCTGCCACGACCTGTGCAAGCTGTTCAGCTTTCACCATTCCCTTTAAGCCGGTTGTAAAGAACTGTTTCGCAATATTCGGATAATGAGATGCCTGCTTCCGCTGCTTCTTTAATTAAAGCGTCTTTCAACGCAGGCGCAGTCCTTACACCGGTTACCGGCTTGGAAGAAGAGTTTCCTGTTTCATTTTCTGTTGTTTCCATTTTTATTTGTATTTAGTTTTTAAATAGTTTTTTCTTGGTTTTAAGCAGACTTCTTTCATCATTTCGTCAGAGGTTTTAATCAAGCCTTCTTCCAAATACTTTTCCAGGTCCTCAATCCGATAAAAGTTACTTTTTCCCCGCTTGCTGAATTTCACCGCTCGCTCAGAGGAAAGTTTATATAACACAACTAGTGTCTTCTTTATATATGCTGCGGCTTCAACGTGATTAAGCCATTTGGTTTTCTGGTCTTTGTTAGGGAACGCGAAGTTGTTCCTCATGAAAACGCTATACACAGCTTTGCCTATTCGCTGGTAGAATTCTTCCTCGGGCACCGGCACGTAAAATATTTTGTCCATCACTTTTATTCATTGCGATTGAATTTATTTTGCAATGATGGAACGAATGTAAGGGCGGCGAGTTCAGAGAATTAATCGTATGAATTGGTATCTGAATAAGTCTTCTTTCTATTTGTGTAATAGCTCTCTTGTAGTTTTGGAAGTCCTTTCAGATTGACTCTTTTATCCTTATCTACAGGATTGTAATGGTATATTATTCTTTCTGTAGCAGCAACATCAAAAGGTACAAAACCTCTCAATCTTTCATTTCTGTACATAAAGTGTTTGGTAATCCAGTTTGCAACAGAGCGTTTTTCTGCTTTAATGTACCCCGCTTCTGTATATATTCTAAAAACGTCAATCAATTGGCTTGCCTGACCATCAAAATTTACAATCAGTGCCGATTCAGCTTCTCCTCTTAAAATTTTACGCAAGGCATCATGACTATTTTTATTCAAGTACCCGGTAAGGTCCGTGATAAACTGTTCTACCATTTTTGGTAAAACAAAAATTTCTTTCTGCTCGCCTTTTTTTCGTCCCGGTTTTTGTCTAATTACCTCCTTTGAAATGTTCTGTTTAGGGCTAATTCTGTTTATACCTAGAATCAATGCATCCAGTTTTGCATTCATCTCTTTCCGATACTGTTCCGATTCTCTCTTGTTATATACCCAACTGATAATCTTATCATGTTTTACATGATAATCTTCTGGGAAACGTGCAGTTCTTATTGCGTTGCAAACAGTAAACTCAATTTCTCCTAAAAAATTTTCTGCACCCCGACCGAGCAGGTCATGTTTCAAAAACTGTTTTAAATGATGTTCAAGCTTCGGCACAATAAGCAGAGGATTGCTCATCGTTAAAAACAAACCCAAATATGTTATGTAAGCCGGATGATTTGGTTTTATCACGGAGTAAAATGGTCAATGTAAAATTCTGAATCCATCTTAAAATCAGATAATTCACGCTTTACATTATCCCTCATCTGTTGCAGATACTCGGTAAACGGACGACCCGCAAATTCGGGATATCTTTCTTTTAAATCATCCATTTGCCTGTAGAGGGTACATATATCTAAATCGTAAACATCACGTGAAAAAGAACCAATCGAATTAGATTTCCTTGCATACTTTTCCGCTTTATCTACAGGCGGTGTTCTTATAAAACCATCCGGTGGTATAAATATTTCAGGAAAAAAATTGTCTTGCTTCTTCATTTTACAAATCCGAATTTAAAATCTAATCTTCATATTATTGTATCTACGCACTCCGTTAACAACGATTTCTTAGTGGTTAACCAGTTCACAGTTACCGAAAATAATCAGAACAAGCGACCGGACATAATTCTTTTCGTTAACGGTATTCCACTCGAAATTATCGAATTTTAAAATAGGTAGACGTAAACGCACATTACACAAAGCGTTTACGAAATTACAAGGACGGCACACCATTTGCATTATTACAATGCGCATAAGGAGTGCGTCTGATAGCTTAGATTTTAAGTGCGGAACAATATAATCTAATTTCAGCCGTTTCATGGTATGGAATACAAAGACGGAAAACGCGTAGCATCACATCTGGAGAGCAAGTTGTTAACGCTCGTAAAAGGTTTTAGTGAATAAGGAACTGTATCTAACCTCATTCGCCATTTCATTGTTTATGAAACCACTTAGCGCGAAGTCACGCTAATAAAGTGGTTAACGCGAGTTAACCATAAGGCCTATGTAAAGACGGTTGCTTGGCTCTTATAAAGATACATTTTCTAGTCGTTGACAGACGTAAACACGTGTAAACGTCTGTTAACTACACTAAATTAGTTCGTCAACCGGTTCGGAATTTCCAGTTTAAAATAGCTCTTCCACAAAACAGAAAGTTAATGCAAGTAAAAGTAGTTAACGGTATTATAGGAAATCGCGACTCTTAACGTTTACGGATGTTAACTGTATAGATATGTCGAAGATATTAACTCTAAAGAAACGTTTGGTGAAAATCGTTGCCGTAAACTTGTCCTTCGCGAATATGGTAACTCTCCAGTTGATCATCTGTTAACTAAAGAATATATCCTTTCAGTTAACAGAGTTTTGGAACAGTCATAAAGGTTTGTTGGCGTGTGGAGTTAACGGAATAAATTTCACACCTTTACTTACAGAAATTTAAACAATTTCGTTGTGATAATGTAAATGAAGTTTGTCCAAGTATTGAAAAATTGTAAACGCAGTTTTTGAATCTGTTCTGTAAGTTAACGCCTTTGTTAATGTAATTGTTTTATGAAGAAATATTGTGATTTTAAACAGACATTTTTATGAAAGAATTGGGTCTGTTTTACACCAGTAAACTCGCGTAAACGAAGGTAAACGATTAATTAGCTAATGTTTACAGTCGTAAACAGAGGTTAACGCTCGTAAATGGAACTCAGAGATTGGTGCTT
>JADJZU010000026.1 GCA_016715625.1 Bacteroidota bacterium
GCCGAACTTTTCAGCAAACTTGCGGTCGCGCTCATCATCGGCCGGCACTGCCATAATAGCTCCGGTCCCGTAACCGGCCAACACATACTCGGCTGTCCAAATCGGAATTTGCTACCCGGCAAACAGGATCTGAATAGCATAAGATCCCGTGAAGCAACCGGTTACTTTTTTCTCTTGCTGACGCTCCACATCGCTGCGGCTTTTTACGTATGCAAGGTAAGCATCCATTTCAGCCCTGCTGTTCCTTTGAGGTAAGTTCCTGTATAAACTCATGTTCAGGAGCTATAACTAAAAAAGTAGCGCCAAACAAGGTGTCAATTCGAGTAGTAAAAACGGGTAAGGCAAATTGTCTGTCAATCCTTAACCCTAGTTTATCTACTTTAAACTCCAGCAGGCATCCCTCACTACGGCCAATCCAGTTACGTTGTTGTTCTTTCAAACTATCGCTCCAGTCAATACGGTTGAGGCCTTCGAGCAGGCGGTCGGCATACTCGGTAATGCGCAGACTCCACTGGCGCATTTTTTTGCGCGTAACAGGGTAGCCGCCACGTTCACTCTTGCCATCTTTCACTTCATCATTAGCCAGCACACACCCCAGTGCTTCGCACCAGTTTACCTCGGTATAAGAGCGATACGCTAAACGATAACATTGCAGAATTCTTTCTTTCTGTTTTACAGAAAACGTTTTCCAGTCCTCGGCACTAAAGGGATGGTGCAGCGTTTCATCAAACTGTTTCCACGCTTTGGTGCAGCCCCATTTTTCGAAGCCCGAAATCAAGGTCTCAATCTGCTCTGCTTTGTTGTGCTCGCGGTTATACCAGCTGTTGAACAATTGTAAGAAAATCCACTGTGTCCATTTATAGTAATCGGGATCGCAGGTTTTTACCTGCCGGCTCCAGTCAAAGCTGAAACCTATTTTATCTAACTGCTCGCGGTAGCGTTGAATGGCTTTTTCGGTGGTGAGTGCCGGATGCGTTCCGGTTTCAATAGCGTACTGTTCAGCCGGCAAACCAAAGGCATCGTAGCCCATGGGGTGCAATACATTAAAGCCTTTCAGCCTTTTATAACGCGCATAAATATCGCTCGCCACATAGCCCAGCGGATGGCCCACATGCAGCCCCGCTCCACTCGGATACGGAAACATATCCAGCACATAATACTTGGGTTTAGAAGCATCTTCAGTTACCTGATAAATACCTTTTTCGGCCCAATACTTCTTCCATTTCTCCTCTAATTCGTTGAATTTATACTCCATTTCTGCTTTGCCTGTTATGGCGCGTAAAGAAAGTTGAAAATTGATTGCATCAAAATGGGAACCTGTCATGCAGGAGCCTTAGCGCTATTTCCTAAAAAAAATGAAGGGGCTTGGCGGGTGCCTGCTGCCATGCGCATTTTTTTATTTTCACGCCCCTATTTTATACAATGAGAAATACCACCCGTTTTAAAAGCCGTTGGCTGGCCGTCTTGCTTCTGCTTTCGGTCTATTGTGTTCCTGCCACTGCACAGCTCAACAATGGTTTAGATTCCAAACGGAAATATGACCAGGCCGATAAATTTGCCGAGGTCATTAATCTGATTCGCAACTACTATACCGATACGGTGAATGATGAAAAGCTGATTGAAAGCGCCATTAAAAAAGTGCTCGAAGATCTGGACCCGCACTCATCCTATGTGCCCGGCAAGGATGTAAAACGCAGCGAAGAAGGACTGGTGGGCAATTTTGAAGGTGTAGGCATCACCTTTCAGATATTGAAAGATACCATTATGGTGCTGGAAGTAATTCCCGGTGGACCTTCCGAAAAGGTAGGTCTGCGCGCTGGCGACAAAATCATTAAAGTGAACGATACACTGATGGCCGGTGTCAAGATAGATAACGAAGGCGTTATTAAAAAGCTTCGCGGCCCCAAGGGCACCAAGGTGCGCGTGGCCATGCTGCGCAAAGGTGAGCGCGAGCTGCTGGAGTTTACCATCACCCGCGACAAGATTCCAATTTACAGCGTAACGGCTCAATACATGGCGGCCCCTAAAGTGGGTTACATACGTCTCGAGCGTTTTTCGGCCACCACTATGCAGGAATTTTATGGTGCGCTTACCAAGTTGCGCGAACAGGGTATGCAGGATTTAATTCTGGACCTGCAGGGCAATGTGGGCGGCTATCTCTACACAGCCGTAGATATGTGCAATCAGTTTTTGGGCGACAAAGAATTGACCGTTTACACACAAGGGCAGCACGCCCCTTATCAACCCTACTACAGCGATGGACGGGGCATTTTTAAAGAAGGCAAAGTGGTGATGATGATAGATGAGGGCTCCGCTTCGGCTGCCGAAATTTTGTCGGGCTGCATTCAGGATAACGACCGCGGCCTGCTGGTGGGGCGCAGAACATTTGGCAAAGGATTGGTGCAAAAGCCATTTACCTTAACCGATGGTTCGCAGCTTAAGCTCACTACTGCGCATTACTATACCCCGAGCGGTCGCTGCATTCAAAAACCCTATGGCGAGGGCAATAAAGAGTATCGCGAAGATTACAAGGAAAGATTGGAGAGCGGGGAACTGTTTGGCAAAGACACTTTTAAATATGCAGACAGTCTGCATTTTAAAACCAAGAACAAACGCGATGTGTATGGCGGGGGAGGAGTAAAGCCCGATTTCTTTGTGCCGATTGATACCAGCATGAATTCGCCTTTCTCCAACGCGCTTATCCGAAAAGGAGTAGAGAACAAATTCTGTTTAGAATATGTGGATAAAAACAGAACAAAGCTGGTGGCCTTGTATCCCTCTGCCGATGCGTTTTTCGAACACTTTCAGGCCGATACTGTTTTATTGGGAGAGTATTTTCAGGCAGCCGTAGCCGATAGCGTTATAAGATTGAAGGATGGAATGAACCCCAAAACCTTCTGGCAGTTCTTTGGGGCCGTGCAAAACGATACATTGGTCAATTTTGAAAGAGACTTTGCCAAGAGCGAACGGGTAATCAAAGCCCGCTTAAAAGCCACTATTGGCCGCGATTTGTTTGACACCGGCATGTGGTTCCGGGTCATTAATACCTCTATTAATGATACCTACGCCAAGGCCTTAGAGGTGATTCAGAAGCCGGCTTATTTTGAAGTGCTCAAGCCCAAAGAAGTAAAGCCCGATGCACAAAAGAATAAATCAAAACCGGAGCGCCAGAAGCATAAAGTGAAAGTAGTAACCGAAAAAATTAAAAAGTAAAATATGAAGATTGGATTGTTTTATGGTACCGATACCGGCAACACCGAGCGTGTGGCCAAGCAACTGAAAGAGCTGCTGGAAACCCAATACGGAGCAGGCTCGGTAGATTTGCTCGAGATTTATAAAAAGAAGAAAGAGGACATGGCGCAATACAACACCCTGGTGTTGGGCATGCCTACCTGGTACGATGGCGAACTGCAGGGCGACTGGGAAGAGTTTATACCCGAAATGGAGCAGATAGACTTTACCGGTAAGCAGGTGGCTTTCTTTGGCCTGGGCGACCAATATGGCTATGCGTCTTATTTCTGCGATGCACTCGGTGTGTTTGCCGAAATAGCCGAAAAGAAAAATGCCTCGCTGGTAGGCTTTACATCCACACAGGGTTTTGAGCACGATTTTTCAAAAGCGCAACGGGGCGATCAATTCGTTGGGCTCTGCTTAGATGTAGACAATCAGGACGAACTGACCAAGGAGCGTGTAGAAAAATGGGTGGCGCAACTCACTACGGAGTTTGCTTAGCCCTATACATCACCACGCCCGATAAGATTAGTAATACCCCCACGGTAAACATAATGATGTGCAGCGCGTCAATCATCCGAAGCATATATACCTGTATGGCAATCCATCCGCAGAGGATAGCCCCTTGCAGTAATACAGCTACAGCACCCGCTTTATGTTTAGAAATAAGCAAGCCCAGTGCCACTAGGCTACATACACCGTTGGCCAAGAACAATACTATCCCCGGTATCAGAAAATTGCTGAACGGTGAATGCTGCAGCAAAGCTGTGGTGGTGCCCATTTTGCCACCCGATGGGTCTGCGATGTAAAGCACACCGGCCGGTATAGCCCCCGCGGCATTCAGCAATAAGAGCACGACCGAAAGCCATCTAAATAGGTTGTCCCTTTTAACGTGCATGACTTATACCGCTTCTTCCACTGTCACCGGTCCATCGCTTTTGCGCTTGAACATGGTGCGGTAGATGTGGTCCCACAGTTTGGTGCTCACCCCAAAGCCGTTGTGCGGGTCGGTGTAGTGGTGTATCATGTGGTGCTGTTTGAGGTCAAGCCAGAATTTGCTTTTGAAATTCACATGATGCAGCGCATAGTGTGTCATGTCATAGATTAGGTAGCCAATTACAAAGCCTACAAAGAAAGGCGCTACCAGTTCGGGCATACCCATAAAGTAGGCAAACAGAAAACGAAAACTAAAGTAGAACAGGATGGCAAGCGGCAGGCTGACTACCGGAACCATCACCAGTCTTTTGCTATCGCGCGGGTAATCATGATGCACTCCATGAAACATAAAATGAATCTTTTTACCCAACTCGCCCGGGGGGCACCAGTGAAACACAAAGCGATGTAGGTTATACTCTGCAAAGGTCCACACCAAAATGCCAAAGGCAATCAACGGCACGATATAGAAGATGCTTAGGTGCAGCACAAATACCGATTGGAACAAATAGTAGGTAATGATGGGGATGTAAATAACCAAGGGCACTTTATAATCCACACGACTGAAAAAATCCATCCAGTCTGCGTCAAACATTCTTACGCTTTCATCTTTATTGGAAACAAAATTTTTAGCCATACCCGTCCGTAATTTCAGTGGCAAAAATAGCCTAATGGAGTTAACAAAAAACGTTTCCCTCAAAAACAAAACCGCTCCGGCCACAGGCCGGAGCGGGGATATTGGTTGTTGTTTTACAAGAACTATCGGATAAACAACATTTCTCTGTATTTAGGCATAGCCCACAGATTGTCGTCAATCATTCCTTCCAGGGCATCCACATGACTGCGAATCTGCTCGAAGAACGGTTTTACTTTATCGCAGTAGTTTTTAGAATGGTCTGAAGTAGATTTACCATGGTGCGCTTTGGCAATGGCATCATTCATTTTATCTACCAGGGTTTTAATAGCGTTTACATGCAAAGCAATTTCTGCCGCCATTTCCTTTTGTGCCTTGGCTGAGGTAGCCGGAATGCCCACTTCTTTCATGGCTTTTACGTTGGCCATCAGTTTGCTCATATAATCCAGCGAACAAGGGATGATGTGGTTGATAGCTAAGTCGGCCAGAATTCTGGCTTCGGTATCAATTTTTAAAGTGTAGCTGTGATGCAGGATTTCCACTCTGGCTTCCAGTTCGCGTGCGGTGTATATGCCGGTATCTACCAATACCTCTTTTGCCTTTTTGGTGTTATAGAACTCTAATGCATAAGGAGTGGTTTTTACATTGCTCAGGCCGCGTTTCTTCGCTTCTTTTGCCCAGGCATCGCTGTAGCCATCGCCTTCAAACATCACTCGTTTGCTGTCGGAAATGTATTGACGCAACACACGCATAATGGCACCTTCTTTCGTTTCTCCGGCTTTCACCAGACTTTCCACTTCTTTTCTAAAGGCGATTAACTGCTTGCCCACTATGGCATTCATAATGGTCATGGGCAGTGCACAGTTGGCCGAAGAACCCACCGCACGGAATTCAAATTTGTTTCCGGTAAAGGCAAATGGAGAAGTTCTGTTTCTGTCGGTGTTATCCAGCATCACATCCGGAATCTTGTTGTGAATGTCCAACTTCAGATTGGCGTTGGTCAACTCATCATATTTTCCTTTGGCTACGCGTTTCTCAATTTCGTTGAGCACATCGCTCATATAAGAACCGGTGAACACCGAAATGATAGCAGGAGGAGCTTCATTGGCACCCAGGCGGTGGTCGTTGTTGGCCGAGGCAATAGAGGCTCTCAGCAAATCAGCGTATTCATTTACCGCCTTAATTACGTTTACAAAGAAAGTGAGGAACAGAATATTGTTCTTCGGAGTTTTACCGGGCGACAATAAGTTCTTGCCGGTATCGGTTCCCATGCTCCAGTTGTTGTGCTTACCGCTTCCATTTATTCCGGCAAATGGTTTTTCGTGTAGCAATACACGCAGCTTGTGTCTGCGGGCAATACGGTCCATCAGATCCATCAACAAGGAGTTGTGGTCAACCGCTACGTTCACTTCTTCGAACATAGGAGCACACTCAAACTGAGCAGGCGCTACTTCATTGTGGCGGGTTCTTACCGGTATCCCCAATTTATGACACTCCGTTTCCAAATCTAGCATATAGGCATACACCCGCTCCGGAATAGAGCCAAAATAGTGGTCTTCAAACTGCTGCCCTTTTTGTGGTGCAGCACCCAGCAAAGTACGTCCGGCAAACATCAAATCGGGACGCTGATAGAAGAGGGCCTCATCAATCAAAAAGTATTCTTGTTCCCAACCTAAGGTGGCTGTTACGCGGGTAGCTTCTTTGTCGAACATGTGCACTACAGGCAATGCTGCTTCTTCCAAAAAGTGCGAGGCTTTCAATAATGGAGCCTTATAGTCCAGCGATTCACCGGTATAGGAAATGAAGATAGTAGGGATGCAAAGCGTTTTTCCATCACCTATTTCCATAATAAAGGCAGGAGACCCCGGATCCCAGGCGGTATACCCTCTGGCTTCGAAAGTGGCACGTATACCTCCGCTTGGAAAGGAAGAGGCATCCGGCTCTTGTTGCACCAGCGCATCGCCACCAAATACTTCCATGGCCCCATCGCCCTTTGGCATAAAGAACATGTCGTGCTTCTCGGCTGTTAAGCCGGTGAGCGGCTGAAACCAGTGGGTGTAGGAAGTAGCACCTTTATTCATCGCCCAGCTTTTCATACCGGCAGCTACAGCGTCAGCAATTTCACGACTGATTTTTGTTCCGTTTTTAATAGCGCCACGCACCGCTTTGTATGCGTCATCGCTCAGGTATTCGCGCATGGCGGTGTCGGTAAACACATTAGAGGCGTAATAGTCAGAAACTTTAGTTCCGGCCAGGCGCGGAGACACGACTTCGCGGTTGACTACTGTCTGAACCGCTGATTTGCGAGCTGTATTCATTTTTTGATGTTTTTTGGTTAGCGGCCGCAAATGTAGATTTAGAATTATAAAATACTACACACTACCACCAATTTTATACACAGACCCTTCAAAATGCAGTTTATTCTGAATTGACATCAATATTTCACATCAAAAAAAGGGTAATATCCCCATGAATTAATACTTTTTCAGTAACCTGATTAAATATATAGGAATATTTAAATTGAATAGCATTATCCAACCAGTTAGTAAAAAAGGAGTAGCCAAAATCCGATAGTGTACTATTGCCCCAACAACCGGCACGGTAAGTCCAATCAAGAGGTAATTCAGCAGGGCAAACAAGAAGCATAGCGTGGCTACGACTACTTGTGTGCTATTGGCTTTTGTTTTCCAAGTCAAAGAGAGCGCGAGCATCACGAACAGGAAAGTGTTCTCAATAGCAAATGCAAGCTCGAAGATGTTTTTAAAGGACCAAATAAATGGAGCGAACACTGATTGAATGAGTGAACGGGGTAGTTGCGAAAGGACACTATTACATCCGCCCGAAAGGATTTGTGTGTCAATACTGCTACCAGCATTCTCTGCCATAGCTAATGCAGAAAACTCATTTCTCTTTTGGATGAGTATATCACAGAAGTTGTTTTGAGTAGCCCAATAAGCGGTGCCGGAAATCAGCAATGCAAGCAAAGCTGCAGCTATGCGTTTTTCGGTTTTAACCCGCAAAAGAATCGTTATGCCCATAACGGTGCAAAGGACGAGAAAGAAAGCTACATAAGATTTTGTCTGCAGCAGGATGGCTATTGCCAGCAATTGCAGGAAAAAATTTTTAAGGCCATAAGGTTTACGAAGTGGATACAGAAACAAACCCACAGCAAAAAACAGGAAACTTTCTTTTAAAGCGCCACTACTCCAAAATAGAATGGAGGGGAAGAGAAAAAAGGGAATAGCGATTAGAACCGGTTCATATACCGGGAAGCGCGTAAAGAAGCGATACGAGAGAAAACATCCTACAAAGGAAAAGAATGAAAAGAAAAGTGTATTGATGTAAATGTTGTAGCCCGATAAGTAGTTCATGATAGAATGAATTCGTATCAGCAGACTGTTGTTGGTAGCCAGGTCTGCTTCAGGGTGGCTGAAGTATTGAGTTGGTATCAGATGCTTAAACACTTCGGGGTTTTCTAATTGGATACCAGTCATAGCGCTCCACCAGGCAGCAGGGTGGTGGAAGAGTAGCTGCGATATAATGGTGCTGTCGTTGAAGTATCGATAAATATCGGCTTTGCTTTTATCAGTGTAGTAATATGTGTAAATCAATGTAAGCGCAATGCCGGCTACTACTTTCATGCAAAAGAAAGCGGTGATGGTGTTTGGTTTAAGGTGCTCATCCTTAAAGAACTTACTTTGCTTGATAAGCATACACAGCAACAGGAAATAAACTAGATATAAGGCTATGTGCAGCAGCAGAAGCATACCGCAAGGTGCTATAATTCCGAAAGAATTAAAAACTGCTTTTTAAACGGGTCTGCGTGTTGCACAATGGTCGATATAAAATCACTGTTGTAGTGCGGGATAAAGTTTTCTCTCCGTTCCTGTAATACCTGGCCGGGATACAAAACATCTTTAACCCCCTTTATCTGATTAATGGCCGTTTCCTGTTTACGTTTTTCTGCTTTCAGCATTTTATTTTCCAGGTTCTGTAGTGCAGTCATTGCCTTTTGCTTTTCCGCCTGTACCGCAGCTTTTAGGGTGCTGTCCGCTTTCTCTGCTTTCTGTAATATCTCTTCAAACAAAGACTCCAGCTTTTGCTGTTCCACTTTCAGCGATTGCTCTTCGCTCACATGTTGCTGCATGTATCGATTGATAATTACATCCGTATCGCTGAAAAAGTCTGAGTAGGTTAGCCCGAGCTTTTCTATCTTTTTTTGCACAGAGGCAGGAACAATGGCCATGGAGGGCCTATGTGCCAGCAACGGAAAGTTAACTTGATAGAAATCGAATATCGGCTTTAACTGTAACCAATAGCTCAGTTCTCCCGCTCCACCGGTAAAAGCCAGATTGGGCAAAATTATTTCCTGATACAGAGGGCGAAGTATTACGTTGGGGCTAAACCGCTCCGGATGCTGCTGAATTTCTTCTAATATCTCAGCCTTGCTAAAAGAGATGTCCTTGTTGTTTACCTCTAGCCGTTGAGTTGTTTCATTCCGAACAATACGTTCTCGATAGTCATCTCCCAAATAGAAGAAATTGATTTCGCGAGGCCTGGCCTGCACCTTATAGTGCGCATCCAGATAGCTTAAGGTGGGCTCTAATACATGTGTAGCCCGACTATTCAATACCTCATCGGTCATTACAGCGGCAAATCTTTTTTTGAGCCTTGCATCATCTTGGTTTAAAACCACTAATCCATAATCTTTAAAAAGTTCATGGACAAAATACTGCATAAAACTGCCGAAAGTGCTGTGGTCTTTAAGCCCTTCTTCTAACACGGAAATGATGGCGGTATTAGGGCTTACTTTTTTCAACTCTTCGATAACAGCTTTCAGCGTATCCGTTTTCCATTTGCCGGCTGCCCCAGTGCCACATTCTTTCCATTCCACTTTTACTCCGGAAACGAAAGCATGGTTCAACTCTTCAACATCGTGGTCCTCGCTTCCCAGCCAAAACACCGGCACAAAATCATAATTCGGAAATTTTTCCTTGAGTTGAAGTGTAGTGTTTATGGCTGCTGCAATCTTGTAGATATTATATAGCGGCCCCAGAAAAAGACAGGGTTGATGAGCAGCCGTTACGGTGAAGGTGGTTTTAGATTTCAGTAAGGCAATATTTTCTAATACGGCTGATGAAGGTGCTATGGAAGCATATTGTTCTTTCAGCACATCCGATAACAGATTCCGGTCAATGGATTCAGTCTGCTTATCAGCAATAGCCTTTTCAAAAGAATCAAAGGAGTAGGGATAAGTAGTGAGCCTGTTTAAGTCCGGATGGCCCTGCAGGTAATCGCGGACCAGAGAGGGGAGGAGCCCCGTATCGGTTAATGCTATTTCGTATACAATAGAAAGCATGTAGTGCTGTTACTTTACAATCTCACCGTATAAATCAAACTCCTCGGCACTGGTAATTTTCACCATCGCAAAATCGCCCGGCCGCACATAATTAGTTTGGGCATTTACCAGCACTTCATTATCTACTTCAGGTGAATCAAACTCGGTACGTCCAATGAAATATCCGCTCTCTTTCCGATCGAACAATACCCGAAATACCTTACCTACTTTTTGTTGGTTGAGCTCGCGAGATATATCTTCCTGTATGCTCATTAGCTCTGCAGCCCGTTCCTCTTTTACTTCCTGAGGCACATTGTCCTCATCTTTATGTGCGCGGGTATTCTCCTCATGCGAATAGGTGAACACACCCAAACGATCAAAGCGCATTTCCTGCACAAATGATTTCAAATCTTCAAAATCCTGTTCGCTTTCATTTGGATAGCCCACCAGCATGGTGGTGCGCAAAGCGATGTCAGGCACTCTTTGGCGGATGGCTTTGATTAGTGCGCGGGTATCTTCATTCGTAATGTTTCTGCGCATAGCTGTAAGCATGTGGTCAGATACATGTTGCAAAGGCATATCCAGATAATTGCACACTTTTTTATTCTCAGTGATGGCCTCTATTATCTCCATCGGAAATTGTGCCGGATAGGCGTAGTGCAGCCGAATCCATTCAATGCCTTCCACCTGAGACAGTGCGTTTAATAACTCCGGCAATCTTCTCTTCTTATAGATGTCCAATCCATAAAAGGTTAGTTCCTGGGCAATCAACATCAGTTCTTTTACGCCCTGTGCTGCCAGTTTTTGGGCCTCCGCTACAATCTCTTCTGTACTTCTGGATTGGTGCTTACCACGCATCAGGGGAATGGCACAAAATGAGCAAGTGCGGTTGCAGCCCTCCGAAATTTTGAGATAAGCATAATGCAATGGAGTAGTGAGAAACCGTTCTCCAATCAATTCGTGCTTATAATCTACTTTTAATGTTTTCAGCAGGCGAGGTAGTTCCATAGTGCCAAAGAAAGCATCCACCTCTGGTATTTCTTCTTCCAGATTGTCTTTGTAACGCTGCGACAAACATCCGGTTACATACAGCTTTTCAATTCGGCCTTCGGTTTTGGCTTCTGCGTATTCCATAATGGTGTTAATGGATTCTTCTTTGGCCCGATCTATAAAACCGCAGGTATTTACAATGACAATGTTCCGGCCTTTGCTCCATTTGTCGTGCTGCACATCGTAGCCGCCATGTTGCAATTGCCCCATCAATACCTCACTATCCACCAGATTTTTAGAGCAACCAAGTGTAATAACAGATACCTTATCTTTTTTTATTGCTTTCGTTTTCACCCTTACTTTTTAAACAGGGACTCTACAAACAATCGCTTGTTGAACACCTGCAATTTATCAATTGCCTCACCCACGCCAATGTACTTAACCGGTATGTGAAACTGGTCGCTAATGCCCAGCACCACGCCTCCTTTGGCGGTGCCGTCTAGTTTGGTAATAGCCAGGGCAGTCACCTGTGTGGCAGCCGTAAACTGGCGGGCTTGCTCAATCGCATTTTGGCCAGTGGAACCATCGAGCACCAGCAGCACCTCGTGCGGAGCATCCGGTACAACTTTCTGCATCACTCGTTTTATTTTGGTGAGTTCGTTCATTAAATCTATCCGGTTGTGCAGGCGCCCTGCTGTATCTATAATGACCACATCGGCACCGATGGCTACGGCTCTTTCTACGGCCTGAAAGGCCACTGATGCCGGGTCGGCATTATGCTGTCCGCGTACCATTTCCACATCACTGCGCTTGGCCCATACTTCCAACTGATCCACCGCGGCTGCACGAAACGTGTCGGCAGCACCCAGCAGCACTTTTTTATCATTCTTCTTGAACTGGTAGGCGAGTTTGCCTATTGTGGTGGTTTTACCAGCACCATTTACCCCCACTACCATTAGCACAAATGGTTTTTTATCGGCAGGCGTATCAAAATTCTCCAGGTCTGTATTTTTGTTCTCCGCCAGTATGTTTTCTATTTCCAGACGTATGAGTCGGTTCATTTCTTCCTCCGACACATACTTGTCTTTAGCCGCCCTTTCCTCTATTCGTTTAATGATTTTGATGGTGGTTTGCAGCCCCACATCGGACGACACCAGTGCCTCTTCCAGATTATCGAGCACTTCGTCATCTATCTTGCTCTTGCCGGCAATGGCGCGGGTAATTTTAGAAAGAAAGCCATCTTTGGTTTTCTCCAAACCCTTGTCCAGATCTTCCTTCTTTTCTTTGGTAAAAAAACTGAATAAGCCCATCCTGTTTTTCGTTTGAAATCGCCCTGGCGATTGTTCTTTTATTGAAAACAAAAAAAGCACCTCTCTATCGAAAGATGCTTTATTGCAAATGAATTTGAGTGAACTATACTTCTTTACCGGCCAAGAAATCCTGCACTTTGTCTTTGTGCACTATCTTTTCCAAAAAAGAATAGTTGTTCGTTTTGCCTTTTACGGCTTTAATCACTTTCACATAGTCTTTTGAACCTACTACTGTTTGACGGTCTGTTCTAGCGTTCTTCGATATTTTTGCCATGGTTAGTCAGTTTAAATGTTCGGTAAATTACTTAATCTCTTTGTGAACGGTTACTTTTTTCAAAAACGGATTGAACTTTTTCAATTCAATACGCTCAGTGGTTGTCTTACGGTTTTTGTAAGTCATGTAACGGCTCATTCCGGGAACACCGCTTTCTTTTTGTTCGGTGCATTCCAGAATCACCTGTATGCGGTTGCCTTTGCTTTTTTAGCCATGATAGTGTGGTTTCTTAGTTTTTATTCAATGAAATAGACCCTTTTTTGCTCAGGTCTTTCAGGTAAGCATAAATACCTTTTTTGTTGATCGTGCGCAGGGCCGCTACCGATATTTTTAATTCAATCCACTCATCCAACTCAGGGATGTAGAAGTTTTTCTTCTTCAGATTTGGCAAAAACTTACGCTTGGTTTTACGGTTCGAGTGCGACACGTAGTGACCCGACATAGGTCTTTTTCCGGTAAGTTCACATACTTTACTCATAACATCTTTTTTAGGGAGCGCAAATATAAAATCGGTTTTCAAACTTCCAAAGGCACCACTATCACATTTTCACATAGATGCCTTTTTCCAATTGAATGGAGTTATTGGCACAGCTGAATATTTTGGAAGGATACTTATCTATAATCTGATAATTGTGGGTGGCCATAAGCACAGCGGTGTTGTGTTCGCGGTTAATGCGGATGAGCAGTTTCACAATTTCATCGGAGGTTTCGGGGTCCAGGTTGCCGGTGGGTTCATCCGCAATAATAAGTGGTGGGTTATTGATCAGCGAGCGGGCAATGACCAGCCGCTGTTGTTCGCCCCAGGAAATCCGGAAGGGCATTTTGGCCGCTAAATGACCCAGGCCCACCTCGGACAGCACCTCGCCAATGCGCTCGTTGCGTTTTTCTTTGCTTTCCCAGCCGGTGGCGCGAAGCACAAAGTCCAGATTTTCGTACACGTTTCGATCGCTTAAAAGCTGGAAGTCTTGAAACACAATACCAATCTTTCTACGCAGCAAAGGTATTTGTGAGTTGGTGAGGCTGCTAAGGTTAAAATCGCACACCACCGCGCTGCCCTCTTTAATGGCTACTTCGCCATAGAGCGATTTTAAAAAGGAACTTTTGCCGGCTCCCGTTTTACCTATCAGATAGATGAACTCTCCTTGCTGCACATCCAAGGTTACATCATTTAATACGGCTTCGTGGCCCTGATAGATGTTTACGTGGTTATAGCTAATGACTAAATCTTCCATACAATGCCTGTGGTTGTTTGTAGTGCGAATGTAAACGCCCTTCAACGGCCCGGTCAAGGGTGCTCCGGAAAGTTACACCAACCGGAGTTGTTTATATCTAAAAAAGAGTAGCGAACCGGCCAGCATGGCTATCCAGTATACCCACTCGGCTGTCCACACCCACCAGATATTGGCCCAACTTTGATTCAGGATAAACACAAAATAAAGGATGTAAATGAACACCACCACTATTTCTATGCCCAACGCTATAAAGATATCGCCCACGCTGATACCCCGTTAAAAACGATATTGGCCACCGACATGAGCAGGAAGATGACAAACACCACGGGCAGTGCTTCCACGGCCATGGGCACGATAGAGGCATCATCAAATTTATTGACAAATACCCCGATGCAAACTTTGGGGAAGATGTAAATGAGCGCGCACGACACCAGCGCAAAGCCCAGACTCACCAGGCTGATTTTCTGCATCGCTACTTTTATTTCGCTGGTATTGCCCTGCCCCACCAAATTGCTGATGAGCGTATTGGCAGCCGAACCCAGGCTCCACGTGGGAATGGTGAAAAATAAAATCAGCTGCCGGTAAATAGAACTTACGGCCAGAGCATTGACACCCAACTTCACCTCTATGCGTGAGAAAAAAAGCAGCCAGCCACCCACTGCGGCCAACGATTGCATCATGAGGGGCACCGAAATACGGGTCATTTGTTTCATGAGGGCGGTATCGAATCGGTCGAACTCAAAAAGATGAAATTGCTTTCTGCGGTTTTTGACAAAGGTGCCCAGGAAGAGTACGGCTACTGCAATGGTTTCGGAAATGGAGGTCGCCATTCCAGAGCCCCCGATACCGATTTCCGGTAGGCCAAATTGACCGTATACGAGTCCGTAGTTGAGCACAATATTCATCAAGGTCATCAGGGCAATGGATACCGAAAGAATCTGCGTTTTGCCAATGCCCGAGTAAAAAGCAATAAAAATAAAGCTCATGAAACTGGGCACCAGGCCCCACATGCGATAGGCCAGAAACTCTTCGCACTTAGCAATTATCTCTTCGTTGCTGAGCATAAAGCCCAGAATTTCGTGCGTAAAAATTTTGATGAGGAAAAACAACAGAAAAGAAACGACCAACAAAGCGCTGATAGTATTATCGAAGATATTGCCCACATCGCCATATTTCAGCTCACCCATTTTGCGGGCAATGAGCAGTTGTGTACCGCGCGTAAAGCTAAATCCCATCATAAAGAGCACGGAGTAAAACACACTCGCAAAGCCGATGGCATCCAGCTCTACTTTGCCCAAATTACCTACAAATACGGTATCAAAGACGCCATTGCTGGTCCAGGCAATATTGCCCACAATCAGCGGCAGGCTGATATGGAAAATCTCTTTGTAGGTTGCTTTCAGTTGTGCCATATCTGCTTATATAACGGCCATGGTAGCGCTGCCTTTGGCCACTATCACTTCTTTCCCTTCTTCGGTGATGTAATATACTTCTGCTTCGCAAAAGTGGAAGCGTTTGCCTGGCTTAACAACCCCACCCCTCGAGTAAAACTTCTTGGCTATCCCCGGATTAAAGTAAGATATCTTGGCTTCTACTGTAAAAACCTTTTGCCCGTCTTCTACCAGGCTATAAGCCGCAAACCCCTGCACCATATCAAGTATGGTAGAGGTGACCCCACCATGCAGCCACCCGTTTTGCTGCTCGTGCATTTCGGCAAACTCCAACTCACCCTCCAGGTAGCCGGGCTCTATTTTTACCATCACAAAGTTCATCCATTTCATGAATTTGTTTCGTGATATCATGAGTTCGGTGTAAGCCTTGTAATCAGGATTGCGCGCTTCGTGTTTCATGTTTGTAAACATAAAAGAATAGGACAAAGGCGATAGCGGGGGAATAGGTGTGCAGCAAAAGTGCTGATCGCAAATTAACGGTTCCCATCCCCATAACACCTTAATGTTTTTACTCCATGGTCCACTGTTTTGCGAAAAAAAGTCCTCCTGAAACACAAAAAAGTCCTCCCTCAATCAAAAAGCGTTGACCTTAATGCAAAAAAAGTCCTTCCTCAATGCTTTAAGGTCCACTTTTTTGCGAGCAAAGTCCTCCTTTGACCGTTAACAGTCCACCTTTTAGTAAAATAAGTACACTTTTTGCTTTACCCCATCGTCAGACTCGATCGTAGAGGGCTATGCGTTCATAAATGCCAATCGGTATAATCGCGGTCTACTGCCTCTGCCCACCGCCCCTGCCACCTTAACACCACTGCCCATGTCAACAGAGTGGCATCAATTACTACTTTAGCCCGCTCATCTATATAGTATGAATATTACATTGCCACCTATCACTGACCCTACCTACAATCCCGACCACAAACGAAGTGCTGTGGATCGTTTCTTTGTTCGGTTTATTCGCGATGAGCGCGACCTGCCCTTTATCTATCTCATGCTTCAGTTGCTTTTCATTTTTATACCCATGGCCATTTATCAGTTTATCCCCAGCAATTTTACCTGGTGGTTGGTCTTGGTGTCGGCCATTCTGCAATTGGGTTTTTATGCCGGTCCCTTCAATTTGATGCTGCACAATACCAGCCATCGCAAGTTCTTTAAACCGGAATACGATTGGGCCAATCAGATTATTCCCTGGGTGATAGGGCCCTTTTTGGGACAATCGCCCGAAACCTATTTCGGGCACCACATTGGCATGCATCACGCTGAAAACAACATGGAAGATGACCTCAGCTCCACCCTTCATTATCAGCGAGATAGCTTTCTAGATTTCATAAAATACTTCACGCTCTTTTTGTTTTCAGGATTTGTTACGCTGGTGGAATATCACAGACGCAGAAATAAGAAGCGCTATCTTAAAATGGTGCTGCGGGGCGAGCTCACCTTTATGATAGTATGTGCCATTTTGTTCTTCATCAACTGGCGGGCCGCGCTGGTGGTATTTGTATTGCCCTTTGTCATTAATCGCTTTTTAATGATGGCCGGCAACTGGGGCCAGCATGCCTTTATCGATTTAAGCGACCCCGAAAACAACTACAAAAACAGCCTCACCTGCATTAATGCCCGCTACAACAAAATATGCTTCAATGACGGCTACCACATTGGCCACCACCTGAAGCCCAACATGCACTGGACCGAAATGCCGGTCGAGTTTCAGCAGAATATTGAAAAATATGTGAGCAACCGGGCCGTAATTTTTGAGGGTATAGATTTCTTCTTTGTTTGGTTTCTGCTCATGACCAAGAGCTATTCCACCCTGGCCAATCACTTTGTGGATGCCGGCAACCTTTATACGAACAAAGAGGAAATTATCGCCTTCCTGCAATCCAGATTGCAAAAGGCTGAATGGGCGGTGGCGGTATAGTTTATTGTTCCTGTGCTTTTTTTCGGGCCTTCCACCAAAAGTAGCCCACCGTACCAATAATCAGGTAAGGGGTAAAGAACAAATACATTACACCTTTATTGATTCCTTCAGAGTTGGCCGAACCGGCATCGCGGCTGCTTTCGGCTGTGGCCTGGCACATGCTGCATTGTGCAGACACGTTTTTGGATGCAAAAGCAAACAGCAAAACGAGAAACAGTGGAAGTAGTTTTTTCATAACTCAAATGTAAAAAGCTTAAGAATAATAAGGTGAAATAAGCAGGTAAACCAATACACCGGTGATGGATACATACAGCCAAAGCGGAAAGGTGTAGCGGGCAATCTTTTTGTGTTTTACAAAATCGCCACTCAGGCTGTTGTAAGCAGTCAACAAAATGAAAGGCAGAATCACTGCCGCCAGAATAATGTGGGTAATGAGAATAAAGTAATAGAAATAGCGCAGGGCACCCTCACCACCAAAGGAAGTTTCACCGGCAAAAAGATGATGGGCAATGTACGACACCAGAAACAGTGAAGAAAATACAATGGCACTCATCATTACGTTTCGGTGGGCTTCCAGTTTACGCTGCTTCACCAATACAATACCGACTATCAGCAAAATGGAAACCGTGGAATTGATAAAGGCATTGATCGTGGCAAAAATATGCGGACTGAACCCCAGGTCTACATTCAGTTTTACCCGGCTCAGCACCACTACGGCTGCAAACACTACTACCGAAAGGGTTCCGATTACGCGGTAGGCTACGGTATCATTTCGCTCTATCCATGCTTTCATAAGGGCTATTTTTCAAAGAGTTTTTTAGAGGTTTTTTTCTGGTCGCGGAAGCTGAATCCTTTTTCGGCAGCGCGCAGCAGGAGCACTACATCTCCCATCATTCGGTTTACGCTGGCACTGTCGATGCCGCTGTAATAGCCTCTGATGATTCCTTCCTGGTCTACCAGCACCAGCTTTTCGCTATGGATAAAGGCTTCTTCTCCTGTGCCGTCATCTTCTTTAGCCGTGAGGAAGAAGCCATCGCGGGCCAGCTGAAAAATATTGGTTTTGGAGGAACGCATAAAATACCACTTGCCGGGGATGGCATCGTAGCGGTCGGCATACAGTCGCAGCGCATCCAGCGTATCTTTTTCGGGGTCTACCGTAAAGGAGATAATTTTGAAATTGTCGTCTTTTACAAAGGTGCTTTGCACTTTGGATAAACTACTGCTCATTTTAGGACAAATGCCCGGGCAGGTAGCAAAAAAGAAATCGGCTACATAAATGGTGCCGCGCAAATCGTCCAACTCCATCGAGTCGCCCAGGTGTGTGGCTAGTTTTAAATTAGGAATGGTGTGATACACCGAATCCATTACTTTTTCACCCTTATCGTTGATGCGTTCTTCAGTTCCCAGCGCAAAGAGCTTTTTGGGCAGACGCGGGCGTGGCACTTTGCGCAGCGGTTGAAAAATTAAGAAGAACAACACCGGCAACACCAGAATGATGAATAGCCCCAGGATGCGCAGTTTTTTAGGATCCATGATTTTATTTTCGGGTGCAAGGATAGACGAGAAAAATGATAACACACAACAAAACACCACTGCTTTTTGTTGCAGTGGCGTTTTGTGATAATAAGCCGTATTGGAAATCAGAACAAGCCAAAGAGTTCGGCATTCACCTTATTGATAACAGCGGCTTTTGCTTCGTCTTCTTCGGCAAAGTTGCAGTCATCTACATCAATCACCAAGATGCGGCCTTCTTTATAAGTAGAAATCCATTTTTCGTAAAAATCGTTCAGCCTGCGGATATAATCGAGCCGCAGATTGTCTTCGTAATCGCGTCCGCGCTTTTGAATCTGGTTCACCAATGTGGGCACGCTGGCTTTTAAATAAATAAGCAAATCGGGTGGGCGGATGAGCGAGGAAATAGTTTCAAACAACTTGGTGTAGTTTTCAAAATCGCGGGTGCTCATCAAACCCCTGCCGTGCAGGTTGGGGGCAAAAATCATAGCGTCTTCGTGTATAGTGCGGTCTTGTATCACCACTTCTTCTCCTTTCTGTATCTCGATTATTTGACGGAAACGAGAGTTGAGGAAATAGACCTGCAGGTTAAAACTCCAGCGCGGCATATCTTCGTAAAAATCGTTCAGATAAGGGTTGTTCTCTACATCTTCAAAATGGGGCAACCAACCAAAATGCTTCGATAATATTTTGGTGAGGGTAGTTTTACCGGCACCAATATTCCCTGCTATAGCAATATGCTTGATGGGTTTTTTGGGCCGCGAAGGCGCTGCTTTTTTGATTTCCGCTTTTGGTGCGGGAGCGCCTTTCTTTTCTACCGATTTTTTTGCCGGTTGCTTGGCTGCTTTGGCAGCAGGTTTTGCCGTTGCTTTCTTTGCTACTTTATTAGAGGGAGCTGCTTTTTTTGCAGGCTTTTTTGCCGGTGCAGGTTTTTTCTTCGCCATGTTGTTGTCAGAGTTGAAAGGGTGTCCGTGCCGAAAATAGAAATTTATGGAAATGCAAATAAAATAAGTGGGCTTATACCTTTTGAAGCCCCACTATCTCGCGTACATCTTTTAGCGTTTGAGCTGAGTTGGCTCGTGCTTTGGCACCGCCATCGCCCAGTATTTCCAATAAGATTTTTTCATTGGCACTTAGTTCCTTTATCTTTTCGCGGATAGGGGCTAGGAAGGTAACCATGTCTTCGGCTAATTGTTTTTTCATGTCGCCATAGCGAATGCTGCAATCGTTCCACTTCTCGTTGTAGTATTGTACCGTTTCAGCAGGAGAAACCAATTCCATCAGGTCAAATACATTTTGAATAATCAAAGGCTTGGCAGCGTTCGGCTCTTTAGGTCCGCTATCGGTCACCATGCGCATCATTTTTTTACGCATCACATCCGCCTCGTCTTCCAGATAAATGCAGGTGTGCTCCGGCTTGCTTTTGCTCATTTTGCCTTCGCCATCCAGGCTGGGCACGTTCACCAGTGCCTGCGAAAATGAAAATGCTTCCGGCTCCGGAAAGTAATCTACTCCATATAGATTATTGAATCTCCGCACAAAATCGCGGCTCATTTCCACATGTTGCTGCTGGTCTTTACCCACGGGTACCTTCTTCGCTTTTTGAATAATAATGTCCACCGTCATGAGTACCGGATAGGTGAGTAGACCCGCGTTTACATTGTTGGGTTGTTCGCGTACTTTCTCCTTGAATGTAGCTTCGCGCTCCAGTTCGCCCAGATAAGCCATCATATTAAAGATGAGATATAACTCGGGTATCTGTGGCACATCGCTTTGCAAATACAGCGCACACTTGTTGGGGTCCAGCCCGCAGGCCAGATAAATGAGTGCAATGTTTTTCGATTTTTCGCGCAGGTCTTTGGCATCAGGATGGGTGGTGAGCGAGTGATAGTCGGCCACAAAAAAGTAACCATTAAACATATCCTGCATCTGCACAAAATTGCGGGTGGCTCCAAAATAATTTCCGATATGTTGTTTTCCGGTAGGGCGAATGCCGCTCACCGCAATTTCTTTTGTCATAGTTTCTATATTGGCTCGCGAAAATAAACGAGTAAATTTCATAGCAGGCACAAAATGAAGAGCCTGTTTTTATAAAACAAGCATCATGAAAATTGACAATGAATTAGTAGATAAACTAGCTGAACTAAGTAAGCTGGAGTTTGAAGCGGCCGATAAGGAAAAGATTAAAACCGATTTGCAAAAGATTCTGGATTTGGTAGAAAAACTGGAAGAAGTGGATGTAACGGGTGTTGTGCCACTCATCTACATGACAGACGAAAAGAATGTGCTGCGCAAAGACCAGGTGCAGGGTATGGTGAGCAAAGCTGATGCCCTGCTCAATGCCCCGCAAAAAGACAGTGATTATTTTAAGGTGCCTAAAGTGATTAAGAAGTAAATTTTTTCCTGTGTCAGCTATTATCGAAATTTCCAATATCAGCAAAGAATATATCATGGGAAGCCAGCTGATTGCTGCGCTGCGAGGCGTGTCGCTTACCATTCACCGCAATGAGTATGTAGCACTCATGGGCCCATCAGGCTCTGGCAAATCTACTTTAATGAATATACTGGGCTGTTTGGACACCCCTACCTCGGGTTCCTATATACTCAACGGCACCGAGGTGAGTACTATGAGTGATGATGAGTTGGCTTTTGTGCGTAACAAAGAAATTGGCTTCGTGTTCCAAACTTTTAACCTGTTGCCGCGTTTATCATCCTTGGAGAACGTAGCCTTGCCCATGGTGTATGCCGGGTTGGGCAAAACCGAACGGCTGCAACGAGCACAAGAAGTAATGGAAATGGTAGGACTCAAAGACAGAATGCATCACAAGCCCAACGAACTGTCGGGTGGTCAGCGGCAACGCGTAGCCATTGCCAGGGCGTTGGTCAACAATCCTTCTATAATCCTGGCCGATGAGCCCACCGGCAATCTGGATACAAAGACCAGCTACGAAATCATGAATATTTTTGAAACCATCAATAAAGGTGGAAACACGGTAATCCTCGTTACGCACGAAGAAGATATTGCCCGCCATGCCCGTAGAGTGCTGCGCCTGCGCGATGGTGCCGTGGAAACCGACACACAAAATGTGTAAGCAACACACCAACCGGCAATCATGAAAATATATACTAAGACAGGAGATGTAGGCGAAACCTCGCTTTTCGGTGGAAGAAGAGTGCTCAAGAGCGAACTGCGCATAGATGCCTATGGCACGGTAGATGAACTGAACAGCTGGATTGGTTTGCTGGCCGACACACAACCTGATATAGCTACACGCCAACTTTTGCGGCAGATACAAGACCGCCTGTTTACCCTCGGTTCCACATTGGCAGCCGACCCGGAAAACGATAAATTAAAAGTGCCCGACCTGCACGAAGCCGATGTAGCGCTGCTGGAATCTACAATGGATGCCTACGAAGCGGTGCTTTCTCCGCTACGCCATTTTGTTTTACCCGGTGGTCATATTCATGTATCATATTGTCATTTGGCGCGCACCGTGTGCAGGAGAGCCGAGCGCCTCTGCGTGGCGCTGCATGCTTCTGAAAGTATTCATCCGCTCCTTATTAAATATCTTAACCGCCTTTCCGACTATTTGTTTGTGCTGGCTCGAAAAACCGCACACGACTTGAATGTGGAAGAAGTGAAGTGGATGCCACGCACTTAAGTTGACTCTGTAATGGTTTATTCGTTCGCTTTCGTTTACTTGTTTCTTTATAGCGTGAAATGTCGATAGTGTAATTGGAGTTAATAGATCCAGTCACATCTGAATACTGATACGAAAAACAATCTGTCACATAACTGATGTATTGCTTACTTGCTTTTGAAATTGCATTTCAATCGCCCCTTTAGTTTATTCAATTGTTTAATTGTTTCTCGTTCTTACTCGCTGTACATCACAGTGTAGGTTTTTTCGTTTTCCAGAGCTAAAAGCTACTTGATTTCGTGATGTTATTGAAAATGAATTTTCATTTTACCTCTGAAAAAAACGTTGGATGCCTTGTTTTTCATTGGTGCTTCGTTCACATCTTGTGCATAACTTGCGAGGGGGAATATTGTGTTCTACGGGTTGCGCGCTTACTTTTCGGTCATAAAACAAATTAACTATGGCAACAAAAAAGAAAGCCGCTAAAAAAGCAGCCCCTAAAAAGGCAGTAAAGAAAGCTGCAGCTCCTAAGAAAGCTGCGAAAGCAAAGGTTAAACGCAAACCTAATGCTGCGTTTATGAAGGCATTGACTCCTAGCGCAGCATTGGCTGCAGTAATCGGTGCTAAGCCGGTTCCGCGCACAGAGGCAGTGAAAAAAGTTTGGGACTACATCAAGAAGAACAAACTTCAGGATGCCAAAGAAAAGCGCAACATCAATGCTGATGCTTCTTTGCAGAAAGTATTGGGTGGCAAAAAGACAGTGAGCATGTTTGAGTTAGCAAAATACCTCAGCAAAAACCTGTCTTAATAAGCTGCTGCTTTTTAAGAAAAAATGTCCCGAATTTTTCGGGACATTTTTTTTGCTGCTATGTGATGTGATACCTACTGCGCAATTGCGCAAAGTAGTAAGCCGTGTGCTGCAAGCGACTGCCATACCAACTAAAGCATTCCCCATCTACTACCAGCACTTGTGCATCGGGTACCAAATCCTTAAATTCTTGTCGATGTTTTTCCCCAAAGGCATAAGGCTCCGAGGATAGAAAGATAAAATCGGGCTTCATCTGCTGAAGTTGTTCTGGTTGAATTTGCGGATAGCGTGTTTCATGCTCAAATACATTGCGCAAGCCAAGCACTCCCAGCAGGTGATGGATAAAAGTGCCGGAAGCAGCCACCATGTACGGCTTGCGCCATATAAAGTAGGCTACCGAAGGGCGCATCTTCGGGGGTATGGGCGGCAAGTCATCAAACGATTGTTGAATAGAACGCACAAGCTCCCGTGCAGGCTCGCTGGTTCCGGTTATCTCGCCCAATTGCTCCATCATCCGGTAACTATCTTCCAGATTATAGATGTCGCTCATCCACACCGGAAAGTGCTGCTGCAAAGCACGAATGTCAGCCTCCGTGTTTTCTTCTTTGTTGCCAATAATCAGGTCGGGTTGCAAGGCGATAATCTTCTCTAATTGCAATTGTTTGGTGCCGCCAATGCGGGGAATAGATGTAACCAGCACTTCGGGGTGTATACAATACCGGGTGATGCCCGCCAGGCGATGTTGTAAACCTATGTCCAGCAAAAATTCTGTTTGCGAAGGCACCAGCGATATGATGCGCTGTGGCGGGGCACTTAGTGATATCACCTGCCCCATTTGATCGGTGTATTGCATAGCTGGGCTTTAGGCCATGGCTTCTATCAGGTCAAACTCGGTAATAATGTTGACCATACCAGAGTTGGCTTTTACCAGCACAGCCGCACTTTCTTTGGAAATGCGCTTAGAAATATCGGTAGCGGTAGCGTGCAGTTCTACAAACGGAAATGGTTTACTCATCACCTGGCCTACCGGATCTTCGCGGTGGGCAGGATTATCCATCAGCAATTGCAAAATGCTGTGCTCGGTAATGCTGCCCAGATTTTCTTCTTTTTCCATTACCGGCAGCTGAGTTAGGTTCATCTCTTTCATTTTTTTGAAAGCGGCAGCCACTGTTTCTTGTGGGTCTGCATACACCAGCTGTGTAATCTTTTTGCGTTCAATAATGTTGCGGGCGGTAACTACTTCCTCGGTCAAAAATCCGCGCTCACGCATCCAGTCATCATTGTAGATTTTGGCCATGTAACGGCTGCCATGGTCGTGAAGGATAACCACTACCACATCGCCTTCTTTAAACTTATCTTTCAATTGCAGCAGACCCTGCATTACTGTGCCGGCACTGTAACCGCAGAAAATACCTTCTTCTTTCGCCAGTTTGCGCGCCATTACGGCACCGTCTTTGTCAGTTACTTGCTCAATGTGGTCAATGTAGCTCATATCGTAATTGGCCGGTATAAAATCTTCCCCAATACCCTCGGTCAGGTATGGATACACTTCCTTGGTATCCAATTCTCCGGTATCATGAAATTTTTTGAGTAGCGAGCCATACACATCTATACCATATACCTGCACGGCCGGATTCTGTTCTTTTAAGTACATGGCCGTGCCCATCACCGTGCCCCCGGTGCCAATGGTGGTTACGTAATGCGTAATTTTCCCTTCGGTTTGTTTCCAAATCTCCGGACCGGTACCTTCGTAGTGCGCCTGACGGTTGCTCAGATTGTCATACTGGTTCATGTGAATAGAATTTGGAATCTCTCGGGCCAGCCTGCGGGCCACCGAATAATATGAGCGGGGGTCTTCGGGCTCCACATTGGTTGGGCACACAATCACTTCGGCACCGAGCGCGCGCAGAATGTCCAGTTTGCTCTTTGACTGTTTATCGGTGGTGGTAAAGATGCATTTGTATCCGCGAACCACACTGGCCAGTGCCAGCCCCATGCCGGTGTTGCCTGATGTACATTCGATAATAGTGCCACCCGGTTTCAGGGTGCCGTTTTTTTCGGCATCCAGTATCATCTTGATGCCAATGCGGTCTTTGATGGAGTTGCCGGGATTAAAGTATTCCACCTTGGCCAAAAAAAGCCCGGGAATATCCTTGGTTAATTTATTGAGTTTTACCAGGGGCGTGTTGCCAATGGTTTCTACAATGTTGTTAAAGTATTGCATAGCAGTCTTTTAAGGTTCTAGATAAGGTCAGCAAGTTTGGCTTCCAGTTTTTCTACAAAAAGGAGCGTAGCCGGACAGTAGCCAATGTTATTGATGTAGGTTTTTTCCTGCACCTGATATTTAAAGTTGCTGCGCGTAAAGTGTGGAAAATCGGCACAGTCCTGCGGGCGAATTGCATAGATGCTGCACTTAAGGTCTTTGCCCAGAAACTGGCAGGGGGTCTGTTTGTTCACAATGTCTTTACTGGAATCTTTCTTCAGCCACTTTTTGTGAAACTCCTTGGGAGTCATTTCAAAGTGAGCTGATATGCGCTTTATATCTTTGTTGCTGAAGGTGGGAGTCATTTGTTTACAGCAGTTACCGCAATCCAGGCAGGCTACTTCTTTCCATACTTCTTTGTCAGTTTCCAGCGCTATTTTTTGCAATCCTTTCCGGGTGCTTTTTCCGAGTTTTCTCATAAATGCCGCTAAAGCTTTTTTCTTGCGCGTAGCTCTGCGTTTGTAGTTGCTGATGTTGAATATTGCCATGAGTGATTTTAAGAAGTGGCTAAATTATAAATGTAGTGCAGCAATTGCCCGCGAGTAATTCACAGGGCTGCGGGTATTGCCGAGTGTATTCGTTGTGCCCGTTTAAAACAGTCGGCAGTGTTTTAGTTTCTTCTATTTTCGCCTCCTTAAAACAAACTATATGCGCAGCGATTTATATCAGGGACACGATTATTACATGATAGATGATTTATTGACCACCGAGCACAAATTGATTCGCGAAACAGTTCGCAATTATGTGAAGTCAAAGCTGAGCCCAATAATTGAAGACTATGCACAACGTGCCGATTTTCCCTAAACATATTGTAAAAGAGCTTGGTGAAATTGGTGCCTTTGGCCCCAGCCTGCCCGCTGAGTATGGCTGTGGCGGACTCGATGAAATATCTTATGGCATTATCATGCAGGAGCTGGAGCGTTGCGATTCCGGTATTCGATCCACCGCATCGATGCAGAGTTCTCTGGTGATGTATCCTATCTATAAATACGGCAGCGAAGAGCAGCGCAAGAAGTATTTACCGAAGTTGGCAAAAGGAGAACTGTTTGGCTGCTTTGGTTTAACGGAGCCTAACCATGGCAGCAATCCTGCCGGTATGGAAACCCGCTTTGAAGATAAAGGAGACCATTACCTTCTTAACGGTGCCAAGATGTGGATCAGCAATGCACTAGCCGATATTGCTGTGGTGTGGGCCAAGAATGAAAATGGAAAGATAAAAGGGCTTATGGTGGAGCGTGGCATGGAGGGGTTCAGTACCCCGACTACCCATGGCAAGTGGAGTCTGCGCGCCTCTTGCACCGGTGAATTGGTGTTTAATAACGTGAGAGTGCCCAAGGAAAATCTATTACCCAACGTGGAAGGGATAAAAGGTCCGCTCGGTTGCTTGTCAACCGCCCGATACGGGATAGCCTGGGGTGCCATTGGTGCTGCACTGGATTGCTACGACACGGCATTGCGATATGCCAAAGAGCGGATTCAATTTGGCAAACCCATTGGTCAGTTTCAATTGCAGCAGAAGAAGCTGGCCGAAATGATTACAGAGATTACTAAAGCACAGTTATTGGTGTGGCGCTTGGGCGTATTGAAAAATGAAGGCAAAGCTACCCCGGGTCAAATTAGTATGGCGAAGCGCAACAGTTGCGAGATAGCCTTGGATGTGGCCCGCGAGGCCCGGCAGATGCTGGGCGGTATGGGTATTACTGGCGAATATCCGGTGATGCGCCACCTGATGAATCTGGAAACTGTGATTACTTACGAAGGTACACACGATATACACTTGCTGATTACCGGCCACGATGTAACCGGTCTGGATGCATTTAAATAGCCATCATCGGTCCTTTATTTTGTGGATAACCTGCCGTGAAACGTGAGTGGAACAGTTCGCAAAAAAAAGTGCACCATTCTTTAGGAAACTTTTCTCAAAAAGTCATTTTCGCCCTCCCTTATTTTGGCAGGAAAGAATAACTTCATTGCCACAGGGATAAACGAAACTTAAGAAGGAGGAATGCACCATGGCCGAACCAATTGAAACCATCAAAAAGACTTTACTGCGGAAAAATCAATCGGATGCCAATCCCCTCGATTTTGGGAAACTGCCCCCACAGGCCAAAGAACTGGAAGAGGCGGTGTTGGGCGCAGTAATGATTGAGCAGAATGCCATCAATGAAGTGATTGACATTTTGAAGGAAGATGCATTTTATGTAGACGCACACCAGCGCATTTGGAAGGCTATTAAAATGTTGTTCCAGAACCAAGCGCCTATTGATTTGCTCACTGTTACCGAGCAGCTAAAAAAGAATGGAGAGTTAGATGCTGCAGGTGGATATTTCTACATAGCTCAACTCACCAACAAAGTGGGCTCAGCGGCCAACGTGGAATATCATTCGCGGGTGCTGGCCGAAAAGATGATTCAACGTCAGCTGATTTCTACTTCCACCGAAGTGATTCGCGAGGCCTACGAAGACACTACCGATGTGTTTGAATTACTGGATAAGGCAGAGAAAAATCTGTTCACGATTGCCGAAAACAACATGAAGCGCAATAGTGAAGACATCGGTTCTTTGCTCATGAGTGAATTGAAAGAATTGGATACGCGGATGCACAACAGCCAAGATCACATGAACGGTGTGCCAGCCGGATTCATTGAGTTGGACAAGGCCACGGGTGGTTGGCAGAAATCTGATTTGATTATTGTGGCGGCTCGTCCGGCCATGGGTAAAACAGCCTTTACGCTGGCGCTGGCCCGCAATGCAGCGGTGGATTACAAAAAACCGGTTGCGCTGTTTTCGTTAGAGATGAGTAGTGCTCAGTTGGTGCAGCGTTTAATTTCAATGGAAACGCACATCCGGGCCGATAAAATAAGAAGAGGAACGCTCGAAGAATATGAATTGGAAATTCTGACTTCTAAGATTGACGGTCTCAAGAATGCCAAAATGTTTATTGATGACACGCCCGCTATCAATGTATTTGAACTGCGTAGCAAATGTCGCAGGCTGAAGCAGCAGCACGATATTCAGATGGTGATTATTGACTATTTGCAGCTAATGAGCGGAACGGTGGATGGCAAAGGGGGGAACCGCGAACAGGAAATAAGTCAGATTTCGCGCTCGCTGAAAGGCCTGGCTAAGGAGTTGGAGATACCGGTGATTGCTTTGTCGCAGTTGTCGCGCGCAGTGGAAACTCGTGGTGGCGATAAAAAGCCGATTCTATCGGACTTGCGCGAATCCGGAGCTATTGAGCAAGATGCCGATATTGTTATCTTCCTGTACAGAGGGGAGTATTATGGTATAGAAAACGATGAAAGCGGCCAGCCTACCAAAAACGTGGCTGAAGTGATTATTGCCAAACACAGAAACGGTCCGGTGAAAACCGTACGCACCCGGTTTATTAACGACCTGGCAAAATTTGAAAACCTTGACGAAATAGGTGCAGGCGACCAATACATGGAAATTCAGTCGGGCAACGAGAAAAAGACCTTCAAAAAGCTGCCTTCCAAAATGAACGATGACGTGAACGATAACGAAGGATTTGAAAGACGCCACAAGCCGGACGACTTTGGTGACGATGGGGGAGGAGTTCCGTTTTAAAAAGTAAGCACTTCCATGTAATCAGCTCCACGAAGAAGCAGGGGCAGGTTGGCATGTTCCGGAGCAAAACCGATAATGAATCCACCACCGCCAGCACCACATATTTTGAGAGCAAACTGATCGGACTGCAATCCGCTACGCCAAATTTCTTTAAAGTTATCGGGAATGAATTCGGGAAGAATATCCAATTGAACTTGTGAGATGACCTTAATGCTTTTCCAGAGCTCCGAATATCGCTTTTGCATAAAAGAAGTAATAGCCATGTTGTTGGAGGGTATCAGACTCATTTGAAGATTAGACATAAATCGGGTGTCTTTGCATTTATCCAAAAACAGGTTGACATAAGGAGCCGTTTTTCTTTCCAGATGAGTGTTGATGAGGAATAGTTTCATTTTGCCGCTTTGCTCTTTGGGCAATACAAAGGCCTCTGCCACTTCTCCTTGATTAATGATTACCGCTTTGTTCATATACGATACAATAGCATCTAATCCGGAGCTTTTGCCATGGTAATAGCTTTCTAGTTGAGCTAAATGGTGTTTAACTTCGCTTATCACATAGTTCTTCTTTTTGTAAAGATAATACCTGTCATACACCGCAGCTACCAAGGCGGCAGAACTACCCAACCCATATCCTTGCGGAATGTTGGAATCGAAATAGAGGCCGCGCTCCACATCTTCCAGAAATGTATTGGTGTCGTATTGGTTTTTCAGGTCTTCGCTGTAAATAATGTAGTTAGCCAGCAACTCCAGTTGATGATTGGAATGCTTCGCCTCAGGGTGCTTCATATCGCCTTTCTGAAACACGCCATCATAACGCTCCAATGGAATAGCCAGACCCATAGCCCCTTTGTTTATGATGTGCTCACCAAAAAGCAGCAGTTTACTGTGAAAGATTTTATGCTTTAAAATTTTCAAGCCGGCATATTTAAAACGCGAATAAAAACAGATTTAACGATTGCTGCTTTTATTTCCATAAATCAATAACCAAAAAACTAAACACCACCTGTTATACGTTCATAAAAAGCAAACTCGCCAGCCCTCATAAACCGGAGAATGTCTTAAAATCGCGCAGTTGTAAAATTTATCCGGACGCGTTGGCGTTAATTGTAGACCTTAATCCTTTTTGTAATGAGAAAATACTTTTTTAACCTCTTGTTGGTGGCTTTAACCCTTGGCAACATTCCGCATAAAATTCGGGCACAGGCCATTATAGATTCTGTGGTCACCATGCAGCCGATTGATCCTTTTATGGCTCAGCTGGACAGTATGGCTTTTTCGCTGTTTACACGCGATAAGTTTTTTGTGTCCAACGATGAATTGCTGAATTCTATCAATATGCCTGTTGACCAGATTCCCAGATACACGGAGACCGAGATACGCGAAAAGTTGAAGCTCATACCCACGGAGATTAAGATGACTTACAATCCGTATGTGAAACAATTTATAGACATGTTTGCTTACAAAAGACGCGGGTTAATGACCCGCTGCCTGGCAAACTCACAGATTTACTTCCCTATTTTCGAAGAGATATTAGACAAGCACAACGTGCCGTTGGAGTTTAAATATTTGCCTATAGTAGAGTCGGCATTTAATCCCATTGCGGTTTCACCGGCCGGAGCCACGGGCCTTTGGCAGTTTATGCACGGCACCGGTACTATGATGGGACTGGATGTAAATACATACATTGACGAAAGACGCGACCCCGTAAAAGCTACCGATGCAGCGGCTCGTTTTCTCAATAAACTGTATGATATCTATGGCGATTGGCATTTGGTGCTCGCTGCCTATAACTCAGGACCGGGTAATGTGAACAAAGCCATTGCACGAGCAGGTGGAGTTAAAAACTTTTGGGCTATTATGCCTTATCTCCCTGCCGAAACCCGAAGCTATGTGCCATCTTTTATTGCCGCCACTTATGTGATGGAGAATTATAAGGATTTTAATCTGGTGCCGGCTGAACCTAAGCGCGAACTTTACCTGGTGGATACGGTACTTATTACACAAAAAGTATCCCTGAAGCATATTGCAGCAACCTTGAGCATTCCCGAAGATGAATTGCAGTTTCTGAATCCCGGTATCAAGTTAGGAATCATTCCCTATACCGCTAATGGTTATCCCCTCAACCTGCCGGTAAATTACTTTACCGCTTTTGAAAGCAAGAAGCAGCAGGTAATGATGGATTCGTCTTTGCTCGAGAAGGAGATTGTGGCCACGGTATCTTCCACGCCAAAAACAGTGTATCACAAGGTGGGGAAGTATGATAATCTCTCTAAAATTGCCGCTAAATACGGTGTGACCACATCCAGCATAAAGAAGTGGAACAGGTTGAAAAGTTCATCGGTGTATTATGGCCAAAAGTTAAAAATTACTTATTACCCAATGCAGAAAGCAGAAGCTAATCCGAGCTATGCACAGGCTTTTGCCCCCAACATTATTGAGAAAGCCAAAGCAGACTCATTAAAAGCAGAGATGGCTTTGAACAATGATTCTGCCAGTTTGGAAAGAGCGGAATCTAAAGTTGCAGAAAAGTTGGAAAAGGATAAAAATGTTATTTATCACGTGGTACAAAAGGGCGATACGCTTTGGGGACTCACTCAGAAATATTCCGGCCTCACCATCGAAAAATTGAAGGCCGACAATAAAGCGATTGCTGACCGGCCTATAAAAGTTGGTGATGTTTTGAAAATATTGCTCTAATTTGACGATTCTGTTTCTCTAAATCAAATAAGCTCAGATGGCCTTAGATAAATTTCAGATTGCACAACGTATTGCCAGAGAACTTCGCGATGGCTACTATGTGAATTTAGGTATTGGTATTCCTACTCTTGTAGCCAACTATATACCAGAGGGTATGGATGTGGTGTTGCAAAGCGAGAATGGTTTATTGGGTATGGGGCCGTTCCCAACCGAAGCAGAAGTAGATGCTGATTTGATTAATGCCGGAAAACAAACGGTAACTATGTTGCCGGGGGCCTCACTTTTTTCTTCGGCAGATAGTTTTGCTATGATACGTGGCAGCCATGTAGATCTCACGGTGTTGGGCGCTATGGAAGTTGCAGAAACTGGGGATATCGCCAACTGGAAAATTCCCGGAAAAATGGTGAAAGGCATGGGGGGCGCTATGGATTTGGTAGCGGCTACCGAAAATATCATAGTGGCCATGATGCAAACAAATCCCAAAGGAGAATCCAAATTGTTGCCGGCTTGTAGCTTGCCACTTACCGGAAAAGGATGCATTAAGAGAGTGTGCACCGATTTGGGTTTTTACGAAATTAAAGAAGGGGCTTTTCATTTGATAGAGATTGCTCCGGATGTAACTGTGGAGGAAGTGAAATCAAAAACCCTTGGCAAACTGGTCATCAGTCCTTCGTTGGTAACCATGCAATTTTAAACAGCACTTGCTGCGCTCATAATGGAAAACAAAAGGGGTTATGCTTATTTTTCCATTTCTCCCTATTTCTTTACGATTTTGGCCGCAATCGCTGTATGGGCTCTCCTGATATTGAGATTTGGCTATCGCTATGGCACTGGCGATCAGGTAGAGTTGCTGCCCTACACTTTGTATTTGCATGATGCATCACTCTATGCGCACGATTTTTTTATCCAAAATCTGCATAAGACAGTTCCCAACGAACGTACCGTAATGGCTCATCTTTTATTGCCGTTTGTTCCTCAACTTGAGTTTTTTGTGCTCCTGTTTCAGTTTGTTTCTTCCGTAGTATTGCTCATAGGGTTACAGCGGATTGCATTACTCTACATAACCAACAAATATGCATCTTGGCTAGCGGTAGTGGTTACCTTAATTCCATTAAATGATTATACGCTTGGCAATGTGGAGCTATACTCCGAATGCCTGCAAGCCGGTGGTGTGGCCTGTGCTATTGTAGCCTGGGCTGTGTTTTATTTTCTGAAGCGAAACTATTTTGTCTCCGGCATATTATTGTCAGCAGCTACGTTTGTTCAACTGCTGGATGGGCTGGATGTGATGATTTTATTGAGTACAGTATTACTATTTATGGTTGTGCGTGGCCGTGAATCTTGGCGGAATTTTTTCAGGTTTGTTTTCATTTATAGTGCTACGGCATTCGTTTACTTATTAGTGATTTGGATTAAAAAGAGCGAAGGAGGCGAGGGGCTACCGGCTTCCGATGTGTTTGCTATAATGTTTGAATTCAGGCATCCGCATCATTTTATTTTCTCCTCTTTTCCTCTTTGGAAAAAACTGATATTCTTTTTACTGTCCATATCAGGTATGCTATTTTTTGCGAGAAGATATTCATCCGTCTTCTACCTATTTTTCTTTGGGCTGCTTGGGCTTTTTTTCTATGCGTTTGCTGTAGACGTTTTACACCAGGTTTCTATTGCCAATTTTTAGTTTTACAAAGTGAGTTCGTGGCTTAAGTTTTTAGGAGTCGTAGCCATCATTTCATTTGCAATGAATACTTTTTCCGCTTTAAAACAGACACAGATTTCCGAAAAAATAACTTACGTTGTATTGCTAGCCGTTCCAATCCTATGCTTTGTAATTATCATAAACTATCCTTCATATCTGCCATTTCGGGTTCCTTATCAATTTAGCTTTCAAAAAACAGTTGACGACCGAATTGATATTTGTGAAAAAATCGCGAAGGCAACCGATTCAAATGCCGTTTTTATTCAGCCGTTTGATTTTACAGAATTGAAGTTTTATGGGCTTCGTTCTTGCTATGTTGAGTTTAAGGCAAACGTTCGCCACAAGAATGCGATAAGAGAATGGCAAAGACGAATAGGAGAAGTGTATGGCTTAGCAGTGGGAAGTAAGGAGACCGGCTTTGCGCTACAAAGAGCAGCAGATGCACATTACAATCAACTAAATGAAAAACGCAAATATTTGCTCCGCCAGGAAGGTGTGACTCATGTAATTATACAGAGAGGGATAGTAACAGGTCAAGTACCTGTTGTTTCAAACAGCAGTTATGAAGTATATCAACTATAATGGCAATATATTCAACGAGCATGAAAAATTGCTGCCCGCCACAAACCGTGGCATGCGCTTTGGCGATGGCTTTTTCGAGAGTATGGTCATGTTTGATAAAAAATTTCCCTTGCTGGAATATCACTGGAATCGTATTGAGTTTACGATGGAAATACTGGGGGCTTATTTTCCCAAGCGATTTGATATAGAAAGGTTCCAAGCCATGGTGTTGGATTTAGTGGCTGTAAGCAATATTGCTGCTAATGCGCGTGTGCGGCTTCAGTTTTTCAGAAAAGGAACGGGCCTGTACCTACCCGAGGAGAATGAACTGGCTTATGTCATTAGCATGGAGGAGATAGAAAACAACAGGTTTGAGTTATCAGATGGGCTCTTGGCAGGCTCAAATGAAGAACACTTTAACCCGATTTCCTGTTTCAGCGATTTAAAAACATCCAGCGCGCTGGGTTATGTATTGGCCGCCAAGTTTATGAAGCAGAAAGGCTGGCAGGAAATTGTTTTACTCAACACGTTTAATCAGGTGAGTGAGTCTTTAAGTTCCAACATTTTTCTTGTAAAGAACGACAAGTTGATAACCCCTGATTTGGAAAGTGGTTGTGTGAGCGGAGTGATGCGCTCTTTCCTGCTTGCCAACTTGCCGGATTCAATTGAAGAACGACCGGTAGAACTCTCCGAATTGCTGGAGGCGGATGAAGTGCTGCTTACCAATGCTGTTAAGGGAATTCAATGGGTGAAAAATTACAGCAGTAGTTCTTACACCAATAAAAAAGCGGTGGAACTCACCGCTTTTATAAATAAGAATTTATTGTTTTAAATCTATCGAGCGCTGAGCTCTTGAGCTTTTTTCTCAATAGCCGGCTTCAAACTTTCGTATTGTTTAAACTTATCCTCGCCAATGATATTGCGTAGGTTTCCTTCAATGTGAGTCGTTTGACGTCTTACAATATTGGCAACGTGATCAGGGTCCTTAGCTAACTCTGATTTAAATTGCTCCATTTGGCTTTGTGCGCTTCCCTGAATAAGTAGTTTTACCTTATCAAAATCAGACTCTGATAGTTTTAACTCAGAGGAAAGTGCTTTCAAAACAGCTTCAGATTTTTTCAAATCTGTAAACTTATAAAGTTGCGATGCCGACTGTGCGTTCATGCTCAGTGTCATAAATAACAATGCAATCAATGTAGCTGATATACTTTTCATTTTCTTTAATTTTTGTGACGAATATAATGTGTTTCCTGAGATATTAGACGAACCTTTGCCGGCAATAGATGTTAGTTTTTAAATTAAAATATGTCGAACAAAGCCCCTGTCAGTATCTGTTGGTTGCGCAGAGATCTTCGTCTGGACGACAATACAGCGCTATTTCATGCATTAACCTCACCTTACCCGGTGGTTGTGCTCTTTATTTTTGATCAGAATATCTTGTCCAAACTCGAAAACAAAACCGACAAGAGGGTATTGTTTATTTATCAGCAGATTATAAGACTTTCTTCTGAATTACAGCAGCACGGATCATCGCTTCTGGTCAAGTATGGCAACCCAGTAGAGGTATGGAAAGCGTTGTTGAACGAGTGGAATGTTAAGTCAGTGCATGTTAACCATGATTATGAATCGTATGGTGTTCAGCGCGACCGACAAGTAGCTCAGTTGTTATCTGAAAAAGGAGCTTCCTTTCAAAGCTATAAAGATGTAGTGGTTTTTGAGAAAGAGGAAGTGATGAAAGACGATGGCACTCCGTATGTGGTGTTTACACCCTATTCCCGAAAATGGAAAGAGTTGTTGAGCAGACGAGGTTTTCAGATTTATAATACAAGCGAGCATTTTCAGCATTTTTTCAAAATGTATTCTAAACCGGTTTTGCCGTTAGCTGAAATTGGATTTCATGCTTCCGATTTTTCGTTTCCCGCTAAGGTGATAAAATCTGATATTGTTAACCGATACGCAGAGCAGCGCGATTTCCCTGCCATCGAGGGGACCTCACGTTTGAGCGTTCATCTTCGGTTTGGAACACTCAGCGTTCGCAAACTATTGCAATACGCCCTTAGTAAGAGTAATACATTTGTAAATGAACTTATCTGGCGCGATTTTTATCATAGTATTCTATATCATTTTCCTTATGTTGAAAAAGGGTCATTTCGTAAACAATACGATGCTATACCTTGGTTGAATAATGAAGAACATTTTGCTCGTTGGTGTGCCGGTACAACAGGTTATCCTTTGGTTGATGCCGGCATGCGCGAATTGAATGAAACCGGCTTTATGCATAACAGGGTGCGTATGGTTGTTTCCAGTTTTTTGACCAAACATTTACTTACTGACTGGCGATGGGGCGAAGCTTATTTTGCGCAAAAGCTGCTCGACTATGATTTAGCCGCCAATGTGGGTGGCTGGCAATGGGCAGCCGGATGCGGAACTGATGCCGCTCCTTATTTCCGTATTTTTAATCCGGCCTCCCAGGCTGTCCGTTTTGACCCTAAGAATGAATACATAAAAAGATGGGTACCTGAATTTGGCACAACTGCTTACCCTGCACCTATAGTAGAACATGAAATGGCCCGTAACAGATGTCTGGCCACATATAAAAAAGCCTTAGGGAGTGTTTAACTACAACCTTTTGAGCTCCAGACGAGTGTAAGCAGTATCCAAATCAGAGTTGATGCCATCAAACGCCTTAATGTGGTTGTTGTCGCTTTCCATCTTGTAAATACGATTTCCGGTGCGCGTAAGCGTAAATTCTCCGTCAATGTAGTTCTCCAGTTTAAATACAATTTTGTTGTATTCATCCAGCCTCCAGGTGCCTGCGGCTACGTAATTTAAACTATCGTAAGTTACATAATAGCCAACTACTACATCGTCTTGCTCAAAACCCAATTTGTAATTGCAACAATTATCGCCATTGGTATAATAGGGAAGGAAGTTGTCCATTTGATTGGTAGCAATCGTATCTACATAAATTCCCTGTAGTTCCCACAAACCACGTAGCAGAAAATTTTCCTGAATCTTTTTGCAGGAGGAGAAAATAAGCGGCACAAAAAACAGAGGCAAGGCTATCTTGAAAATGGACATATTTTTCATATTGGGCCTGCACACCACATGGTTTGATAAGTAGCACTGAAGGCCGCTTTTTCTAAGGCTTTCATGCCTTTGTAGTAAGTCAGCATTTTGGTCCATTTCTTAATCTGCTTGTTGCTGTTTAAAAATTGCTCCAACCAGTTTTGTTCCGTGCCAGTTTGCTTTACATAATCGGTATTGATAACTGTGCAGGGAGTACCGGAAAGGCGGGTGGTCATCACGATATCTTTAGCTCCGTAGTTCACACATGCCATTTTGTAATCGTGCGACACAGGCGACTCATCGGAAGCGATAAACGGAGAACCAATAGAAACTCCGCAAGCGCCCCAATCCAGCATTTGTTTCATCTGTGCACCATTACCTACTCCACCCGCAGAGATGACCGGTATTTTACAGTTCTTGGTTAGAGAACTTAACAGCTCGTGCGGAGATATTTTGCCGGCATGTCCTCCGGCCTCGTTGTTTACGGCTATAATGGCATCGGCTCCCAGTTCCTCTACTTTCTTGGCGTAGTTCAAGTCTATCACATCACAAAAAACTTTAATGCCCAGGGGCTTACACACTTCTATAATTTCTTTGGGCGAGCCAAGCGAGGTAATGATGAAGGACACTCTGAATTCTGCACAGGTGTTTAGTTGTTCTTGCAGTTTAATATTAGACTTATTGCCAATTAAATTAATACCGAAACTCTTATCTGTGGCTGCTTTAATTTCAGTTAAAGCTTTTCGGAATTCAGCATCTGTTCTGTAATTAAGTGCAGGTATTGCACCGGTGATACCGGCCTTGCAGGCCTCAATAACCATAGAAGCATTGCTAACCAAAAACATGGGAGCCATAATAACCGGATGCTGAATGTTCAGCATCTGAGTGAGTGCAGTTTGTTTATTCATCGCGTTAAACTTAAAAAATCAATTCAAAAGGTAAGTGGCCTGTGGTTGTTTGAGCAAGGTAGTTGTTCTGTTTATCTTTCCCGTTTCGGTCATGGCGAAAGATTCGTAGGTTAAAACAGATTTAGGCCTAAAGTGTTTTTCAAGTTCATTAATCCTCATTTTAATTTCTTCCATTTCTTCCCGGCTCAAAGCAGGAAGTTGAACGACTAGTACGATTTTTTCACCTAGGATTTCATCAGGCACGGCACCTACAAAAAAAGGAACGGCCATTATATCGGCTATTTTAGCTTCAATAAACTCTGGATATACTTTTATTCCTCCGGTATTGATGATGTTATCGAACCGACCAAGCCATTCAAACTCGGTGGAATTGATGATACGCACCATATCGTTGGTGACTAAATCAAATACATTTAGGAATGGTGCGTTAATGATGAGCCGTTGCCTGCCATCTGTACGTATGGTAATGCCATCGAGCAAGCGATAATAGTTTTCAGGGTGCGCGCCATTTAATCTGCGCATAGCAATGTGGCTAACAGTTTCGGTCATCCCAAAAGTCTGATAAACCGGATTGTCCATTTTTTTCAGAACGCTCAGCAAACTGTAGTTAATGGTGCCCCCACCAAGAATTAGATTTTGGAGATGGTCTGTTTTTCGGAAGTGTTCATATTCCGATGAGCAAAGGGCTAGTTGCATGGGAGTAAAAGCTGCCAGCCTAAAGTCTGGCATGCGTTCGAAATGACTCAGCGGATTGGAATTCGGTTTCTGACAAGTGAGCACGAGCCCGCGCACAAAAGCTCGCACTACCATCATCATGCCTCCAATTTTATCCACGGGTAAACAGAGTAGCGCTTTATCTCCTTTTTGAAGATTAAAATAGTTACAGGTCATTTCTGCACTGGCTACTATGGCTTCTCGACTGTGTTGGATGGTTTTCGGTGCACCTGTAGAGCCGGAGGTGCTTATTACAAAGGTAGAAATTTTATAATCAGAGAGTTGAGATACCAAGAGCCATATAGCACGCTCCCAGTCCGCTAAATCGGAGGCTAACTTTGATTGAGCCAACCGCAGCAACGAACTTGCATCTGTATTCGAAAAATCGAGATCAAACATGGATTGCCAAAATAAATCAACCTTACTTGTGATTTGCATTATTTGAAACTTAATTCCTATGAAAAAAATGTTGCCGGTCGGTGCTACGAATTCCTAACTTCACGCGCCTGATATAGACGTTTTTCAAACTCAAAAGTGTCATGAAGAAAATCTTTACTTCGCTGTCTCTCATTTTCCTTTTTACAGTTTCGTTTTTTGTGGAGGCAAAAGCTACCCACTTAATGGGAGCCGACATTTCCTACGAATGTATTGCGCCCGGGCAGTATAGAATTCGTCTTCAATTGTATCGCGACTGCAAGGGAGTAGATATTGGTACCTCTCAAGTTATTGCTTACAGCTCGGCACAATGTGGTGTTACCTCCAGCGTAACCCTTACCGAAACCAGTGTAACCGACATTACTCCTGTATGCCAGCAAAATCAGAATAATACAGCCTGCGCGGGTGGAACTCTCTATGGCGTTGAAAAGCACGTGTATGAAGGGGTTTTGAATTTACCTCCCGGTTGCGGCACCGATTGGATAATTGGCTGGGGAACATGTTGCAGAAACTATGCGATTACTAACCTTACACAACCCGGCAACGAGGACATGTATATTGAAACCTGTAGCATAGACAATACCATTTCTCCCTGTAATAACTCTCCCCAATTCTTGAATGACCCTGTTCCGTTTTTTTGTGTCAATCAGCCTGTAAATTACAACCACGGTGTTATCGACATTGATGGTGATTCTATTTCATTTCAATCCGTATCTCCCCAAAACGCGGGTGGAAACGTGGCCTATACCGGTGGCCTTAGTGCCAATAATCCTTTTGTGGTATCTGCGGGCGGACCGTTCAGTGTAGATCCTATTAACGGTGATATTAATTTTACACCTAGCCAAACACAAATTGGTGTAATGGCGATCCGTGTTAACGAATATCGGAATGGGGTGTTGATTGGTTGTGTAGTTAGAGACATGCAGTTTACCATCATTCAATGCCAGAATAATTTGCCTACAGCATCGGGTGTAGGTGGCAGTAATAATTACACACTCACTATACCGGCTTGCTCGGATACTTGCTTCAATATCACCTCTGCCGATCTGGATGCAGCCGATAACGTTACTATGCTATGGAATACCGGAATTCCAAGTGCGACTTTTTCCACCAACGGTGCAAGCCGGCCCACCGGCACATTTTGTTGGACAACCACAAGCAATGATGTAGGTGTACATGTTTTTACTGTCCAAGTGAAAGATAATCACTGCCCTATTATTGGTAGCAATACGTATTCGTATCAAATCAATGTAATTCCAAGCAGTGACCCTCCGGTAAATGCCGGACCTGATGTAACACTGTGTCCGGGGCAAAGCACATTGCTCAACGCTACAGTAGTTGGAGGAAATGTATTGAGCTATACCTGGACCGATGGTGTAAACTCAGGGGTGGGTCAATCATTCACCGCAAACCCTGCCACCACCACACTATACACTGTTACAGCCAATTATGCCAGCGGTTGCCAAAAAACAGACGCGGTGTTGGTCACTCGTTCTCTGAAGCCAAACATTAGTCTTTACCCATCCAACATAACACTTTGTTCGGGGGGCTCTGTAGCTTTGTTAGCATCCACCACTACCCCGAATCCTACATACCACTGGAATCCCACAACAGACTTAAGTTGCACGAACTGTCCCGATCCTGTGGCTTCGCCATCTTCTTCTACTCAATATTGTGTGTATGTGACCAATGCAAGCAACTGCCCCAGCGATACGGTATGTTCTCAGATTAATACCGCTGCACCTCCTCCTCCACAAAGTTGCGCAGTAATTTATGCTACTACAACCGGAAACGGGAATGGAACCAAAGCAAACCCCGCAAGTTTGCAAGGAGCTATCAATCTGGCACAATGCAACAATTCTATAATACGACTCGGACAGGGCACTTATACCTTGAATAACCCAATAACCAATATTACAAGCTATACGACTATTGAAGGAGGCTATGATCCTACAACATGGGTTAAAACAAGCGCTCCGGGAGCTACCAGAATTTTGAGAACTGCAACCAATCCGGAGGGGGCTCCAACTGCTCCACGTATAGTGGCTATTTATCTCAATTCACAGGCCTTCTTTCGTTTTCAGGATATAACTTTTGAAACAGCAAATTGCCCGAACGCTTTACCCGGTGAAGTAGCTATGAGCAATTATGTTTTTCATATGACTAATTGTTCCAACTACGATTTTGTTCGTTGCCGTGTTATCACTGGTAAAGGAGGAGATGGCGTTTCGGGCCAGAATGGCTTACCGGGTGCCAATGGTAGTCCTGGAACTAACGGTGCAACAGGTGCTATAGATAATAACAATGCAAATGCTCCGGGTGGTAATGGGGGCGCTGGAGCTGGTGCGGGCGCAGGTACTGCTGGTAGTGGAGGGACAAACGGCAATAATGGTACTGCCGGTTCCGGTTCCTCTAATCCACGCTCCGGAGGAGGAGGTGGAGGTGGTGGTGCTGGTGGTCAGGCAAACACCGGGGGTAACGGAGGTGGTGGTGGCAACGTGAATGGTGCTGGGGGCACTGCCGGAGCTTCAGGTGGCACAATAGGTGGTGATGGTATATTCAGTGGCGATGGCAACCCGGGGGGCAATGGAAATACATTGAACGGAACAGCAGGCACATCAGGCGCTCTGGGTTCGCCAGGAGCTTTTGTCGCAGGCTTTTTCATTCCGGGAACTTCCGGAGGAAATGGAACCGATGGCGGTGGTGGCAGTGGTGGATCTGGTGGCGGTGGTGGCGGTGGACAGTCTTGTACCTTTTGTACCGATGGCACTGGTGATGGTGGCGGTGGTGGTGGTGGTGGTGGCGAAGGAGGCACCGGTGGCACAGGAGGTACCGGTGGAGGAGCGTCTATAGGAGTTTATATGTATAATAACGGAGCTGGAGGGAACTATGATGATTGCCAGTTCTTCCTTGGCACGGCTGGTTTAGGAGGAGCCGGTGGAGCAGGCGGTGCCGGTGGAGCAGGAGGAGCAGGCGGAGCAGGTGCCAACATTGGTTCTTCAGAAACAGGGGATGGAGGAAACGGGGGAGCTGGCGGAAATGGAGGAAACGGAGGAAGCGGTGGAAGTGGATTTATTGGATCAGCGGGCTTAGTATATGTAGATGGAGGATCTTTCCCCGCTTATGACATTGCATTTGATTTGAATCAACCGGTGATTAACGTTGAAGATGTAAGTTGCACCTACCGCGATGTGGATTTTACCAGCGCAGCTTCAGCAGCTTGGGATTTAGGTACAGCAGCAACTCCACAGAACCCTTCGGGTAGTTTGGTAACCACGCAATATACCGCATTTGGCAGAAAGGATATTACTTATTCTGGTAATGTTTACACCGGTTTCTTTTTGGTTCCTATCGATGCTAATTCATATATCCCTGACATTGTAACTACGGCTCAGCAGTTTAATGGAGACACTTTCATTTTATGTCAGGGCTCGGCTGCCAGCTTCACAGCTCAAATTCCGGCTGCTGATCAGTTTGATTGGGATTTTGGTGGAGCGGTGGTTCCCAACACGTATACAGGTGCCGGCTTTCAAACCTTAAGCAATTTGGTTTTTAATACCACCGGCACTTTCAAAATAAAAGTGCGCATTCTTACTTCTTGTTGTGGTTACAGCCCTTATGATTCTATATACATGATTGTGGAAGCCAATCCTACCTTGGCATTTAATGGGCCATTGGGTGTATGTCCGGGAGACTCCACAACTATAACGGTATCCGGTTCTTCGTCTTATACTTGGGCACCCGGCATCGGGCTTAGTAGCACTACAAGTACCACCGTTATAGCCTCGCCTGGCAGCACCACAGATTATTTGGTCACCGGCTTTAGCCCGTTGGGATATTGCACGGTAGATTCACTTATTACAATTATTGTTACTAATCCACCTACATTAACTTTTACTCCTATTCCCGCCACGTGCGGGGGCAATGGCTCTGTAACGGTAAATCCAAATCCCCCCGGGAATTATGCTTATCTGTGGAATGATGCAGCCGCTCAAACTACTCCAACTGCAACCAATCTGTTTCCGGGTAGTTATGCCGTAACGGTTACCGACAACGCCTCTACCTGTTCCGCTACCGATGGAACAGCTCTGGGTTCCGGAAATGGAGTACAAGCGTTTATTGATAGTAGCGCAAACGTAACTTGTAATGGATTGTGTAATGGTGCCGCGCGGGTTCGCGGGTTGCTGGCATCCGGCAATTATGCTTACAACTGGAGTAACGGGTCAAATACCGCACTGGTGAACAGTTTGTGTGCCGGCACTTACGATGTAACTGTTACAGATGTGCCTACCGGATGTTCTGCAACGGCTACGGTAACCATATCGGAGCCAACCGTTTTATTACTGGATACTTTAAGCACAAAAGATGCAACTTGTATCACAGTTCCCGATGGAGAGGCTTTGGTAAATGCATCCGGAGGCAGTGGACCTTATCAGTATTTGTGGAACGACCCGGCTCAGCAGGATTCTGCTCGCGCGGTTAATTTGTTGCCCGGCAGCTATACTGTTACTGTGCTGGACCAAAATGCTTGCACAGCCACTTTAGTAGTTATAATTTCTTCGCCACCGGCAACTACCAATTTGACTTATGTGGTTACAGATGTAAACTGTTTTGGTGGAAGTGATGGTGCGATTGACTTAACTATCAATGGCACTGCCGGGCCATATACTATAACCTGGACAACACCCAATGCTGATGTCACGGAAGACGTTTCCGGTTTACCGTTTGGCTATTACGATGTGGCAGTGGTGGATACTAATAACTGTGCAGCTTCCGGAGGCGATTCTATTCTGGTAAATCAACCTCCTGCATTGTTGTTGGATACCACTGTCACGGATATTTCATGTTTTGGTGCCGCTGATGGTTGCATAGATGTGGCAATAAGCGGAGGAAGTCCCGGCTACAATTTTGTGTGGAGCAATGGGGCCACAACAACACTAATTTGTAATTTATCTGCCGGCACATATGGCATTACGGCTATAGATAGCCATAACTGTATCGATAGTTTATCGGGCATTACAATTGTAGAGCCTGCACATTTAGTTTTAAGTCCGATTGTAACAGATGTATCTTGCCCCGGATTTAATGATGGCTCAGTAGATGCTAATCCTTCAGGCGGAACCCAACAATATGCTTACTCTTGGAGTGCCGGTGGTGGCAATACGCAACTGATTTCAGGTTTGGCACCGGGCAATTATGATGTAACTGTAACCGATGCCAGAAATTGCACTGCGTCAGCAGCAAATACGGTGATTCAGCTACCGGGAATTGTAATTAATGGAATCCCAACGAATGTTTTGTGTTATCCGCTTCAAAACGGTGCCGTAAATATTTCTGTAGCCACATTGAATCCTCCAGCTGTTTTTGATTGGAGTAATGGCGAAACAACTGAAGATGTTTTTGGTTTGGCAGCGGGCACTTATAGCGTTACTGTTACGGACCAAAACAATTGCCAAAAAGACACCTCGTTTATAGTGGAGAATGATTCTTCGTTCAGTGTGTCTGCCATTCCTCCTTACGATACTATTAACCTGGGAGAGAGTGTTGTTTTAAACGTGATCCCCAATGGCGGAAGTATTGCATCAGTTTTATGGATGCCAGCCAACGGGTTGAATTGTGCCGATTGCATTTCACCCGTGGCTTCTCCGCTGGAGTCCATAAATTATTACGTAACCGCTACCTCTGATTCCGGATGTATTGCCATTGACTCTGTTCGCATCATTGTGATTCCTGAGTATACCATATTTATACCCAATGTGTTTACCCCCAATGGTGATGGAGCTAACGACTATTTTGAGGTGTTTGGCAACAAAGATTCCTGGAAGCAGTTTGAAGTAAAGGTGTTTGACCGTATAGGAGAGAAGGTATACGAAAGCACGGATATGAATTTTAAATGGGATGGTTGGTATAAAGGAACAGCGCTTAATCCTGCTGTTTATGTATATGTGGTGAGTGTTGTATTTATCGATAATTACGTTCCGGAATTGTATAAAGGAAGTATAACATTGGTGAAGTAATACCGGCAATATCATTTAAACTAAAAACGCCTTCCATTCGGAAGGCGTTTTTAGTTTTTGCATGGGCAAAATTCTATGGAAATATTCCCATGGCGTAGTAACTGTTTCGTATCTTATTAATAGATACAGCAAAGGCGGCCGTTCTCAGGTCTTCTACATTTTTTCTGCGCTTTTTGAATTCCCGAATGTCGCGGTAGGCATTGATCATGGTGTCTTCCAATCCGGAGTTGACCAAGTCAATTTCATCGGCTCCATGTATCAAAGACTCAATTCTTGCTTTAGGAACACTTTTGCCGGTAAGGTCTTCAATCAACTTAATAAAGTTGGTTTGATGTCTTTCCTCCCAACGCTTTTGCATTCTTCCAAAACGAACGTGCGATAAGTTTTTGAGCCATTCAAAATAAGATACGGTAACGCCACCGGCATTCACATAAATGTCCGGTATAATCATAACCCCTTTCTTATTCAGAATTTTCTCAGCGGCCGGAGTAATAGGACCATTTGCTGCCTCTGCAATGATTTTTGCTTTAATGCGGGCCGCATTTTTATCGGTAATTTGTTTCTCGAGTGCAGCCGGTATCAGAATGTCGCATTCCAGTTCCAGCGCTGAGGCAGAGTCGGCAATTACTTTTCCTTTAGGATATCCTTTTACCGATTTCTTCTCTTGTCTGTATTTATAAAGATCCTGAATGTCTATCCCTTTTTCATCATATACTGCGCCATCAGCCTCCGCCACCGCAATGACGATTGCCCCATATTCACGAATAATACGGGCGGTGTGGTATCCCACATTGCCCAGCCCCTGCACAATAACACGTTTGCCTTCTAAGCCGGTAGTGAGGCCCAGGTCTTTCATATCATCCGCATAGGAACATACTTCGTTTAAGGCATATACCACACCACGACCGGTGGCCTCCGTTCTGCCATGAATTCCGTTTTGTGATACAGGCTTTCCGGTTACGCAGGCGTATCCGTCTATTTCGCCTGGTTTCAAGGTCATATAGGTATCTACAATCCAGGCCATTTCTCTTTCACCGGTGCCATAGTCCGGAGCGGGCACATCAATGCCGGGGCCAATGAAGTTTTTCTTCACCAATTCCGCGGTGTATCTGCGAGTTATATTTTCAAGAATTTCCGGGTCTGTTTGGCGGGGAGAAATCTTAATTCCGCCTTTTGCACCACCAAATGGCACATCTACAATAGCGCACTTATAAGTCATAAGCGAAGCTAAAGCCATTACTTCATCCTGGTCTACGTGAACAGAATATCGGATTCCTCCTTTTGTCGGCAGGCGGTGGTGCGAATGCTGAACGCGATAGGCTTCAATTACACGCACCTGGTTACCATATTTAACCGGGAAATTCATTTTGTAAATACTGTTGCACGCTTTTATCTGGTCCAGCAATCCTTGAGGTGAGTCTGTAAAGGGGGCTGCTTTGTCAAAATAATAAGACACGCTGTCTGAGAAACTCAGGTTATTGATGTTAACCTTTCCATTTTTTTCTGGCATAAATAATTTTTAGTGAATAATGTTTTAGTGCTTCGGTTATAGCAAACCTAAACAGAAAAGCTACTTCAACAAATCTGAACGACATGCTGAAATAGCTTTTGAATAGAGGTGCAATATTAAATGTGTGTTGGTGTTTATTATTAAAGACACCAACACACCGGAATACAGATTAAGCCTTCACTTCTGTGGTGGTGGAATCTGCTTTACTGTAAGTAGGGCAGGTTTGGTGACTGCAAGAGGACACGGCCAGCAATAACCCGAATACCAAGGTTACGATAGTGATGCTTTTGATTGTTTTCATGATAATTGATTTTTAATTTTTATTGAAAGATGTCGGTGAAGTATTGTAACGGATTCTGTTTGCTTTTTGTTTTTAATCCTGCAGCAATTAATAACATTGCTTTGAAAACACAACGCGAATTTAGAAGAAATATTTTGCAGCGAAATTTATTAAGATAAGATTATGAACATTCATTTTGTGGCTATAGGTGGTGCGGTGATGCACAATCTGGCCATTGTATTGCACAGAAAGGGCCACGTCATCACCGGCAGTGATGATGCCATCAACGACCCAGCAAAAAGTAATCTGGAGCACGAAGGTTTGTTGCCCTCCTCGCTTGGTTTTGATGCCGGGCACATTCATGCCGGCCTGGATGCAGTCATACTCGGCATGCACGCAAGGCTGGATAATCCGGAGTTGGTGCAAGCTCAAAAGTTAGGAATCAAAATTTTCTCTTTCCCCCAGTATATCTATGAGGTGTCTAAGAAAAAGCAGCGCGTAGTAATAGCGGGGAGTCATGGTAAAACTACAATTACCTCTATGGTCATGCATGTGTTGCGTGAACTAAATTTTGATTTTGATTACTTAGTGGGCGCTAAAGTGCAGGGGTTCGACACCGGAGTGAAAATTACCGATAAGGCACCGATTATAATTATCGAAGGCGATGAATACCTGGCATCGCCTATTCATAAAGAATCCAAGTTCCTATTTTATAAACCGAATGTGGCGCTAATCTCCGGAGTGGCCTGGGACCACATCAATGTATTTCCGGATTATGAGGGCTATGTTCACCAGTTTGAGAAGTTCGCTAAAAGTCTCGAGGAATGGGGATTCCTTACGTGGTATGGGGAGGATGAAGAGCTAAAACGTATTTTCAATCAATTTGATGAAAAGTGCGCACTCGCCCGTATTTTACACACGAGTATACAATGCGGAATAACCAAAGTTTTCTGCAGACGCGCTTCGGTGAGGTGCCACTGAAAGTTTTTGGGGAGCATAATCTTCAAAATATTTCAGGAGCTAAAAATGTATGTAATGAACTGGGCGTGTTTGACGAGGATTTCTACAAAGCCATTTCAACATTTGAAGGAGCAGCGAACAGATTGCAACGCCTGGCTGAGGGGCCCAATGCCGTAGTGTTTAAAGACTTTGCCCACTCGCCATCTAAACTTAAAGCTACCGTAAATGCTATGAAGCGGCAATACAAAAGCCGAAATCTTGTGGCGGTGATGGAGTTGCACACTTTCAGCAGTTTGAATAAAGATTTTATGAAGGAGTATGCCGGATCCATGGAGGAAGCAGATGTGCCGGTAATCTTCTTTGACAAACACACTTTTGAGCACAAAAAGATGCCTCTGCTCGAAGAATCATTTGTAAAAGAGAACTTTGCCAACCAGCGGCTGCATATTTTTACTGATGCCAATGAACTAAAGAAGTTTTTATTGGAGCAGGAGTGGAGCAACCGAAATTTACTTTTAATGAGTTCAGGTAATTTTGCAGGAATGGATTTGGTGGCGCTTGCTCAACAAATTACTCGTTGACCGATTTCCTGATTATCTCCGAAGAGTCGCGCCTGCCGGTTTCAAATCGGTAGGTTGTTTCAGTAATCGGTTTGTTGTTTTTCAGATAGACTTTGTTCCCATTTGCATCTACTGTTACCTCATAGGTGTCCTTTTCTTGTTGCTCGCCCTGTATTTGAATTTCTACAGGGTAATGCACTTGCCCATATTCCATTCTGTTATGAACCAACAATTGCCAAATCGTTTTATCCTTCGAGTAAACGCTAATTCGATAATCATGGGCAAATTGTAGTTGGAAGGTAAATGCGCCTGCGCTGTTTACCTTTATTTTTTCTAAAAGAGTTGAATCATCGGAGCGAAGTTCGGCTGTGTAGTCTTTGGGGTGAATGCGTTCTGTTTCGTTGAATTTTAGCTTACCATCTATGATCACCGTTTGGCTATTTGCAGGGTGCAAATACATCCAGAGCAGCACCACAACTGAAATTCTTACATACAAATTCATTCTTCGCCCGACTTTTTGTCTTGTCAAATTAAGCTCTTTATGACAAATGCTCCGCTTTACTGCCTTGGACAATTATTTGCTTAAAGTGATTTACCTATTTATAAACAAAAACAAACACTATGAATGCAAACAATTTTACAACCAAGGCTCTGGAAGCGCTGAGCAATGCACAGCAGGAGGCTTTTAATAACGGACATCCGCAGTTAGACACCATACATATGCTTAAAGGCATGCTGGATGCTGACCAGGATTCGCTTCCTTTCGTGCTGGAAAAGGCAGGGGTGAATAAAAATATCCTTTTGGGTAAGGTGGAAGAAAAACTGAAAACATTGCCCAAGGTTTCCGGTCAGGCAGCTGAATTGGTGCCTTCCAATTCGTTTAGCAAGATGATGTTGCAGGCGAATAAACTGATAAAGGATTTTGAAGATAGTTTTGTGAGTATTGAATTGCTCTTACTTGCCTTATTGACCATCGGTGACGATACCTCTCGTTTACTAAAAGATTTAAAGTTAGATGAGAAAAAGCTCCGTTCTTCTATACTGGAACTACGCAAAGGGACCAATGTGACTGAACAAAGTGCTGATGCGCGCTACAACTCATTGGATAAATACGCCATTAACCTAAACGCCCAGGCAAAAAACGGCAAGTTGGATCCGGTGATTGGCCGCGATGAGGAGATACGAAGGGTGATGCATATTCTCACTCGCAAAACCAAGAATAATCCATTGCTGGTGGGTGAACCGGGAGTAGGTAAAACAGCGATTGCAGAAGGTATCGCTCATCGAATTGTGAAGGGCGATGTGCCGGAAAACTTAAAAAGTAAAGTGATTTATGCCCTGGACTTAGGGGCCTTGATGGCCGGTGCAAAATACAGAGGCGATTTTGAGGAACGCTTGAAAGCAGTAGTGAAAGAGGTGAAAGAGAGCTCGGGTCGAATCATTCTATTCATAGATGAAATACACACCCTGGTGGGTGCTGGAGCCACTGATGGCGCTATGGACGCTGCTAATATTATTAAGCCCGAGCTGGCTCGTGGTGAATTACGCGCAGTGGGTGCCACCACATTAAATGAGTATCAGAAATATTTTGAGAAAGATAAAGCACTGGAGAGACGTTTTCAAAAAGTAATGATTGAAGAGCCGACCGTGGAAGATGCCATTTCGATTTTGCGCGGATTGAAGGAACGCTATGAAAATCACCATAAAGTGAAGATTAAAGATGATGCCATCATCAGCGCGGTGACCTTAAGTAACCGTTACATTACAGAACGCTTTTTACCCGACAAGGCTATTGACCTGATTGACGAAGCCGCAGCTAAACTGCGATTGGAAATGGATTCTGTGCCGGAGGAGCTGGATGAAATTGAAAGACGCATTATGCAAATTGAGATAGAACTGGAGGCTATTAAGCGTGAAGGAGACGAAAAGAAAATTACTGAGCTGAACCAGGAATTAGCCAATCTGAAAGACCAGCGCAATGACTTTAAAGCCAAATGGCAAAAGGAAAAGGAAATTGTAGATAAGATAACGGCCCGTAAACGCGATATTGAAAACCTAAAGCAAGAAGGGGAACGCTTCGAGCGCGAAGGGAACTACGAAAAAGTAGCTGAAATCCGCTATGGAAAAATCAAAGAAGCTGAAAACGATTTGAAGAAGTTTGATGAGTTGCTCTCCGAAATTTCTGCTGACAAACGAATGCTGCAAGAAGAAGTGACGGACGAAGATATAGCGGCTATTGTGTCGAAATGGACTGGAATACCGGTTAGCAAAATGCTGGAAGGAGAGAAGGAGAAACTGCTTCATCTGGAAGATAAGCTGCGTGAACGAGTGAAGGGACAGAGTGAGGCAATTGAAGTTGTAGCCGATGCCATAAGAAGAAGCCGTGCCGGCTTGCAGGATGAACGAAAACCAATCGGGTCGTTTCTTTTTCTGGGAACAACCGGTGTAGGTAAAACCGAATTGAGCAAGGCTCTCAGCTATGTATTGTTTAATGACGAGCATGCCATGATACGGATTGATATGAGCGAATATCAGGAGAAACATGCCGTGAGCCGTTTAGTTGGTTCGCCCCCGGATATGTGGGTTATGATGAGGGCGGACAGTTGACCGAGGCTATCAGACGCAGACCTTACTCCGTAGTTCTGTTTGATGAGATTGAAAAAGCCCATCCCGATGTTTTCAATATTTTATTACAAGTGTTAGATGATGGAAGGTTAACCGATAACAAAGGCCGCACCGTCAATTTCAAAAACACGCTGATAATCATGACCAGCAACATCGGCTCCGATATTATTCAAAAAGCGTTTGAAGGAATCAAAGAGAAAGATATGCTGGCGGCATCTGAAACGGCCAAGATTGAAGTGATGGAGCGCCTGAAGCAGAGTGTGCGTCCGGAATTTCTCAACCGTATAGATGAAATTGTGATGTTCCATCCACTGATGCGCAGTCAAATTCGCGACATTGTGGAACTGCAACTTGCTTACCTGCGCGATTTGCTGCAGCAAAAAGAAATCTCATTATCACTAAAGGATGAGGCCATTGATTGGCTGGGCGAAGAGGGATTTGACCCTCAATATGGCGCAAGACCTTTGAAAAGAACCATCCAAAAAGAGGTGGTGAACAAAATATCTAAAATGATACTGGGAGGGGAGGTCCAAAAAGGTCAAACAATCACACTGTATGCTAAAAACGGAGAATTGATTTTTGCTGTCAGTTGATAATAATCGCACAATAAAAAGGCAGGCTTTAAGCCTGCCTTTTTTTATTCTTCCAGGTTGATTTGTATTTCTTTATATAAGCTATCCAGTTCGGCATCCGGTTGCCAGATAAAATCCTTTTTTGAAATCTCTTTGTTTACAAATGTGATTCGGTCTTTGGTCAGCGGGTGGGTGCTTAAAAACTTGTAACCATCCTCTTCCCCCTCCGATTCTTTTTGCAGCGTTTCAAAGAGTTCTTTCATTCCATGAGGGTCTATTTTACGCTTTTTCATCAGGGCCAATCCATTCCGGTCGGCATCTTCCTCCAGTTGCCGGCTATAGCCCAATTGCTTTATCGCATCGGCATTTTCTATTATGATAGCCGTAATGCCGCTGGCATCACCAAATAACACAGAAAGCAGTAATGCGCTCGACAAACTTCTGGCAATATTTCGGGTAGAGTGTTTCAATTGCACGTGCGAAAACTCATGACTGAGCAAAGCGGTCAGCTCCCGATAGTCATCCATCTTTCGAAGTATGCCTTCATACACTACTATTCTGCCACCCGGCAGCGCATAGGCGTTCACTACATTGTCCTTTACCACCACTACTCTTATGTTGTAATCGGTGGGGTAGTTCAGCTTTTTGAAAAAGTCATTAATGAGTTTAGTGTCCGTTTCGTTAATACTTTCTTCGCTCACCATTTTACTGTACACCGATTCTCCGAGTTGCTGTTCCCATTCCACCGGCAGGGTCATGGCAAATTTTTCGGCACCCCAAGGCACTACATAAAAATAGGTAAAGGCCAGTATGCCCAGAAATGCCATCGCCATTACCACCAAACCTATAGCCCCTTTACTGAATACCCAGTTGTAGGCTGACTTATGAAACGGGGCTAAAGGATATTGCCTTTTTAAGTCGTGCTCAAAACCTTTATGGGTTACTTCAATGTATTGAAATGGGAAATCGCCATACTTGAGAATAACCTTATCGTGCTCTGCAAAATCATTTTTGTGGATTTTATCTGTATTCCATTGCACATGATGCGCTTGAAAAGCGGCATCCGTATAAAAGATATCTATCTGAAAACTGTTGAGTTGAATATCTGCCACATGCCCCACAGAAGATTTTCCATCAAAATATTTGCCCGTATAGTTCATGTGGTGTAATTAAAAATCGAGACCAATATCCAGAGAGTCCAGCAAATCATCGCCTGTAGCATCGTTGTAGTCTTCCTCGGTTTGCACCACTGCATCCGGATTAAATGGGCCGTTCAGTTCCAGATTATTTATCGTCATCCGCATTTGGCGCAAAATGGCCCAAGGTGTTCCTATGCCGAGCGTGAATACGATTAAGAAATAATTGGTGATTCCGGTTATAAAAATATCACCGGCTGTCAGGTTAGATTGGAAATCGGACACCGCTTCGTCCTGCTCCAGTTTGGTGTTGTTGAAATAGTAGTGGTTTACATCACGGGCATACCAAAAGGAATAAATGCCGAGAGTAAGGATAGTGAGGATGGTGCCTTTTACATTGAGCCAGAAATAATCGGAGCCATCTCCATCGTATCTGAATTTTACATTGCCGAGTCTTACATGCTTCATCAAATATTGGGTCAGTGCAATATTGAACCAGCTGCCATAGATGCCTAAGGTAAGGACTGTGAGTAAAATGCCTTTGAACCAAATGCCGAATAGTTCCCGCAGGTTTCCACGATAGCCCATATGAATCCCTCTCCAGGAAGTGCGGCTTAAGCGATAGCGCAACCCACCATGAATAGCCAATGGAATGATGGTTAACAGCCCCAGGATATACACTGCTACTCCCACAAAAATGATTGCTGAATTCTTAGACAGAATGGACAGGTTGTATATCAAGCCTAATACAAATACAATGGCTAATGCTTTAATAAATCCCTTAAACATTTCGTTCCCTGTGCCGTGAAACTGAAAGCGAGAGCCTGCAAACTCGGTTTCCCCATAGAGGTATTGAAGGTTTTTAGCTCTGGCCCAGGGGTAATAAAGCCCGAGGGTGATAATGGTAAAGAGCAGGTTGACGATGAGTATTCCAAAATACTTTCCGCCATCGCCATGCAGCCTGATTTGGTGTGTGTGGTTTTCCATGTGATGTGTGTTTAATTAGCGGAAAGATAAAGTCAATAGAACAAGTAGCAAATTTTACAGGCTAATTATTCTACATACAGCACCAGGCCTTTCAGGTAATTTCCTTCGGGGTTAAAGATGCTTACCGGATGATCGGCCGGTTGGGTAAGCCGGTGAAGTATTTTGATTTTTCGTCCGGCTTCAATGGCGGCAGCTGTAATGGCTCCGTTGAACAAGTCGGGGGTGACCACTTGCGAGCACGAGAAGGTAAACACCATGCCCTGCGGTTTTATTTTTTTAAAAGCGGTAGCATTGAGGCGCGTGTAGGCTTGTATGGCTCGGTGGCGGGCCGAAAAACTTTTGGCGAATGCCGGTGGGTCCAGTATCATGATGTCATAATCCTGTTCGGCAGTTTTCATAAAATCAAACACATCGGAGGTAAAGGACTGATGGGTGGTGTCCGACAGCTGGCCAAAGTTTCGGATTACATTTTCATCGGTGAGGGCTATCGCCTTTGCCGATGAATCTACTGAGTGAACCAACGATGCTCCGGCCTTTAAGCCATAAATAGAGAATCCACCACTGTAGCAGAACGTATTCAATATCTTTTTGCCCGCAGCATAGTTTGCGAGCAAGGCCCGGTTATCGCGTTGGTCCAGAAAGAATCCTGTTTTTTGCCCTTGCTGAAAGTCAATCAGAAAGCGGTTGCCGTTTTCCTGCACTTCTGTTTTGTCCAGTTGCCCTACCAGAAAACCATCCTTGCCGCTGAGACCTTCGTGTTCATCGCCACTGTGGTGGGCCAGCGTGGCGACACTCTTGTCGTAGATAGCGGAGATTCGATAGCCCATGGCTTTTTGAATGGCTTCTGCAAACAGGCCTGCCTGCGCATGCATTCCTTTGTTGTGGGTTTGTATCACCGCCACATCATTATATACATCCACGATTAATCCGGGCATGCCATCTCCTTCGGCATTCACGAGTCTGTAGGCATTGGTATGCGGATGTTCGGTCAAGCCGATTCGCTGGCGCATGGCCAATGCCGCTGCTATTTTTTGTTGCCATAAGTCCTCCAGCGAGTCTACCTTCTCAAAACTGAATAGCCGGACCGCAATGCTTCCCGTGCCCCAAAACCCAACGCCCAATGTCTTTCCTGCTTCATCTTTTACTTCCACCACGTCTCCCTCGGCCGGTTTTCCTTCGGTTCTTTTAATAGCCCCCGAAAAAACCCAGGGATGAAAACGCCTTACGGCTTCTGTTTTGTGGCGATGAAGGGTAACGGAAATTGATTTTTGCATGTTGCAAATAAAAGAATGGGCAAACAATTGAACGAATAATCCATAGGCATGTTTATGTTTGTGCTATGTCTTCAGTAGAATCCAAACAGACGCGCGTTCCCAAGCCCGATTGGTTAAAAATAAAATTGCCCTCGGGGCAGGCTTTCAGCGATGTAAAGAAAAATGTGGAGCAGCATCGGCTGCATACTATCTGCGAAAGCGGCAAATGCCCGAACCAAACCGAATGCTGGGGCGAAAAGACCGCCACCCTGATGATATTGGGGAATACCTGCACCCGCTCGTGCATGTTCTGCAGCGTAGAAACCGGAAATCCGGAAGTGGTGGACATTACCGAACCGGCCCGCGTAGCCGACTCTGTAAAACTGATGGGCCTGAAGCATGTGGTGATTACCTCGGTGGACCGCGATGACCTGGTAGATGGTGGTTCTAAGATATGGGCCGCCACTATCCGCTCCATTCGAAGAAAAAATCCGGGAGTAACCATTGAAACCCTGATTCCTGATTTTAAAGGCATTTGGGAAAACCTGCAGCAGGTGATTGATGTAAAACCCGAGGTGGTATCGCATAATCTGGAAACCGTAAAGCGCCTGACCCGCGAGGTCAGAATACAAGCCAAATACGAGCGAAGCCTCGAAGTATTGCTGCGACTGAAAGAAGGAGGCATCGACCGAACCAAGAGCGGCATTATGCTGGGCCTGGGCGAAACGGAAGAAGAACTGTTTGCCTCTATGGACGACCTGCGCCAGGCCAAAGTGGATATTCTTACGCTGGGCCAATATCTGCAACCCACCCGAAAACATTTGACGGTAGCCAGATATGTAAGCCCCGAAGAGTTTGCACACTACAAAGAAGTGGCACTTTCCAAAGGCTTCAGGTATGTAGAAAGCGGCCCCATGGTGCGCAGCAGCTACCATGCCGAGCGGCATGTTTTCCCTTTGCTATAAACTTTACCATACTACCGTTGTTTTAATTCCCTAAAATCATACTCATGAAATCTTTAATCTTAATGACCTTAATGCTTGCCACTATGAAACCTACCGACAAAACTGTTTACGACTTTAAGGTGAAAAACATTGATGGTAAGGAAGAATCGCTATCGCAATACAAAGGCAAGGTGCTGCTTTTTGTAAACGTGGCCAGCATGTGTGGCAACACTCCTCAATACAAAGACATTGAGAACCTGTACGAAAAGTATAGCGACAAAGGCCTTGTGGTGTTGGGTTTTCCGGCCAATAACTTTATGGGTCAGGAGCCGGGCAGCGACAAAGAAATTAAGGAATTCTGCACCCGCGAGTATGCGGTTACTTTTCCTATGTTCTCCAAAATATCGGTTAAAGGAAGCAATCAGGCTCCTCTTTATAAGTATTTGACCAGCAAAGCAGAGAATGGTGTTGCCGATGCAGAGATTACCTGGAACTTCCAGAAAGATACTGGTAGGCAAAGACGGTAAGTTTATCAAATCCATTTCGCCCCGCACCAGCGTAAACGATGCGGCTGTAATCAGCGACATCGAAAAAGCGCTGAAGTAGTTAAACCATTACATCCGCCTGGGGCCTTTGCCCACCTGGTCGAAAATCATCTTCCCTTTTTCGCAATTCGGTTTCAGTTCTGTTTCTATAAACGGGACTACCTTTTTGCTGATGTTTTTGGGATAAAGCAGGTGAATATTGGGCCCCCTGCATCTAAGGTAAAATACACCGGCAGCTTCGTTTCTTCTCTAAAGGCGCGTATCTTCTGAATCATGGTCAGCGAGGAAGGTGCCATGAGCACAAACGAAGGCGTGGAGCACATCATTAAAGCGTGCAGGGTCATGGCTTCTTCTTCGGTAATGGCCCCGAATTTTTCCAGGTCACCTTTTTTTAAAGCAACGGTTAACTCCTTCAGATTTTTTTCAGCCTGTGCATAGCGGGTTTTGGCAAAGGGATTTGTTTTCATGAGCGAATGACCCACGCGGCTGCTCACTTTCTTCTCCTCGCTGCTTGCTATCAATATGGTGTTTTGAAAATCGCGAAACACCTTGTGCAGGTTTTTTTCAAACGGCAGGGCATACTCATCGCTGCTTCCCTTGATGTGTTTGGTTTTTCCCCATTGCGCTATGTAAGGATACACCGAGCGCGCGGCACTGCCCGAACCCAGGCGCGCAAAGTGCGAAGCCCGCTGCAAAAATTTATCGGCACTCAACTTCCTGCTGCTCATTTGCTCCTGCAAATCGCAGAGGGCCATGCTCAGGGCGCTCATAGCAGAGGCGCTGGAAGCAATGCCCGATGAATGCGGAAAACTGTTCGCAGAATGAATGAGCAAACCATATTGGGTGAGAATGGGAAACTCTTTTTTGATGCTGTCGAAAAACTGGATCATCTTGAGTTGAAAGGCCAGGTTGCTTTTGCCATCAAAGTAAAAGCGAAGCTCTATGTCTTTGCCTTTGGTTTCTTTGGGTAACAGCGCTACGGATGTTTCGCTGTAGCAGTTTTCGAAAGTGAAGCTGATAGACGGATTGGCGGATATTTGTATGCCGCTTTTTTTGCCCCAGTATTTTACCAGTGCAATGTTGGAAGGGCTGCGCCAGGTTACTTGCTTTATTTCTTTCATGGCACAAGAATAAACAAAGCGATGGGGTTTTGAAGCGGGAGGGTAGGGAAGGGAGCAGTGGCAGGCGGCAGGGGCGGTGTGTGACGATTATAATGCCTGGTATTTATGGGCGCAGAGTCCCGCAAGCGGAGACTCTGCGAAGGAGAAATGCCTGGGGTTTATGAGCGCAGCGTCCTCTTCGAGTGACGCTGTGAAAGGGGATTGTCAATTTATATTATGAATGGTTTTAGTTGTCAAAGTATTCCCAGTTTCCATTGAAGTAGTTCTTTTTATAGTTAACCTACTTTTGTCCCTCGTGAGTTGTAAACATTTACCTTGTCTTTATCAAAGTAATCGTTTTGTCTATAGCCAATAATATTTCCGTTATCATCATAGATATTCGTTTTGTCGCTGTTAAAATAATCTTGCTTTGTTGAACCTTGTTTGTTACCGTTATTGTCGTAGTAATTTGTTTTACTGTCATCAAAATTATCATCCTTCACTGTCTGAACGAGGTTCCAGCCACGCTTTATCGTAAACATTAATTTTTGTCTTGTCAAAGTAGTCACGCTTGTAATAACCTATTCGATTACCGTTACCATCTTTGATGTTTACTTTTTCTTTGTCAAAGTAGTCTGGCTCATACTTGTAGTTCTGTGCAAAAGTCATTGTTGCTGCCATTAGCAACATTGTCAAGAATAAGAATACTTTTTCTTTCTTATCTTTTTTAATTTTGTGCTTCTCTTTTCGGTTTTCTGCTTCACCGATTTTGTCAGCTCTGCAAATTTAGCACTGTCTGTCAGTTAGTGCGTTAAATTGCCACCAACGTTTTGGTGGTTAATAGAAGGAGGCGATACAAGGGGCTTCATTCTCCCTCGAATAGATTTTAAAACTAAAAAAACAAACCCAAGTCCACGTAAGCGAAGCCGCCTCTTTCATTTAACACCCTGTTACCTGCTGTGGCTTTTAATATCAATCCGCGCCTATCTTCTTTCTTATGGACGATACTTCAAATTGTAGCTCATCCACCTGACGGCAAAGTGAATCTACGTTATGTTTCAAGATGGATGCTCGTTGATTTTGTTCTATTCTCGTTATGCTGTCTTGCGTTATTAATTTTTTGTTGCATGTCTAATTCTTGTTGATGGGGTGTTCTTGTCCTGCCAAGTAAAAAGCGCAGAAGCACCAATAAAAAATAACGATACCCAAGCTGTTCCTAATTGAAGTCTTACTTGCTGTTGCAACAAGCGTCCTGTCGATTCCTCTTGTTTAAGATGCACCAACCAGCCGCTTCCTCATTTATCCTATATTCCAAAAGCTGTCGGCTCATAAACTACCACAGCCATGTCTTGAAAGTCGTCACTAACTTGTCGGAAACCATTATGTCCAACGTTTCGCTTTTATAGTTGCGCTCATTGTGATACTGTCTGTCTTCAATATCTTCTATGTGAGATTGTCCATCGTCCTCAATTAGCAATGGATAATAGCCACCAAAAAGATGGTCAATAAGTTGCTTCTGTTCGGAAGTCATTCGAGAACTATACTTGTTGTCAGCATAAAATGTAAGCAACAAGTCAATGCGCTCGTCAATTTTCATGTCGGCAAACTTCTTAGATAGTCGTTCTTGTAATTGTCTGTCCATAGTCAAAACTTAAACCCGATAGCACCCCCGCCATTGCAGGTAACCCAAATATACCCTACCTATTTTAACCTAAAAGATTCCTATTCCACATAACCAAACAGCCCCGCTACGCGAGGCACGCGTTTGAAGACAAACTATTAAAATAGTTTAGAGGCAAATGCGGCTTTCGGGTGCGCTGAGGGCGCTTACCCCTGCGCTGTTGCCGGCATAGAAGTAAAACCAGTATTCTTCTTTGGGTTGCAGATTGCTGATGGTTTTTTTGCGGCCTTTGTTCACTTCCAGCCGCAGGACGGCATTTTCAATAATCATGTTGCCTTCAAAGAAGATGACGCCTTTGTTTAACGGTGGGTGTCCCACCCACCACCTTTCTAATCAGCAGTATAACTCACTTCCCATTTCTCAAAAACTCCGCCCGCCCTTCGCCCATATCTTTAATCTAATGGTATCAAGAGAACTCTTGGAAGGTATTATATACGTCGAACATAGTCAAGAGAACTCTTGATGGCATTATATTCGTCCAGATAGTATCAAGAAAACTCTTGAAGCTATTTTATTTATCCAGATAGTTTAAGGAACTCTTTAAAGGTATTTTATCCGTCGGACATCGTCCAAGAAGAACTCTTGAAGGTGGCTTATTTGTCAGACAGCAAAGGAACTCTTGAAGGTATTATATCGGTCTAGACAGCATCAGGAGAACTCTTGAATGTATTTATCCGTCCAGACAGCATCAGAGAACTCTTGAAGGCATTATATCCGTCCAAACATCTTTCTGAAAAATCGGAAAGGTTCAAAAATTCGTCACAATAGGTTTCCTAAATATCGGAAGGCTATTAAATCCGTCAAAATAGGGTTCCTAAATATCGGAAGGCTATTAAATCCGTCCAATTGTATTTCCGAAATATTGGAAAGCCTCTAAATCAGTCATAATAGGTTTCCGGGAAATCGGAATGGCATCTGCACCGTCAAAACGCCTTGTAGGAAAACCTGTAAGGCATTTGCCAAAAATTGCCTATAGGCGGGTGTTCTCATCCGAATGAACTATTGCGGTGGGTAGGAATGCCCGATGTGAAGCAAACTAGAGGGCTTCCAAACTCGTAGAACAGGTAAAAGCAAAGCTTAAAGGGCTTCCAAACTCCTGGAACTGGTAAAAGCAAAGCTTAAAGGACTTCCAAACTCGTGGAATAGCTAAAATCAGTAGTTCATGGTTATTATTTATCGTTTTAGGTGGGTGAGGACAACCCAGCTATAAGTGAACATCCGCCTAAAGACGGATGCAAACACAGGGAAAAGGTTTTTCTGTTGATGGGAGGGCTTCAAAAGCCTGCCTACCGCAAACGAGCCCGCCTTTTATAAAAAACATTTTCCACTTTATCCTGTTTTGCCGTCGGCTTTAGCTGATGGATAAATAGTTGCTTGCTCGCTCCAAGCTCCGCCTCCCTTTGCGGACGAGAAGCCCCACGCAATTACAAGTTCCCCGATAATTCGTTTAATTCGGTAACTCGTAATTAATGCCTATTGCTGCATTCCTGTTTACTATTTGCAAGCGTTGCTCACTAAAACACCGCCCTGATTTCGGCCCGGCGGAGTGTGCACACGGCTCTCGGGGTTTCTTTCACTCCGGGTGTGAAGCCCGTCCCGGCGGCCATCGTGGAGGTAATGGCCAGTTGAATAGTGGCGGTCGGGTTTTGCTCAAAGGCGAGGTCCACACCAGGTTGTTGCCGTTACGCAGGCCTTCGAGCATGGCAAATTGGAGCTGGGCGTTCACATAGCCTTTATCGTTGTAGCCAATAGAGGCATAGGATACCATAGCATCCACCGATGTTTTACCCGGACCGGTTGTAGCGGGCGTTGAGTGTTGCCTTGTGAATCTGCGCTTGCTCGCAGTACCGACACTATCGATTGGATTCTGCTTAATCGAGAAATCATATCTGTGCTGAGGCGCAGGGGTGGTTTTTAAACTGGTAGCTTAAATCAGCAAAGGCATCATTAAAGGTATAGCGATACTGTAATGCTTTAAGAAATCGGACTCGTTGGCTTTTAGTCCGTTGGTGTAGGAGGTTTGAATATTGAGGGTTTTCACAATGTTCCACGGGCCTTGATGCCCTGCGATTGCAGTATTCTGTTTTCGAAACCGGTGGTGAGCAGGGTGCGGTTTTTTACATAATTGAAATCTATCTGCGCACCGTATTTGGGGTCGAGGCGGTTGAAGTAAAGCGAGTTTCGGCTGTTGAAGGTGGTGGACACTAATTGTTGGGTTTCGCTGTTCAGCGGAAATGGATTGAAATAATCACCAATCTTCTTATTCCGGTCGGCATAGGTTTTCTTAATAATCTGAACGCTGGCAAGGATGTTAAACATGCTCAGCACTTTCCTGATTCCCTTCTTTGATTTCCACACCGCAGCTGGATTTATCTGCAGCACCTGATTTAGCTGGCTGGTGTTTACCGCTACAAATTCAGGAGTAACTACAAATACCCGGATATAGGACGCGGAGTCAATCAAGCTGCCCCGGAGTTGAAATTCATTGATGTCTTTCACTCCATTTTCGTTCAGGTCGCCCAGCCTGGTGTATTCGCCCTGGTTGGTGAGCGATCGCTGAAAGTTAAGTTGTGTTTTTTGTTCGCGTCCGCTACCTATTTCATACAAGGTGGTGGAGCGGATGGCACCTTTGAGCAGCGATAAATTATAGTCCACTCTACCCAAATAAAAATTTTCCGGTTGACGGCTGTTGAGCGAATCCTTGTCTTTGGCATGGCGATAGGTAAGGTTAAAGTTCAACGATTGGTTTTTGAGCGAATTTATCTGACCATTGAAGTTGACGGTTTGCGC
>JADJZU010000027.1 GCA_016715625.1 Bacteroidota bacterium
AGTAAGCCGGGCCTGTGCGGCATTTTTTCTAAGCGAGAACCAACCCGGCAAACTGAAGCTGAGCGATTTTACGGCAGCGGAACTCGACCGCAAGCGCGACAACGACCTATTTGTAGACAGCAAGTGGCTCTATACCATTGCCAAGCCCGTTGAGAACGACCTCACCGACTTCAACAGCGGCCCTGTCGATGTAGAGAATTTACAGAAGGCTTTCAAAGATTTTTTTGAGGTGCTGCGCCTGCCCAAAACCAAGCGCGATGAAAAAAAACCGCCAGCACGCAAATCTGAAAGAGAGTTTGTGGCTGCCGATGGCGTTATCGACCAGCTCGATATTTACATGTCCACCTTCGAAACCTCCGAGCCCATGCTGTATCTCGAATATACCAACGCCCGCAGCATCGACAGCACCGGTGGCGGCAGCCAAAACACCAAAAGCGGCACCCTGCAGGGCAATGGCATTGCCAATGTGCCCTTTGCCGATGGCAAAATTGAAGACGATACCGAGCTCACACTTTACAACAACAGCACCGGGCCCAATGCAGGCGAGCTACAGTTTTACTTTAGCAGCACCACCGGTGGCACCATCACCGACCCGGCCAAAACAATTACCGTGCAGCCCGGCAGCAGCGATGCGGTGCTCGTGTTAAACATGGGATTCAGCGAGGCAAACCCTTACCTCAACGTATTTAACCCCAATGCCACCGGCAAGTGGAAGGTAGAAATCGTATAAAGCCGCCGCTGCAAACAATCAAGCCGTTAATTGCAACCACTAAACATTACGCAAAACAAAAAGCCCACCGTTTCGGGTGGGCTTTTTGTTTTATGATACGGAAGATTACTCAGCCGCTGCGTCTTTCTTTTTGGCGCTGCTTCTTCTTGTTTTCTTCTTAGGCTCTGCGGCTTTAGCGGCATTCTTGTTTTGAGTGTAGCCTTCGTTGAAGTCTACCAGCTCAATCAAGGCCATTTCAGCAGCATCTCCGGGACGGAAGCCTGTTTTGATAACACGGGTATATCCACCCGGGCGCTCTCCTACTTTGCCTCCAATTACGCCAAACAATTCCTTGATGGCTTCCTTGTTTTGCAGGTAGCTGAACACCACACGTCTGTTGTGTGTAGTATTGTCTTTGCTGCGGTTAATCAGTGGTTCCACATAGCCGCGCAAAGCCTTGGCTTTTGCCAACGTGGTAAAAATTCTTTTGTGCTCAATCAGGGAACTCGCCAAATTGCTCATCAAGGCATGGCGGTGGGCGGAAGTGCGTCCCAGATTATTTACTTTATCTCCGTGTCTCATTTCAATGAATATTTATCTGTTATCTTTTAAAAAATCAGAAGGTCCGATGGTTTAGTTATCGTGCAGGTTAAATTTTTCGAGATTCATTCCGAAGCTCAATCCTTTTTCGTGCAGCAAGGCTTCAATTTCCACTAACGACTTTTTACCAAAGTTGCGGAACTTCAACAAATCGTTGGTGTGGAACTGAACCAGTTCTTCCAGGCTGTTGATTTTTGCTGCCTTTAAGCAGTTGAACGCGCGAACTGAAAGGTCTAAGTCTTCCAATGGTGTTTTCAATAGTTTGCGCATGTGCAACACATGCTCATCCACCATTTCGGTTTCAGCAGCAGTAGGCAAGTCGAAAGAAATATGCTCATCAGTAATCAACATCAGGTGCTGAATCAACACACGAGAAGCTTCTTTTACAGCTTCCTCCGGGTGAATGGTGCCATCAGTAGTTACATCCAAAACCAACTTTTCGAAATCCACACGCTGCTCTACGCGGAAAGGTTCTACTGCATATTTCACATTCTTAATTGGTGTGTAAATAGCATCTACCGGAATAAAGCCTATCGGGTGTTCTTTAGAATTTTCGTCAGCAGCTACATAACCACGTCCTTTGGTAATGGTTAACTCCACTTCCAGGTTTACGTTCCCTTCCATGTTGCAGATAACCAACTCCGGATTCATTACCTGGTAAACGTTGGTATGCTTTTCAATATGCTCTGCCTTAAACTGGCTTTGATTTTTCAAAGCAATATAGATCTTGTCTCCAGAAGCGTTATCATCATCCATTACCTTCTTCAAACGAACCTGCTTCAGGTTAAGAACCATTTCCGTTACATCTTCCAATACACCCTTAATAGTAGAAAACTCATGATCAACTCCCGAAATTTTGATACCGCTAATCATAAAACCTTCCAAAGAAGAAAGAAGAACTCTGCGCAGTGCATTTCCGATAGTTACTCCAAAACCAGGCTCCAAAGGTTTAAATTCGAAATGTTCCTTCGAAATCTGTTGCTTTTTGAAAGAGATTTTATCTGGTTTTTGGAACGCTAATACTGACATATTGTATTTTGTTTTGGTTTATAAATTTTCGCTTCTAAACACCGAAAGCCTGACTTTCGTCAGACCATCCGATTACTATTTAGAATACAACTCTACAATCAACTGCTCGTTGATGTTTTCTGGAATCTGGTCTCTCTCCGGGAAGTCAACAAAAGTGCCTTCTACTGCTTTTTCATCAAGTACCAGCCAGTTAAATTTCTTTCCTCTTTTTCCAAGTGCATCTATCACTACATCCAGGTTTTTGGAACGTTCGCGCATAGCCACTTTATCACCAGGGTTCAAAGTAAAGGAAGGAACGTTCACCACAGTACCGTTCACGGTTACGTGCTTGTGCAATACCAACTGACGAGCTTGTGCACGTGAAGCAGCAAGACCCAAACGGAAAATGGTATTATCTAAACGAGCTTCCAATAATTTCAGGAGGTTTTCACCGGTAACGCCTTTTTTGCGCGCTGCTTTCTCAAACAGATTACGGAACTGACGCTCTAATAAACCGTAAGTATATTTTGCCTTTTGCTTTTCCTGCAACTGGATTGAATATTCAGAAGCTGTTTTTCTCTTCTTAGATACTCCGTGTTGTCCCGGTGGGTAGCTTCTTTTATCAAAGTATTTGTCCGGTCCGAAAATAGCATCACCAAACTTTCTTGCAATCTTGGTGGTAGGTCCTGTATATCTTGCCATAATTTATTCTTCTTAAATTCTAATTTCTGTTTCTTAAATCGGATTATACTCTTCTCTTCTTTGGAGGACGGCAACCATTGTGAGGAATTGGTGTAGTATCGTTAATAACCGTTACTTCAATTCCGCTTGCATAAATAGTTCTGATGGCAGATTCGCGACCGGCACCAGGTCCTTTTACAAAAACTTCTACCTTTCTTAAACCGGCTTCGTGTGCAACTTTAGCCGGCCTCGGCTGATGCTAATTGCGCTGCATAAGGAGTATTCTTTTTAGAACCACTGAAACCAACCTTACCGGCAGAACTCCAACTGATGGTTTGACCCTGCATATTGGTAAAAGTGATGATAATGTTGTTGAATGTAGCGTTCACGAAAGCTTTGCCTTCTGCATCTACTTTCACCACTCTTTTCTTAGCTTTTGCTTTGGCAGTAGCGGATTGCTGCTGCTGTGTTTGTTGCTTTGCCATTGTTCTTTATTAGTTGTGTCTGTTGTCGTTAGTTATTACTTAGTCACCATTTTCTTGTTGGCCACCGTTTTACGCTTACCTTTTCTGGTTCTGGAGTTGGTTTTGGTTCTTTGACCACGAACCGGAAGTCCTTTACGGTGACGGATGCCGCGATAAGCACCAATATCCTGCAAACGCTTAATGCTCTGCTGCACTTCTCCGCGCAATTCACCTTCCAGTTTCAGATTTTCAGCGATATACTTCAATATACCGTTGATTTGCTCATCGTTCCAATCTTTTACCTTGGTATTCAAATCAATCTTTGCTGCTGTCAGAATCTTTTCAGCTGTTGTAAGACCAATACCATATATATAAGTAAGGCCAATGATGCCTCTTTTGTTCTTTGGAAGATCTACACCGGAGATACGTGCCATGTTGTGTACTGTTTATTTTTCTTGATTGGTTAAAATGAATTATCCCTGACGCTGTTTAAACTTCGGGTTTTTCTTGTTGATGATATACACCACACCATTGCGTCTCACAACTTTGCAATCCGCGCTTCTTTTCTTTACTGATGCTCTTACTTTCATGACTTTAGTTTTAAACCGTCTTTTATTTATATCTGAAAATGATACGCCCCTTATTTAAATCATACGGACTCATTTCTAACTGCACTTTGTCTCCGGGTAGAATTTTAATGTAATGCATTCTCATTTTTCCCGAAATGTGCGCAATCAACTCGTGTCCGTTCTCCAATTTCACTCTAAACATGGCATTGCTCAATGCTTCCGTAATGGTACCGTCTTGCTTAATGAGGTCTTGTTTTGCCATGAAAATGTTTGAAATAGAGCCCTCTTTTTTTTAAAAGGGACGGCAAAAATAATCGTAGAAGTCAGAAATGCAAATGCTGTTCTCAAAATAGTTGAGGAAAAGTAGCGAAGGAAGCATCCGCGCATTTAACAAATGTAAAAATCTAACAAAGCTGACAATTTGCGGACTGCCGTTTCGTCTTAAACTGTCACAATGCGTCATTAAAAACCTTATAGCACGCTAATTGTTAGTCTATTTGTTCAACAAAAAAACAGTAAAAAATGGGAATCTATTTGATTTTGGGTGTGTTTATGCTTATCAGTTGGTTGGTAAGCTGGCGCTTGAAAAGTAAGTTTAATGAGTATTCGCAAGTGAGTTTTCGGGGAAACCTGACCGGAGCTCAGATTGCGGCAAAAATGCTGGCCGACAATGGCATCAGCGATGTAAAGATACTATCGGTGGAGGGGCAGTTGACCGACCACTACAACCCGGTGGAAAAAACAGTGAACCTTTCACCGGAGGTCTATAACGGCCGAAGTGTGGCAGCTGCTGCGGTGGCAGCCCACGAATGCGGCCATGCCGTTCAACATGCCAAAGCCTATGCCTGGTTAGGAATGCGCTCTAAACTCGTGCCTGCGGTGAGTTTTGCCAGCAAATGGATGCAATGGATATTGCTGGCCGGTGTGCTCACGATTACCGTGTTTCCGTGGTTGTTGTTGTTTGGTATCGTTCTTTTTGCCGCAACCACCATTTTCTCGTTTATAACTCTGCCCGTGGAGTTTGACGCCTCTAACCGTGCCCTGGCTTGGTTAGAAGGAAGCGGAATGACCAGCAGTCAGGAACACGACATGGCTAAAGACGCGCTGAAGTGGGCCGCCATGACCTATGTAGTAGCTGCCTTGTCATCACTGGCTACGCTCATGTACTATGTATCAATCTTTTTGAGAAGGAGATAAACAGAATTCAATTTATATAAACAAGCCACCCGTTGGGTGGCTTGTTTGTTTTATACCTCTTTTACTTCTAGTTCGCGGGTGCGGAGGCTGGCGTTATAGTAGATGCTGGCATTGATTTCGTAGCCGACTAAGAGTACGAATGAATTGAGGTTCAGCCAAATCATAAGCAACATAATGGTGCCTATGGAACCAAAAATAACATTGAGTTTATTGAAATTGCTCACCCAATAAGAAAAACCAACAGATACTAATATGGAGAGTACCGTAGCCACGGTAGCCCCGGTGGATATGAACCGATATTTCTTTTTTGTGGCGGGTCCGTAGTAGTATATGAGTGATATTCCCAAAAAGAACATGAGGAGAATGAGCGCATAGCGAAGCAGATTCAGCAAGAAAACAGTGAACACATTTTTGATAGCCAATGCGGTGAAGAGCAGAGAAAGCAGATTTTGCCCGAGCACCACCAAACCCAGCGAAAAGATAAAAAGCAGCATTAAAAGCAGGGTAATTTGCAGCGCCACCATGCGGCCCTGCAGCGCGTTGCGTTTTTTATAATGATCGTAACTTTTGTCGAATGAACTCATCATGGCCATTACACCATTGGAGGTGAGGAACACCACGAGCACGATGGAGCCCGTTAAGAGACCTCCGCGTTTGTTTTTGGCTAAATCGCGGAGCAGCGGTTCGGTGAATGATTTGATGAAGGCGTAGGTTTCTTTGTTGGGCAATACTTCTTTCAGGAATTTCATGATAGTGACATCGAGGTTGCTGAAATAAGGTATGTAGGGGATTAAGGAGAATATAAATGTGAGTGCCGGAAAAAATGCCAGAAAGAAACTGAAAGCTACAGCGCGACTGCGGATAGAGAGTGAGTTGGCGCGTATTTCGGAAATGAAGAAGCGGTAAACATCGTATACAGGTATGCCTTCGAAGCCGGGCAGGGTGAATGTTTTTAGCTTAATCAGCAAGTCAATTAAAAAGGGAAAGCGCTCGGCCAGTTTTGCCCACAGTTCATTCATCACGTTGTTTTTATCCGAAATAGGGTTTTAGTTTTTCGATCAGCAGTGCGGGTGCGGAATGTATTTTTCGGGTTTTAGCGTCCATAAACAGGAGGTGATTCTCGCCTTCGTTGATGAGGACGCCTTTTTCGTTGAAGATTTTGTATTGGAAAATCATGATGCGGCCCGGCAGCTCGGGGACGGTGGCTTGAATGGTGAGCAAATCGTCATAAAGAGCCGGCTGAATGTATTTGATATTCATGCGGGCGATAGGCATCATGGAGCCACTTTCTTCTAACTGCTTGTAGGTGATACCGAGCGAACGAATGGCCTCGGCACGGGCCTGCTCGTAGTAATAGGGGTAGTTGCCATAGTAGACAAAGCCCATTTGGTCGGTATCGCCATAACGCACGCGGAGCTGATGATGATAGCTGAACATGATACTGCAAATTAAAACAAGTTATTGATTGCATAACTAAGACAGGAATAAACTGATATTTGGATGAATGGATAAAGGACTCACCCCTTTCATCTTCCATTCTATTCTTATCATTGCCACCGCTAAAACACAATTATCATGATGGAAAGGAACATATACAACGAGGAGCATTTGCTATTTGCACAATCGGTGCGCGATTTTGTAGCCAAAGAAATAGTGCCTTATAATGCCCAATGGGAAAAAGACCATATGGTGAGTCGCGAAAGCTGGCTGAAGTTTGGCGAATCAGGATTCTTATGCATGCAGGTGGCGGAGGAATATGGTGGCCTGGGCATTCAGGATTTCAGATATAATGCGATTGTGACTGAGGAACTGGCGCGCACAGGATGCGCAGGGCCGGCTGTGGGATATCCGTTACACTCCGATATAGTGTGCCCGTATATTGAGCACTATGGCACCGAAGCGGTGAAAAAGAAATGGCTGCCTAAAATGGTGAGTGGCGAGGCTATAGCCGCCATTGCCATGACAGAACCGGGAGCAGGCAGCGACCTGCAAGGCATGCGGGCCACAGCCGTAGACAAGGGCGATTATTATGTAGTAAACGGCTCGAAGACTTTTATTACCAATGGTTACCTGAGCGATGTGGTAGTGGTAGCGGTAAAAACTGACCCAACTAAGGGAGCGAAAGGAATTTCGCTGCTGGTGATGGATACAGCTATGAAGGGCTTTACGAAGGGTAAACCTTTTGAGAAAGTAGGCTTGCATGCTCAGGATACATGTGAGTTGTTTTTTGAAAATGTGGAAGTGCCGAAAGAAAATCTGTTGGGCAAAGAAGGCGAAGGATTTAAATATCTGATGACCGAATTATCGCAAGAAAGGCTGGTAGTAGCCTTGTCGGCTATTGGGGCCGCTGAGGGGGCTTTAGCTTCCACGGTGCAATACACCAAAGACCGGGTTGCGTTTGGTAAACCGATTGCCGAGTTGCAAAACACCCGCTACAAGTTAGCGGAGGTGGCTACAGAAATACAGATTGGACGCGTATTTATAGACCGCTGCGTGGAACTGCACTGCGAAAAAAAACTGGACCAGGCATCTGCATCCATGGCGAAATACTGGCTGACCGACCTACAGAGCAAGGCGGCAGATGAATGTTTGCAATTGCACGGTGGCTATGGATACATTTGGGAATATCAAGTGGCTCGTGCCTGGGCCGATGCCCGCGTGCAGCGCATCTATGCCGGCACCAACGAGATTATGAAAGAGTTAATTGCCCGCTCCGTTTTGAAATAAGCACGACTGCGGACAGTGATATGCCTTATGTTTTCGTTTTATTGCTGACGCTTTTTGGTTTATTCCGATTTGCTACCATTCGGTTCAGCGAATACACTTCCCTCACCTACCAATATTTTGCCGCAGCAGCTCCGTATGATGTGATTATTGTGCCGGGCAGCCCGTATGACACTTCAGAACAAAACCAAATGTTTCGGGCCCGAATGCTGTGGGCGCAATCGCTTTACAGCGCTGGTATAACCCGACACATCATATACTCGGGGAGTGCCGTACACACTGCTTACACGGAGGGAACGATAATGAAAATGATTTCGGATTCGATGGGAATACCGACCGACCGCACTTTTGCCGAAACAGCGGCCTTGCACAGCGATGAGAATATTAATTACAGCTATAAGCTGGCACGTCAAAAGGGGTTTAGGAAAATAGCGGCAGCTTCGGATCCTTTTCAGTTATTTTTTCTACGAAAGCATATACAAGCGCATTTTCCGAAGATGGCTTTGCTGCCCATGCCCATGGATACCTTTCGGGCATTCACCAAAGAAGGACACCTTCCGCGCATTGATGCTGAAAGCTCCCGAGTTGAAAACTTTGTACCGTTGAACGAACGGGAATAATCAACGAATCATGGTGACGCTTCCCTTTCGGGTGATGGCACGGTCGTCTCCAAAGAGGCCGAGCTCTACGTAATATACATACACCCCCGGAGGCGCGGGCTTCCCTTTGTAAGAGCCATCCCAAGGGGCCAATTGGTCGTATACCTTTTCACCTGTACGATTGAAGATGCGGAAAGTGATAACCCGTACGCCACTCTGCGACAAAACATAAAACAAATCGTTGTTCCCATCGCCATTGGGGGTAAACACGTTGGGTATAAAATAGTTGTTGGGTAATATGACGCGGATGAGTGCTGAATCGGTCACCACACAGCCTTGTGAATACACCGTGATGCCGTAAAACTCTGCTTCGGTAACGGGCGTAACAACAGGATTGGTACAGGTGGGGCAAGTGGCATTGGGGATGGGGAACCATACAAAAGAATCGATGGCAGCGCTATTCAGATTTAAGCTGGTATACAACATAACGCTATCGCCATAGATAATCAGTGTATCGGGCGATACCACTACATCGGGAATTGTAATGTTGGAAACTACAATGAAATTGGAAGTGTCGCGGCAACCGGCTAAATCGGTGACTACTACAAAATAGGTTCCCGGCTGACCCACCGATATGGATGCTGCGCTGCTGCCGTTGCTCCAGGCATAGCTTGCAAACGGGTTGGTAACGCTGAGGGTTACAGACTGCCCGGCACAGAAGGTGGTGGTGCCGCTGCTATCAATCTGTGCATTTGGCTTAGCAATAGAGATAACGTTTACAGTATCGGTGCGAAAGCAAGTGAAATCCTGTGCGCGAAGTACATAGGTGATGGTATCCACCAAACCTGCAGGCACGGTAACCACCGGATTAGATGCGTTTCCGTTGCTCAGTGCATTTTGTGCGGCTGCGTCCTCTCCTATCCATTGAATGAGCGAGCCCACCGAACTGGAGGGATTGCCGCCAATCTGCGCAGTTCCACCCTCACACACGTATACATCGGGACCGGCATTGGCCGGTGGCGATGGCACGACCGTAACACTCAAATCGTTGGTAATAGCGATTTCGTTGCAAGCATCTACAATAACACAACCCATGATGATGTCGGCAACCGGATTGGCTGTAAAATTGGGTGTGCCAAAGATGGTGTCGTAGGTATTGCCGCCATCCTGTGTCCACATATAATGATAAGGAGGCACACCGCAGTTGGGCTGTGCGGTAAATACCACAGGCTCACCGGCACACACCTGCGTTTTGTCTTGAATGATGTTGCCCTCTACTCGACATGCTTCGATAGTGGTTTGCCACATGTTTCCACGGGCGCATAAGTATCCGCACACATCACCGCAAATAGAATCACGATTGAGTAAGGTTAACGGAATGTCATAATCGGGACACTGTGGCGTGTAGCAATTCAGATAATTGGGAACAAAACTGGTGACATGCACGGCACTTGCTCCCGGAACCAACACGGGGTTCGTGGTACAGGTGCCGGTAAAGGGTGGCAATGCCGGGTTGCAGGCCAATAGGCCGGTAGTGGTGCCGCAATCATCGCTACGCACCTCCATGGTTACCTGACTAAAGGTGCAGAATGGAGGGGGCAATGGGGGTGTGCCACAGGTATTGTCGAAGGTGAGTGTGTATTCTAAGTCTACATAAACTTCCGTCAACTCGCTTTTGCCCGGTACCGATACGTTCATATTGTAATTGCAGGAGCCTAACGCCAGCGTGGTGAAACCCAGTTGTGCCGATAGTCCGGCATTGGTAAAGTCTCCGATTTTGGTGAAGCCGCTCACCGTAGGGTCAATGGTAATGGGATAAGTGTTATCGGCCCGATTCAGCCACTCTACCGGCACGAGCATTTTCAAAGTGTATTCATTTCCGTTTTTCAGCAGGTGGTAGGTTCCATGCTCGCCCCAGGCCTTGGTATCCAGATAGACCGGTTTATCGTATTTAATTCTGGCTTCTCCTTTCCCGTCTTTAATAATGTAATCGCCTCTAAAGTATTCTTTGCCGATGCGTGTGCCTTCTTTGTCCTCTTCTATAGAGTAGCCATTGGGCAAGGTAAAATGATCTTCAATCACCATCCATCCCTTCGTAACCGGTAATTGGAGTGGTTCGGGAATGACGTAATTAGTTTTGATTTCTCCCACATTAAAAATCTGCTCCATGTGAATACCCGGCCAAATATCGCTGACGCGAGTGCCCTGGCTACCCACGGATTGTCTGCTGTAATCAGGCGCTTGCACTTCGGCAACTACAGAGGTGCCATCGAAGAAATAAAGTTTCAAATTTTTGTTGAAGATGAAATCGAACCCTCTGTCGGCAACCACGCTGGTGTGATTTCGTGTATCGAGCTGCGTAGGCACCGGTTGGTTGGCAGCAGCATATACTCCGGGTGTGGGAGTGGGGGTTAATAAAGGATTAATAGTTCGTAATATCTCCTCGCCTTGCTTTTTGTAGTGCAGCGGAAAATAGGATTGCTGCGTAAAATGGTGATTCGGCTTTTGGGGATTCAGATAATAGCGGCCGAATAGCGTGCGTTTATCGATTAACTCTACACACTCTTTGCACTGCGCATTGTAGGGTTTGATTCCATATTCCGGGTGCTGCGTGGCCTTTTCGGAGGAACTATCCTGCAGCACTGATGGTATGTTTTTTTCAAAATTGACAAACGTGGTAAAGTTATACTGCTTCACATTCATGTGCTGCGCAGTTGCAGTTATTAATGCCAACAGGGATAACAACAGGACGAGTAAGTTTTTCATGCGGTGGCGAATATATATAAAGACGATTGTTTCAATATTTTGGTGCAGGGATGGGATTGGAACATGGAGAATCAGGCGGCATGAAGCAATTGTCATGAAATTGTCATTTCTCGCTGAACAAATGATTTCGGCATACTAATACAAAAGGGTTATCGTTGTAAGACCAAAGCAAAAAAAGTGTAGGGCATAAACCGGGAAAAGGGTTTGTCCCCACACATTTTGAAAAGAGATTTAAAGAAATATTTTTACGCCTCTTACAAAAAACACGCTTAATTTTTTATCTCACAAAAAACAAAACAACATGAGTCAGGCAAAAGCAACAGCTCAAAAAGAAAAAAGTGGATTTCCATGGGCAGCAGTAGTAATCATCAGCTCCCTAATCGTATCTGAATTGATTTTCCATTTGGTGTTTGGCGATCGCAAACACTTTATTGATGACATGAAAAAAGAGCCGGTTCCGGGCGATTACCTGGGTATAGTTTACAAAGGAGGATTTATCGTTCCGTTCCTTATGACCATGGCTTTGACCGTTATTACCTTCTCTATTGAGCGTTTCCTGACTATCTCTAAAGCAAAAGGTTCCGGCTCATTAGAGAAATTCCTGCAAGTGGTAAAAACCAAATTGCACAACAACGACATCAGCGGTGCTATTGCTGAATGTGGCAAGCAAAAGGGTTCTGTAGCTAATGTGGTTCAAGCCGGATTGCATAAGTATCAGGAAATGGAAAAAAACAACGAGTTTACCTTGGAGCAAAAAGTGCAGCACATCCAGCAAGAAGTGGAAGAAGCTACTTCGCTGGAGTTGCCTAGCTTACAAGCAAACCTTCCTATTTTGGCGACTATCGCATCGGTAGCTACCCTCTTTGCACTACTTGGAACGGTAATCGGTATGATTAAGGCCTTCGCGGCACTCGCTACTACCGGTAATCCGGATCCGGCTGCTCTTGCTGCCGGTATCTCTGAGGCGCTTATCAATACCGCTATTGGTATCGGAACTTCTGCACTTTCTATCATGTTCTACAACTACTTTACTACGTTAATTGATGGTTTGACTTATGGAATTGATGAGATTGGCTACTCTATCTCTCAAACGTTTGCTACTACCAAGAAGTAATCCATCCAATTTATTAAAGCAACAACATGCCTAAAATAAAACCAGCACGTAAGAACCCGGTAGTGGATATGACCGCCATGTGTGACGTGGCGTTCCTGCTGCTTACCTTCTTCATTCTTACCGCAAAATTCAAACCTCAGGCTGTGGTCGCTGTAGATGTACCTATTGCCCGGGCCAACGTAACACCGGAGAATGTGATGGTGATTACTGTTAACCAAGAGGGCGAGGCCTACATCTCTCTGAAAGAAAAAGCTACGCGCTATGCGATGCTGGAGCAACTCGGAGAAAAATATGGCGAAAAATATCCCATGGTGAAAGGACTTACGCAAAACCAGATGGAATTCTTTGCATTGACCGATACATGGGGAAGCCCCATTGAAGACACCAAGCGCGTTCTCAGCATGAATGGGTCAGAATTCAAAGACTATCAGGAAGAGCAGATGAAAGGAATCCCCTACGATTCAGCACACAACCAACTCGCAGACTGGGTGCAGGCCGCACGCTATGCTACCGGTGGCGACATTAAGATTGGAATAAAAGGCGACAAAAACGTAGATGTGACCTACATCAAGGATGTAATTAAAGGATTAAAAGAAAAGGATATTCACCGTTTTCTACTTATCACAACGCTATCGACCAGCGGTGATGGAGCTCCTGCTGAAGAAACGGCAAAAGCTGAATAATATTTATAACCTAAAAAGAGAGGAATAACATGGCAGATTTAGATACCTCCTCGGGCGGGGGACACGGCAAACACGATGGCGGCCCTCGCTCCAAGAAAATGTCAACGAGAGTTGACCTTACACCAATGGTAGATTTGGCGTTCCTTCTCATTTCGTTTTTCATGCTCACCACCACGCTTAATAAACCTAAAGCGATGGAATTGAACATGCCAAAAAGCGACATCAAAGAAGAAGATAAGCAGGACGTGGGCGAGTGTCAGGTAATGAATGTGATACTAGACACCCTTGACCAAGTTTGGTATTACGAAGGATTGCAGGTGGCCGGTTTGCAGAAAACCACTTTTAGTGGTGATGAAGGTATCCGCAAGGAAATCATCAAAATGCTAAAAAAAGTACCTAAAGAATGTCCTCCTACCAAAAAAGGAACACCCCGCGATGCTATCATTCTGATAAAGATGATGCAGGGAGCCCGCTACAAAAACATGATTGACATACTGGACGAAATGGATATTACCAAGTGTAAAATCTATGCCATTCAGGAACCGGACCCGATAGAAATTGAAGCTGTGAAAAATGGAGGAACAGTTAAAGAGTTTGCCAGAGAGTAATCAGTAGAAAAAAGTTTGTGGAATTGTGAGGGTATTGCATCAAAGCATTACCAAATTTCAAAAAACCAAAAACATGTCAGAAACAAATAATTATTTAAACTGGAGTATGGACGACATCGTTTTCGATGGTCGTAACAAAGAATACGGAGGCTATGAACTTCGTAAGATTACTCCTAAACACATCCGCACCGGATTACTAGTGGCCGTATCGGTTACTGCTTTGCTGGTGTTGGCTTCTTACATAGACTGGAGTTTTCTGGAAAAAAGTAAGGAAGAAGAAGTGGTGGAAACCAATCTTACCCTGATGGAACCTCCATCTATCAACAACACCCCTCCCCCACCCCCTCCCCCACCGCCACCACCACCGCAGCGTCCTACGGTTCGCTTCGTGGAAATGGTTGTGAAAAAACAGGAGGAAGTGCGTGAGCAGGAGGAAGAACCTGTAAAGATTGAAGAAATTAAAGACCAGACTATTTCTACACAGACGCAGGAGGGGGACCCGAACGCTAAAGATGTAGTGGAAGAGCCCGTAGCTGAAGCGCCTGTAGTGGAAGAGCCGAAGGTATTCACTTTTGTAGAACAGATGCCGGAGTTTCCGGGTGGAGATGCCGAACTGATTAAGTTCCTTCAAAAGAATATTGTGTATCCGCAAATGGAGCGCGATAACGATATACAAGGAAAAGTGCTCATCCGATTTGTGGTAGGAGAAGATGGCACGGTGTCGGATGTGAGCGTAGTGCGTGGAGTAAGTTCGGGATTGGACAGAGAGGCACAGCGAGTAGTAAAAATGCTTCCTAAATTTAAACCCGGAAAGCAGCAAGGTAAGGCTGTAAAAGTATATTACAACCTGCCGGTAGTTTTCAAACTTCAATAAGTTTATAACGACATAAACTTTTAGCAAAAATCATAATCGTTCGCAGGAATGGTTATGATTTTTGCTTTAAACAAACCGAATGAGAACGAAAAAACCTTTCTTGACACGCCTGGTTGCCAACCCTTCTTTATTATGGAAGGCGATTGCATCATTTGTGTTTATCGGTTTGGCCATTGCCTTTCTGGTGTTACCCAAAATAATGGTAGGGGAAGTGGATGCCTTTACCCGATATGGATTTGGAGGCATGTTGATGGCGTATGGCTCATTCCGGTTGTATATGTTTTACAGCGAATACAGAAACCTTGATAATGAAGAATAAATGCTTGGGTGCTATTTTGCTGCTCCTTTCCTTTATAGCCGGCTGCGGCCAAAAGGCCGAGCCACAAAAAAAAGCTACGAACACGAACGAGCCCATTGGCAAAAATAAAATTTACAAAGGCATCCTGAACCTGGGATGTGACCCGGGTATTCAATCTGCTGTAACCCAGGAAGTGGAGATTTTTAAATATGACCACGATAGTGTAGAAGTAAATATCCGCTACCAAAGTGAAGAAGAATTACTTAGAAATTTTAAACAAGGTGATGCTTCTACCATTTTGCTAACACGACAACTGGAGGAGACGGAAATTGAACGCTTTAAAGAAGACACCATTTACATTCGACAGTTAAGCGTAGCTTATGATGCAGTAGCTATTATCGGCCATCGGCAATTGGATGATAGCAAATTGAGTATGGAGACGCTCCGGAGTTATTTAAATCCAAAAGGAAATTCAGCTGTAAAAGTTGTTTTTGACCGGGAAAATAAAAGTGTGGTGAGTCATGTGTTGCAAGTATTGGGCTATCGCAATGAGGTTTCCAAGAGTGTATACGCCACAGCCAACGCTGCGGAAGTCATTAACTATGTAGAGTGCCATACCGATGCTATTGGGTTTATTCCGTTTAATCTGCTAAGCGACACCGATGATGAACGAGTAAAGCAGTTATTGAAGCGCGTAAAAATTTTAAGTTTGACGACCAAAAATCAACAGGGGGAGTTAGTGCGGGTAAGTGCCAATCAAAGCGATATTGCCACCGGTGACTATCCGCTTACTCGAACCGTAAATGCGATTACCCGCTTTACTTACTCTGACGGATTAGATTGGCTGTTTATCAACTTTATGTCACAATCGCGTGGAGCAAAGATATTTTTGAAAGCGGGTCTTATTCCGGCCCGAATGCCCGAACGGCAAATAATTGTTAATAGCGAGGGATTAAAAACCAACTAGACTAAACTGGCATCAGATTTCGATATCCATAGAACAAACAAATCACCCATAGAAAATGAGAAAGTTAACATCCATCATCGTTTTAGTTTTTGCCTGTGCTGCGACCTTTGCACAAACTTTACAAGACGCACAAAAAGCGATTGACAATGAAAATTATTTCAAAGCCAAACAAATACTGTTCAAGCTTTTGCAGGATGGCAGTGCCAATGCCACTGACGTAAAGTATTATTTAGGGAATGCTTACCTGAATGATGATGACAGAGATTCGGCAAAGCTGTTTTACAAGCAGGTTTACAACCCCGAGGTGAGAAGTGCTATCGGCTATTTGGCCAACGGACGTCTTGCGTTGCTTGCTAAGAATAATGCTGAAGCCAAGCAAAATTTTGATCGTGCTGTGCAAACCACCAAGAGCAAAAATGCAAATATATTTTACGAGATAGGGGATGCTTACTTGCGACCAGTTGTATCGGATGTAAACACCGCAATCACCAATCTGGAATCAGCGTTTGCTTTGGATAATAAGAACTTAACAATCGTGCTGGCCTTGGCTGATGCTTACGATGCCAACTCTGCCAACGATAACACTATGGGTGGCAAAGCCATGAATAAATATGAATATGCTACTGACTTAGATAAGTCTTCTTCTTTCGCCTGGATAAAAATGGGAAGACTGTGGACTCGTGGACAGAAGTATGATTTGGCTATTGAAAACTTCAACAAAGGAATTGCGCTGGAGCCCAACAACGCTATCTTGTATAAAGAACTGGGAGAGGCATACTACCTGAGCAAGCAATACGATAAAACACTGACCAATTTTCAAAAATACATTGACTTGAGTCCCGGAGATTCGCGTGCCAGAACCGCACTGCTGGAGTTGTATTTTCGCAATAAGAATTATGAGAAGTCAGCCGAAGAAGCTTCAAAGGGTTTAGCTAAAGAACCCGGCAACTGGGAGTTTAGTCGTTTCTTGTTTTACTCCAATTTTGAACTTAAGCGCTATAAAGACGGCTATGAAGTAATGAAAAACTACTGGCAAACACCGGGTGTGCGCCCCAAATCAAAAGACTATGTTTATGCAGCCAGACTGGCTTCGCAAATGGGTGACACCACCGCTGCGCTTAGTTACTTTAACACTGCGTTGGCGAATGATTCTTCTAACTGCGAACTCTTGGGAGAATTCGGGAAAGTGCTCTTCCAAAGCAAGCGCTATAACGATGCTATTGCACAGTATATTTTCAAAAAAGAGAAGTGTGGCAAGTTGACCTATCTGGAGTTGTTCTACTTGGGCAGAAGTTACTATATCGTTAATGATTCCATTATGGCTGACTCTACTTTCAGTGAGTACGTCACTCGTTTCCCGACCACTACAGATGGTTATTTCTGGAAAGCTCAAGTGCTGTTGAAATTCAAATTAAGCACCGATGAGTTTGCGGCTTATCCCTTTTATCAAGAGTTTATCAAACTGGCGGAAAAAAATCCCGGTCCGAACAAAGCCAAGTTGATTGAAGCCTATAACTACTCGGGGCTGTTTAAGTATGAAAGAGAAAAAGACAATGCTGCGGCAAAAGCTTATTTCAACAAATCACTGGAGTTAGATCCTAATGATGCTATTGCTCTTGAAATCCTGAAATCACTCTAAGCACATCATCCTACTTTTTTAAATCGCCCTGTTCGTGAACAGGGCGATTTTATTTTTAATAGCTACATTCGGGTTGAGTCTACTACCTTGAAAAAATTACTTCTCTGTGTGATTTTTTGTCTGCTGCTGTTGCAACTACTGCCCGCACAGCATGTGCTCTCGGTGTTTGTAAAGGATAAAACAGCGCACACACCGGTAGCAGGTGCAGTGGTTAGTTTACTCAATACACCTCAAGCAGCATTTACCGATAGCCTCGGAATAGCCCACCTGGAAAAGATATCCGAGGGAGCGCAGGTGATTATCGTTTCCGGACTGGGTTATTACCGACAACGTATTCCACTCACCTTTCCGTTACCCTCCGAGAATGTGCTGGTGGTGGAACTAGAGATGCAAACCGAGGAAATGGAGGATGTAATTATTGTATCGTCCAGAAATGATATAGCCGAGGAAAAATCGCCTACCCGAGTAGAAGTAATCGGTGAAGATGAAGTGGAGGAGCGCTCCAATGATAAACCATCGGATGTATCGCATGTAGTGCGCGAACAGCCCGGAGTGCAGGTGCAACGCACCTCCGCCACTTCCGGCACGATGAACATCCGGCTTCAAGGATTGCGCGGGCGATATGTGCAGATACTAAAGGACGGATTTCCTTTGTTTGGCGGGTTTGCGAGTGTGATTAGTGTCAATCAGATTCCTCCAATTGATATACGGCAAGTAGAAATTATAAAAGGTCCGGCCTCTACGTTGTATGGTGGTGATGCCATTGCGGGCGTTATCAACTTTATATCGAAAATGCCTTCCGAACTGCCGGTGTATGACGTGATGGCGAATGTAGAGAGTGCTATGGCCGCAGATGCCGGAATATATTTTAGCCAAAAGAAAAAGTTCTTTGGCTATTCACTGCTAGGTATGTATCGCTACCAAAAAGAAAAAGACTGGGATGGCGATAATTTTTCGGAGACCCCCTTGTTACAACGCTTTAATCTGTCGCCTCAATTCTATTTTGATTTATCGGAGCGTTGCGTTTTAAATGTAGGATTAAACTACACACACGAAACAAGAACTGGAGGGGCACTGCCCTCCATCCGCCACCAATCGGATACGGCTTTCACTTATTTTGATCAAAACAAAACCGACCACGCATCGGCCAATCTCAAGTTGGAATATGATTTTAATGCACAAGGCAAGCTAACCGTCCGCAGTGCCTACAACTATTTTAAACGCTCGCTTGAAATACCCTTGTATCTTTTTGCCGGTGTGCAGATGGGCTCTGTTTCTGAAATCAATTATCGCTTTAGCCGAGCCAAACATGTTGTGGTGGCCGGTGTAGATTTCAGAACTGATATATTTAAAGAAGGAAAAGATTCTTCGTCCATTCCACGTAATTACAAATATCTGACAGCCGGTCTATTCTTGCAGTATCTCTACAACTTTACAGAAAAAACCAGTGTGGAAGCAGGTATGAGACTGGATTATAACAACACACATGGAGTATTTCCATTACCCCATGTGGCGTTTCGGCAAAAGTGGAATGAGGTATTTACAACCCGACTCAATGTAGGCATGGGGTATAAACTGCCTACCATTTTCCAGGATGAGAGCGAAGAGCGGGCTTTTGTGCGAGTAGCGGGTATGGCAAGCAGCGTAAAACCCGAACTTAGTCTAGGTGGCACCCTGGACTTACGAGTGAAAGCGCCTGTGATTAATGGCTTTCAAATCAGCCTGCATCAACTGTACTTTCTCACGCACATCTTTAAACCTTTGCAGATGATAGATACACTCAACACCAACTGCACCGGTATAGATTGCTACGACCTCTCGTATACTAACCTCAATGGATTTCAACAGAGCAAAGGCATTGAAACCGGCCTCAGCCTGAGTTACAGGGGATTTAAAACATCCTTAGTGTATACGCTCACCGACAATAATTTTATGCGCAACAAAGTGCGCAGTGTGGCCCCCCTTACTTCAAAGCATGTGGTGTACCTACTGGCGGGTTATGAGATTAAAAACTTTAGTGTGGATGTAGACTGCTATTATTTCAGTGATGTGAAACTGAGCAACGGAAGAACCGGACAGGGCTATTGGGAGTTGGGCATTAACACACAACTTTCTTTTAAGCATGTGTTGCTCTTTGCCAATCTGGAGAATATACTCAACCTGCGGCAAACCACTTATGGACCGATTGTATCATCGGGCTACAATCCTGCCCGACCGGTTTTTGCAGAGATATATGCCCCCCTCGAAGGTCCTCTCTTTAACTTTGGCACCAAAATAAGGTTAGGTGCATTCAGTAAAAACAAATCCGCTGCCGGCATTGAAAAACTGCGCGATAAAGACTAAGCCGTAAAATTGCGTTCCACCAGATTGCTGCCAAAGGAGTAAGGCAGCGTAGCCAATGAGGGAATTGGTTTAGTTAACAGCAGGTTTGCTTTTTTGCCCACAGTGATTGAACCGATGTGCTGCTGCACATCCATGGCACAAGCTCCGTTAAGCGTGGAGGCATTCATTACTTCTTCAGGCGTCATTTGCATTTGAATACAGGCCAGCGCGTTTACCAAATTCATATTGCCGGATGGGGCCGAACCCGGGTTGTAATCGGTAGCCAAAGCCAACGGCAAACCGGCATCTATCAATTGACGGGCCGGAGTGTAGGGGATTTTCAAAAATAAGGAACAGCCGGGCAAAGCCACCGGAATAGTGCGAGATGAAAGAAGTGCCAACACATCCTCTTCGTGAATGAGTTCCAGATGATCTACACTCCGGGCACCTGCCTGTATGCTCGCCTTTACACCACCCAACACATTGAACTGATTAACGTGCACCTTAGGTTGCAATCCGTAGTTGTTTCCGGCTTCCAATATTCTACTGGTTTCGTCTACCGAAAAATATCCCTTTTCGCAAAACACATCTATAAAATCGGCCAGGCCCTCATGCGCTATCTGTGGCAACAATTCTTCAATCAGTAATCGGATATAGGCTTCGTGGTTGGATTGATATTGTTCGGGATAGGAGTGTGCTCCCAGGAACGTAGCTTTTATAGTAAGTGAAGACTTCTCTTTTAACTTGCGGATAACACGAAGCATTTTCAACTCTCCTTCATAACTTAAACCATAACCGCTTTTAATTTCAACTGCACCGGTGCCCATGGTTTTCATTTCTTCTAATCTTGCCCAGGCAGCTTCAAAAAGCTCCTCCTCTCCTGCCGCATACATTCGCTTTGCACTATTCAGAATTCCGCCTCCGCGGGCTGCAATTTCCTCGTAGGTGAGCCCCTTGATTTTATCGGCAAACTCTGTTTCACGCGAACCGGCATACACAATATGTGTGTGCGAATCGCACCAGCATGGCAACACCCATCTGCCGGTGGCATCTATCACTTCATCGGCCCGCTCCGGGGCATCGTCATTATTGCCAAACGAATGAATCCGCCCCTTTTCTATCATCAGGTATGCATCGCTGCAGCTAGGCAGCGTTTTCATATCGGCCCCACACACAGGCGCTGTGCCTTCTTTGTAAATTCCTGCCAGCGATTTTATATTGCGGAGGAGAATTGATTTCATAGTGTGATATTAAATCGAAATCCGATATTCGGAATTGAAAAGTAAAGATGGCCGGCAACAGTTTTGGTGAGTTTTTTCGTATTACCACCTTTGGCGAAAGTCATGGTACAGCCATTGGAGTGGTAATTGATGGATGCCCGGCTGGGCTTCCGTTTGATGCCGACTTTATGCAGCAAGAACTCGACCGCAGAAAGCCCGGACAAAGCAGCATTACCACACAGCGCAAAGAGAGTGATACGGTGCAGGTGCTATCGGGGGTTTTTGAATCCAAAACACTCGGCACTCCTATTTGCTTACTCATTAAAAATGAAGATGCCCGAAGTGACGACTATGCTCACTTAAAAGACACCTATCGCCCCAGCCATGCCGATTATACTTACGAAGCAAAATATGGCCTGCGCGACCACCGCGGTGGCGGACGGGCCAGCGCCCGCGAAACAGCCGCGCGCGTAGCAGCCGGCAGTGTAGCAAAAATGCTTTTGCAGCAGGCCGGCATATCAGTGAGCGCTTATGTGTCGGCAGTAGGGCCTGTTAAACTCGTCTCGGCTTACACCACGCTTTCCCTCGAGCAGGCCGAGAAAAATATAGTGCGCTGTCCGGATACAGCCACTGCTGAAAGAATGATTACCTACATTGATGAAGTGCGAGCCAAAGGCGACACCGTGGGGGGTATTGTTTCGTGTGTAATTCAACACGCCCCTGCGGGTTTGGGCGAGCCGGTGTTTGACAAGCTACATGCCGACTTAGGAAAGGCCATGCTCAGTATCAATGCCGTACATGGCTTTGCTTACGGAAGCGGATTTGAAGGCAGCGAGCGATTGGGCAGCGAAAACAACGATGCTTTTGAAGCCTCGGAAGATGGAACGCTGCGAACCAAAACAAATTTCTCGGGAGGCATTCAAGGAGGTATTTCCAATGGTATGGATATCTACTTTCAGGTGGCGTTTAAGCCTGTGGCCACCATTCAGCAATCGCAGAGCAGCATCAACAAGTCGGGGGAAGCAGTGGAGATTACGGGCAAAGGACGCCACGACCCGTGTGTGGTGCCCCGAGCAGTACCCATTGTGGAAGCCATGGCTGCTCTGGTGATGGCCGACCATTATTTGCGGGCAAAAGTTTCAAAAATATAATTCAAGGAGATGAAGGGTTTTCCATTGCATGTAAAAATTGTGTTGGGTATGCTGGCAGGCGTACTGGGCGGTGTGCTTGTGCAGGTGGCCGGTGTTGATGCGGCTACCATTGCTTCGGTTAATCACTGGATAAAACCGATTGGCGACATCTTTCTCCGGCTCATTTTTATGATGGTGATGCCGCTCATTTTTTGCGCGCTGATATTAGGTGTGGGTGAATTGGGTGACCTTAAAAATCTGGGAAGAATTGGCGTGCGAACGCTGCTCTACACCATAGTAGTTTCCATGATTTCGGTGTTTATCGGCATCGGGATGGTGCAACTGATGCAACCCGGCCGCGATATACCTGACGACAGCCGGGCTAAACTCATTGCCCAATACACCGATAAGGTGGAATCTATCAAGAAAAATGCCGATGCCGGCAAAGAGAAATCGTTTGCCGATGTGATTGTGACCATGATTCCCAAAAACCCGATGGAGGACATGGTAAATGCCTTTAACCCTGAATACAAAGGCGGAGGAGTGCTGGCGGTGATGTTTTTTGCCCTAATGCTGGGCATTGCGCTCATCAGCCTGCACAGCCCCAAAGTAGATGCCTTTAAAGACACCATCGAAGGGCTTTATGAACTTATCATGAAAGTGATAGACATGGCCATGCATGTGGCCCCTTATGGAGTAGCCGCCCTGCTCTTTGTCCTCATCTCTTCTACCGGTTGGGGTGTGATGCTGGCATTGGGAAAGTATGTTGTGGTGGTAATTGTGGCACTGGCCATTCATCAGTTTGTTACCTATCCGCTGTTGCTGTGGTTTTTTGGCGGAATGAATCCGCTCCACTTCTTCCGAAGCATTAGTGAAGTGATGCTGACGGCCTTCTCTACAAGCAGCAGCAACGCTACTTTGCCTACGGCTTTAAAAGCTGCCAACGAAAATCTGAAACTGCCGAAGCAGGTGAGCCATTTTGTGCTGACCGTAGGCAGCACCGCCAACCAAAACGGAACGGCCTTGTTTGAAGGAGTGACGGTGTTGTTTTTGGCGCAGTGCTTTCAGATAGATTTGAGCATGACTCAACAAATATCGGTAGTGCTTTCGTGCATTATTGCCGGCATAGGTACTGCTGGTGTACCGGGCGGCTCGCTGCCGGTAGTGGCTATTATTCTGGTGTCGGTGGGAGTGCCGGCCGAGGCTATAGGTATTATTATTGGCGTAGACCGACTGCTCGACATGTGTCGCACAGTGTTAAATGTTACGGGCGATTTAACGGCAGCGGTTGTTATCAGCAATTGGGAAAAAAGATAAATGAACCTTTATGGAAGAACTCGACAACGAAAAGAAAGATTACGCCACCATTCAGCTAAAGCCGAAAGGGCCCATCACCATTACCGGAAACTTTGAAGTGCTGATGGAAGATGGCACTACTCTGGAGAAACGCGAGCGGGTGTCTATTTGCCGATGTGGTATGAGCCAGAAAATGCCTTTTTGCGATGGGGCCCACAAGGCCTTCCTGAATTATTGATGATATGCAGCCGCGTAGGCTTTCATCTTTTGCACCATAGCCGACAAACCATTACTGCGCTGCGATGATAAATGCGCGCGGAGATTGATTCTATCTATAAAACCGAGCGGACAGTCGAGGATGTCTTGCGTTTTTTGTCCCGATAAAACCCGAATGAGCAAAGCGATAATACCCTTGGTGATGGCGGTGTTGGAATCGGCTTCATAATACATGCGGCCATCCTGATGGTAGGCATGCAGCCACACCTTGCTTTGGCAGCCCTTCACCAGATAATCATCGGTAAGGTATTGGACCGGTAGCGGAGCCAGTTTTTTGCCTACATCGATGAGGTATTCATACTTCTCCATCTGATCTTCGAAGAGGTCAAACTCTTCGGCAATTTCCTGTTCCAATTCACTAATGGATAAAGCCATGGGGCAATACTAGGAAAGAATTTTTACAGCGCGTTGCAGTGCCTGCACCAGTACATCCACCTCTGCGCGGGTATTGTAAAAAGCAAAGGATGCGCGGCAGGTGCCTTCGATGCCGAAGCGCTCCATCAAGGGCTGGCAGCAATGATGCCCGGTGCGGATGGCAATGCCCTGCTCGTTTAGCAGCACACCTACATCGTAAGGGTGAATACCCCCGATGAGGAATGATAGCACCGATGCCTTTTGTGCAGCTGTGCCTACCAACTGAATGCCGGGTACCGCCTGTATGGCTTGTGTAGCATACTGCAACAATTCGTTTTCGTAAGCGGCAATGACAGGTAGGCCAATGCTCTGCACATACTTCAAGGCAGCCCCAAGCGAAATGCCCCCTTCAATGTGCGGGGTTCCGGCTTCAAATTTGTAAGGTAAATCATTATACGTAGTGCCCCTGAACGACACCGTCTTTATCATTTCGCCACCACCCATGTAAGGATTCATCTGCTCCAGCAAGGCGGCTTTGCCATACAGCACACCAATGCCGGTGCCGGCAAATACTTTATGCCCGCTGAATCCCAGAAAATCGCAATCTAAGTCCTGCACATCTATGGAGGTATGTGGCAAGGCCTGCGCTCCGTCTATAAACACTACAGCACCCACTGCATGGGCGGCTGCTATCATTTCTTTAACGGGGTGAATGGTGCCCAGAGCGTTGGAAGTGTGTGCCACGGCTACCAATTTGGTTTTGGGCGAAAGCATAGCCAGATAAGCCTCCTGCACCAACTCGCCCGAATCGGTGATGGGAATAACACGAAGCGTAGCGCCTTTTTCTTCGCACAGCATTTGCCAGGGCACAATGTTGCTGTGATGTTCCATTTCGCTCACTATAATTTCATCGCCTGCCTGTATAAACTTACGGCCATAGGCATTGGCCACCAGATTAACCGCCTCTGTGGTGCCGCGCACAAAATTGATTTCGCGCACAGAGGCATTGATATGGTCTGCTACGGTTTGGCGAGCAGCCTCGTATTGCTCGGTAGCCATTTGTGCCAAATGATGCGCTCCGCGGTGGATGTTGCTATTGTATTGCCGGTAGTAATCGTCTATTGCCTGTATAACAGCCAGAGGTTTCTGGGAAGTAGCTGCATTATCTAAATAAATGAGCGGCCGCCCCTTCACCGTCTGATGCAGAATAGGAAACTGCGCGCGGATGGAATCGTTCATCAGAAATTAAGTTTCAGTTCTTCTTTCAGCCTGTCGCACATAAACTGGCGCACGGGCTTTATTTTAATCCGCTCCACGGCTTCGTGGGCAAAGGCGTAGGTGAGCAGCTGCACGGCTTCGGGTTTGGTAATGCCGCGCGACTCCAGATAGAACAAGGCCTGCTCATCCAGTTGCCCGATGGCCACGCCATGACTGCATTTTACATCATCGGCAAATATTTCAAGCTGGGGTTTAGAGTTTACGCTGGCGCTATTGGACAACAGTAATGCTTTACTTGACTGAAATGCATTGGTCTTTTGCGCATCTGGCTGCACAAATATTTTTCCGTTGAATACGCCTGTGGCTTCCTGGTCGAGCACACCTTTGTATAACTGATGGCTGGTACCGTTGGGCACCTGATGGTCTACCAGTATATGATTATCTATATGCGCATCTTCTTTGCCGAAATACAAACCGTTGAGGTCGGCATGGGCATTTTCGCCTATGAGGCGGGCCGATACATTATTGCGAATCACGGAGCGGCCTGTGCCTGTGTCGGGAGCCGAAAAGGTGATGGTGGCCGCGCTGAAAGCGCCATCGCGCTCCACCTGTGCCTCCAATGTGTGAATGCCCACAGCATTGCTCACTTCCAGTTGCAGCTTGACCACATCCAGGTTGGCATTGGGGCCCACAAACATTTCGGACACGTGATTGTACTGCACCGGAATATTGCTGGCGTTTCTAAAATCTTCGGCCAGTTGCAGTGAGCCGCCCTCTTCCACCACAATCAGGTTGCGGGTTTGGGTAAAAGCCTGTGCCTCGGAGGCGGTGAAGAAATACTGGATGTAAATAGGGTCGTTCACAATGGTATTCTTAGCCACATGAATGCAGGCACCATCGCGCACAAAGGCGGTGTTGAGCGCTGCGAAATGCTCCTGGCGATAATTCATTAAGCGGCCATAGTATTTATCCAGTAATGTAGAGGGAGCGCTGAACAAATCGTGGAGGTTGTAAAACGAAAAGCCCTTCATATCGGGCACGATGCTCAACTCGGGGTGAAACACCCCATTCAGAAATATGATGCGAAAGGCATAGGGCGGCAAACTGGCGATGTAGTTTTTTACGGCTGCGTTTACCTCGGAGCTTACCTCGCCCAGACTCAGCGACTCGCTCAGCTTGGTTTTGATGTTGGTGTATTTCCACTCTTCGTGGCGCGAGGTGGGTATGCCCAGCTGCCGAAAAGCCTCCAGCGCTTCGTGGCGGTGTGCTCCGGTGGCTGCGGTGCCGTCAAACTGTTTCACAATATTTTCTGCGAGGCTCATAACTTATACCAGTTCGGTGTTTTCTTCTTTAATCCAATCGTAGCCTTTTTCTTCGAGCTGCAGGGCGAGTTCCTTGCCACCGCTTTTCACAATTTTGCCGCCATACATCACATGCACAAAATCGGGGGTGATGTAGTTGAGCAGGCGCTGGTAGTGCGTAATCACCAAAAAGCTGCGGTTGGCATCGCGCAGCTTATTGACGCCATTGGCCACTATGCGCAGGGCATCTATATCGAGGCCGGAGTCGGTTTCATCGAGCAGGCAGAGCTGCGGTTCCAGCATGGCCATTTGAAATATTTCGTTGCGCTTTTTTTCGCCTCCGCTGAAGCCTTCGTTGATACTGCGGCTCAGAAACTCGCGCTTGATTTCCACCAACTGCGATTTTTCGTTCATCATCTTTAAAAAATCTTTGGCATCGAGCGGGGGCAGGCCCTGATGCTTGCGCTTGGCATTGACGGCCGCTTTCATAAAGTTGGTGGTGCTTACGCCCGGTATTTCTACCGGATATTGAAAGGCCAGAAACACGCCTTCGCGGGCGCGCTCATCGGCACTCATGGCGAGCAGATCTTTGCCGTTGAAGAGCACTTCTCCGCCCAGCACTTCATAATCTTCCTTGCCGGCCAGGGTGGAGGCGAGGGTGGATTTGCCGGTGCCGTTGGGGCCCATGATGGCATGCACCTCTCCGGGCCTGATGTCGAGGTTAAAGTTTTTAAGAATCTGCTTTTGGCCTATTCCTACGTTTAGGTTTCGGATGCTTAACATGGCTTTTTTTTTGGTGATTCAACTGTTGCTGGCGTTCATATTCGTCTGCGTCTTTCTTCAGTTCTTCATAGAAGGGTTTCAGCAGTTTGGTGTAAATAGTTTTTCCGGTTTTGTAAGCTCTGTATAATTTCAGAATCATGGTGCCGTGGTATTCGTGAGGGCTTAGCCTACGCTTCCTTCGAGCGATATACTTAATAGTTTCTGTGCTTCTACCATAAACTCCATGGGCAAATGCTGGAAGACTTCTTTGCAATAGCCGTTGATAATCATGCTGACGGCTTCCTCACTGGTTAAGCCCCGCTGATTGCAGTAGAACAAGAGGTCCTCTCCTATTTTGGAGGTGGTGGCCTCGTGCTCCACCTTGCCGGTGTTGTTTTTTATTTCGAGATAGGGAAAGGTGTGCGCGCCACACTTGTCGCCAATGAGCAGGCTATCGCACTGCGAAAAATTGTAGGCATTGTCGGCAGTTTTTTGTACCTGCACCTGGCCGCGATACGAGTTTTGGGAGCGCCCCGCGCTGATGCCTTTGCTGACAATGCGGCTGCGGGTGTTTTTGCCAATGTGCATCATCTTGGTGCCGGTGTCGGCCTGCTGATAATTGTTGGTAACCGCCACCGAATAAAATTCGCCAATGGAATAGTCGCCTTTTAAGATGCAGCTGGGGTATTTCCAGGTAATGGCGCTGCCGGTTTCCACCTGGGTCCAGCTTATTTTGCTGTGTGCACCTTTGCACAAGCCCCTCTTGGTTACAAAGTTGTAGATGCCGCCCTTGCCTTCCTTATCGCCCGGATACCAGTTTTGGACGGTGCTGTATTTGATTTCGGCATGGTCTAGGGTGATGAGTTCGACTACAGCCGCGTGCAGCTGGTTTTCATCGCGCATGGGGGCGGTGCAGCCTTCGAGATAGCTTACGTAGCTGCCTTCATCGGCAATAATCAGGGTGCGCTCAAACTGGCCGGTGTTTTCGGCATTGATGCGAAAATAGGTGCTCAGTTCCATGGGGCAGCGAACGCCTTTGGGGATGTAGACAAAGCTGCCATCGCTGAACACGGCACTGTTGAGTGCAGCATAGTAGTTGTCGCGCTGCGGAACCACGGTGCCGAGGTATTGCTGCACCAGTTCGGGATATTCGCGAATGGCCTCGGAGATGGAGCAGAAGATAACGCCCTTTTCTTTGAGCGATTCGCGAAAGGTGGTAATGACACTTTCGCTGTCCATTACATAATCTACGGCTACGCCTGCGAGCAGCTTTTGCTCCTGAATGGGAATGCCGAGTTTGTCGTAGGTGGCGCGTATTTCGGGGTCTACGTCCTCGAGGCTTTTAATTTCTTTTTTCTTTTTCTGGGCCGCGTAGTAGTAGATGCTTTGAAAATCGATGGGGGCAAAGTGCACATTTTGCCAATCGGGCTGTTCCATTTGCAGCCAGGCGCGGTAGGCTTTGAGGCGCCAGTCGAGCATCCATTGGGGCTCCTGCTTTTTGGCCGATATGTAGCGGACGGTGTCTTCGCTGAGGCCAATGGGAGCCATTTCCTGCTCTATGGGCGTGGTGAAACCATACTTGTAGTCATTGGCTACTACCTCGTCAATAATTTTATCGTTGTCGCTCATGGTTGGTGGGGCAAATATAACCGCGTTTTGTTGATTTTAGACTAAGTCTAAACAGAAAAAGCAGAGAATTGTTTTGCGGAACCTGCGCGAAAAGCTGCGGCCTTTGCACGTAGCAGCAGGCGTAGTATGTGAATAGGCGGAGACGAAAGGATTTATGAGTATGAAGCTATGCTTAGGGCGGTGGCGATGCGGGTTATGCGCGTGACGAGGAGCCTTGTGTGGGTGAAGGAGGGGCTTATGCTGATGAAGAAGGGTAGCCGGAGCGTGAAGAAGGGGATGATGCCGGTAAAGAAGGAAATTATGACCGTGAAGAAAGAAATTATGACGATAAAGAAGGAAATTATGACCATGCAGGCGTCTATTTTGATGAACAATTTGTAAAAAAACGGGGCGGTGGTACAGGAATTGAAAGGCGAAAAAAAATGTTCCTTATTTTTTAAACTAAAACCAAACAAAAAATGCCAACACAAAATGAACCACGCGCAGAGGCGCAATACAACGAAGCGATGGCGGTGTTGTATGCGGCCCTGAACCTTGTCTGGGATAGCCAGGCAGAACATGAAGCATCGTTTATGGCGGAGAATACGCTTTATACCCAAGGGATATCGGTGACTCGGAAGGCGGCTATAGCGGCCGCACGAGGCTCTGCCTGACGGGCAGGCGAGAGGCACGCAGGCGGAGGTGCTGAGAATAGGATTAACGGAAAAGCTGGATGTGGTGCTGGGAAATGGAATTCGCTGGATGGGTATATCAGCAAGGCATTTACGGGAGCGTATTATAAACCGCAGATAGAGGCGGGTAAGCCGTATTATGCGAAGGCAGCGAACCAAAACTGGGAGTATGTGGTGCAGCTGCTGGTGAGTATGAAGAACTTTTTGACAGCCCATCAGGCGGTGCTGGTGACGGATGGTGGTATGCCAGCGGGATTTGATGCGAGTGTGGAGTGTGCTGAAGGGAGTTTGAGGTGATGTATGGTTCGTTTAAGGATGCGCAGCAGGATAGCCATGAGCAGACGGATGCGAAGATTGAGGCGAATAATGCGATTTACAGGGAAGGGCGAGCGATGATGGAGGACGGGAAGCGGATATTCAGAAAGAATGCCGCGGTGCGTGACCGGTTTGTGTGGGAGCGGGTGGTGGAACTGGTGACCCCGAGCACAGGAGGCAGCACGGTGGTGCGGGAGGGCGATTTGGCAGCGGGTGCTATTAAGAACATCAGCACGACCGGATTGGAGATGACCGCTAATAGTATGGTGACGATGGAGGCGAGTGGCAGCGGGATGCGGTTTTACAGCAGCAGCGTGGAGGGTGGAGCGCAGACTGGGAGGAGCGGTGGATGTGGCGGCAGTGCTGTGCTGGAGTATTCGGCTATGGAGTTTGGGGAGTTGCTACAACTTAATGAGATGAATCAGTTTTTGAATGTGCAGAATACGGGGGACTGAGAGCGGGCATTGGATGATGAAGGCTACGCATGTGGTGTAGGGATTAGGACATTGGATTATAGGGCAATTGGGGATTGGGAGAATTGAGCTATTGGGTCATTGGGTCATTGGGATATTTGGGGGATGGGGTCATGGGGTGATGGGGTCATTGGGACATTGGGTTATTGGGCAAATGGGGGATTGGTTTGCCCGGGCAGAGCAGGCTAATCCCCTCCGAAACCTCAACACTTCCCGCCTTTGCCCATTTTGCAAAGTGCAGAAGTAAAAACCTGAGGGCAGGCTTTCTATATCTATTGTTTGCTGCGCTGCATGTATTGCAAACTGCTGCACCACTTGCCCGTGTATGTTTGTTATGGTAGCCGTGCTCCCCTCCTCGGTGCCGCTGAGGGTGATGGTGGATGAGGCGGGGTTGGGGTAGAGGGTGGCTAATACGTAGCCATAGTTGTTAGAGAAACCGGAAATAGTATCAAAACAGTATTGTATTGCCCAAATGTCCGTTGCAGCATTGGTGGTATCCCGGTTAGCTTGTGATTTATAACCGCCAATACCACTGTTTGTGTATTCAAAAGTGGTATAACATCCATCCTCCGTTGCATAGGTGGCACCATATATTTCGAAGTTAGTTCCAGTATTGTGTATTGTTTTGTCCCAAAGCACAGTGCCGCTAGAATCTACTGCCAATACCCAAATTTCAACTTCGGCCAAATTAGCTTCTGTTTTGTTACCGCTAATTGGTGATTTTGATGCACCTGTCAGTAATATCTCGCCTTTACTACTAAGGCTAAGATGACGTAATACATCACTGCCAGTACCACCATATCTTTTATCCCAAATCTTAATGCCAAAGGCATCTATTTTATACAGCAGATAATCACCAGTGCTGAACACCGGGCCTATAGAAGGGTCTGTAAAACTGCCACCGTTTCCGGTAGTTGCAATACCGAGATAAACATTACCGCTTGGGTCTTCAGGCATACAATTAACATTATCAGGTAAATTGTGCCAAGTGTTTTGTCCCACAGTTTATTACCTACCGAATCAACTTTAATAATCCAGGCCTCTGAATATGCAGGATTCCAACTTGGCTCGGACTTTTCCCCTCCTATCCCAGAGTTTGAACTTCCACCAATGATGTATCCACCATCTAATGTTTTAACTAATGTATATGCAATGTCATTGTCTGTTCTTCCGTAGCACCTATCCCACAGTTTGTTACCATTTGAGTCAAGTTTTACCGCACTAATCTATATCGGACAAAGTATCATTTGATGGAAGTAATATCACCAGATACCCCTGAATTTGAATGGCCGATGGTCAAACAACACTCCATCAGGTGTGCAAACAACTGATTTCAAAACATCTGCCTAAAACTCCTATTCGTTTTTCCCATATTTTTGACCACCAAACTAAGTTTAATGACCCAATAATCACTTCTTTCATAGGATGTATCAATTCTTTTGCTGCTAATATCTCCGCTACTGTCTGATTCAGTGGTACACCCACAAAGTAGTATTCGCCATTTGAACATACAGGAAGGTACATCGCCATCAGCACCACCACCTAGCTTTGTCCCATTCCTTCACCCCTTGTTGGTTAATCTTTAAATCCAGAAGTCTTGGGTAATGCGGTGGTGTCATAGTTTACTTTTTTTACATCACCTGCACTAAGGAGTAAGATGGACCACAAATGAGATATCCGCCATCAATACCTGGTATAACCCCCGCAAGATTTTCTATGTAGGTACCCCCATATCTATAATCCCAAGATTTTATAAAGTTTAGCTGGCCGAAACATAGCTTGCATGAAAACATGACTGTAACTAAAACCCCGCTCTTCCAAGTCTTAGCGCAGCGAGACTTGGAAGTTCTTGATAAAAGAAAGTCTCCGACTTTACTCACTTGCCTTACCATATCATAAATATACGTTACTCCCTCACAAACCTCAGCACTTGCCGCCTTTGCCCATTTTGCAAAGTGCAGAAGTAAAAACCTGAGGGCAGGCTTTCTATATCTATTGTTTGCTGCGCTGCATGTATTGCAAACTGCTGCACCACTTGCCCGTGTATGTTTGTTATGGTAGCCGTGCTCCCCTCCTCGGTGCCGCTGAGGGTAATGGTGGTAATGGCGGGGTTGGGGTGGAGGTGATGTGAAGCATTAGTAAGCTTTC
>JADJZU010000028.1 GCA_016715625.1 Bacteroidota bacterium
AATGAAGTTTCAAGATTTAAAAGTTCCTTTTCCTTTTCTTTTATTTCACCGTCTTTGACATTAACTCTATTAGTCAATGATTCTTTTATTGAATTTAGTTCAATGAGTTCCAACTCAAGAACTTGTATTTTTCTGTTTTTCACCATCAACAATTTCTCTTCTTGATTATTTCTTGTATGCCGTTGTAACATATTCAATTAAATAGTGAGTGATGATTAGGGAACCATCCAAACATGAATATCATCCAAAACTCACCTTCCTTTACAACTTCCCATAGTTTTAATGTTGATTCAATTCCTTTAAGTAAACTTTTTATCTCGTCTGTGTTTATAGCAATCATTGCAGCCACTATAACGTCAAATATTAATAAGCCGACCCAAAAAAGTAGATTATTTACAAATTTCCTTTCACTACCAATCAGTTTTATGTTTGACGGTAATACAGGAAACATAAAGAAGATAGTTGCAATAAATCCAAATAGTGCACCTTCCTGTCTAAAAACTTTTACGATTGCATTTGCGTCTACAAGTTTAGGTAAACCAGGATTTACTCCAGCTTCAAGTGCATTGCGAATAACAGTTCCTTCGAATAACATTTTATGCAGAACTTCAAGCAGAAAGAAACAGACAAATAGCAAATAGACACAACCAAGAAAAATGAAACCAATATTGTTCCTGCTGTCCAGAATGGTTTTACTACAAATGATTGTTCAAGTGATTTTCTTTCAAGTTTATTTTTTTCAATCTCCTTGTTGACCTGTAGAAGTCCCTTTTCACCTGTATTTTCGTTTCCAGATTCAAGCAATGATTTTTCACTCCGAATCTTGTTAAGACTATCTGTTACTTGCCGTTTTTCTAAATCATTATTTCTTTTCGTAACTGTAATATTTTCTTGCTTTTCAGTCTCTAGATTTGTTTTCATGCTCTGATAGGCATTTGACCATTAGAAGTTAAAACATTTTTTTGCTACTTAATCCTTCGTCTGTTGCGGATACCTTTATAACTTCCTAATTTGGGCAGCTGAGTAAACCAAATTATGTAGTTGCTGGGAAAAGGTGTCTATTGCGTTTGTTTGTTTCACTGGTTCTGTTTTTTTTTCAGGTTCTTGAACTACTGCATTCACAGCTATATTATTGTCTATATTGTATCTAAGTCTCTCAAATTCTGAAAAAAGTTGAGAATATATGGAAGGGTCGTCCGAAACGTGAATGTTTTCGACATTGTTATTACTTGCATTGTATGAATAGTTATATGAACCATTAATGGATATTTTGCTGTCAATTAAGCAAAACTTGTGGTGCATAATCCCACGTGTGTCTCCAGTTTCAAAAGCATGGACACTAATTTCTGCACCTTTGAACATTAACTTTACTGTTTCGTTCTGAACATTTTGAGGAAAGTATTATATCAATATTGACAATTCGTTTTTTTGCTTCGATAATAGCATTTGCTATGTCTCTGTCTATAAACCACGCCATTGCAAGGTAAAATGGATTGATTTGCGTTATTGATTTCTGTCAATATCCGTTGTGATATCTGTTCCACTTGTTATTATGTCATTCATATATCTCTTTTATGTCTTTTTTATTTTGGTGTGTCGTGCTAGGTTTTTCCGCTAACTCAAATATATTCTTACCATTCCCCAACTCCCTCACTATTTCCCCCATCACTTTTATAATCCAGTTTAATCATTCCCCGCCACAAAACTACACCACACATTTTTATCCGCACACCATACCAGCAGGTATTTGCCGAAATATGTAGTATTTTTGTTAAAAAGGGGGAGTTTTAGCAGCCGGCATGTAATGGCCTGAAGGGCAAATGCTGTTGAGCTGTGCATCTTTTGTAATACCTTTTTATCAAAAAGAAGTAACGTTTTGCTGTACTTTTATAAAGAAACTTCAGCAGTAATATACTTTACGAAGTTTCTTTACTTCTTTTGTCAGAACTAATTAATGTTTTGCGGTACTTGATTACAAAAACTTCAGAAGTAATTACCTTTTCGATGTATCGGTATACCTTTTCGATAAAAAGGAATACCCTTTTGCCGAAAGTGTATACAGAATTTTCAGCAGGAATTACCTTCTTCATGTATCGGTATACCTTTTTGAAAAAAAGGAATACTGTTTTGCCGAAAGTGTATACAGAATCTTCAGCAGTAATTACCTTTTCAATGTATCGGTATTCCTTTTCGGGCTTTGTTGATTCTCTTTTCTGCACGGGCCTCTGTTTTCCGCCATTTTTGATTGAAAATGCAGCAAAAACACCTCTTGCCCGGGCCGTGTTATTTTATGACAATTCCATGACCATCGCCTTTGCTTTTTTAACAGTCAGGGGTGCAATAATTACAGGCCTGTTGGAGTTATAGAGCTATGATGAACGTTCTCATTTTTTATCACGCTTTTAAAAAAGGAGGTAAGTATGACACAGAGCGTTTCCGAGGGTTTGGATGGTGAAAAACCCGAAGACAACATCTTTTAAAACCAATTAAAAAAAGGAGTAAAAAATGGCAAAAATCGTAATTGGCTTTGATGGCCTTTCGGTTCCTGCACAGATAGAACGCACCCGCCTGATTGTGACGAGCATGACAGGCAATGCTTCTTTCCTTACGCCCAATCCGGCTTTGGCTACCATCACCACCGCAGTGAATGCGCTGGAGGTAGTCTACAACGAAAGCCGCGGGCGCGATAAGGTGAAGGTGGCGCTGATGCGTATCCAACAGAAAGAACTGCTGAACTTAATCGGCAGTCTGGCGGGTTATGTGCAAAGCATATCGGAAGGAGACGAAGCGGTTATATTGAGCAGTGGCTTCAGTGTGCGAAAACCCCGACAGCCTTTGGGTCCGGTAACGGCCCCTAAGGATCTGGAGGTGGAACAGGGCACACAGAGCAATTCACTGCTGGCCCGCTGGAAATCGGTGAACGGTGGAGTGGCGTATGTGGTGGAGATTTCGAGCGATGCATCGCCCAGACGGGGGGGGGGCGCGGCGGGGGGGGGGGGGCGGGGGGGGGGGGGGGGGGGGGGGGGGGGGGGCGGGGGGGGGGGGGCCCGGGGGGGCGGCGGAAGGGGAGGTGGGCGAGTCGGGCGGAGGTGGGGAGGTGGTTTGTTTACCTTAGAGGAGGCAGTGGAAGGAGTAGTAAGTAGTAGGCAGTAACAGCGGCTTTAGCCGCTTATAAACAGACAACATTCCTTTTCTATTGCCCCGGCCTTCGGATTTATCCGAAGGAACAGCCCACCGGTGACAAATACAAGATGCTTCGCTCCGCAAAACCTTTGCCCTGCAAAACAAAATCGCTATGGCTCATGGCTGTTCCCGCAACCGGCAGGCTTGATTTAGCCGCTATACATTCCTCCAAATTTTATATTCGCCCCTATGAAAATCAGTTACAACTGGCTGAAGCAATACGCCAATTTTAATTTATCGCCCAAAGATCTGGGCGAGGTGCTCACGGGCACGGGGCTGGAGGTGGAAGACATTACTCCTTTTGAATCCATAGCCGGAGGATTGCAGGGCGTGGTGACAGGGGCGGTGGTGGAATGTGCCAAGCATCCCGATGCCGACAAACTGTCGGTAACCAGGGTAGATGTGGGCACGGGCGAGCTGCTGCAGATTGTGTGTGGCGCCCCCAATGTGGCTGCGGGCCAAAAGGTGGTGGTGGCGCTGGTGGGCAGCACGCTTTACCCCAGCGGTGGTGAAAAGCTGACGATTAAAAAAGCGAAGATACGCGGGGTGGAAAGCATGGGGATGATTTGTGCCGAAGATGAACTGGGCCTCAGCGATAACCATGCGGGCATTATGGTGTTGCCGGCCGATACAGCTGCGGGCACTCCGGCCGCGGAGTATTTTAAAGTAGAGAATGATTACGTGCTGGAAATCGGATTGACGCCCAACCGCTCCGATGCCAACTCGCACATAGGCGTGGCGCGCGATGTGGTGGCGGCTTTGAATGTGGCATACAAAACCAGGATAGACTTAGTGAAACCGGATGTGTCTGCATTTAAAGCTACGCCCTCCGGCCAGGCTATGCAGGTGGCGATACAGGACAGCACAGCCTGCCCGCGCTACAGCGGAGTGCGCATCAGTAATGTGGAGGTGAAGGAGTCGCCTGAGTGGCTCAAAAACAGACTGAAAGCCATAGGTCTGCGCGCCATCAACAATGTGGTGGATGCCACCAACTATGTGTTGCACGAATATGGCCAACCTTTACACGCCTTTGATGCTGCTCAAATAGCAGGCAACAAAATTGTGGTTCGTAAATGGACTCCTGCCGATGGTAAGTTCAAAGCCCTGGATGGCGTGGAATACGCCACCACCCCCGATGATTTAATGATTTGCGATGCCGAAAAACCCATGTGCATAGCGGGGGTATTTGGCGGTGCCGATAGTGGCGTAAGCGAAAGCACGAAGGAGATTTTTCTGGAGAGCGCCTGTTTTGCTTCCACCGGCATTCGTAAAACATCTACCCGATTAGGCCTGCGGACCGATGCGGCTACGCACTTTGAAAAAGGCTGCGACCCGAACATCACCGTAACGGCCCTGAAGCGCGCAGCCCTGCTGATTGGCGAGTTAAGTGGCGGGCAGGTTTCCTCCGAAATATTCGACCATTATCCGGTTCCCCACCCGGGATGGAAAGTGACAGTATGCATCGACAGCATGTTGCGCCTGGCAGGCTTTAGCATCGACCCCAAAACCATCCGCGAGATTCTGCATCATTTAGAAATTGTGATTGAAAAAGAAGAAGGAAATACCTGGCACTTGTTGGTGCCGGCATTTAAGACGGATGTAAAGCGCGAAGCCGATGTGGTGGAGGAAATGCTGCGCATTTATGGCTACAACAGTTTTACCTTACCCAAGTCGGTAAAATCGGCTCTCACGTTTTCACCGGCCATCAACGCGCAAAAGAGCGAGAATCTGATAGCGGATTTGCTGAGTGGATTTGGGCTGAATGAAGTGTGGACCAACTCGGTGTCGCAATCCGGGTTTGAAGAAGATGAATCGCTCAAGAACCAGCAAGTGATGTTGCTCAACAGCCAGACCGCTGAGCTGGATTCGCTCCGCACTTCTATCTTATACTCCGGTTTGGAAGTGATACGCCACAACCAAAACCGCAAAGCCGCGGATTTGCGTTTCTATGAGTTTGGCAAAACCTATCATAAAAAAGGCGCTGCTTACGAGGAGCAGCGGCACCTGTCGGTGTTCCTGACCGGAAAATCTTTTGAGGACAACTGGGTGGGGCGTAGTGAGGCTTACTCGTTCTACCATCTTAAAAACATCGTGGAGAAGGTCTTGAGCAAGCTGGGGCATCATCTCTTTGAAAAAACAAGCGCAGAGGAAAAGCCTTTTGAATTCTGCCTCACCTATAGCAACGAAGGCACTGAGGTAGTAAAATTTGGCGCAGTGGCTAAATCGGTTTTAAAAAAGTTTGACATTAAGAACCCCGTATTCTATGCAGACTTTAACTGGACTTATCTGCTCGAAAAAACACAGTATGCCCACACCTCGTTCCATGAGTTGCCTAAGTTTCCTTCGGTGAAGCGCGATTTGGCGATGCTGGTGAATGATGAGTTGAAATTTGAGGCCATTGAGAAGATAGCCTATGCCGAGTCTAAAAAACTATTGCAGGAGATTTCGCTCTTTGATTTATACAAAGGCGACAAGATTGAAAAGGGCAAGAAAAGTTATGCGGTGAGTTTTGTGTTTCAGCATGCCGAAAAAACACTCACCGATGCGGAGATTGAAAAAATCATGAGCCGCCTGATGAGCAAATACGAATCGGAGTTGGGGGCTATCATCCGAAAGGGATAAAGCAATAAGCTATTTTATTCACCAATAACACACACAGCATGAACGAGAATCTGCGCATCAGAATGGAAGATATGTTTATGGAAGCGGACCGCTTAATCAGCGACCAGAAGATTGGCGAAGCCTTTGCCAAACTGACGGCCATTACGCAGGAAATGCCCAACTTCGGTAAGGCCTATAACCACATTGGTTGGATTTATGAAACCAAGTATAAAGATTATCCCAATGCCGAGAAGTATTACAAGCAGGCCATTGAGCATTCGCCCGATTATCTGGCTGCGTATTATAACTATGCCATTGTGCTCTCCACGCTGCAAAAGTGGGACGAGCTGAAAACATTGCTGGATAAGGCGCTCACGGTGCCGGCTGTGAACAAGGGGACTATCTTCAATGAGTATGCAATTATGTATGAGGCGCAAGGCAAATACAAAGAAGCGATTGAAGCCTACAAAAACAACATCCTGAATACGTTTGATAACAAGCAGGTGGACACCGCCAAAGATTCTATTGAGCGCTGCAAAAAGAAAATGGAAATTATGAGCCTTTAGCCGAAGGCGTAGCAGAGGTTCACAAACAATACAAACTTTACGTTTTTGAGGGGCGGCAGAAATCCTTCCAGGTCCGATACGCTTCGCCTGTCGGTGGAGGCATCATATTCTACAATGAAATTTTTTCGGTAGCCCAGGCCACCCACGAACTCCATCATCACTCCCTTGCCAAACTCTACCTGATAACCACACACGGCATTGGCGTTAAAATAATTGATATTGACAAAGCTGCCCGAACCGCCTTTTTCGCGCAGTTGCACAAAATTATACGACACAAAAGGGCCCACAAAAAAGCCTTCGGGCGCTTCGCGGCTCTTGAGCGGATAATAGCGATAGGCAATGGTGCCGCGCGCACCAAACACATTAATGCCTTTAAAGATATTTCCGTTCCGGCTCAGGCTGGTGCTCAGCATCAAAGGCAAACTGGGGTAATTGTAAGAGAAACCAAGGCTCAGGCTTTGGTTGTGGGTAAGCATGCGCTCGTAGGTTATACGCAACTCGCCACAAAAATTGATTTGTCCGAACAGCAAAGGAATGGGACTGAACTTGATAACGTTCTGCTTGTAAGGAATCTTCCGCTCCTTAAATCCCTGAAACTCTACCGCAGCCGTATCGGAGTCTTGCGAAAAGGCAACACCCACACTCAGGAGCAGAAAAAGAAAAGCGGGATACCGGAACCCATTCATATCCCGAAGTTAAACTAAGGTAGCAGTTCAGCTAATTTGGCTTCCAGAGCCGGGCCGCGCAGATTGGTGGCTACAATCACTCCGTTTTTATCGAGCAGATAAGCAGCCGGAATGCCATTGACGCCATAGCGCTTGGCAGGCTCACAATCCCAGAACTTTAAATCGCTCACCTGGTTTTCCCATGGCATGTTGAGGGCTTTGATGGAGTTCACCCAGGCTTCTTTCGTTTTATCTAAAGACACGCTGTAAACGGTGAAGCCTTTGTTTTTGTATTTGTTGTATGCGTTGACCACATTCGGCATTTCGGCACGACAAGGCCCGCACCAGGATGCCCAAAAATCAATGAGCACCACTTTTCCGCGAAGCGAGGACAACTTGATATTCTTTCCATCCGGAGTAGGTAGGTCAATTTCCGGAGCCTCGGCTCCCACTTTAACGCCCTCGGCCATTTTCTGTTGTTCTTCCATAGCCTTCGCCTGTTTTTCGTAATCGTTGTAGGCCTTTCTGAAATCCCTGGCATAAGAAGATGTAGGCATTTCTTTTTCCATACGCTGCAGCACTTCCAGATTTTCTTTCGGATAGCCCTGCAAAGGCAGATTGGTAATGTAAAACATAGCCACCAGAGGCGACTTGGCTGATTTGGCACCCGACATGCACACGGTTTCAAAATTCTTGGCCACTTCGTTTAGCTTTTGCTCAATGGCATTGATGGAATCGCGGCTGGCACCACTTTGCATAAAGAACTGATAGGTGTATTTCAACATACTGATTTCCCGCTGCGTTTCGTTCATCTTTTTAAATGCTGCCTGAAACTCTTCATTGTCGGGTGAGCCGGTAATTTTAAAGGCATCTGTTTGGTTGGCTAAATCTATCTCTGCTTTGTATTTGGCAGGCTCCAGTAAAAACAACCAATAGGTTTTTTCATCGAGCTTTAAACGATAAAAGCCCTTCTCCGAAACACCTTCCATTTTAAAGGCTCCTTTATCGTCCACAACCGATGAATCCACCACCACCAGTTCCTGCAAGCCCAGCTTTTCGAGCTTAATGGATTTAGCAGCGTGATTTTTGATAGTGCCTTCAATAGAATACTTATCGCTGTTGCCGATAACGTTGCAGGAAGAAAACACCGTGATAAATGCAATAAGGGCAGTTAGTTTGCGCATGGGATAGTTTATAATTTTAATAGAATGATTACAATTTTGTGAAGGGATAAGAAGTTAAGCTTCCAGCTTTTCCATCATTAGTTTATTGGTCAATTTAGGATCCGCTTTTCCTTTGCTGGCTTTCATCACCTCGCCTACAAACAAACCTAGCAATCCTTTTTTACCCGCCTTGTATTCCGCTACTTTTTCGGGATATTTTGCAATAACGTCAGCAATCAACTGCTGAATAAGTCCCTCATCGCTGCTTTGTAACAGATTCATCTCTTCGGCCACGGTCATCGGCATTTTACCCGAGGCAGCTACTTCCGGAAATATTTTGGTAGAGGCCACTGAGAAATTGGTTTTGCCTTCATCAATCATCTTGATGAGTTCAGCAATTTTATCGGGGGTGAGCGGAAAATGTTGAATCTCCAGACCCTGTTCGTTGAGATAATTTTTTACGGGACCCAGCATCCAGTTCGCTGCGGCTTTGGCATTGCCGGTAGCAGCCAGCAAGCTATTATAGTAGCTGGAGGTAAACTTATCGTCACTCAGCAAGCGGGCATCATACTCGGGCAAGCCATACCGGTTCATGTATTCCTCTTTCAATTCGGCCGAGAGCTTCGGCATAGCCGCCTTAACCTGCGCCACATATTCATCGGTTACATAGACAGGAGGTAAATCGGGTTCCGGAAAATAACGATAGTCATGCGCATGTTCTTTGCTCCGTTGCGAAAGCGTAATTCCTTTGATGGCATCAAATCCGCGGGTTTCCTGCACCAGTTTCTCTCCGGCCTCCAACGCATCTACCTGACGGATAAACTCAAACTCAATGGCGCGCTTTACGTTGCGCATACTGTTCATGTTTTTCACCTCGCTGCGCGGGTTGTAAGCCGTAGTTCCTTTTAAGCGCACCGAAATATTGGCATCGCAGCGCATACTGCCTTCTTCCATGTTGCCATCGCAGATGTCTAAATAACGCACGAGTTTGCGCACCTCGTGCAAATAAGCCATCGCCTCATCGCCACTGCGAATGTCCGGCTCGCTCACAATCTCAATAAGTGGTGTGCCAGCACGATTCAAATCCACAAGCGTGAAATACGGGTCAATATCGTGAATGGATTTGCCGGCATCTTCCTCCAGGTGAATGCGAGTCAACTGCACTTTTTTCTTCTCTCCATTCACCTCAAAGGCAATGTACCCATGGGTGCAGATAGGCGTTTTGTCCTGTGTAATCTGATAGCCTTTCGGCAAATCGGCATAGAAATAGTTCTTGCGCGCAAATTGATTTTCGTAGCGGATTTGTGAGTGCGTAGCCAGGCCTATTCGCACGGCATATTCAATAGCCGACTCATTCACCACCGGCAAGGTGCCGGGGTGCCCCAGCGACAAAGGACTTACCTGTGTATTGGGCGAAGCACCAAAGGCTGCCGAGTCGCCACAATACATTTTGCTCTGCGTAGAAAGCTGCGCGTGCACTTCAAGCCCTACTATTACCTCGTATTTATCGTATTTAGTGTCGCTCATGTTATGCAGTAAACTTAGTCCGTAATTTTTGAATCAATTCTTCCACCTCGGTTATGCTACCTGCACTGGCCTGCACAAAATCGGCAGGACCTCCGCCTTTTATTGCCGGGGCCAATTCTTTCAACAACTGATTGCCATTTATGCCTGAGGAAGGTGACAAGCGCAAATGCACCGGACGTTTGCCATTGATTTCGGCTGAAAGTAACAGCACGAAGTTCTCCTTTAGTTCATTGGCCAATTGAATTCCAACCTTGCGTAGTGCCTCCACCGAATTAAGCTCCACAGTTGTTGATGCAAAAAACTTAACCGACCCCACCTGTTCTATGGAAGCTAATATTCTGTTCTTCAATTCCGATACGGCTTTATCTTCAAACTGCTGCAGTTGTTTTTTTAATTCTTCATTCTCTGATCGCAAATTCTCAATGCTTTTCAGCACATCTTTGCTGTTATTCAACGCAGCTGTTACATCGGCTAATTTGCTAATAGCTTCATTGGCTAACTGAATTGCTTTCTTTCCTGTTACTGCTTCAATTCGTCTTACACCGCTTGCAACAGAGCCTTCAGAAGTAATTTTAAACAAACCGATTTCGCCCGTGCTCTTTACGTGGGTGCCTCCGCATAACTCGCGGCTAAACTTTTCATCGAAAGTAATTACACGAACAAACTCCCCGTATTTCTCACCGAAAAGTGCCGTAGCGCCCATTCCTTTAGCTTCCTCAATCGGCACATTTCTTCTTTCATCTAACGAAACGTTCTCCATAATCTTCTCATTCACTATCTGCTCAACTTTGGCTATTTCCTCATCGGTCATTTTGCTGAAATGAGCAAAGTCGAAGCGAAGTGCATCTGCATTTACCAAAGAGCCTTTTTGCTGCACATGCGAACCCAGCACCTGACGAAGTGCTGCCTGCAGCAAGTGAGTAGCCGAGTGATTCTTGATGGTATCGCTACGCTTGGTGTTATTTATTTTGGCATGAGCAGCTACTTCTACCTTAGCCGGAAGTTTCTTCACGAAGTGAACAATCAAATCGTTTTCCTTCTTTGTATCCAGCACCTCTATTTTTTCACCGGCAAAATCTATGTAACCCGTATCGCCAACCTGTCCTCCGCTCTCGGCATAGAAAGGTGTTTTATCCAATACGAGCTGAAACAGTTCCTTATCTTTTTGTTTGATACTGCGATACTTCACCACCTGCGCATCGGCCTCGGTAAAATCGTAACCGATAAAATCGGTCTTTACATCTTCACCCACATTCACCCAATCGCTTTGTTCTTTGGTAGCATCCGCTTTGCCTCTTTGTTTTTGAGCGGCCATTTCTTTGTTGAAGCCGTCTTCGTCAACGGTCCAGCCTTTTTCAGCAGCAATTAGTTTGGTCAAATCCAAAGGGAATCCATAGGTGTCGAATAATTCAAAAGCAGTTTTGCCATCAATGCCGGTGAGTGAGTCAATGCGTTTGATTCCGTTGGCAAGAGTGCGAAGGAATGAGGTTTCCTCTTCTTTAATCACATTCGTCACAAAACCTTCCTGTGCTTTTAGCTCCGGGAAAATGTCCGCAAACTGATTGGCTATCATAGGGACTAACTCACACAAAAACGGTTGCTCAAAATTCAGGTAAGAATAGCCATAACGAACTGCTCTGCGCAGAATCCTTCTTATCACATAACCTGCACCATTATTGCCGGGCAATTGTCCATCGGCAATCGTGAAGGCAATGGTGCGAATATGGTCAGCCACTACACGCAGTGCGATGTCTTTCTTTTCATCTTCGCTCAACGTGCCAACCACTTTACCATCTACCAAGGCTGGTGCCGTAAACCTGTATGAGTGTCCGCTTTTTTCGGAGAGGAATTTGATAGTAGGCTGAAAAATATCGGTGTCGTAATTGCTGGTCTTTTTTTGAATGGCTACACACAAACGTTCAAAGCCCATTCCGGTATCCACGTGTTGTGCGGCTAGTTTTACTAAACTACCATCCGCTTTGCGCTCAAACTCCATGAACACATTGTTCCAGATTTCAATCACCTGCGGATGCGATGCGTTGACTAAACTTTTTCCATCCACTGCTTTTCGCTCCTCGTCACTTCTTAAATCAATGTGAATCTCAGAGCAGGGGCCACAAGGACCGGTATCGCCCATTTCCCAAAAGTTATCTTTCTTATTTCCTTTCAGGATACGGTCTTCGGCAATCCATTTCTTCCATTCATTATAGGCATCCTGGTCAAAGGCAAGGTTTTCTTTTTTGTCGCCCTCAAACACCGTTACATACAATCTGTCCTTTTCTAAACCATACACCTTGGTCAGCAACTCCCAACTCCATTCAATCGCCTCCTTTTTAAAGTAATCGCCAAAGCTCCAGTTACCGAGCATTTCAAACATGGTGTGGTGATAGGTATCTACTCCCACTTCTTCCAAATCGTTGTGCTTACCGCTTACGCGCAAACATTTTTGCGTGTCGGCTACGCGCTTGTATTTAATGGGTTCATTCCCCAGAAAAATATTCTTGAACGGAGCCATGCCACTATTGATGAACATGAGGGTAGGGTCATTCTTCACCACAATCGGTGCGCTGGGAACAATCTTATGTCCTTTGCTTTCAAAAAAATCTAAAAAAGCCTTACGGATGGCGCTACTTGTCATACCTCAATTCTATAAATGAAAAATGCTTCTATTTTCGAGCGGACGAAAATAAAAAAACCGAGCACTCAGCAGGCTTCTTGCCTGCTTACGCCTATGGCTATTTTTAAAAAGAAGGAAAAATACGTTTTTAACACACAGACACTCAGTTTTGAAAAAGCGGTGGTGAGCTGGGGTACGCGTATTATCCGGGCGGTGGGCTTTTTGATTGCCGCCTTGGTTTTTTCGCTCTTTATTTCTACCATATACTATCGCTTTTTCGACTCACCGAAAGAGAAGGTTTTGAAGGCGGAACTCAATGAGATGAAAGACCAATATGCCATCCTGAGCCGTGAAGTGGACCGGCTTAATTCCGTGATGGGTGATTTGCATTACCGCGATGGGAATATTTATCGGGTGTTGTTTGAAGCAGAACCTATCAGCGATGATATATGGCAAGTGGGCTCAGGCGGCATCAACAAATACAGATTTCTGGATAAATACGACAACGGTGAACTGATGAAAGACCTGGCCATTAAAACGGATAAACTTCGCAAACAAATGGCCCTGCAAAGCAAGAGTTACGATGTGATTGCCGACCTGATAAAAAACCAACAAAACATGTTGGCATCCATCCCCTCTACCCAGCCTATTTTGAACAAAAAACTAAACCGCATGGCATCCGGTTTTGGTTGGCGGATTGACCCGGTGTATAAGATAACGAAGTTTCATGCCGGTATGGATTTTACCTGCAGCGTGGGAACCGAAGTATATGTAACGGGCGATGGTGTGGTGGAAACAGTGAACTATAGTTATGGCGGATACGGCAACGAAATAGTGGTAAACCATAACTATGGTTACAAGACGCGGTATGCACACTTATCGCGTTTTAAGGTAAGGGTAGGGCAAAAGGTAAAACGCGGTGATGTCATCGGCAATACCGGTAACACGGGTAAATCTACCGGCCCGCACTTGCACTACGAAGTTTTGAAAAACAACAACGCGGTGAACCCGGCTTATTACTACTACAACGACTTAAAGGATGCTGATTACGCCAAGATGATAGAGATGAGTAACTCACCGGGACAAACGCTTGACTAATGGAAGAAGCGTATCAAAAACACTATTACTCCATTGGCGAAGTAGCGGAAATGCTGCACGTTCCTCCTTCTACTTTACGCTATTGGGAAAAAGAGTTCGACATACTGAAACCAAAGAAAAACGCCAAAGGTGACCGGCTGTTTACCCGCACAGACCTGCAAAACATTAAACTGATTTATCTGTTGGTGAAGGAAAAGGGATACACCATTGATGGTGCCAAAGCACAACTTAAAAGCAAGCTAAGTACCGAGCAGAAGAAATTGCAAATCATTGAGCGTTTAAAAAAAATTCGTGCATTTTTATTAGATATCAAAGAAGCGCTCTAGTGTCATTTCCGAAAATTGACAAGTCGTTCACATTCAACTTAGCGCTTTACTCAACAAGAATTTTAGATACAAAAAATGAAATCCGGGAAATTATTGATGCTGTTTTTTGTATTGGCAAACCTGCTCTCGCAAGCCATTACACTTTCTGATTCTGCGCGCATCTCCTTACTCACCTGTGGCCCGGGTATGGAGCTTTACTCTGCCTTCGGGCACACCGGAATACGGGTAACGGATTACAAGCAGGACTTTGATGTGGTGTTTAACTACGGCACTTTTGACTTTGAGCAGCCGGGGTTCTACACCAATTTTGTGAAGGGTAAAATGCGATACATGCTGGCCGTGGAAAGTTACCGTGGATTTTTGCAGCAATACATGTATGAAGAGCGCAGTGTATCGGAACAGGAAATTTTGATTACTCCGGAACAAAAACAAATCGTATTTGAGTTGCTGGAAGTTAACTCGCGGCCCGAAAACCGCGAATACTACTACGATTTTTTCTGGGATAATTGTGCTACACGACCCAGAGATATTTTTGAAAAAGCATTGGGCAGTGCCTTACGCTACGATACAGCAGCAGGAAACTTTGAACACAACAAAACGATGCACGATATGCTGCGCATTTTCGTGCAGGATCGCCCTTGGGTAGACTACGGTTTTGATTTAATCCTCGGACTCAATTGCGAAATAGAAGCTACGCCCCGTCATCAAACTTTTCTTCCGCTTTACCTGGCTCGCTATCTCGATTGTGCGCAGTTAAACGGAAAGCCATTTACCGGTAGACCAAAATTAATTTTGGACGCTCCGTTTTACTACAAAAGCATCCACCTTTTTACTCCATGGTTATTGAATACAGTCTTACTTCTTTTCGCGCTGGCATTGACGTATTTCGAGATAAAGCATAACAAACACCACGTATGGTTTGATGTTGGATTCTTCTTTATACTCGGCATTATAGGTTCTTTATTCTTGGCCTTATGGATTTTCAGCTCGCATTTTTCGGTACCTAGAAATCTGAATTTACTCTGGTTGCTTCCCCCCCATTTGCTGGTTGCGTTCTTTTTGCCGCGAGCAAAAAAAACAGGTTGGATGAGAATCTACTTCTTGCTTACAATCTGTTTGTCATTTATGATTCTTGCGGGGTGGTGGATAAGTCCACAACCGTTTAACACCGCTATAATCCCTCTACTATTAATCATTATTCTACGCTCTGCCATCATTCGAAAATTTTCCCGCTCATGAACAAACCCGAAACACATCACCTGGAAGTAAAGCGAACTGCACGCTACTTTACGCTTGGTACTTTAAGCCCTGCTACCAAAAGAGTGTGGATTGTGTTACATGGATTTGGGCAAATGGGCGAAAGCTTTATTCAGCAATTCAGCACGTTGGCGGACGATGAAAATTACATAGTGGCACCGGAGGCATTGAACAAATATTATTTGAAATCTTCAATCGGAACGGTAGGGGCTACCTGGATGACGAAAGAAGATAGACTAAATGAGATTAATGATTATTGTGCTTACCTGGACCAACTGTATGCAGCCTTGAACTTGCAGCAATTTAATGGCGAAATAATTGCGCTTGGCTTTTCGCAGGGCGCATCCACTGTTACGCGATGGGTTCATCAATCTTCATACCGGTTTAGTAAGCTGGTAGTGTATGCCGGTGAGGTGGGAGCAGAAGTATTTCCGCTATCGGAAAATTCCGGCTTAAGGAAAACTAAAAACTACTTCGTTTATGGCACGCGAGACGAATTCTTCTCTCCGGAGACCTTTAATCTAATGATTGAAAAATACACCTCCCTCGAAGCTGAAATTGTAAGCTTTGAAGGCACTCATGTGATAAATCCTCAGCTACTGGCGCAGCTTTTTAAATAAGAACAGGAACCTTAGCGATTGCAAATATTTTTGAAGTCGCACCACTGACATCGTTTCACCTCATCGGTTTTGCTAAACGGAATTTCAGGATTCAATATATCTTCCAGCAACTTTGTCAAGGCAGTTTCCAGTCGATGGAGCACCTCATTGGATAAAACATCGTTACCTGCTTCATCACGTAGCGTATCCAGTTGCAATTGATTATTGCGTAACCAATAAATGCCCGAACGAATTTTTCTGTTACCGGCATTTTCCGATGGGCTATACATCCAGGCGTAGAGCAAAAGTTGCAGCGGTTTTGAAAAATCGGGGTGAGTAAATAACTGCTCCCATGCTTGCTCGTTGAGCGGTTTTATCTTTTTTACGGTCGTAGTTTTATAGTCTACAATCTGAATCACATCATTCACTACTTCTATTCTATCGGCCGTACCCCTAACTTTCACTTCCGTACCATTTACCTGAATGGTACGGGTTAGTTTTTCTTCTAACGACAACAATTTCAAGTGCACATCTGTTTCCCTCAGCCAATCCACCTGGGTAGCCTGCGCCAACAAAAAATCAATGGTAAGTTTTGTGCATACTCTAAACAGTAAAAGATTCTTGCCGGTGTTTAAACTATCTATATCAAAGCGCTCCGACAGGTGCTTACGGAGTAAAGCCTCTAAATTTGGTTTATCAGTTGCCTGTTTACGCAAAAAATCAGCCGTAATAGGTTTACCGATTGTCTGTTTAAAAATCTCTTCCAAAACAAAGTGCACGGCCGAGCCGATGGTACTCGCCTCCAGATTTTCTTCCATGTCCTCCTCCTCACGAAGACCAGCTACATACCGCAAATAATATTGAAGCGAACAATTGATATAAGTGTTTATCGCAGAAGGAGAAATTCCGGAGTTCTTAAACAACTCTTTCAAATGATTCAATACAGCATCCGTTTTTTCAAACTGCACTTCGCATGTCGGAAGGGTTTCGGGAGGATCAATAGCAAAAATCTTATCCGTTATAGTAACGGCCGCATTCTTTGCCGGCAATTCGTGCATCAACTGCAAAATGAAACGACTTTTTTCACCTCCGCCCAATTCATCAGGCTCTGTGTTATAAAGCAGATAGACATTCTCTGCCTGATGAAACAGCCTGTAAAACAAATAGGCCGTTACGGCATCGCGTTCGCGATGTGTGGTCAGAAATTCTTTTCGGAGTTCGTGTGGTATGTAGCTTTTGGACTGCTTGCCCGAAGACAAAATGCCTTCATTGGCAGAAAGCACAATCACGTTTTTGAAATTAAGCGAGCGTGTTTCCTGAATCCCCATCAACTGTAGTCCCTTTACGGGTTCTCCCTCGAGAGGAACCTTCTCGGCCTGAAAACTTTCGCGAAGCAAGGCTATAAAACTACTCACCTGTAATGGCTCTTGCGCGTTGAGTATAGAGGCTGTATTGCGAAGAATTTCCATTACCCGAAATACAATTTCAGCATCGGCATCGCGAGCGGTGTTACCCGAGCGATGTTGCTGTATCAGTAGCTGCAATATGGTTTGTAAATGATGCTCCAAAAAATCAGCATAAGACTTTGCATCTTCATAAAAACTAAACACAGATTGGAGACGGTCAGATATCCCTTTACAAATCTCCGGGGCACTAATTACTACCCGATTGCTTTTTTTCATGCGTGCCACAAACTGCTGTGTCGGTAGTTGACCATATACTAACCGGAAATAAGGATGCAGCAGCAAATCGAAAACATCCTTATAGTAAAAACGGGGCGACTTGTTAGCCGTTGAAAATTTGTGCGCCATTGTCTGCAATCGGAATAGCATTTCTATCCACGATGCCGGTGAACTGCCATGAATATTTACACCCATTGTGACATTCAAGTCTGCATACTCGGCAGGTATATGCGCCACCATGGACCCGAGTAATTTTTCATCCGGAATCACCACCACGGTGTCAGAAGGGACATAATATTCTTTCGAAATTCTGTTTTGCAAAATATCTCCGGCCACCTTCACCTGCCCTATGTTCTTGGCAGTACCTATCACCTCTATGTGCATGGGCCTTGTGCTGATATTGTCGGATAACTGCTGTGAAGACAAAGAGAAAAGCGATTTGAATTTTCGGAAATAGAATCCGGCTTCCATGGCCTCGTCCTGCACATAATATTTATCGGCATCCGCGAGGATAGTGGTTGACGACACCGATTTGAGGTAGCGAATAACCGCCTCATCTGTTTTGCTTAAGCCACTAAATCCTATTAGATAGACATACTCGTAATCTTTAGGTATAGTATTAAAATATTGGGCGGGATGCTCGGCCACCTCGCGCAATGCCATACCCTGGTATGCTTGCTTTTTCTCTTTCAGACGTTTACGGAGGGCCTCATACAACAAACCGAAATCGCTCCAAAATTTCCTGTACCTTAATTGGTAATCGCCCGGCACTTCACCCGGCTCATACGTTTTCATGCTTTGCAAATCGTTCAGATTTTTGAAGAACAATTTTGAATGAACCATCATTTCATCCAGCTCGTCAAAATCCTGAATCAGAATATCAGCTATACCAATAAACTCATCGAGCAGCAGCTCGCCTCCAATGTTTTTATGACAGGCATAAAGTTCTGTAATAAGGGCGATTCGATCGCATACTTGATATGGGCTCTGTTCGAGAATAAAATGCTGCAACGTGGAAACCATGGGCGAAAGAATGGCCTGCTGTGCCAGTGACTGCAACTCCTTGTTGAAATAAGTACACGAACGTTGGTTGGGCATGAGCACCAAAACCCGGCTCATTTCGGTGCCGTGTTTTTCTATAATTGTTTCAGTCGCTTGAGTTAAAAATCTTTTCATGCGACTACCTCCTTTTTCATCGTTTCCGTATAAAACAAAATCTTCTCCGAAACTGCGATGCCCACCTCCTCCAATAGCGATGCATATGCATTAATCTGCTCGCGGTGCTTTGGCATCGCCTGACCTGTTTTGTAATCAATAATGGTAGCTGCACCATTCACTAACACCAAACGGTCAGGGATACGAATGTGCTCTCCGTTTTTTAGCAGCCTTCTTTCATTAATCACCGTTTTATCGGATGTGAAATAAATCCCGAGCTCCTCGTGATAGACGATTCGTTTCACTTTTTGAAGCAGGGCTTCTTTTTCCGCTGTACTAAGCATTGCCTGCTGCGCAGCTTTTTCCACTGCCTTATCTTCCTCTCCCTGATACTTTATCCATTGCAGTGTTTGGTGTAAAAGATTTCCATCCTCGATATTTATCTTAGTTTTATAACTCCAGAACAAATCGGACTTCATCTTGATTTGGATGGAGGATAAGAGCATTCCCGATTGCAACCTGGCACCTAACTCATACGTGTCTTGTCGAGGCGAATGCCCCTGAGCCTTCTTAGATTTACTGAAATCAGGATGGCCAAAGCGATAGGCCTGAAAACCCTCCCAAAGCTCTTTTTGCTTTAAGTAAGCGATTAGCAATGCAGTAACCGAATCATTTTTTGGGGGTTCACTCTTTAAGGTTTTTGACAAAATATACAAGGCATCTTCGGCACGGGTTGTTCCCACATACAAGAGATTAAGCATATCTAAAAATGATTGCTCCTCCTCCAACTGTTGCAAATAATCAAACTCTGTATCTTTTACTGCGCTTGAAACGGGCAAGAGTCCGATTGAAAGTTGGGGCGCATAGGTTTTGTGCAGCGGCACCCAGAAAAAATCCTTCGCTGCTTTTCGGGTTTCGCAGGCATCGGCCAGAATAACAATGGGAAACTGCAAGCCCTTCGACTTATGAATGGTCATGACCCGTACGGCATTCATACTCTCGGGGTAAATGATGCTCTTTTTTTCTTTCACACGATCCCACCACGTCAAAATTCAGCAATCCGATTACCGTATCTGGATGCAAACAGCAGCACTTCATCACAAAAAAACTGAAGGAAAGGATCGTCCGCATCCAGCGCAAAGATGGTCACTAATTGATTGGTGAGATCTGTTAACTTACCGGTGTGCAGCAAATCAGATCGAAGTTGAATACCGGTAAGTTCAGCAAGATAGTCTTCAAAATCATTGGCATCTGCCGGAAAACGGAATGCTGTATCGGGCAGCGGGCTGCCAGAAAGTTGAAATACAAAATGTATCAGTTCCGCTCGTGCCAGCGAGCTATCTTTTCTATCCAGATACCGGAACACGGCTAGCAGCAAAGCTACTTTAAGAGACTGTGTAATCAATAAACTCTCTGGTGACACCACCTTAATCTGATGCTGAATCAGATAGGTGGCAATTTCACTGGCAGCAATATTGGTGCGGGTAAGTACTGCAATATCACTGTATGAGTAACCGCGCTTCTGCGCTTCTTCCACTATCTGCAATACCCGCTCGCATCGTAGTTCTGCCAATCCAACCTCTGCCTCTTTATCATCTTCCAAAAATTCAATCTGCACGAAGCCGTCAGTTTTGTCTTTTCCTGGCAACTGCGCCACTTGGTCATAAATGACTTTCTCGCCCAGTTCCGGCAATGTTGCCAATGTTTCATACAAGTCATTATTAAACTCGATAACTTCTTTTCTACTTCTGAAATTTTTCTCCAGAATATAAGTCTTGGTTCCATAATTTTGAATAGCGACTTCCCGCTGCTTCAACAAATCGTTGGTATCGCTGCCATGCACAGCGGGTAAGGCTACAAACTGCGCCACTTCACCACCCCGGAAACGGTAGATAGCTTGCTTCGCATCGCCCACTATCAAACTATCTTCACTTTTGAATTGACTGTTCTCAATCAGCGGTAATAAGTTTCTCCACTGCATCACCGAGGTATCCTGAAACTCGTCAATGAGAATATTGTCGTACCAATCGCCAATGCGCTCGTAAATGATAGGCGCATCCTGCTCTTTTACAATGTCAAAAACTTTATGTTGAAAATCGCTGATGTGTAGCACATTACTATCCTTCTTTATTTCATCCATCAGCTTTTGCAAATCCGCCAACAAAATGAATGAATAAAAATTGCGCAGGAGTAATTGGCAAAGACTATACTCTTTCCCTTTTGCCTCCACATGCGGCAATGGAGTGATAGTGATCGGTTAAAGCAGCCTTTAGTGATTCATCTTGTATAGCCTTTCCCCATTTACCTTCAAAAACTGTAGCATGTACATAGCTGTTACCGTCTTTGTTACTGACATCTCCTTCTGCGTATTTTTTGAAAAAACCAAAGATGCCTCTTGCTTTTTGGTGAAAATCATCTGATGATAATCCGGCTGCTATAATGGCTTCGTATGCCTTTGTGCCCTCGGCCACCAGTTGCGATTCAAATTTTTTCTTCACCCCCAACAAAGCAGCTCTTGCTTCGCGCAAATTATCCAAGGGCATTTGGCTTAACTCCTTCAAATAAGGCCGAGCCTCATCTTTAAAAAGTTGCTTCCCCAATTTCACCAAAGCCGAATCAATGTTCCAGGAGCGACCATCTTCCATATTATACTCAGCAAAATCGATTACGGCCTGTGTTATCTGAGTATCTGACTCGTTCAGCCGGTCGAGGAGCAAGTTGACGGCATCGCCCAACAACTTGTTGCTATCCATTTCAATTTCAAAATTCATGGGCAAGTGCAAGTCGTATGCAAATGAGCGTACTACGCGATGCACAAAACTGTCGATGGTACAAACTGAAATATCGGAATAGTTATGCAGCATATGCCGAAGAATATCGGACGCTATTTGCCGTATCTCCTTATTGGACTTACCACATAAGTTGGCCAGCTCTTGACGTAGCGAATCGTATTCAGTCTCTGAACCAGCAATACCGCCCAAGGCTTCCAGAATACGATTTTTCATTTCTGCGGCAGCCTTGTTGGTAAAGGTAATAGCCAGAATGTGCCGGTATTTATCGGTAGAAGCGAAAGCAAGTCGCAGATACTCGCGTACGAGCGTATACGTTTTGCCACTACCGGCAGATGATTTATAGATATTCAGCATGATCTTCAGCAGGCAATATGCCCATTTTAGATTACAAATTTACGGCCTCGAAACGCAATGTATCTTCGCTTCAAGTACTTATTTTTAAAATATATTTAGCCAGAATTAAAACGCATAAACATGGAAATTAAACGACTCTTCGACTTCCTGACCGATCAACTGGAAAAAGGCGGCAACCGTCCTTTGATTAGCGCTAAAGAAAATGTGGCTGGTGTAAAAAAATGGCGCCATTACACGTTTACCGAAGTGCAACAATACGCCAACCGCGTTAGTCATTTGCTTCTGTCTTTAGGCATTCAGCCGGGCGATAAAATAGCGCTCATTGCCGCCAACCGCCCGGAGTGGAACTTTGTGGATATTGGCTGCCAGCAGATTGGCGCCATGGCCGTGCCCATGTATCCCACCATCTCCGAAAAAGATTACGAGTTTATATTTAGTGATGCCGGCATCAAGTATGCGTTTGTGGGCGATGAAGTAATTTACAATAAGGTTAAGCCGTTGATGGGGCGTATTGCATCGCTCAGAGGTATTTATTCGTTTGATAAAATTAGCGGAGCTGATCATTTTCATGAATGCCTTCCTATCAGCATAGACGAGTCGGAAATTCAACTCCGCAAAGACGCTGTGAAGGATAGTGATTTGGCTACCATCATTTATACATCGGGCACCACCGGCAATCCAAAAGGCGTGATGCTGACCCATAAAAACATTGTCAGCAATTTACTGTCTGTAAGGGAGGTAACGCCTTTTGCAGAAGGAGAAAAAGCACTGAGCTTTTTGCCGCTCTGCCATAGCTTTGAACGTGTAGTTTTCTTTGCTTACCTCTCTTACGGTATTCATATTCATTATGCGGAAAATCTGGAAACCATTGGTGAAAATCTGAAAGAAGTATCTCCTTATTGCTTTACCACTGTTCCGCGGTTACTGGAAAAAGTGTACGAAAAAATAATGGAGAAAGGGAATGCCCTCACCGGCTTCAAACGCAAATTGTTTTTCTGGAGCATTGACCTTGGCTTGCAATATGAGTTAGGAGTGAATAAAGGTTTTTGGTACAACTTTCAATTGGGGATTGCCCGCAAACTTGTATTTAGTAAATGGCAGGAAGCCCTGGGCGGACGGGTTCACTTCATTGTAACGGGAGCAGCTGCCATGCAGCCTCGCCTCATTAAATTATTCTCGGCAGCCGGAGTAAATGTGATTGAAGGCTACGGCCTCACAGAAACGTCTCCGGTACTCTGTGCTAACCGACTGGACGAAACGGAAAGGGTGATTGGCACGGTGGGCTTACCCATACCGGGTGTAGAGGTAAAACTAGCGGAAGACGGTGAAATTATTGCGCGCGGCCCCAACATTATGAAGGGCTACTACAATCGTCAGGATTTAACCGATGAGGTTATTATAAACGGATGGTTTCATACCGGGGATATAGGAACCTGGGTGGAGAAAGACGGCAAAAAATTTTTGAAAATCACCGATCGCAAAAAAGAACTTTTCAAAACTTCGGGAGGTAAATATGTAGCACCTCAGGTGATAGAGAACAAGATGAAAGAGAGTAAATACATTGAACAAATGATGGTGGTAGGCGATGACAGAAAATTTGTGAGCGCACTGATTGTTCCATCGTTTACTAACTTGAAGGACTGGGCTGCGCAAAATGGTATAGAAGTAGAACACCCGCACCAGATAGTTGACAACTCGAAGATTAAAGAGTTGATTAATTCAGAAGTGGAGAAATACAACAAAGACTTTGGACACTGGGAGCAAGTGAAGAAATTTACGTTGCTCACCGAAGAGTGGACGGTAGAAGGAGGTCAACTTACCCCCACCATGAAGGTGAAACGAAAGATAGTTACCGAGCGCTATAAAGATAACGTAGAAAAGATGTACGAGTCGGAACACTAATAGACCGCTTGCTATTTAAAGCAACTCCCTTTTTGTGTCATCCAGGGGTGAATTTCATATTGAAGCCGCCCTGCCTGTACAGCCGGATCTTTGCTAACCAGATCTATCACTTCATTCTCGCTGTTGGAGTCAAAAATAAAGATGCCCCGCAGCGGACCTTCATCCAAAAAAGGTCCGGCAATATTCAATTGGCCGCTCTCCGCCAGTTTACCTATGTACTCCAGGTGCGCTTTTTGAATTTGAGCCGAGGATAATGAGTCCTGATCGCGATGTGGCCCTTTTTTTAGCAATACCACATAGTATGGCTTTAAAACACTTTCACTGTTATTCTTCTTTTGTGCAACAGCAATGGTCACACTACAGAATAACAAAACAGTAAGAACTATTTCTTTTACTTTCATTCCTGCAATATTTAAAAACTTACCCGAAGATTAACGCCTAATCCGGCCTGTGGATATTGATAGCCCGGGCTAATCAGGCTTGGCTGCCAACCCATTTTTATATCATCTTTCATATTCCACTCAAACAAGTGAGCATCTACCGCAGCGTCAATAATATTCAGGGTGTACCACACCGCTGTGCAAATGGCCGAGATATCGAGATAACGTTTGTAATAGTCGCGTTGTATCTTGAGCTCTGCTGCATTTTGATATCCGCGGTAGCTGCCTTGTGTGGTGGCATCTTCATCTACCTGTAGTCGATAGGCGTTCCGATATCCGTAAAACTCGGAAGTGGTATAATACAAGGCATAGCCCAGTCCGCCAAAGCCAGCATAGACAATGGGAATTTTCCAATACTTCTTATTGTAACCTTGCCCTAATCCGGGCAGTGCTGCGGAAAGTAAAGCTGCTTTTGTAGGACTGTGCCTTTTCTTTTTTGACTTAGCAAGCGCTAACGAATCCGTAACGACCAAAGAATCCATCACTACCACTTTATTATTGGGCTGTCGGGGAGCAACAGAGAGTTTCTTCTTATTCACTAAAACCGAAGTGTCGGACGGCAAACTATCCGGCTGCTGTGCCTGCACACCGAAAAAAACAAAAGCCAATAGCATGGAACTGCTTATGGCTTTATGTAAAATTGAGGTAGTCAAAACAAGGCTTGTTTATTCAGACATGGTTTCCACCAAACGCTCCAAATCATCATCGTTATAGAAGCGTATAAGAATTTCTCCTTTGCCATCGGCACTGCGGTTAATGAGTACTTTTGTTCCCAAATGAGAGGTAAGTTGCTCCTGCATTTTTTTAATGGCAAACGGAACTTCGGTCAATTTATTGGGTGCTGTGGCTGCTTTGCGTCTTGGCTTATCGGAATAATCCTTCACCAGATCTTCGGTTTGGCGCACACTTAAGCCACGGCTGGTAGTTTCTTTATAGGCACTGAGTAGAGAAACGGGATTATCAATACTCATCAAGGCTTTTGCATGCCCCATGGTAATTTTCTCGTCCCGTAGGCCGGCTTGCACATCTGGCGGCAAACGCAACAAGCGAAGAAAATTGGTTACTGTACTTCGATTCTTTCCAAGCCTTTCTGCCAGCTGCTCCTGCGTTAAATCACATTCGTCCTGCAATCGTTTATAATTGATTGATATCTCAAGCGGATTCAGGTCTTCGCGCTGAATATTTTCTATCAAGGCGATTTCAATACTCTCCTGATCGCTGGCCGTACGCACATAGGCGGCTATCTCTTTTTTACCGGCCAGTTTGGAAGCCCGCAATCTTCTTTCACCGGCTATCAACTGAAATTTATTGTTCTGCACCTTGCGCACCGTAATAGGCTGAATCACTCCATGTATCCGGATGGAGTCCGCCAGTTCATTCAAACTTTCTTCCTCAAAAGTGGTTCGGGGCTGAAAGGGATTCACCTCAATTTGCTCCAAAGGAATATTCATGACCACTCCCGCCTGCGACACATTGGGGCCATTCGTTATTTTTTCGCGTGTGCGGTCACTGGTATCATTAGATTCCAGCAATGCACCTAAGCCGCGTCCCAGCACGCTTTTCTTTTTATCTGTCATAATTTGAATATTAGGCAGCTTAATTCAACTGCGATTTATCTTCCTCGTCCGGTGCTAAGGTAAATTCTTTAGCGCTATTTGGAATGTGAGTACCATCGTTTCGCTGCAACATTTCGCGAACCAGGTTCATGTAATTGATACTGCCTTTGCTTTCCGCGTCATACATAATGGCCGGTTTGCCAAAACTGGGGGCTTCCCCTAAGCGTGTGTTGCGATGGATAATGGTATCAAATACAATATTTTCAAAATGCCTGCGAATCTCATCCACTACCTGATTGGCGAGTTTCAAACGCGGGTCAAACATGGTAAGCAAAATGCCTTCAATCTCTAAATCGGGATTCAGACGATTTTGGACAATTTTTACAGTGTTCAGTAATTTACCCAAACCCTCCAGTGCAAAATACTCGCACTGCACCGGTATCATCACCGAGTTAGAGGCCGTTAGCGCGTTCACTGTAATAAGGCCGAGTGATGGGGAGCAATCAATAATGATAAAGTCATATTCTCCTTTTATTTCTTCAATCACTTGCTTCATGATGTGTTCCCGATTGGGAAGATTAATCAGTTCTATTTCCGCTCCGACCAAATCAAGATGAGAAGGAAGTAAATAGAGATTAGGGGTTTCTGTTTCCAGGATAATGTCTTTTGCTTTCACCTCGCCCACCAGGCATTCATAAATACTGGTTTTAATTGCCTTGGGGTCAAAGCCCACACCGGATGTGGCATTTGCCTGCGGATCGGCATCAATGAGCAGGGTTTTATACTCCAGCACCGCCAGACTGGCCGCTATATTGATAGCGGAAGTAGTTTTACCTACACCGCCCTTCTGGTTGGCCAGGGTAACAACCTTACCCTTTCTTATTTTGCCATCATTCTTTTTTCTGGTACTCATTCGCTCGTTTTATAAGACTGTTCGCGTTCTAAATATCTCGGGATTCTCCAATGTTAAGCAAGAACAACTCCTTAGCCGCACTTTCAAACTTTCGCACGGCTAGTTCATGATCTACCCTTATGTAACCGAAGGTATCATAATGCAACCCAACAATTTTGTCGCATTCCACAAACTCGCTGGCAATCACGGCATCTTCTATTCCCATCGTAAAATTATCGCCAATGGGTAGTAAAGCCAGGTCGAGTTTAGCGCAAATACGCGGTATCAATTGCATATCCATCGTTAAAGCTGTATCGCCACTGTAATAAAAATTTCCATCGGCAGATTCAATCACAAATCCCACCGGATTTCCACCATAAGTGCCATCGGGCAACACGCTGCTATGCACCGCATTCACTAACTTAACAGTACCAAAATCGAATTTCCACTTGCCTCCATGATTCATGAGATGAACATGCTCGCAACCTTGTTTTTGAAACCACTCTCCCACCTCAAACCCCGCCACTAACCGCGCTCCGGTGCGTTTGGCAATAGCCAGTGCATCCGACATATGATCAAAGTGCCCGTGCGAAATAAAAATATAATCGGCCGGAATAGCCGATACATCCACCTGTATGGCCAACTCATTTTGGCTTACAAAAGGGTCGAAGAGCAGGCTTTTTCCAGATACCAAAATCGAAAAACAAGAATGGCCGTAATAGGTAACTTGCATAGCGTATTAATTGCAGCAAAGATACTTGCCGAGCGCAGCAGATTGTTCGTAATTCTCCACTAACTAACAAAAGACTTGTTCAAACGTATGTTGAAAAGGCCCATTTCGTGTGTGCGAAGTGTGGATACTGTGTGCGTATTGGAAAATTCGGCTGCTTCTCATCAAGAAGCAGCCGAATATCGAATTGACTATTGAATGATTAAGCGCTCCGTTTTCAGCACTTTTTCTGATTGTAACACCAAAAGATATACGCCACTACTCAGTTGTCCGCGGAATGGAATCACTTGGGATACTTCACCCGCTATGTTTGTTTGCCACATCACTTCACCCATAGCATTTACAATCTTGAGCTCCATAGGTTCATGCGTGCCTTGCAACTTCACTTCAAAACTTCCGGTGTTCGGGTTGGGATAAACACTCCAATCAAATCCATCCGTCAAGTATGTCTGCCCGCTGATGAAGTCAGTGCAGGCAGTGTCTTTGCAGCCCAAAGCAGAAGTTACTTCCACGCAATACAGCCCGGTAACCTGCGGCTGATAGTATTGATTGGTAGCCCCGTTAATGGGCACAAAATTCTGATTCATCCATTGGTAGCTATTGCCCGGAGGACCAGCCAATAGACCATTGCCTTCTGTCGAAGCCGTAGCCACAGGAGCGGCCAATACGCAAATGGTATCATAGCAGGTGTCAATCATATTATTATAGGTAATAATGAGCCTTATGGGGTGACACCCAACCGTGTTGTATTGCACATTGTGTGGCCCGATGCCCGTAGCGGTAGCTGGCAACCCATTCGTAAACTGCCATTGATATGTGCCGTTGGTAATATTTCCGCCATAAGAGATAACCGCTGATTGACCTACGCAAATTTGTGAAGGGGTTGTAACAATGCAATCAATATGACAAGGTGGAAGATCGAACAGATAATTAGAATCATAGCAGAAATTCTGATTACCATCGCTGAGTACAAAAGTAATGGCCATCTGATTGCTGTTGCTTTGGTGCACATACGTTCCGCTCACCACTGTAACTCCGTTTAGAATAACCGGATTATTAGGAGTAAGGGTGCCGGTCATCGGTTGAAGGAGCAAAGTTCCGCAACCGTTGAAGGTGAACCAGAAATTATAAATAGGTTGATTCTGCGAATTGTATCCTGCACAGGTAAATGAATCGGTAACGGAATTAAACTCACAGCACACCGTATCACAATCAGGCATGGTATAACAAATGGTATCACTGCTACAACAGAAAATCTCGTTACCCAGCGAATCGTAAGCATGTATCATAGTTTTAAAACAAAGCACATCGCCCGGCACCGCACCGGTGATAGTTGCCGAGAAGTTCGGGGAAGTGCCGCCATTCGGTATCACACTGTTAAATGTTACAGGACTATACGCCACACCCGGATTATTGCTGGTCAGCAGGAGGTTGGTCGCATTTACAGTGTATCCGGAGTTATTATATACATAGAAACTTAATACATAATTGCCGTTTTGATCGCAGTATACCGTATCGGTGATGAGCGTAGCACAAGCGGTATCACACTCGTATAATGTCATATTTCTAGCGCCTGTGGTATCTACACAATTAGAGTCGGTGGTAAGCACTACGGAGTATGCTCCGTTCATCGTAATGATGACGCATTGATTCGTATCTCCCGGCATCGGTAGCCCATTCATAAGCCACTGATAAGCGGCATAGCCCCATGGAGCGCAGAGTGTATCGGGGTTGCAATGCTCATAACAGCCTTCGTGGAAGTGTTCCACTTTGGGCATCGCGTTTATATTGACGAGCGTATCTTCCTGAGATGTGCAGCCATAAGCATCCGTAATAGTAACTACATAATTGCCTCCGGTGGTTACATAAATCAAATTGCCCGGCAATCCGTTACTCCACAAATAGGAGATGGCATTGGGTTGAAATGCAGTGGCTACAATTGAATCACCGGCACACACCCCACTATTGGCGGATAGTGAAATAATCGGTGGAGCCAATGCCGGCAATACCACCACAATGTATGGATTGGATGTGTTGGAGCAGCCGGTAGAAGGGTCGAAAGCTATGAGCGTGTAATTGTAAGTTCCTGCTGTAAGTAAAGAGGCAGACACAGAAATGCTATTCCAGGTAGCGCCATTTACATTCACGTCATTGCTCACCCACAGATAGTTATAAGTCGGATTGTTCTGAACGCTCAACGTAATAGTTTCATAAGCGCAAAGCGTGTCATCGCCACTATTTTGGATATATACATTCGGCAATGGGTTTACGATAATATTTGCAGCGGGAGGCACATATCCACAGTTGTTTGAGTCGTACACCGTAACGGTGTAGGCACCTGTAGCATTAACGCTGATAATTTGAGAAGTTGCACCGTTATTCCAGATAAAAGAAGTGCCCAACGGAGCGGTAAGGGTAACAGTAGTGCCAAAACAAACCTGACTGGATGGAGCTATCGTAATAACTCCCGAAACGGAAGGCGCTACAATCACAATAGAAGAAGTGAACGTGTCGGCACAGCCGCGGGCATCTTTTACAATTAGTGTAATAGGGTATGTACCGGCAGCGGTGTAGGTGTGTGCACTATTCTGCGCCAGCGAGGTGCCGGTATCTCCAAAATTCCACTCCCAGTAATTTAAGCCTACACCGGTGGATAAATCCAGAAAAGGAATATTGTTATTCACACACTCCGGAGAGGTAAAGCTACCCGCGGCCACAGGCGGATTGGGCACATTAATGGTAACTACCCGCGATACCGTACAGATACCATCGGTGATGGTAAGCGTCACATTGTAAGGACCACCTGTAGCGTATATATGCGTAGGATTAGGAAGATTAGAAAACGTGGCATCGCCAAAGCCCCAGGTGTAACTGGTAATGCTGGTGTTAGGGGTATTTGTACATTGGTTAAAGAAACTCACCTGACCACCACAGCCGTAGGTTTGCGTAAATTTAGACGACAGTGGAACCGTAATCTTGGCCGTATCCTGTAGCAAACAGGAATCGGTGCCGGCCGCATTAGGCACATAGCCATAGAGCGTTACCAAATAATATCCTGCCGTATCGTAGGTGTGCGTGGGGTTGGTAGCGTTAGAAGCATACCCATCTCCAAAATACCAAATAAACGAAGATGCGTTTACAGAGGTATTGGTAAAAGTGACCGGATTGCAAACAGGTGTCACCGGATTAAAACTCACAACACCATTGGGTATGCAGGGCTGTGCGGTATCGGGCGGACAAATATTTTGAGCTAAGACCAGCGAATTGGATATCGCTGTGCAACCGGTGGTGCCGTCTGTAACCGTTACGTTGTATGCACCGGGAGTATTGACGGTAATCGATGGTGTATTGCCACCATTGCTCCAGGCAAACGTGTATCCTATACCTACCAGAGCATTCAAAGTTCCGCTTGGCACCTGAGGCGCACATACTGTTAGGATATCGTTGGAAGATATGTAGGCGGTAGGTGCAGGCAGGTAATTAATAATCTTATTGAAGGTGGCTGTGCAGGTATTGGCTCCGGTCACCGTAACGCTGTAGTTGCCCTGTTGAGAAATCACCGGAGAAGCCAGCACCGAAGAAAATCCTCCGGGGCCGCTCCAGGAGTAACTGACATAGGTATTATTCAAAAACAAATTGGCCGTGCCACCGGGGCAGAAATTCCCCAAAACTTTAATGGTATCTTTAGGAGCCGGTTGAAGTGTAATCACTTTTGTGTTCGTTACAGTTTGGTTACAAACCGCCACGCTCAGGGTTACACTAACACTAGTATTTACGTTTACATTTCCCCATTGCACGGTAATGTTGGAAGTTCCCTGACCTACTGTCACACTGCCTAAAAAACTTTGATTAATGCTCCAGTTATACTGAGCTGAAGGCGGATAAATGACCGAGTTCGAAAAATTTCCGGTGGTGTTACCGCACATCAAATTGCTGCCCACAACAATCGGGTTGGGAACCGGACTTAACACCGTAATATTTTGAATGGTAGTATCGCTATGGCAATATGGACTATTCACATCCTGCGACCAGGCACGCAATACAAATGGGCCGATGCTACCCCAGGTTACGTTCACCGAATTGCCGGTAGTGGCGGACAAAGTGCCACCCGTCACCGACCAATTTACATTAACTCCCGATGCCAGATATGCCACGGTTGTGTTTGGGCATATGAGAGTATCTCCGGTGATGCTTGGAGTAGCCGGTGGAGGCAACACGTTTACTCCTAAGTAAGTAGTATCTTCACACACCGTATTTGGATTAATGGCCACGGCACGGACTAAATAATATCCGCTTACGCCATTCCAGTTAATGGTGGTACCGGTGCCAATCGGTGGTATCACTATTGGCCCGGATGGAATCACACTCCACTGCACTGGTATAGAAGGGAAGGTAGAATAACTCGACACATCATTGGCGCAGGCAGGGTTAGGTCCCAGTATGGACAGTTTAGGCCGAACCCGTACCACCATTTTAGCCACACCTCCGCAATGCAAAAACGAATCGTAATACATACAGGTAATGGTATCGCGCACCGGAGAAAAAACAGGCCCCGGAAAAAACACATCTATAGAATTGCAGGATTGCCCGGCAACGATAGTGCCGCTGGCATTCCCGTTAATGCTCCAGGTATAATGCACTCCGTTCATCATCGGCAGCGAGTAGGTATTGGTGGAATTGGGACATACTACACTATCACCGGTAATAACCGCTGTGGGCTGCAGAATGGGGACTTGAATCACCGTAGTGGCCGGACATAAAGCGGGGGAACAACCGGTTACTTGAAGGCTGAGGGTGCCTATCAATTGGCTTCCGTTCCAGTTCACCACTACCGAATCCAGGTTATTGGGGCCAATGATAGTGCCGCCTGTAACCGTCCACAAATAACCGGTGCAATTGGCCGATGTGCGGTAGGTAACAATAGCATCATAACATACTGTAGCCGGACAACTAATATCGGGGCCGGCTGCGGTATCTACCACTATTTGTCCGGTAAAAGTATCGCGACAGTGGCAGGCATTTTCGGCAATGAGTGTGATAGTATATGTGCCGGGTGAATTATAAATATGAGTAGGGTCTACATTGGTAGAAGTGCCGCCATCACCAAACTGCCAATAATAGCTGGTGGCTCCCACGCTGGCATTGGCAAAATAAGCCGTGCTTCCCAGGCAAATATTGGTGCTACCGGTGAAGGCAGCAATAGGGATATCAATTTTCTCAATGCATATATTAGCCGTATCCACACAGCCCCACACGTTTGTTTCCACCACTTGCAATACACCATAGCCCGTGGTATCCCAACTAACGGATACGGCATTGGTGCCTTGTCCCGTAAAGCCGGAAGCTCCTGTAACCGTCCACACATACGAGCTGCCAGCATTGAAAGGAGTGCTATAGGAGATTGTGGCATTTTTGCAAACCTTGGAACAATTGCCCCTGCCCTGGTCCGGTTGGCCAATGGAACTTCCGCTGCTATTGGAAGGGCATGTCGGATAAGGAAGAAAAGTAATAACAGGATTGGGTTTCGCATGAATGGTTACCAAGAGCGTATCAGAAAAGGTGACCGCATTGCCATTGGTAGTTACCGCAATCAGGATACCGGTTCCCGGATTTCCCCACTGCACCACAATCGTATCGGAAGAAGAAAAACCATTCCCTCCGGTGATACTCCAAAAATAAGTGGTGCCAGAAACCGGATTCACATAGGTTTGCGTTTCTCCGGCACACACACTCGTATCGCCCATTATACTAAGCTGTGCGGAAGTAGAAGTAGCTAAAAGAAAAAGACAGGCCAACAACAACCATTGCTTGCCTCGGAGTAATGTAAAGGGGTTTTTCATACTCGGGATTTAAAAAGTGGTATTAGGAATGAACCGGAAAGAACCGTTGCTAAACCGAAATATACCATAATAATAGGAACGAACGAAAAACCGCCACTTGCCCTGCACCTAAACAGGTATGGATAAGTCGGGGGAAAAGATTCAGGGAACTATCCGCAATAGAAATTATCTTAGTCATCAAATCTCCCGAATGAAAAAGAGCTTGACCTGCATAGGTGTTATTGTTTTCATGCTACTCTTAAGCCATCAGCTCCGCGCACAAAGTTTTACTACCAAAGGCAAATTGTTTTGGTTGGGATTTATGGAAAACTACTACGTACCCGAAACGAGAGTATATATCAGCAGTGATGTTCCTACCACCGGAACCGTGTCTATTCCGCTGCAGGGATGGGTACAAAACTTCACTGTAACCCCGGGTGTATCTACCATGATTAATATCCCCGTAGCACAAACACAAGCGGTTGGTTCCAATGTGATTCAACCCAATGGCGTGCGAATTCAAAGTGCTGCCGAGGTGAGTGCGTTTATGATTAACTACGCACAATACACCAGCGATGCTTCGCTGGTGCTGCCCATACAAACCTTGGGCGATGAATATTTTGTAACCGCACACAAAGACGCAAATACCTTTTCGGATGTAAGCGAATTGATGATTGTAGCCGCTTATGATAATTCTACTTTTGAAATTACACCCTCTGTAAATAGCATATCCGGGCAAACAGCCGGTGTTCCTTTTCAGATTACTATGAATGCCGGACAAACGTACCAGCTGCAAAGCGATTTTGATTTAAGTGGTACCTTTATTCGTTCGGTGAACAATGGTGCAGGTTGCAAGAAGTTTGCGGTGTATGGTGGCAACCGATGCACCGGAGTAGATTGTCCGTATTGCGACCACCTAGTAGATCAAATGTATCCCAACAACACGCTGGGACAGAATTATGTATTACCGCATCTTATCCCAAGAGGCTACACCAAATTTCGGGTAGTGGCTACCAAAAACGGAACACAGTTTAGTGTCAATGGTGGCCCTGTTCAAAACCTTAATGCCGGACAGCATACCATTTTCAATTTATCGGCCAATGGTTTTTTGAGTAGTAACGAACCGGTGAGTGTCATGCAATACAGTATTGGCAACGATTGCGACCCACAAAATTTGGGTGACCCATTTATGATTTTAATGAGCCCCGTAGAGCAATTATTGGATCAGGTCACCTTCACCGCTATTTCCTCTCCGGTAGTCACCAATTATTATTTGCTGGTAACCACTAAAACTGCCAATATCAACCTAGTCACATTAGATGGAGCTGGTTTTGCCGGAAGTTTTACCCCTGTCCCCTCTAACCCTGCTTATGCCGTAGCATCGCTGAACATTACACAAGGCGACCATACCCTGCAGTCGGATAGCGGATTTTTGGCCTACACTTATGCTTATGGTGCCGATGAAAGCTATGGATATTCAGCGGGTGCCAACCTTTCTAACTTGTACGCTAAACTGACGTACGCCTCTACTGACTTTGATACCATCGTTTGTCCGGGCGATACCATTTTGTTTGTGGGAGTAGGCGACACTTCTATTATTTCATACGAATGGGACTTTGGCGATGGAACGACTGCCCTGGGCAAAAATACCTCACACACTTTTGCATCGCTGGGCACATATGAGATAAAAATGATTATTGAACGCTTCAACGCCTGTGAAAAGGATACGTTAGTGGATAGCCTGCGGGTGCTGGGACCAATTGTTACCAATGTAGATAATGATACCATTTGCGTAGGCGGCTCTGCCACCTTTACAGCCAATGGTGGCGACAACTATTTCTGGAGCACGGGAGCCACCACACAAAGTGTTACGCTATCGCCACCGGTTTCCACCGTTTATTCTGTGTATGCCACCGTATCGTCCTGTTCGGGCATTCCCGATACCTTTTCGGTAACCGTGATTGACCCACAACTCTCCATCACTTGGCTGGGGACCTGCTTAGATGCCCCTTTCTCGTTTTTTCCGGTCAGCACCACCTCGGCTATTCTAGACTACGACTGGGATTTTGGAGATGGAAGCACCGATACGATTTACAATCCTTCGCACACTTTTGCGGCTGCCGGCACTTACAATGTGCATGTATCTATACTTACCGTGTGGGGATGCACCGTAGAAGCGGACACTCAATTTGTAGTTGACGCAGTACCACAAGCTGATTTTACTTTTTCGGATGTATGTAATGGAACCTCTATGGTATTTAACAACACCACTACAGGTGGAGTTTACAATGCTCAATGGTATTTTGGCGATAACGATAGTTCCGTTTTGGCATCGCCTGCTCACTTGTATTCCGACACGGGTTCTTATCAGGTTCTCATGATTGCCAGTGCAGCCGGTAACGCAGGCTGCAAAGACAGCATAATGCAAACGGTGCAAGTCCATTTGCAGCCAATAGCTGCTTTTACCGCTACAAATGAATGCCTTGGCGATTCCATTTCATTTAGCAACACTTCAATGCAAAATCCGGACATTAGTTACGAATGGAGTTTTGGCGATGGTCAATTATCCGCATCATTCTCGCCCAGTCATTTGTATGCATTAGCCGACACGTTTAACACACAATTGATTGCCTACACAGCTGCAGGCTGCAGCGATACACTAACTCAAGAAGTGGTGGTGTACCCAAAACCGATAGCAGCTTTTAGCGTGCCGCCAGTATGCTTTGGAGTGGCCACTGCTTTCAATAATCTGAGCACGATTTCTTCGGGCACTTATAGCAGCTTGTGGAATTTTGGAGATGGGGTTACTGCTACACAGCAGAGTCCATCGCATCTCTATGCAGACACACTTACCTACACCATAGAATTGATTGTGACTTCCGATAACAACTGTGCTGACACTACTACCGGCACAGCCACCGTTAACTTTCAGCCCACGGCTGCATTCAGCGCCACATCTGTATGTGTGGGAGAAGCTACGGCTTTCAGCAATTTGTCTTCGCAGGATATATCCGAATTGTATAATTGGTCATTTGGTGATGCCAATACTTCTAACGCACTTCAACCATCTCACACTTATGCCTCCGACAGCAGTTGGAATGTTTCGCTCATCGCTTACACCGGTTCCGGCTGTGCCGATACGGCCACGGGTACCGCAGAAGTATATAGTCGTCCTGTTCCGGGCTTTTCGGTAGCGGATGTGTGTGATGGCACTGCCGCAGTGTTCATCAACACTTCTACCATACCATCCGGTTCTTTAACTTATCTCTGGGACTTTGGTGATGGGGTATCTGATATTAACACACAGCCCACACATACTTATCCTTCCACAGGCACCTATGATGTAAAGCTGGTGCTTACATCTAACCATAATTGCACCGATAGCATCACCCAAACTGTAACAGTTCTTTTCCAGCCCATCGCTTCCTTTACAGCAGCCGATGTATGTGATGGTATACCGGTTCAGTTTCAAAATACATCGGTCGCAGATGCCTCGGTAAATTTCGATTGGAGTTTTGGTGATAATCAAACATCAGGCACTCCAAATCCCACACACACCTACGCCAACGAAGGTTCCTATACGGCAGTACTTGTTGCCTACAACACGGCTTGTGCCGATACATTCTCAGCGCCTGTAACGATTTACCCCAACCCTACACCGGTTGTTTCCGCCACCGATAATTGTGTGGGCAGTGCTACCTTGTTTCAAAACAACACGAGCATCACAAGTGGCACCATAACTTCATGGCAATGGTCTTTGGGCGATGGAAATTCTTCTACACTCAACATTCCTGCGCATACCTACACCCAGCCCGGCACCTACACCATCCAACTTAACGCACTGTCTGATTTTGGATGTGAAGATTCAACCAACACCACCGTCACCATTTTCCCATTGCCCACTGCCACTTACACCAGTTCGTTGGCCTGCTTTGGCGAAAGCAACGGAGAAGCCACCCTTGTGCCGGCAGCCGGCACAGCCCCTTACCAGATAAATTGGAGCAACGGCACATCGGGCGAAACAATTCAACAGGTATTTGCCGGCAGCTACGCCTACACTGTTACCGATGCCAACAACTGTGCATTTGCTTCTACAGCCACCGTCACGCAGCAACCATACCCGGTCATTTTGAACTTAGCCGATACCATTGAAATAGATTTAGGAGAATCAGCCACCATTCAGGTATCAGGCAACTACGACCCGTATTTGCAATATCAATGGACGCCTACTGAATATTTGAATTGCAGCAATTGCCAAAACAACACCATCAATCCTCTGCAAAGTATTGCCTACACCATTATGGCCACCGATACGCTGGGCTGCGAAGGCTCTGCCACCGTCTTTGTGCTAGTGAACCCGGAGCATATTGTTTTTGTGCCCAATGTATTTACCCCCAACAGTGATGGGGCCAACGATATTTTTTATGCTTACAGCAAAGCCGTGAAGCAGTTTAATTTGCGGTTATTTAACCGATGGGGCGAATTAGTTTTTGAATCGAACAACCTGAACGATGGCTGGGACGGCACATACAAAGGCGAACTGCAACCCAATGGCGTCTACGTGTATACTTTACAAATCGTGTATCTCGATAACTATATCCGCAACGATTTAAAAGGCTCTGTAACACTGGTTCGATAAATCCTACAAATCATAAAACACATGAAAGAAAAAACAGTAGAAGAACTGAAAGCCATGCTGGATCATCAGGAAGATTTTCAGTTGATAGATGTGCGCGAAGCGTATGAATATGATATCTGCCACCTGAACGGCCTGCTGATACCTATGGGTGAAATACCACAACGAACTGCTGAAATTGCGACAGACAAACCAGTGATTATCCATTGCCGCAGCGGCAAGCGAAGCGCCAACATCATAGCATATTTGGAAAGTAATTTTGGATTCAGCAACTTGTACAACCTGGAAGGTGGCATATTGGCCTGGGCCGACCGGATTGACCCCGGCATGGAGAAGTATTAACTACGCAGCGCTGCCGCTCACAAAATACATATCGACTTCACCCTTGTTTTTGATGGGCAACTTGCCGCGATACACACAGTTAAATTTATCGCGCACCTGGAGGTAGGTGTTGCCGGATATGTTGATTTTATCGGGCTCGCAGCTGGATTCCATCCGCGAGGCTACGTTCACCGTATCGCCCCAAATATCGTAGGCGAATTTCTTGATGCCTACCACACCGGCTACCAGCGCACCTGTATTAATGCCAATGCGTGCATGAAACTCCGGCAGGTGATTCTTCTTGCGCTCTGCATTCCATTCTTGTAAAAACTGTTGCATTTCCAGTGCCGTTTTTACAGCGTGTTCGGCATGCAGATCATTATCCTCGGGCAAGCCACCGGCACACATATAAGCATCGCCAATGGTCTTTATCTTTTCCAGACCGTTCTTCACCACTATCTTGTCGAACTGCTTGAAGCAATAATCCAGTTCGCGCACCAGGTCTTCGGGAGAAAGGGTTTCGGAAATCTGCGAGAAGTTGACAAAATCGCTGAAAAGCACACTCACACTTTCGTAGCGCTTGGCCCGCACCGCCCCAAACTCCTTTAACTCATCACTAATGGCTTTGGGCAAGATATTCAGTAAGAGTTCTTCGTTATTCTTTTTCTCTTTCTGAATGAGTTCATTCTTCTGATTGAGCAATTGGTTGTGACTGCGCATTTGCAAGAGCCCCACAACCAGCACAACTGCTACCAGCAACACAAATGCCGCCAATATCATAAACACATTGCGTTGCGATTTTTGCAAAGAGAGCGCTGTTTGCTGATTCTGCAGACTATCGGCCTGGTTACTGAGTATAATACTCTGCTCCTGCAAGCGCATTGAATCCATGAGTGCCAGCATGGCCAGCGAATCAAGCATTTGCTTTTGCAGTGCTCCCTCCAGGGCGGCCTTGGCCTGTGCCACACTCATGTTGTTTATCTTGCTGCGCTGCATAGCAATCTGCGAGCCCAATACATTATTGGTATCCATCAGCGAAATCAATTGCTGCTGAATTCGGATGCGTTCCTGCATTTCGCTTTCTGTTTTCTCCTGCTGCAGCGCAGTGGTAATCACCACCTTGGTTTTGAGCACCGCTGCCAGCTTTTCTTTCAGGTTGGACCGCTCATAAAAGCCGGATACCACTTCTATAATCTTTAACTGCAGAGGCTTATTGTCATCGGCATTGGCCATGGCAGCCAAATACAGGTTGTCTATTTCCTGACGTTCATTCTTTTTCAAATTGGGTTTTTGAACGAGTGTTTTTAGCAAAGCCAACTGAGCCGCAGCACTCTCGGCCCGATTGCCGGCTAAAGCTTTTGCTTGCTCCGCTTTTTGGCGGGCGGCATCAAAATCGCCTTGTTTCATGAATATCTCAGAGGCAGAAATAAGTTCGCTGAACCCCGACAGGTTGTTGTTGATGGTGTTCGATTTTTCTACTTCGGCCGGAGAGCGCAACGTGGCCAAAAAGAGAGCCGCTAACAAGACAATTAGATTTCGCATAAGTCAAACATTCAAGACACCTGCAAGTAAATGAAAATTTGAAAACAAAAAATGGCGAAGAAAATCTTCGCCATTTTGGGATGTATGCGGTGAGTGGACTGCCTATTGGCCCACCGATGCGCGGATAATATTCAAAGCGCCTCCGGCTTTAAACCATTCCACCTGCTGGTCGTTGTAGGTGTGAGCCACTTCAAAGGTATCGGTAGAACCGTTGCTGTGCGTTAACTGTATAGTGAGGTTCTTGCCCGAAGCAAAGCTTGTTAAGCCTAGGATATCTACCACATCATCTTCCTGGATTTTGTTGTAGTCTTCTTTGTTTACAAAGGTAAGGGCGAGCATTCCTTGTTTCTTGAGGTTGGTTTCGTGAATACGCGCAAACGATTTCACCAAAACGGCACGCACGCCTAAGAAACGAGGCTCCATAGCGGCATGTTCACGCGATGAACCTTCGCCGTAGTTTTCGTCCCCCACTACAATGGAACCAATGCCTGCTGCTTTGTAAGCGCGTTGCACCGCTGGCACTTCGCCATACTCACCGGTTAATTGGTTTTTAACGGAGTTTGTTTTCTCGTTATAGAAGTTAGTAGCACCAATCAGCATGTTGTTGCTGATGTTATCCAAATGCCCGCGGTATTTCAACCATGGACCTGCCATAGAGATATGGTCAGTCGTGCACTTACCTTTTGCTTTGATGAGGAGTTTCAAACCTTTTAAATCGGTTCCCTCCCAGGCTGCGAACGGAGCAAGCAATTGCAAACGGTCCGATGTTGGAGAAACCTTTACCTCTACTTTGCTTCCATCTTCAAACGGAGCAATGAAGCCGGCATCTTCTACCGCAAAACCTCTTGTTGGCAACTCGTCACCGGTAGGTGGGTCTAACTTTACCTGCTCGCCATTTTCGTTAGTAAGTGTATCGGTCAGCGGGTTGAACGTTAAATCACCGGCAATCGCCAAAGCGGTTGTCAATTCAGGAGAAGCAACAAAGGCAAGCGTGTTGGGGTTACCATCCTGGCGCTTGGCAAAGTTACGGTTGAAGGAATGAACGATAGTATTGCGTTCCTGCTTATCGGCACCATGGCGCGCCCACATACCAATGCAAGGTCCGCAGGCATTAGCATAAACGGTTGCCCCTATTTTGTTGAAAGTTTCAATAAAGCCATCGCGCTCGATAGTAAAACGAATTTGCTCTGAACCCGGTGTAATGCTGAATTCTGCTTTTGCTTTCAAATTCTTTTCAGCCACCTGTTTAGCTAAAGAAACTGCACGTGAAATATCTTCATAAGAAGAGTTAGTGCAAGAACCAATTAAACCAACACTAACCTTAGTTGGCCAATTGTTTGCTTTGGCGGCTTCCTTCATTTTAGAAATAGGCGTAGCTAAATCGGGCGTGTAGGGTCCATTGATATAGGGCTCCAATTCGGTCAGGTTAATTTCAATCACCTGATCGAAATATTTTGCAGGGTCGGCATATACTTCTGCATCGCCTGTCAAATATTCTTTCACGGCATCGGCAGCAGCAGCTACATCGGCACGGCCGGTGGCGCTTAAATAACGGCTCATGCTTTCATCGTAACCAAAAGTAGAAGTGGTAGCACCAATTTCGGCTCCCATGTTGCAGATAGTTCCTTTGCCGGTGCAGCTCATATTCACTGCGCCTTCGCCAAAGTATTCTACAATGGCACCGGTTCCGCCTTTTACGGTTAAGATGCCGGCCACTTTGAGGATTACATCCTTCGGTGAAGTCCATCCATTCAATTTCCCGGTCAGTTTCACACCGATTAATTTAGGTTGTTTCAGCTCCCAAGCTAAACCGGCCATTACATCACAGGCATCGGCACCGCCTACGCCAATGGCTACCATTCCCAAGCCACCCGCGTTTACGGTGTGCGAGTCAGTTCCAATCATCATTCCACCGGGGAAAGCGTAGTTCTCTAACACAATCTGGTGAATAATACCGGCTCCGGGTTTCCAGAAACCTATGCCATATTTATTAGAAACCGAAGCAAGAAAATCGTAAACTTCTTTATTACCAGAAGTAGCCGCGGCTAAATCGGTCTTAGAACCATCTTTTGCAGTAATTAAGTGGTCGCAATGAACAGTAGAAGGCACAGCCACCTTCGGGCGACCGGCTTGCATAAATTGCAACAATGCCATTTGAGCCGTGGCATCCTGCATAGCTACGCTATCCGGGGCAAAGTCTACATAAGAACTGCCGCGCTTAAAGTCTTCGAGCTTTTGCGAAGCATGCAAATGCGAATAGAGAATCTTTTCGGTGAGGGTTAATGGACGGTTAAGCACCTGGCGGGCTGCAGCAATTTTTGAAGGAAGTTCTGCGTAAACCTTTTTAATCATTTCAATGTCGTAGGCCATTGGTAAGTATTTAGTTTGAGTAATCAGACATTACAAAAGCGGGGCAAATGTAAGAGGATTTGGGAGATGGGAAAAAGGATTTAGCGAAAATTCGCTAATTGAACCGGAGGCCGCTGCAAGCCTGACGAACGTGGTAGCAGCCGGCTTGGGGGGCTGGCGACAAAAGCTATATTCATCTTTATAAAACCAAGCCCATGATCCCGTCTGCTGCTGCCATCACCGTTCAAACCACCCTGCCCACCACGCTCGAAAAAGCCTGGGAATATTTTACTGCGCCTGCGCACATCACCCAATGGTATTTTGCCAATGATACCTGGCATGCACCTGCTGCCCAAAACGATTTGCGGGCAGGGGGTCGGTTCAGCATCCGCATGGAGGCCAAAGACGGCAGCTTCGGGTTTGATTTTGAAGGGGAGTATACCCAAGTGCTGCCACACGAGTTATTGGCGTATTCGTTGGCCGATGGCAGGCAGGTGTACACCCGCCTGCAAGCCACCCCCGAGGGCGTGGTATTGACCCAAACCTTTGACCCCGAAAACGAAAATCCGCAGGAGATGCAGCGCGAGGGCTGGCAAATGATATTAAATAACCTGAAGAAGTATGTGGAGGGAGCTGAAGCGAAGCAAGGGTAAAAGGTGCGGGCTGATAAGCGGAGTAGTGAGCCAAGCGGAATAAAAGGCGCAAAGACCAAACTCCGCTTACACCTGACCATGTGATGGTGCGCTCCGCTCAGCACCTCGAAATTGGAGTAAAGCATTTAGACCATAATTTCCGATACCTTTAGTTGGAATTCTGTGCCATGATTGATTTTGAAAAGCTAAAACTTGTCTTTCCGTTTCTTCAGGATTTGAGCAGCGATGATGTGTTCGATTTCTTAAAGCATTGCAGCATCTTAAAGTTGAAGCAGGGCGATATTTTTTTAAAACAGGGCTCGCGTAAAAGCAATATCTATTTTGTGAAGGAGGGATTAATACGTTCTTATCTGGTTAATGAAAAAGGCGAAGAAATTACGAACCGGCTTCGATACGAAAATCAGGCCATGTCTTGCTATGAAATTGATTTACTCAACGAACCCTCCCGTTTTAATCTACAGGCTTTAGAACCAACCGAGCTTATTGTGATAGAGGTAAAAACCATGCAACAAATTGTTCACGGCAATCCGAAGTTGGAACCAGGCCTTCGTTTTTCGTCAACAACATTTTAGCAGAGGCACTTAGCGCAGTGGACGATTTTATGCTCCTAAGTCCAGAAGAGCGCTATCTTAAGTTTATACAGAAATATCCCGACTTACTCAATCGCGTTCCCAACAAGTATATCGCCAATGTGCTGGGCATTACCCCCGTATCGCTCAGTCGCATCCGGAAAAGAATATCCACTAAAAAGCAGTAATTATCTTTTGTTAATCGCGGTGGGCTTAAGTCCGTTTAGTTTTAGCTAAATAGATAACAACCAAACTGCATGGAACAGATTGCCAAAATATTCTCAATCGCTATGCCCATATTCCTGGTGCTCATATTGAGCGAAAAACTAATCGGCTACTTAAAAGGGAACGATACGGTTCCCTGGATGGATGCCTTATCCAGTTCTTACTCGGGCATTACCCTTGCTGTCAGGGCTTTGTTTGGTTTAGGCATATCCATCGTTTCTTATCAATTTATGTATCAGCATTTAGCCATTACACATTGAAACCACCTGGATTGCTTATGTAGTTACTTTCATCGTATTGGATTTTGAATTTTACTGGGGACATCGCTTACATCACGAGATAAATTTTTTATGGTACGGGCATCTCATTCACCACAATTCGGAAGAGTATAACATTGCTACATCCATGCGGCAACCCTTCATAGGGTTTATCAACTTTCTGTTCTTTTTGTCGCTTCCGGCCGCCATTCTTGGACTTTCACCAACTGTTATTGCTATTGTTTTACCCATTCATAAATTTTCGCAGGTTTGGTATCACACCAGGCAGATTGGTAAGCTCGGATTTTTGGAATACATCATTGTAACACCTTCGCAGCACCGTGTTCATCATGCGTTCAACCTTATCTATTTAGATAAAACCATAGTGCCATTTTTTAATATATGGGATAAGCTATTCGGCACTTTTCAGGGAGGAATTGGACAGTGAACCTCCGGTGTATGGAATCACACGCCCATCACGAACCTACAACCCGGTAACCATCAATTTTGAGCATTTAGTTTTAATGATGAAAGATGCCTGGCGAGCCGAGAAGTGGATGGATAAGTTGACGATTTGGTTTAGGCCCAACGGATGGCGCCAGGACGGTTTCGAAGAAAATACCCGGTCGCGAAATTACGGACCATTATAACTTTGAAAAATTCAATCCTCCGGCTTCAAGAGGATTACTCTATTGGAGCATGATTCAATTTTTCACCCTCTTTTTTGTAGTTGTTTTTGCCTTTCACCATATATCGCTTAATGGGATGAACGTTGTTTTTGCGTTAGCACTTTTGTTTTGGTGCAAACGTACAGTGCTACCGAGTTAATGAACCGAAATAAATGGGCACCGGTGTATTCCCTCATTTCCACAATGGTTTGTATTGCGCTATACGTGAATGACACTACCTGGTTTGGTATTAATAGCCTATCAAGTTTAATTC